>JAXJUL010000026.1:0-57268 GCA_036309085.1 Schaedlerella sp.
TCCTGAAAGGAAGTCTTTACACGCAGCAATTTTAAGTTCAACGGAATATTTTGACATAAAAAATCCCCCTAAGTAGATTTTGGTTATTTACCATGTCTACTTAGGGGGAATCATATCACAAAAACTACCGAAGGTTTTCTTATTTACAATTTACGATATAGATTCCGACACATACCAGAATAAGGGAAAGGACACTAATCAGTCCGGTTGCCTGTGTTGTTTCTCCCAGCAAAACTGCGGACAAGATTACGCCGAACACAGGGGTCATGAATCCAAATACAGCAATCCTAGAGACAGGATTGTGTTTGAGGAGAATTCCCCAAAGCGTATAGGCCATTGCAGAGACAAAGGAGAGATAAGTCAGGAGCAGAAGTCCCTGTATGGACACTGAAGTAATTTTTCCCCCCATCCAGATTCCGGCTGAAATCATGATTACTCCTCCGACAACGAATTGATATCCGCTGAGCATGACAGGATTTTCCGACACAGAAAATTTTTTCAGATAGACAGAAGAAAATGCATAGGCAACAGTGGAGAGAAAAATGAAGCCTTCGCCGGTCAGACTCATTTCAAAATTCATGCCATTCATATTGATCAGAACAACACCTGCGAATCCGACAATACACCCAAAGATTTTATTGGATGCAAGCTTCTCCTGTCGGAAGATCAGGCTGGATACGAGGAGAGCAACAAACACATTGACAGCATTTATAATGGAGGCTTTTACTCCGCTTGTATGTGCAAGACCAATGTAGAAAAATAAATATTGAAGAACAGTCTGAAGCATACAAAGCCACAGAACTTTTCCATATGCCCGTTTCTGTGGATAGAGAATTTTTTTTGAAACCAGACTTCCGAAAAGAATAGTCAGGATGCCTGCAAATGTAAAACGGCAGCCCGCAAATAAAATAACGGAGGCTGTATCGGAGCCAGAGATTTCAAACAACTGATAACCTATCTTGATGCAAGGGAAAGCACTTCCCCATAAGGCACAGCAGAGTAAGGCGCAGAGCCAGACGATGAGATTATTTTGTAGGAGATTTTCATTTGTAGCTTTTTTCATTTTTTGATTTCCTTTAAAATTAAGTTTAGAAAGCTTTAGAAAATAGAAGAAGTATTTAATCAGTGCTTTCATGCTAAATATGTTATAGTATATGTACATCAAAATCAAGCTAAAATACATTAGCAATGCCCTGTAAAAAACTGGGTTGATTACAACATTAATTTGGCGTATGCGGGGAATAAAAAATATAGAGCGGTTTTGTACAGATTTACAAGATATATCGGGCATGTTAAAATGTAGAAATAAGAAAGAGGATACAGGATATCAGAACAAATGATTTGAGGAATTTATATTATGAAAATAATAGAATCTATAGAAAATTTTGTTCCATGGAATGAGCAGGAAGAAGCTGATAAATCAGAGTTTCTCTACCGCCTGAGAAATGGAGAGAATTTATTAACAAGAGATAATAAATCTGCACACATTACTGTTTCTGGCTGGGTCGTAAATCCTGCGCGTACAAAAATTTTAATGGTCTATCATAATTTGTATGATTCATGGAGCTGGCTTGGCGGACACGCTGATGGAGAAAGTGATTTACTGAAAGTTGCGAAAAAGGAAGTGCAGGAAGAGAGTGGATTAAAGGCAGTAAATGCTGTGAAAGATGAAATATTTTCTTTGGAAATTCTTCCGGTGAGTGGTCATATGAAAAAAGGAAAGTATATCTCGTCACATCTTCATATGAATGTGACATATTTGTTGGAAGCTGATGATACCCTTCCTTTGCGGATTAAACCAGATGAGAACAGTGATGCAGCTTGGTTTGGTCTGGACGAAGCAATAAAAAAATCCAATGAACAGTGGTTTAAGGAAAGAATATACTCAAAACTGAATGAGAAGCTGGGAATGGCAGGTGTGATAAATTTATGAAGATACAAAATTATTATATAGAAGAAGGACAGGGGGAACCATTGATTCTTCTTCACGGAAATGGAGAAGATCATAGTTATTTTTCGCATCAGATTAAGTATTTTTCAAGAAAATACAGAGTAATCGCAATTGATACAAGAGGACATGGGAAATCACCGAGAGGTAAAGCACCATTTACAATTGCACAGTTTGCAGATGATCTCTGTTATTTTATGCACGACCATGAAATTAAAAAAGCACATATTCTTGGATTTTCAGATGGCGGGAATATTGCGATGGTGTTTGCGATGAAATATCCTGAAATGGTAGATTGTCTGATTTTAAATGGAGCAAATCTGTTCCTGAGAGGATTAAAATTTGGTGTGGCAAGATCAATTATGTCTGATTATAAGAAAGCCGTTGCAAGAGCAAAAGAGGATGAGTCTGCTGTGCCCGAGATGGAGATGCTTTGTCTTATGGTCAAGGACCCAGATCTTAAAGCAAAAGATCTGGAAAAAATTCAGGCAAGGACTCTTGTAATTGCCGGAACGAAGGATTTGATAAAAGCTTCTCATACGAAGCGGATCTATAATCATATTGAAGATGCAGAACTTGTATTTGTAGGGGGAGATCACTGGGTTGCAGATAGAAAGTACTGGAGATTCAATATGGCAGTGGAAAGATTTTTGGATGAAAATTATTAATATTAAAATAACGGGGCGTGATTTGCGCCCCGTTATATATTACTACATAAATACTAATCTGTTGTGTAGTTGTCAAAGTATCCCTGAATGTGGATAATTGGTGTACCTTTGTCACCAGAACCGCTTGTAAGGTCACAAAGTGATCCGATCAGGTCTGTAAGCTGTCTTGGAGTTGTTCCCTGAGAAGCCATATTGCCTACAAGGTTTGAGCCTTTTGCACGGATACTTGCGGAGATAGCTTCTTTCAGTTCAGCACCGCTGAGATCTTTGTAGTCATTATCTGCAAGATATTTCAGTTTCAGTTCGTTAGGTGTACCAACGAGGCCTTCTGTGTAAGCTGGAGAAACAACAGGGTCAGCAAGTTCCCAGATTTTTCCCTGAGGATCTTTGAAAGCACCGTCTCCGTAAACCATAACTTCAACGTATTTTCCTGTCTTTTCAAGGAATTTACCCTGAATTGCTGCAACAAGTTCTCTACATTCTGCTGTTTTAGGGAAGAGTTTGATTGTATCTTCAGTTGATTTATTGGATCCGAGAAGACCGTAAGCTTCGTTATATCCGCTTCCGTTAACTGGAGCATTAAGGATATCATCCATACCTAATACAACTTTAGCGCCTGCTGCTTTCAGAAGACGTTTGTTTCTGAATCTTGTGTGGATATCGCAAGTCAGTACACAGTCAGCATAGTCAAGAATTGCTTTTGCCTGGTTGGCAAAGATGATTTCAACTTCTGCACCTGCTTCTGTAATGATGTCTGAATAATACTGAACATAGTCAACACCTGTAAATTCATGTACATTATTACCAAAAAGTTCACGGTACTTTTCAAGTGTCAGTACATCGCTGTAAGGATTGATTCCTTTTTCATCGAGCTGGTCATAAGTTAAGAGTGCGTTTCCAACTTCATCACTTGGGTAGCTGAGCATAAGAACAACTTTCTTAGCTCCCATTGCGATACCTTTCAGACAGATGGAGAAACGGTTACGGGACAGGATTGGGAAGATAACACCAATTGTGCCGCCGCCCAGTTTAGCTTTCACATCATCAGCAACATCCTGAACAGTTGCATAGTTACCCTGAGCACGAGCAACGATAGACTCTGTCATAGCAACGATGTCTCTGTCTCTCATCTCATAGCCTTCGCTCTGAGCTGCTTCTAATACGCTGTCAACTGTAATGTCAACAAGGTTGTCTCCTTCTCTGATGATTGGACAACGGATTCCTCTTGATATAGTTCCTACTTTTCTTTCCATAAATTACACCTTCATTTTCTATAATGTAGTATAGTTTCGTATGTCAGTTTTATGCGTCAATCAGGCATATATAGATAAATGACATACAGGGTCTGTGAATAAGTAGTTTCTCTATTCACGGTATTATTATACTCTCTAGACTTTTATGATGCAAGAATATCCTTTTCTAACTTAAAAATTTTTTTGGTATTTAAGGAAATGCTTTCCGTTAACACAGATTCTGTTGTATAATATTTCAAGTGTTAAATATTTTTGAACAATCTATAATAAAATATATCAGGAGGTAGATATGAGGATTTTAGATAATTTACAGCCTGCAGAGGTATTTCATTTTTTTGAAGAAATCTGTGCAATTCCGCATACATCATTTCATGAACAGGAGCTAAGTGATTACTGTGTAAAATTTGCTCAGGACAGAGGATTATTCTGTAGGCAGGATGAACTGGGTAATGTTGTAATCATTGCAGAGGCGACAGAAGGTTATGAAGATGTTCCAGCAGTCATTCTTCAGGGACATCTGGATATGGTAGGAGATAAAACTCAGGATTGTACTCTTGATCTTGAGAAAGACGGTCTTGAACTTTTTGTAGAGGGAGACCTGATTGGCGCAAAAGGAACAACACTTGGAGCTGATGATGGGATTGCAGTTGCATATGCACTAGCAGTGTTGGATTCTAAGGAGATTTCACATCCAAGACTGGAAGTTGTTCTGACAGTCAGTGAGGAAGTTGGTCTGATTGGCGCAGCAGGAATTGATCTGTCGGAATGTCAGGCGAAACGTCTTATCAATATTGATTCCGAAGATGAGGGTGTGCTGACTGTAGGATGTGCTGGTGGAAGAAGAGATTACTGCGTCATTCCGGTACAGAGAGAAGAAAAAGAGGGACTTGTATGCAAACTGAGTATTGAAGGGCTTCTTGGCGGACATTCTGGTATTGAAATCGATCGCGGACGTGCAAATGCAGCCGTGCTGATGGGAAGATTTATGATGCTTTTAGAACAGAATATTTCCTGTTCTATAGTAGAACTGAACAGTGGTGTAAAAGAAAATGTAATTCCAAAAGATTCAAAGGCAGTAATCTTGATTGAAGAGGAGGACCTTTATATTCTGAAAAATATTGCAGAAGTATTTAATGAGAAAATGGCAGCAGAATATGGAACTGCTGATCCGGATATCAGATTATCTGTCGAAGCAGAAGAAATTGAAAAAACTATGGTGTTGGAAGACATTTCAGCACAGAAAATTATGATGTCTCTGAATCTTATGCCGAATGGAATCCAGGCAATGAGTATGGATCTTCCGGGGCTTGTAGAAAGTTCATTGAATCTTGGGACTGTAGAATTGAAAGAAGATACATTTGAGATGGCCTTTTCTATTAGAAGTTCTGTTGTATCTGCGAAGGAATATATGTCAGATAAAATCGAATATCTGACAGGAATGCTTGGCGGAACTGTAGAGATTTCCGGAGATTATCCATCATGGCCATATGCGAAGGAATCAAAACTTCGTGATCTTTGCATTAGTGTATTTAAAGAACAGTATGGATATGAACCAAAAGTAGAACTGATTCATGCCGGACTGGAATGTGGAATTTTGTCCGACAAGATTCCAGGACTGGACTGCGTTTCTTTCGGACCGAATCTGACAGCAGTTCATACACCGAATGAGAGAGTAAGTATCAGTTCCACAGCGAGGGTGTGGGAATATCTGAAGGCATTGCTCGCTGCAAAATAAGAATCTTGAAGATAAACAGATTATAGAAGGGCACGGAATATGAGTAAAAAGGTTGCAGTTTGCGGAGTGCTGGTTGCACTTGCAATGATTTTCAGTTATATAGAGGTGTTGATTCCATTTAATTTTGGAATTCCCGGCATGAAGCTTGGACTCGCCAATCTTGTAATCGTGATAGGGTTTTATTTTCTGAAGCCACATGAAGTACTTTTGATTTCGTTGGTCCGCATTTTGCTGATAGGATGGATGTTTGGAAATGGAATGTCAATCATCTATAGTGTTGCAGGCGGTATGCTGAGTTTTGTTGTAATGTTGTTATTAAAAAAATATGCCGATCTATCAATCATTGGCGTCAGTGTTGCAGGCGGTGTTTTTCATAATGTTGGTCAGCTCGCAGCAGCAGCAGCAGTGCTTAATAATACTGCAGTGTTCTATTATTTTCCGGTATTACTTGTATCTGGTGTTGTTACAGGAAGCTTGATCGGTATTCTTTCAAAGAAGGTTGTCAGGATCGTGGGGACTGAAGGCAGAAAAATGATATAAAGATATTGAGGGTATGATTGCAAAATAAATCATGCCCTTTTATAATAGAAAACAGTGAGGTGGCTTGACCTGCTTGATAATAGTGTGCTACATTAAAAGATAAAGGATTTTATGGAGGAAAATACATATGAAAAAGAGTAATCCAATTGCATTATTGCCAATTGGCGTATTCCTTGTTCTCTATCTTGGACTTGGAATTTTATTTGAGTATGTTATGGGAATCCCGATGGGATTTTATAACATTCCGATTGTAGTAGCATTTTTGTCAGCGATTTTAGTAGCATGTCTTCAGAATCGCGAATTGAAATTTGACCAGAAACTGGAACTTATGGGGAAAGGCGTTGGCGACAAAAATATTATCACAATGCTCTTAATCTTCCTTGCAGCAGGTTGTTTTGTGGGTGTAGTAGGAAGAAGCAGTGCAGAAAGTGTAGCATATTTTATGCTTTCTATTATTCCTGCACAGTTTGCAGTAGCAGTATTATTTGTAGTAGCATGTTTTGTATCAACAGCGATGGGTACATCTGTAGGAACGATCACATTACTTACACCGATCGCAGTTGCTGTTTCTTCAGCTTCTGGATTTGATCTTGCACTTTGCGTTGGTTCTGTTATGGGTGGTGCGATGTTTGGAGACAACCTTTCATTTATTTCAGATACAACAATTGCTGCATGTAATGGTCAGGGATGTGAGATGAAAGATAAGTTCCGTCAGAACTTTGGTATTGCCCTTCCGGCAGCATTAGTAACACTTGTTCTGATTCTTGTACTTTCTATGAATACAGAATTGAGTGGAAATGTAGAAAATACATACAATTTGATCCAGATCATACCATATGTACTTGTGTTGATCGGAGGTATTATTGGTATCAATGTATTCGTTGTACTTTTGATTGGTATTGCAACAGGAGCATTGATCATGCTTGTGACAGGAAGCATTACATTTGTAGAACTTATTTCAAGTATGGGCTCAGGTGTTTCTGGAATGTTTGAGACAAGTATGGTTGCGATTCTTGTTGCAGCTATGTGCGAATTGATTCGTGAATATGGTGGATTTGAAGCACTTCTTCAGTTTATCCGCAAAGTATTTAAGGGTAAAAAAGGTGGACAGCTTGGTATTGGTCTTTTGGTTGGCACAATGGATATTGCAACAGCGAATAATACAGTTGCTATTGTTATGGCAAATCCAATTGCAAAAGAAATGGCACAGGAATATGGTATTTCACCAAAGAAAACAGCATCACTTCTGGATACATTCTCCTGTATTTTCCAGGGTGTGATTCCATATGGTGCGCAGATGCTCGTGGCTATTTCAGCAGTACATGAATTAGGATATACAATCTCAGCTTTTGATGTTATTCCAAAGCTGTTCTATCCTGCAATGCTGCTTTTAAGTTCTCTGATTTTTATTTACTTTGTACCATCTAAAGATGAAAAATAATCTTCGAAAAGGACGTCCTATAAAAAGGGCGTCCTTTCTTTCGTTAATAAAGTTCATTGAATGAAAGAATTCTATGAGATATAATAGTCATAATATTGATTTAAGAGGTGAAAATCTTATGATAGGAACAATTGTGAATACGGGGACAATTATCACAGGAACTCTTGTGGGGAGTTGTCTGAAAAAAGGAATCAATCCGAAGTACCAGGACTCGTTGTTTAATGCAATGGGATTTGCGGCGACTATGCTCGGAATCAACGCAGTAGTGTCAAATATGCCGGACAGTAAGTATCCGGTGCTTTTTATCGTGAGCCTTGCTGTTGGAAGTTTGTTTGGAGCATGGATCGATCTGGATAGCAAATTTCAGAATCTGATGGGACATTTTTCAGCTTCTAAACTGGGAGAGGGGCTTTCCAGTGCAGTGTTGTTATATTGTATCGGAACCTTGTCGATTTTAGGTCCGGTCATGAGTGCGCTGAATAGGGATCATACATATCTGTTTACCAATGCTGTTCTTGATTTTGTGACATCGACGGTATTTGCATCGACTTATGGGATTGGTATGATTTATGCAGCACCGATTTTGTTTGCATGGCAGGGAACAATTTATGCAGCGGCATATTTTGGCGCAGGAGCATTTTTTACAGAGGAGTTGATGTGTGAGTTGTCAATTGTAGGCGGCATTTTGATTGCGGCTTCAGGACTTAATATTTTGAAGGTGAAAGAAAGTAAAACGCTGAATATGCTGCCGGCACTGTTGATACCGATTATATTCTTTATATTGAAGAATATCGTACATTTCTAGTGTGCGTCAGATAAGTGGATTTTTTTACCCCTGTGCTAAGAACACTTCATCACCTGACTTCAGTTTTAAAAAGTTAGTCGAAACAAACTTTCTTTGTTAATTTAAAAATTATGCTTTTCAAATCGCACATTTTGTAGTAATATAATGATTGCATATACAATATATAGTGTGTGCGTGGGGGTGAATTGATTACACAATTTAGGGATAAAGAAACTATTGACATAATATTCAATGACAGGAGGATGAATCGTCTTATGACTGAAGTGGTGATGACTAAAGTTATCAAACGAAATGGTGAAGAAGTAGATTTTGATATTTTAAAGATTATGAATGCAATTAGTGCAGCGAATAATGAGGTAGAGAATATTTATAAAATGAACGAATATCAGATCCGTGCGATTGCAGAGGATATTGCACAGCAGGTGAAGAAGATGACTCATGCAGTACAGGTAGAAGATATTCAGGATATGGTAGAGACCAGCATTATGGGGATGCGTGGGTATGAAGTAGCGCAGAAGTATGTTCGTTATCGTTATAAAAGAGAGCTTGCGAGAAAGTCTAATACAACAGATAATGGAATTCTTGCATTGATTGAACATTTGAATGAAGAGGTGAAGCAGGAAAATTCTAACAAGAATCCGATCATTAACTCTACACAGCGAGATTATATGGCGGGAGAAGTGAGTAAGGACCTTTCCAAGCGCGTTCTTCTTCCGGAAGATATTGTAGCAGCACATGAAGATGGAATCATTCACTTTCATGATACAGATTATTTTGCACAGAAGGAGCACAACTGTGACCTGATTAATCTGGAAGATATGCTCCAGAACGGCACTGTGATCAGTGATACACTGATTGAGAAGCCACACAGCTTTTTTACGGCATGTAATGTAACAACACAGATTGTTGCTCAGGTCGCAAGTAATCAGTATGGAGGGCAGTCTTTCTCGCTGGCACATCTTGCACCATTTGTTGAGGTCAGCAGACAGAAGATTAAAAAAGCTGTTATCGCTGAGCGTCAGGAATGTGGCGAAAGTATGGATGAAGATATTATAAACAGAGTGACAGAGAGACGTCTGCGCGAAGAGATTAAAAGTGGAATTCAGACGATCCAGTATCAGTTGATCACACTGATGACATGTAATGGTCAGGCGCCGTTTGTTACAGTATTTATGTATCTTGATGAAGTTTCGGAAGGCCGCACAAGAGATGATCTGGCGATGATTGTTGAAGAAGTACTGAAGCAGAGAATCCGTGGTGTTAAGAATGAGAAGGGTGTATGGATCACACCTGCATTTCCAAAGCTGATTTATGTACTGGATGAAGATAATATTGCAGAAGGTACAAAGTATTGGGAGCTTACACTATTGGCAGCTCAGTGTACTGCAAAGAGAATGGTACCGGATTATATTTCTGCAAAGATTATGAAAGAACTGAAGCAGGGAGAGGTTTATACTTGTATGGGATGTCGTTCTTTCCTGACAGTAGAAGATTCCCAGCGCAATCCTGATGGAAGTCATAAGTTTTATGGACGATTTAATCAGGGGGTCGTTACGATCAATCTGGTTGATGTTGCCTGCTCTTCAGAAGGTGATATGGACAGATTCTGGGAGATTCTTGATGAAAGACTGGAACTTTGCCACAAAGGTTTAAGATGCCGTCATGAGAGACTTCTTGGAACAATCTCAGATGTTGCTCCGATTCTCTGGCAGTATGGAGCACTTGCTCGTCTGAAAAAGGGCGAAAAGATTGATAAGCTTCTGTATAATGGCTATTCTACAATTTCACTTGGTTATGCAGGACTCTATGAGATGTGTATGAGAATGTGTGGAAAGTCACATACACATCCAGATGCAAAGCCATTTGCACTGGCAGTTATGCAGCGTTTGAATGATAAGTGCAAAGAATGGAAAGCGGCAGAGAATATCAGCTATTCTGTTTATGGAACACCGATGGAATCTACAACTTATAAGTTTGCAAAATGTCTTCAGAAACGTTTCGGTATCATTCCGGGAGTGACAGATAAGAATTATATTACAAACAGCTATCACGTACATGTTTCAGAAGAAATCAATGCTTTTGACAAGCTTTCCTTCGAGGCAGATTTCCAGAAGCTTTCTCCTGGTGGAGCGATCAGTTATGTGGAAGTTCCTGACATGCAGAATAACATCCCTGCAGTAATTGCAGTAATGCAGTATATTTATGATAATATTATGTATGCAGAGCTGAATACAAAGAGTGATTATTGTGAGAAATGTGGATACGATGGGGAGATTCTTGTAAAAGAAGATGGTCATGGTAAACTTGTATGGGAATGCCCAAATTGTGGAAATAGAGATCAGGATACAATGTTTGTTGCAAGAAGAACTTGCGGATATATTGGAACACAGTACTGGAATCAGGGAAGAACACAGGAGATTCAAGACAGAGTACTGCATCTGTAAAAGAATAAAAATAGATAATAAGCAATAAAAGGCGTGTGTCAGAGTATGATGCACGCCTTAAAACAACAGAGCGGGAATTAAATGGAGAAAAAGGATGTATTATGGAAAAATAAAAACATATGACATAGCAGATGGTCTGGGTGTGAGAGTCAGTTTATTTGTATCCGGCTGCAGAAATCACTGCGAGAATTGTTTTAATCCGGAGACATGGAGTTTTTCTTATGGAAAAGAGTTTACGAAGGAAACAGAAGAGGAGATTTTGAAGGCATTAAGTCCGGTTTATATTGCAGGGTTCAGCCTTCTGGGAGGAGAGCCGTTTGAGGAAGAAAACCAGGCCGAATTAGCAGGACTTCTTCGGAGGATAAAAGAGACTTATCCGAAAAAGGATATCTGGTGTTACACAGGCTATCTTCTGGATGAAGATCTTTTGCCTGGAGGGAAGAAATACACAGAATTTACAGAGGAGATGCTTTCTTATATTGATATTCTTGTGGATGGGAAATTTATAGATGCACAGAAGGATATTACATTGAAATTCAGAGGAAGCAGAAATCAGCGTATTTTTCAGTTGGAAAATGGAAAACCTGTAAAAAGACTATTTGAATCGTAGAAAATTGGAGAAAAGAGAATGTTAGAAGGATTAAATCCAAAAGAGGTACTTGGATATTTTGAAAAAATCTGTTCCATCCCTCATGGGTCAGGAAATACAGATACTTTGGCAGACTATTTTTTGGACTTTGCCAAAGAGAATGGATTGGATGCAAAAAAAGACAATGTTGGAAATATAATTATTTATAAAGATGCGACAGTAGGGTATGAGGATCATGAAACAGTGATTTTGCAGGGGCATATGGATATGGTATGCGATAAGATTGCAGAGTGCACTCTGGATATGGAACAGGATGGGCTTGAACTCGAGACAGATGGGAAATTTGTCTGGGCAAAGGGAACAACTTTAGGCGGCGATGATGGAATTGCACTTGCTTATATATTGGCTGTTCTTGCATCAAAAGAACTTTCTCATCCAAAAATTGAGGCACTTTTCACAACAGATGAAGAAACAGACATGGGAGGTGCAAGTGGTCTTGAAACAGAGTATTTAAATGGCAGAAAGCTGATAAATATTGATTCAGAAGAAGAAGGGGTTCTGACAGTGAGCTGTGCAGGTGGAGTCGGTGTATTCTGCGAGATGCCAGTTCGTTTTATCAGCACAGACAACATGAATACACGACAGTCTTCTTTTCGCATCAGTGTGGAGGATCTTTTGGGCGGACATTCCGGTGGGGAGATTCATAAGCCAAGACAGAATGCGATTTTGCTTTTGGCTGTTATGCTTAATGCGATAAAAGCAGAGTGCGATTTCACAATCGCACATTTTCAGGGAGGAGTGAAAGATAATGCAATTCCAAAGTCTGCGGAAGTGATTGTTTGTGTAGATGAGGAAAATGAAGAGATTTTCGAAGAACTCGCAATTGCCTGTGCTGAAGGGATTACAATGGAGCTGGAAGATACAGAGCCGGAACTCAGTATGGTGATTGAAGGAATTTTGCCGGTGCTCAGCTGTATGGATAAAGAAAGTACGCAGAAAGTTTTAGGATTTTTGACAGAAGTCCCGAATGGAGTTGCCACGATGAGTCAGAATATTGACGGACTTGTTCAGACTTCTTCAAATCTGGGAATTGCGAGGACAGAAAATGAAAATTTCAGTACTACATTTTTGATCCGAAGCAGTGTTACTGATGAAAAAGAAATAATGAAAAATATTATTCAAACCTGTTCAGAAAAATATGGCGGTAAGACGGAATTTGATGCAGAATATCCGGCTTGGGAATATGCGGAAGATTCTCCTCTTCGTGAAAAAATGACAGAAGTTTATGAAAAAATGTATGAAAAACAACCGATTATAGAGGCGGTTCATGCAGGGCTTGAATGTGGATTTTTTGCAGAGAAGATTCCTGGAATTGATATGGTATCTTTTGGACCGAATCTTTTCGATGTGCATACTCCGGCAGAACGCCTGGAGGTTGTTTCTGTAGAAAGATGTTGGGAATATCTGGTGAAACTTTTGAGCAGTTTATAATTTAATAAAAACAGAAGAAGAGCTATTGTAAGATAATTCATATACCAATTATCTTGCAATAGCTCTTCTTGTAAAGGAAGGAGAAAAATCTATATATTTAATATCGTTTAATTGTCTTTTTGGTCGAAGCCCGGCAATCGCACGAGTAGTGTCAGCACAACTGCCGTCTTCTTAAATTCTTATTGTTCATGAACTTGTTCTTTGTTATGAGTATAGTATAGAAAAGAATTGTGAATCGGATGTGTCAAAAATCAAAAACATTTATTAAAAATATTAACAAATTCGAAACAAAAAATATAAAAAAATAAAACCGTTTCAAATTCGCAGAATGAAACGGTTTTATGGTAAGAATCTTACTGAATTTCAGATGTACAATGTGGACATCTTGTAGCTTCGATATTGATTTCGCTCTGGCAGTAAGGACATTTTTTTGTAGTTGGAGCTGCAGAAGCTTCTTCTTCTGTATGGATCATCTTTGCACTTAATGTGTTGATTCCTTTTACAAGACAAAAGATTACAAATGCCATGATGAGGAAGTTAATCACTGCTGTGATGAAACTTCCGTATGCGAGAACGGCAACTCCGGCTGCCTGAGCATCAGCAACAGTAGTGAATTTTTCAGCACCGTTTAACTGGATGAACAGATTTGAAAAATCAAGTCCGCCTGTAATTAGACTGATGAGTGGTGTGATGATATCTTTTACAAGGGAATTAACGATTGCCTGAAAAGCAGCACCGATAATAACACCAACTGCAAGATCCATAACGTTACCACGCATAATGAATACCTTGAATTCATTGATAAATTTTTTCATGAGTATTTCTCCTTTCTTTAACTCTTTTGAATGATTTTTTTATAGAAATCAACTCCCAGAGGAAGAGTTCCCTGGAAGATGTTCTCATTAAGACCGTGGATGCTTTCATACTGCTGCGGATTGATGTAAAGTGGAGCGAAACGCAGGCAGTGATCACAAATATCGCTGTAATATTTTGCATCAGTTCCACCAGTCATAACATAAGGACAGATCCCAATGCCTGGATAGACTTCACTGGCGGTTTCTTCCAGCAAATGGAAAGGCTTGCTCTTATAATCTACCACAGGACAAAGGGAATCCTGATAAATAACTTCTGTTTCGATATCATATTTTTTTGCAAGTTCTGTTATGATGGAAATACTTTCCCTGTTTGCCTGGTGAGGGATAAAACGCATATTGCCGGTTATATAGGCTTCCTGTGGAAGAACATTTAATCCGTCAGCTCCTTTTGCCATAGTAAATGCAAGTGTTGTGCGAAGCATCGCACCAGCTGCAGGACTGATAACAGGTAAAAGTTTTTTCAGCAGTGGTCTGAAAAGCCACATATTCGCAAAAATTATTTTCATGCCGAAATTCATATTAGGTGTAACTCTGGCAAACATTTCATTGACTGTATCACTGAATTTTGCTGTGAACGGGTAATGTTGTTCTGTTTCAGCCATAAATTTTGCAAGTCGAATCCATGGGGTATTTTTGCCGGGGGCACTTGCATGACCGCCTTTGCCTTTTGCAGTAAAACGTAAATCGCCATATCCTTTTTCTACAACACCGACCATGCCATAAATCCCTTTGACACCGGCGATTGGCTCTTCAATAATCATACCGCCTTCGTCGATTAGAAATGCCAGATGTACTCCCTGTTCTTTCAGATAGGCAACAGTATCAGGTGCACCGGGTCCACTCCATTCTTCTGTACAGCTGCTTGCTAGATAGACATCACAGGAAGGAGTGAAGCCTTCTGCAATCAATTCTTCAACAGCCTTCAAAAGGCAGAACAGACTTGCCTTGGTATCAACAGCACCCCGGCCCCAGACACATCCGTTTTCGTCAATATCACCGCTGAATGGGTCATGCTCCCATGTGCCATTTGCTTCCACGACATCCTGATGACTCATCAAAAGGATGGGTTCATGCTCTCCGCTTCCAGACCATTTGAATAAAAGACTTCCATCAAACACATGCTTTTCGCAGGAACTATGTACGTTGGGAAATAATTCTTCCAAAAGTTTGTGGAAATCCAGAAATTTGTTTACATTCTGATTATAACGGCTGGATATTGTTTCATGTTGTATCATGCGTGCAAGCTGGCGTCCGTATTCTTCTGCGCGAGGAGAAGAATCAAGGTTTACAGTAGCTGTTTTTGCACTCGTAGGCTTTATATATAAAGCATGCAGCAGTACAATGGCAACTAAAACTGCTAAAATACACAAAATAATAAATACTGCTTTCATCATAAAATGGAGTCCTTTCTATGATACATCATAATTTACCTTTTTTAAATAGATAAAATCCGATAAGTAGGGCAAGACCGCCACAAGGAATCATAAGCAGGCTTGTCTGACTGATTGCAGCCGGCACAAAGATGCATAAAAGACTCATTAATGTAACAGGAATCAGGGCAATCTGGGGACTTTTTGAAAAATATTTCAATCCCAGTGCACCAAACAATGCAGGTACAACATTGTTAAATGCAGGAAGTAAGGTATCACTCTGGAGAACTGGCTGCAAAGGAACCAGAAGAATTACGCCTGCAACGATCACAAGGGTTGTAACAATCGCACTGGTAGCCACGCTGATTGTGGAAATGATTTCATTCTGTGGAGTTCCGGCTTCTGTTCCGGCAATATCACGGGCATTCATTACATAGGGGATTTTCATATTCGTTACATTTCCCGTAATGAAAGAAAGATAACTACCTCCCACACCGAGCATAGGGGTATAGACAAGAAATTCTACGATTGCAACAGGGATGTAGATAATCCCTACTTTTGCGAACCCGCTTAAAAATCCGGACAGATCTGGTGAAATACCATTTAATGCACCAATGAAAAAAGGTATGGCAATCAGCAATGCAGCGGAGAGGATCAGGGTGATCCGACCGATCTTGTGCAGACCGTTATTGAATTCTTCGAAAAACTGCTGCTGTTCTTCTGTAGAAAATGTGTTTGTATTCTTATCCATGAGTTATCTCCTAAATAAACAGATTAATCAGTACTGCCGCTGCAAACAAAGCAACAATCAGTGGCATCAAGTTAGAACCTTCTCTTGGTATGGCTTTTCCGACATAAGAGCCGATGTAAGCACCACAGAGGCCAATGAACATCGCAGTTGTAGCATGTGCACCAAATCCTGGTTTTCCGGAAGATTCTTTTTCAGGAGCTTTATTAATTTTTCCTAAATATTTTTTTAGGAAGAAAATGCAGCAAAATACTCCTCCCAGAATACCGAGTGTCATAACAAGTGCAATAGTGACAAAGGCACCAATATTCATTGCGTTCAGTTGAAGACCGCTAAGACCAATACTCTGAGCAGCAATTTCAGCTACATTTAACTCGTATTGCAGAGCACCTATAACAGAAAGTCTTAGCCAGGAAAAGGGAAATCCAAGAGTTCCACTCAGTGCAACAACGCCGAGAAGAATACTGATGGAAGGAAGAAGGGTGAAAGTAGCACTTGCAGTAGTTGCCTTTTTTAATACCTTCTTATCCATTCCAAGTCGAATTCCGGCGCGATAACTTTTGATGAGAAAAACTGTATACATCAACATGATAAATCCCAGTACACCTGTAACAAGCAGATAGAATGTGCCAGAATTTACGATAGATAAATAATCATTCATAGCTGTTCTCCTTTGTTGAATTTTGAAAATAAATTATGGAAAGTCCGTAAAATTCATGAAAATATTATAAAGGATGCCAGTTTTTTTTTCAATGCGGAGCAGCAGAAACAGAAATATTAAATTTTTTAGCAAAAAATTACGAATAATAAATAAGAATCATTGACAAATGAAATTATAGGGGGTAGTATGTATCGTGACACGTTTTTACTAGACCACTTTACCACGTTAAAAGGCAGAAAAGGATTGGTAAAAACAGGCAAGAAGGAGGAAAGAGATATGAAAAAGTTCAAAAAAGCAATGAGCTTATTATTGGTTACTGCTATGACATTATCTCTCGCAGCATGCGGTGGAAGCAGTGAATCAGGCAGCTCATCCGAAGGAGATGTTTGGAAGATTGGTGGTATCGGACCACTTACAGGTGGTGCAGCTATTTATGGTCTGGGCGTAAAAAATGGTGCTCAGATTGCTGTTGACGAAATCAACGCAGCTGGCGGTATCAACGGATATCAGATCGAATACAAATTCGAAGACGATGAACTTGACAATGAAAAATCAGTGAACGCATTCAACACACTTTGTGACTGGGGAATGCAGATTCTGATGGGAACAGTTACAAGCGGATGCTGTACAGCAGTTGCATCTGAAACAGCTAATGTTAACATGTTCCAGATTACACCATCAGGTTCTTCAACAGATATCATTGCAGGTAAGACAAACGTATTTCAGGTATGCTTCACAGATCCTAACCAGGGAATCGCCTCTGCACAGTACATCGGAGATAATGGTCTTGCAACAAAGGTAGCAGCAATCTATGACAGCTCAGACGTATACTCCAATGGTATCTATGAGAAATTTAAAGAAGAAGCAAAAAACTATGATTTCGAAATTGTAGCAGAAGGTGCGTTCACAGCTGACAACAAGACAGACTTTTCAGTACAGCTTCAGCAGGCTAAAGATGCAGGTGCAGAACTGTTATTCCTTCCAATCTACTATCAGGAAGCTTCTCTGATTCTTGCTCAGGCAGATCAGATGGGATATGCACCAACATTCTTCGGATGTGATGGTATGGATGGTATCCTTGGTGTAGAGAACTTTGATACATCCCTTGCAGAAGGGCTTATGCTCCTTACACCTTTTGCAGCAGATGCAGAAGATGAAGCTACACAGTCTTTCGTAAAAAAATACAAAGAAATGTGTGACGGCGAAGTACCTAACCAGTTTGCTGCAGATGCTTATGATGCAGTTTATGCAATCAAAGCTGCACTTGAAGCAACAGAACTTACACCAGCAGATGATTTCTCAACAATCTGTGATGTTATGAAGGCTGCTATGGTTGAGATCAATGTTGTAGGTCTTACAAGTGATGCAGAAGGTATGACATGGGCTGAAACAGGTGAAGTAAGCAAAGCTCCTAAGGCTGTAGTAATCAAAAACGGAGCTTACGTATCAGCTGAATAAGCAAAGCGATTTGGGTTCGAATTAGAAAACAGATCGGCAAAACAGAGAGGGCAAAGTGTTGTCCTCTCTGATGTTAATTAATTTCTGCAGTTTTTGAAAGTTGTTATCAAAGGAATGAGAACAGTTTAACACTATTGCAGAATACAATTTTTACAAAATGAAGGTTCACATTGGACAAAGTGCTGTCAACAAAGTTTTATCAGAAGTTAAAAGCAGTGCTTTGTCCAATGCGAAATGGAGGGAAAACAGATGATGAGCTTCATTAATTACTTAATCAGCGGCATCAGTCTTGGCAGTGTATATGCAATTATCGCTCTTGGATATACCATGGTATATGGTATTGCAAAGATGCTGAACTTTGCACATGGTGATGTTATCATGGTGGGTGCATTTACAGTATTTACAGCAGCAAGTACAATGGGAATGAATCCAGTTCTTGCAGTGCTTCTGTCAATCATAGTCTGTACATTGCTTGGTATGCTGATTGAGAGAGTGGCATATAAGCCACTTCGTAATGCAGCTTCTCCACTTGCAGTTCTGATTACTGCAATCGGTGTAAGCTACTTATTACAGAATTTGGCACTTCTGATCTTTGGTGCTAACACAAAGTCATTTACTTCCGTTGTATCATGGAAGGGGGTGTCACTTGCTGATGGAAAATTAAATATTTCTGGTGTAACAATCGTGACAATTCTGGCATGTATCATTATTATGATCTGCCTGACGTTATTTATCAAAAAGACAAAAGCAGGACAGGCAATGCGTGCAGTATCTGAAGATAAAGGTGCTGCTCAGCTTATGGGGATCAATGTAAACGGAACAATTGCTTTGACATTTGCAATTGGTTCAGGGCTTGCGGCAATCGCCGGTGTACTGCTTTGTTCCGCATATCCGTCTCTGACTCCATATACGGGAGCGATGCCGGGTATCAAGGCGTTCGTTGCAGCGGTATTTGGTGGAATCGGCTCTATTCCGGGAGCTATGATTGGTGGTATTCTTCTGGGAGTGATTGAAATTATGAGTAAGGCATACATTTCACAGCAGCTTGCAGATGCAATCGTGTTTGCAGTTCTGATCATTGTATTACTTTTTAAACCAACAGGTATTCTTGGCAAGAATATTCAGGAAAAAGTATAAGAAAGGAGATTTAAGATGAAAGAAATGAAAAACAAAAAATCAATCAAAAATCTCCTGACAGGTGATTTTCTTACATATGCAATCATAATTGCTGCATACATTATTCTTCAGGTAATGCTGAGTACTGGCAATATGAGTTTCCTTTTCAGAGGAATGCTTGTGCCAATGTGCATTTATGCGATCATGGCACTTTCACTCAATTTGACAGTAGGTATTATGGGTGAACTTAGTATCGGTCATGCAGGTTTCATGTGTGTTGGTGCATTCGTTGGTGCATCATTTTCAAAGATTTATGCAGGTGTGATTCAGCCGGATATTGTTCGCTTTATTTTAGCAATCCTGATCGGAGCGCTTGCAGCAGCAATTTGTGGTTTTCTAATCGGTATTCCGGTACTGAGACTTCGTGGGGACTACCTTGCGATCGTTACACTTGCTTTTGGTGAAATCATCAAAAACGTAATTAATGTAATCTATCTTGGTGTAGATGAAAATGGTCTTCATTTTTCAATGAAAGACGAGTCTTCTCTTGGAATGTCTGCAGAGGGCAGAATCATTATTGATGGACCTCAGGGAATTACAGGAACTCCAAAAGATGCTACATTTACAATCGCAGTGATTTTGTTATTGCTTACACTGATCATTGTTCTGAATCTGATCAAATCTCGCACAGGACGTGCAGTTATGGCAATTCGTGATAACCGTATTGCGGCAGAGTCAATTGGTATCAATGTAACAAGATACAAAATGCTTGCATTCGTAATCTCGGCAGCTCTTGCAGGCGTTGCAGGTGTTTTATATTCGCATAACTTAAGTTCACTGCTTGCACAGCCGAAGAACTTTGGATATAACCAGTCCATTATGATTCTTGTATACGTGGTACTTGGTGGTATTGGTAATATGCGCGGATCCATCGTTGCGGCAGTACTTCTCACAATCCTTCCGGAATTACTCCGTGGATTCAGTGACTACCGTATGCTTGTTTATGCGATTGTTCTTATTGTAATGATGCTCTTTAACTGGGCGCCAAAGGCGATTGAGTGGAGAGCAAAACATCTTCGTTTTGGAAAGAAGAAAGGAGAGGTTCAGTAATCATGGCAGAATTATTATTAGATGTAAAAAATCTTGGAATCTCTTTCGGCGGTCTGAAAGCGGTAGATGGTCTGGAAATGCAGATTGAGAAGGAAGAACTCTATGGTCTGATTGGTCCGAATGGTGCTGGTAAAACAACAGCTTTCAACCTTTTAACAGGTGTGTATAAACCGAATAATGGTAAGATACTTCTTGATGGTAAGGATATTACAGGAAAGAGTACGATTGAGATCAATCACGAAGGAATTGCAAGAACATTCCAGAATATCCGTCTTTTTAAAGAACTGACTGTTCTGGAAAATGTTAAAGTAGGGCTTCATAATAAATATAAATACAGCACATTCGAGGGGATTTTCCGCCTTCCAAGATACTGGAAACTGGAAAAAGAAATTACTGAGAAAGCAATGGAAATTCTTAAAGTGTTTGGTCTGGAAAATGAAGCAGATTATAAGGCTGCCAATCTTCCGTACGGTAAGCAGAGAAAACTCGAGATCGCAAGAGCGCTGGCAACAGAACCAAAACTTCTGCTTCTCGATGAACCTGCGGCTGGTATGAACCCGAATGAAACAAAAGAATTGATGGACACGATTCGTTTTGTACGTGATAACTTCCATATGACAATTCTTTTGATTGAACATGATATGAAACTGGTTTCCGGAATCTGTGAGAAACTTACAGTACTGAACTTTGGCCAGGTGCTTGCACAGGGAACAACAAATGAAGTGCTGAACAATCCAGAGGTAATCAAGGCATATCTTGGAGAATAGGAGGAACAGACATGGCTATGCTGGAAATTAAAGACCTGGAAGTATATTATGGTATGATCCAGGCAATTAAAGGTGTTTCCTTCGAGGTTAACAAGGGCGAAGTTATCGCGCTGATCGGAGCAAACGGTGCCGGAAAAACAACAATCCTTCATACGATCACAGGACTCCTCTCTCCAAAGAAAGGTTCTGTTGTTTTCGAGGGCAAGGATATTACAAAAATTCCTGCACACAAAATCGTATCTATGGGGATGGCACACGTTCCGGAAGGAAGACGTGTGTTTGCAGACCTGAGTGTGTATGAGAACCTGAAAATGGGGGCTTATACAAGAAAAGATAAGAATGAGATTGAAGAAACACTTCAGATGGTATATAAACATTTTCCACGTCTGGAGGAACGTAAGAATCAGATGGCTGGAACACTCAGTGGAGGAGAGCAGCAGATGCTTGCAATGGGGCGTGCACTGATGTCAAAACCAAGTATTATTCTCATGGATGAACCTTCTATGGGTCTTTCTCCAATCTTTGTAAATGAGATCTTTGATATCATTCAGGAAGTATCTGATATGGGTACAACAGTACTGCTTGTAGAGCAGAATGCGAAAAAGGCACTTTCCATCGCAGACCGTGCTTACGTTCTTGAGACTGGTAAGATTGTTATGGATGGAAAAGCAGAAGATATGTTGAATGATGACTCTATCAAAAAAGCATATCTTGGTGAATAACAGGAGGTGTTTCTATGGAAAATATCGTAATCACCATTGGAAGACAGTATGGAAGCGGCGGTAAAACAATTGGTGCCATGCTGGCAAAAGAGCTGGGAATCAACTGTTATGGAAGAGAAATTCTCAAGATGGCATCTGATGACAGTGGAATCAATGAAAGACTGTTTGGTAAGATGGATGAAGATATGAAACGCGGCGGACTTTTGAAAGCATTGAAACGTCCGAACGATGGTAAGTTGATTCGTCCTGAAAGCAGCGGTTTCGTGTCAGATATGAATATGTTTAATTACCAGGCTAAGGCAATCAGAGAATTGGCAGAAAAAGAATCCTGTGTTATTATCGGAAGAGCAGCGGATCACATCTTAAAAGATTGTCCAAATGTAATCCGAGTATTCATTCATGCAGATGAAAAATTCTGTATTGAACGTGCATTGGAACGTGAGAGTATGAGTGAGCAGGAAATGAAAAAATATATTACAAAGATTAATAAGTATCGTGCAGATTATTACAAGTATTATACAGGCAAAGATTGGACAGATGTAAGAAATTACGATTTGAGCTTAAATGCAGGTGTACTTGGATTTGAAAAGTGCGTAGAAGAAATTATTGCGTATCGTAAAATCAGATTTGATCTGTAAGAAGACAAAAAAAGCGCCCCTGATGTTCAGTATCATGAACATTACGTGGTGCTTTTATTTTGTTGGGTGTTCAGAACAAAGATAATCTTTTAATAATTCATAGTCTTTGTCTGTAAGACAGCGAATCTTTCCATCTTTCCAGTCATCTGATTTGGCAAGCTCTGTTTGAAAAACGAGCTGACTTAATATAGAATTCAGGTTCAGAGAATCTCCTGCGTTTGAATAGAAAAACACAGCTTTCTGACATTTGATTACGCTGGATAAAAATTGGGCAATATCTATGTCTTTGCGTAAATACATAACAACCTCCTTATAATAATTTGTTTGATGGCAAAACTATTATAATATAAATTGAAAAAAAATAACATAGATTTTTTAAGAAAATTGAAATTGGCTTAAAAACACATAAAAATAGTTCGTTTACGAACTATTACGCGTGTCACGTTTACACAGCAATAACTTCTTTATCAGCACATCTGTGATCACATGGAGTGTTTATGCTATAGGAAATACAGAGTAATTTCCTGTAGCATAAGAAAAAGCCGAGAACCCCCGGCTTTGACTTGTTAAAATAAATGTAAATTAAAGAATGTCTCCTCTGAGTACATATCCTGGTTTGTTAGCAGGTGCGATAACTTCTTTCGCTTTTGTAACAGATGCGTGTTTGTCTACGACCATATTCTCTACATGAACATTTTCACCGATGATAACATCAGGAAGAACGATACTGTTTTTAATCACAGCACCTTTCTGGATTGTACATCCGCGACCGATGATTGAATTGTAAACAGTACCTTCAATCTGGCATCCATTGGAAATAACAGATTCTCTGACATCAGCACCTTTGAAGTAATGGGTTGGCGCAGAGTCATTTGTACGAGTATAGATTGGCCATTCTTCTTTGAAAAGTTCAGAAGCGTTCTTATAATCTACAAGACTCATGTTAGCTTCATAATAGTCATTGAAGTCTGTGCATGAAGCAAAGTAACCTTTGTGAGCAACGCCCTGAATCTTAAGTTCTTCTGCTTTTGCGTTTACGACATGTGCAAGTGTGTACATGGAAGAAATTTTCTTTCCTTCTGTAATGAGTTCAATGAAAAGATCTTTTTTCATGATATATGTATCCATGAAAACGTGCTGGTGTTTTGTGGTTCCACGATTCTTGTCGATAGAAAGAATCTTTTTGTCTTTGTTCAGAGTAAGTACATCACAGTTGAGGAATGCATTTTTAGCATTGTCAACAGAATGATAAAGCATAGTGATGTCTGCTTCTGAATCAATATGCTGCTGGAGCAGAGCATCAAAATCCTGTGTATATACCATATAACTTGGTACAATCACAACGTATGGGAATTTTGATTTCTGAATCTGTTCAAGGTTGAAAAGATAAGATGTAATGTCAATTTTATAAATATCACTCTTTACAGAAATATCAGAGTAAAGAATCTTGAGACTTCCACGTTTGGAGTTGATATTATAATGACGTCCTGAAGTACCTACATGTTCTGTGAGAGAACGAGGGTTTTTGTCAACATATACCTGAATGTTCTGGATTCCGCTATTACTTAAGTTGGAAATAGGGAAATCGATGATTCGATATCTGCCAAGGAATGAGAATGCTCCAATTGGACGATAGTCATTCATACCTTCTACGTAATAACGGTTTCTGGCAGAACTAACAATACCTAATGCTTTTGCCATAATTATTCAACCCCCTTCACATCTTTTGCGATCAGTTCGATATTCTCACTGTCAGCACTTCCTACAACGGCACCCTTGCCAATCTTAACGCCATCAGCAACGAGTACGCGTGTGAGTACAGCACCTTCTTCTACAGATGCACCTGGCATGAGAACAGAATCGATAACTTTTGCACCTACAGCAACCTTGGCACTTGTGAACAGGACGGAATTCTTAACTTCACCATTTACTACACATCCCTGAGTGATGTAAGCGTTCTCAATCACTGCCTCGTCTCCTACATACTGTGGAAGTGTTGTGATGTCTTCTGTATAAATTGGCCATGTGTCATCGCCAAGATCCAGTTCATTATCTGCGTTAAGAAGATCCATGTTGGCTTCCCAAAGAGAATCAATAGTACCAACGTCTTTCCAGTAGCCTTTGAACTTATAGGCGCATAACTTCTTGTTGGCAGCGAGGAGACCAGGAATGATATCCTTGCCAAAGTCATGGCTGGATGCATCGTTAGTCATATCGGCGATGAGCATCTTACGGAGTGTCTTCCATGTAAAGATATAGATACCCATGGAAGCCAGATTGCTCTTTGGATTTGCAGGTTTTTCTTCGAATTCAACGATTCTTCCGTCTTCATCTGTATTCATGATACCAAAACGGGATGCTTCCTTCCAAGGAACTTCCATAACAGCGATAGTAGCTGCTGCGTCCTGCTCTTTGTGTGCAGTCAGCATCTTGTCATAGTTCATCTTATAGATGTGGTCTCCGGAAAGAATAAGGAGATATTCCGGATCATAGTTGTCAATAAAGTCAATATTCTGGGAAATGGCATCCGCTGTACCACGGTAAACATCAAGGTCAGCATCTGCTTTTTCGCGTGGTGGAAGTACATATACACCACTGTCTTTTGCATCAAGACCCCAGCGTCCGCCTGCAGCTACGTAACTGTTGAGCAGGACGGATTCATACTGTGTCAGTACGCCGACTACATCGATTCCACTGTTTGCACAGTTACTAAGTGGGAAGTCAACGATACGATATTTTCCGCCATATGAAACAGCTGGTTTTGCAACTTTGTTAGTCAGGTCGTGAAGACGAGAACCACGGCCACCAGCCAAAATCATAGCTAACATACTGTTCTGTTTCATTAGTGAATCCTCTCTTTCCTATTGGTGATTATATTATACATTTTTTGAGAGTCTATTTCCACCTCTTTATGCAAAATAATCATAAAATCCTGTTTGACGTAATAAATCTGAAAAAAACTTAAAAAATCTAAAAGAAATGTAATAAAAACACTTGACTTTTTCGGAAATGCTATGCTACAATACATCGAGCGAATGGAAGTAAGGCTTTTTTTTTATGCCTAAAATGATGGCTCGCAACCATCAGCAACACGTAGTGAATAATAAAGAAGCGAGGTGGAAGTTGTGCGCACTAGAATTACATTAGCATGTACAGAATGTAAGAACCGCAATTACAACATGACAAAGGATAAGAAAGCTCATCCTGACCGCATGGAAACAAGCAAGTATTGCAAGTTCTGTAAAAAACACACAATGCACAAAGAGACAAAATAATAGTCGTTGGAAGGAAGTGGAAGTATGAGTGAAAAAGAAAAAACTCAGAAAAAAAGCTGGTTCAAAGGACTGAAAGCAGAATTTAAAAAGGTAATTTGGCCAGATAAAAAGGCACTTGGAAAACAGACAACGGCAGTTGTGGCGGCCTCTATTGCATTGGGCGCATTGATTTCAGTGATCGATGCGATCCTGGAATATGGAATCAACTGGCTGGTAAGATAATTTTGTTATAGCAGAAAGGTGATTTTATGTCAGAAGCAAGATGGTATGTCGTGCATACTTATTCAGGATATGAAAACAAAGTAAAAGCAAACATTGATAAGACAATCGAGAATCGTCATCTGGAAGATCAGATTCTGGAAGTAAGAGTTCCGATGGAAGAAGTGATTGAACTCAAGAATGGGATTCAGAAAACAAGTCTGAAAAAACTCTTCCCGGGCTATGTAATGATTCATATGTTCATGAATGATGATACATGGTATGTTGTACGTAACACAAGGGGTGTGACAGGATTTGTCGGCCCAGGATCCAAACCGGTTCCGCTGGAAGAGGATGAGATGGCAAGATTTGGAATCTACCAGGATGTTGTGGTAGAATTTGCGATTGGTGATACTGTAACCGTGTTGAGCGGTGCATGGGAAGGAACTGTTGGAGTTGTTCAGACTTTAAATGAGCAGAAACAGAGCCTGACAATCAATGTAGAGCTGTTTGGCCGTGAAACTCCGGTTGAACTTAGTTTTTCAGAAGTAAGAAAAATGGATTAAAAACTGTGGGAGGAATTATAGAATTCCGCCAATACCACAAGGAGGTAATTAAAAATGGCAAAAAAAGTAGAAGGTTATATTAAATTACAGATTCCTGCTGGAAAAGCAACTCCAGCACCACCAGTAGGTCCAGCACTTGGACAGCATGGTGTTAACATCATGGAATTTACAAAACAGTTTAACGCTAGAACAGCTGATCAGGTTGGTATGATCATCCCTGTAGTTATTACTGTTTACAATGATAGAAGTTTTAGCTTTGTT
Organism: Schaedlerella sp.; assembly: GCA_036309085.1. Classification (GTDB taxonomy): domain Bacteria; phylum Bacillota; class Clostridia; order Lachnospirales; family Lachnospiraceae; genus Schaedlerella. Next base: position 26,680 of record JAXJUL010000026.1, read on the forward strand.
ACAAAGACACCACCAGCTGCAGTTCTTGTTAAAAAAGCATGTAACATTCAGTCTGGTTCTGCTAAACCTAATAGAAACAAAGTTGCTACAATCACAAAAGCACAGGTTGAAGAAATTGCAAAAACAAAAATGCCTGACCTGAATGCAGCATCACTTGAAGCAGCTATGAGCATGGTAGAAGGTACATGCCGTTCTATGGGTGTAACAGTAGTAGAATAATTTAAGATACTAAGTGCATTCGCCAGAAACTTTCGTTCCTGTGTCTATGGAACGGAGGAAGACGGCAGAATATTGATGACAGAGTTGAGATCAGTGGGAGGGTATAAGTCCCGCCAATACCACAAGGAGGTTATATTAGAATGAAACGTGGAAAGAAATATATCGAAGCTGCTAAACAGATCCAGAAAGGAAACCTTTACGAGAAAGCAGAAGCTATCGCTCTTGTAAAGAAGGCAGCAGTTGCAAAATTTGACGAAACAATTGAAGCTCACCTTAGAACAGGTTGTGACGGACGTCACGCTGACCAGCAGATTCGTGGTGCAGTAGTTCTGCCACACGGAACAGGTAAAAAAGTTCGTATTCTTGTATTTGCTAAAAACGCAAAAGCTGACGAAGCTCTTGCAGCTGGTGCAGATTACGTTGGAGCAGAGGAACTTATTCCAAAGATCCAGAACGAAGGATGGCTTGATTTTGACGTAGTAGTAGCTACACCAGACATGATGGGTGTTGTTGGTCGTCTTGGTCGTGTACTTGGACCAAAAGGTTTAATGCCAAACCCAAAAGCTGGTACAGTAACAATGGACGTTACAAAAGCTATCAATGAAATCAAGGCTGGTAAGATCGAGTACAGATTGGACAAAACAAATATTATCCATGTACCAATTGGTAAAGCATCTTTCACAGAAGAACAGTTAGCGGACAACTTCCAGACGCTTGTTGATGCAATTATCAAAGCTAGACCAGCAGCAGTTAAGGGTCAGTTCCTTAAGAGTGTAACACTTACATCTACAATGGGACCTGGTGTAAAAGTTAACCCAATGAAACTGCAGTAATTGAGATAGTATATATAAGGGCTTGTGAGAAATCACAAGCTCTTTTTTGTGATGATGAGATAAAAATAATACAAATAAATTAAAAAAACATATTGACAAAATGAAAGAGATGTATTATATTATAGAAGTTGACTGCCGAAGACAGCAGGTGCCGCAAGGCATAAGGAGGAAACGCCTGCCGAGGGAGATTGAATTCTTGAGATGAATTTATGACCTCTGGGCTTAGGCACGGAGGTTTTTATAATGTATAGAAAACTCTCTGGAGTTTTTGTACAATGCGTAAGCACATAAATAATCCTTACAGCAGTCAGAAAATCTATAAGGAGGTGCACTAGACATGGCAAAAGTTGAATTAAAACAACCTATCGTAGCAGCGATTGCAGAAGACATCAAAGATGCACAGTCTGTAGTTCTTGTTGATTACCGTGGAATCACAGTTGCTCAGGATACAGAACTTCGTAAAGAGTTAAGAGAAGCTGGAATCATTTATAAAGTTTGCAAAAACACAATGATGAAGAGAGCGTTCGAAGGAACAGAATTCGAAGGTCTGAACGTATATCTTGAGGGACCAAGCGCTATTGCAATTTCTAAAGAAGATGCAACAGCTCCAGCAAGAATTATCTGCGAATTCGCTAAAAAAGCACCAAAGCTTGAAGTAAAAGCAGGTGTTGTTGAAGGTAATGTATATGACACAGCAGGTGTTATTGAATTATCTAAGATCCCATCAAGAGAGGTTCTGCTTTCCAGATTGCTTGGAAGTATGCAGTCACCTATTGCAAACTTCGCTCGTGTTATCAAGCAGATTGCAGAAAAAGATGGTGAAGTTGCTGAAGAAGTTGCAGCAACAGAAGAATAAGTCGGAAGCTTTAAGAAGCATAGCGGACTTACATTTGACAATGAATATTAGTTTATATAATGGAGGATATTAAAATGGCTAAATTAACAGCAGCTGAAATGATCGAAGCGATCAAAGAATTAACAGTATTAGAACTGAACGAATTAGTAAAAGCATGTGAAGAAGAGTTTGGCGTATCTGCAGCAGCAGGTGTTGTAGTTGCAGCAGCAGCAGAAGGCCCAGCAGAAGAAGAAAAAACAGAATTTGACGTAGAACTTGTATCTGCAGGTTCCGCTAAAGTTAAAGTTATCAAAGCAGTTCGTGAAATCACAAGCCTTGGACTTAAAGAAGCTAAAGAACTCGTTGACAACGCACCAAAGGTTGTTAAAGAAGCTGTTTCTAAAGCAGAAGCTGAAGAAATCAAAGCTAAACTTGAAGAACAGGGTGCAGAAGTTAACATTAAATAATTTTTGCTATGTTAGTGCAAAGAGCAGACATCATGCGTCTGCTCTTTTTTCTTTTTCTTCAAACTTATTTGTTTATCATATAAAAAGATAAATGTCAAGAAAAAATTAGAAAATTAGGTAGAATATGTTGACAGAGAAAAGGGGTTTGTGCTATAGTTAAAAATGCTCTATTATGGAAACGTGTGCCATAGATGTTGTCAAAGAAACACCGTGGTGTATTATATGTTCTATAATAGAAAAAATTTCTGAGTAACATAAAGAAATTCGCAGGGGCTTGTAACCCGCAAAAAAATAAATGAGGAGTGAAACGTCAATGGAGAAAAACAGAATTCGTCCCATCACAAACGGAAAAAGTTCACGTATGAGCTATTCCAGACAAAAAGAAGTATTGCAGATGCCGAATCTCATCGAAGTTCAAAAGAATTCATATGAGTGGTTCTTGGACAAAGGATTGAGAGAAGTATTTGATGATATTTCTCCGATTGCTGACTATAGTGGTCAGTTAAGCCTGGAATTTGTTGATTTCAGACTCTGCGAGGATGAGGTGAAGTACACAATCGATGAGTGTAAAGAGCGTGATGCAACTTATGCTGCACCTCTGAAAGTAAAAGTAAGACTTTATAACAGAGAGAATGATGAGATCAATGAACATGAGATCTTTATGGGTGATCTTCCTCTGATGACTAAGACAGGTACCTTTGTAATCAACGGTGCGGAGCGTGTTATCGTAAGTCAGTTGGTTCGTTCACCAGGTATTTACTATGGAATTGCACATGATAAACTTGGTAAAGAACTGTATTCATCTACTGTTATTCCAAACAGAGGAGCATGGCTGGAATACGAAACAGACTCCAATGACGTTTTTTATGTACGTGTTGACCGTACTAGAAAGGTGCCGATTACAGTATTGATCCGTGCACTTGGCATTGGAACAAACGCAGAAATCGTAGAACTTTTTGGTGAAGAACCAAAGATTCTCGCAAGCTTTTCAAAAGACACTGCTGAAAGCTATCAGGAGGGTCTCTTAGAACTGTATAAAAAGATCCGTCCAGGCGAACCACTTGCTGTAGACAGTGCAGAAAGTCTGATCACAGGTATGTTCTTTGATGCAAGACGTTATGACCTTGCTAAGGTTGGACGTTACAAATTCAACAAAAAACTTGCACTCAGAGGTCGTGTAAAAGGTCGTGTGCTTGCTGAAGATGTAGTAAGCAGAGTGACAGGTGAACTTGTTGCAGAAAAAGGAACAAAGATTACACTGGAACTTGCAGATGAGATCCAGAATGCAGCAGTACCGTACATTTGGGTAGAAGGAGAAGATTCTTCACGCAATATTAAAGTACTTTCCAATATGATGGTAGACCTTGAGTCTGTCGTTGATATTGATGCAAAAGAAGTTGGAGTTACAGAACAGGTATACTATCCAGTTCTCGAAGGACTTCTTGAAGAATCAGAAGGAGATATTGATGAATTGAAACAGCTGATTCGTCGTGATATCCATGATCTGATTCCAAAACATATTACAAAGGAAGATATTTTAGCTTCCATCAACTACAACATCCATTTAGAATATGGAATGGGCAATGATGACGATATCGACCACCTTGGCAATCGTCGTATCCGTGCTGTTGGAGAACTTCTTCAGAATCAGTACAGAATCGGTCTGTCTCGTCTAGAGAGAGTTGTACGTGAACGTATGACAACACAGGATCAGGAGAGTATTTCTCCACAGTCACTGATTAATATTAAACCAGTAACAGCAGCTGTGAAAGAATTCTTTGGTTCTTCACAGTTATCACAGTTCATGGATCAGAACAACCCTCTGGGTGAGCTGACTCATAAACGTCGTCTGTCTGCATTGGGACCTGGCGGTCTTTCAAGAGATCGTGCCGGATTCGAGGTTCGAGACGTACACTATTCTCACTATGGAAGAATGTGTCCTATCGAAACACCTGAAGGTCCTAACATCGGTCTGATTAACTCCCTTGCATGTTATGCGCGTATCAATGAGTATGGATTTATTGAAGCTCCATACCGTAAGATCGATAAGACAGATATTATGAATCCTGTTGTTACAGACGAAGTTGTTTACATGACAGCTGACGAAGAAGATAATTATCACGTAGCACAGGCTAACGAAGCTCTGGATGCAGAAGGACATTTCATTCGTAAGAATGTATCCGGTCGTTATCGTGAAGAGACACAGGAATACGAAAGAAGTAAATTCGATTACATGGACGTGTCTCCTAAGATGGTATTCTCTGTTGCGACAGCATTGATTCCTTTCCTGGAAAATGACGATGCGAACCGTGCGCTGATGGGATCTAACATGCAGCGTCAGGCAGTACCTCTTCTTACAACAGAAGCTCCTGTTGTCGGAACTGGTATGGAAGTAAAAGCAGCAGTAGACTCCGGTGTTTGTGTTGTTGCAGAAGAAGCCGGTATTGTAGAACGTTCTACATCTACTGAAATTACAATCAGACATAATGACGGAACTAAGAAGAACTATAAACTTACAAAATTCCAGAGAAGTAACCAGAGTAACTGCTATAACCAGAGACCTATCGTTGACAAAGGCGAGAGAGTTGAAAAAGGACAGGTTATTGCAGATGGTCCATCAACATCTATGGGTGAGATGGCACTTGGTAAAAACCCACTGATCGGTTTTATGACATGGGAAGGTTACAACTACGAGGATGCTGTTCTTTTAAGTGAACGTCTTGTACAGGATGATGTTTATACATCTATCCATATTGAAGAATACGAGGCAGAAGCCCGTGATACAAAACTTGGACCAGAAGAAATTACAAGAGATATTCCTGGTGTTGGAGATGAAGCACTCAAAGATCTCGATGAAAGAGGTATCATCCGTGTAGGTGCTGAAGTTCGTGCCGGAGATATTCTGGTCGGAAAAGTTACTCCTAAGGGAGAAACAGAGCTTACAGCTGAAGAAAGACTGCTTCGTGCAATCTTCGGTGAAAAAGCAAGAGAAGTAAGAGATACTTCATTGAAAGTACCTCATGGTGAATATGGTATCATTGTAGATGCGAAAGTATTTACAAGAGAAAATGGAGATGAAATGTCTCCAGGTGTTAACCAGTCGGTTCGTATCTATATCGCACAGAAGAGAAAAATCTCCGTTGGTGATAAGATGGCTGGACGTCATGGTAACAAGGGTGTTGTTTCCAGAGTTCTTCCGGTAGAAGATATGCCATATCTTCCAAACGGACGTCCGCTGGATATCGTACTGAACCCACTGGGTGTACCTTCCCGTATGAATATCGGACAGGTACTTGAGATCCACTTGAGTCTCGCTTCTAAGGCTCTTGGATTTAATATTTCCACACCGGTCTTTGACGGCGCAAACGAGGTGGATATTATGGACACTCTGGATATGGCAAATGATTATGTCAATACAGAGTGGGAAGAATTTGAAGAAAAATACAAAGACCAGCTTCGTCCAGAAGTTCTTCAGTATCTGTATGACAACAGAGCACACAGAGCACTCTGGAAAGGTGTTCCACTTTCCCGTGATGGAAAAGTACAGTTAAGAGACGGTCGTACTGGAGAACCATTTGACAGCAAGGTGACAATTGGTCACATGCATTACCTCAAGCTGCATCACCTGGTTGATGATAAGATCCATGCACGTTCAACTGGTCCTTACTCACTTGTTACACAGCAGCCACTGGGTGGTAAAGCTCAGTTTGGTGGACAGCGTTTCGGAGAAATGGAAGTTTGGGCACTGGAAGCATACGGTGCATCTTATACACTGCAGGAAATCCTGACAGTAAAATCTGACGACGTTGTAGGTCGTGTTAAAACTTATGAAGCAATCATTAAAGGTGAAAATATTCCTGAACCAGGTATCCCAGAGTCATTTAAGGTTCTGCTGAAAGAACTTCAGTCTCTGGCACTGGATGTAAGAGTTCTTCGCGATGATAATACAGAAGTTGAGATCATGGAAAGCGTAGATTATGGTGAAACAGATTTACGTTCCATCATTGAAGGAGACAGAAAGTACAGTGATCGCAATGAATCATTTGGAGCTCACGGATTCAGCCAGAAAGAATTCGTAGAGGGCGAGCTGGAAGATGTGGAACCTGAGTTTGATGATTATGCAGATGATGAAGCGATTGATTTCGAATTCATGGATGAAGAATAGGAGGAGCCAAGTTTATGCCAGCAAACAATGAACAACAGTATGAGCCATTAACATTTGATGCAATCAAAATTGGTCTGGCTTCACCAGAGAAAATCATGGAATGGTCCAGAGGCGAGGTTACAAAGCCTGAGACAATCAACTACAGAACTCTGAAACCAGAAAAAGATGGACTTTTCTGTGAAAAAATTTTTGGACCAAGCAAAGACTGGGAGTGTCACTGTGGAAAATACAAAAAAATCCGTTATAAAGGCGTAGTCTGTGACAGATGTGGAGTTGAGGTTACAAAATCCTCCGTTCGTCGTGAGCGTATGGGGCACATCGCTCTTGCAGCTCCGGTATCACATATCTGGTACTTTAAGGGTATCCCAAGCCGTATGGGACTTATTTTGGATATCTCTCCAAGAACATTGGAGAGAGTCCTCTACTTCGCTTCTTATATCGTGCTTGATAAAGGCGAAACAGATCTTCAGTACAAACAGATTCTTTCTGAAGCTGAATATCAGGAAGCAAGAGAAAAATGGGGTAAATCATTCCGTGTAGGTATGGGTGCTGAATCTATTCAGGAACTCCTGCAGGCAATTGATCTTGAAGCAGATTATGCTGAACTTCAGGCAGCACTGGAGAATGCAACAGGACAGAAACGTGCAAGAATCGTAAAACGTCTGGAAGTTGTAGAAGCATTCCGCGAATCTGGGAATAAACCGGAGTGGATGGTGCTTACAGCAATTCCTGTAATTCCACCGGATCTTCGTCCGATGGTACAGTTAGATGGCGGACGTTTTGCAACATCTGACCTGAATGATCTGTATAGAAGAATTATCAATAGAAATAACCGTCTGAAACGACTTCTTGAGCTTGGTGCTCCGGACATTATTGTTCGTAATGAAAAGCGTATGCTTCAGGAAGCTGTAGACGCATTGATCGATAATGGACGCCGTGGCCGTCCTGTAACAGGACCAGGAAACCGTGCACTGAAATCTCTTTCAGATATGCTGAAAGGTAAATCAGGACGTTTCCGTCAGAATCTGCTCGGAAAACGTGTTGACTATTCAGGACGTTCTGTTATCGTAGTAGGACCAGAACTGAAGATTTATCAGTGTGGTCTGCCAAAAGAAATGGCAATCGAGCTGTTCAAACCATTTGTTATGAAAGAACTTGTTTCAAATGGAACAGCACATAATATTAAAAATGCTAAGAAAATGGTAGAACGTTTGGAACCACAGGTTTGGGACGTTCTTGAAGAAGTAATTAAAGAGCATCCAGTTATGCTTAACCGTGCTCCTACACTTCACAGACTTGGTATTCAGGCATTTGAGCCAATCCTTGTAGAAGGTAAGGCTATCAAGCTTCACCCACTGGTATGTACAGCTTATAATGCCGACTTCGATGGAGACCAGATGGCGGTTCACGTACCGCTTTCAGTAGAAGCACAGGCAGAATGTCGCTTCCTGCTCCTCTCTCCAAACAACCTGTTGAAACCATCAGATGGTGGTCCTGTAGCAGTTCCTTCACAGGATATGGTACTTGGTATTTACTACTTGACACAGGAACGTCCAGGCGTAAAAGGTGAAGGAATGTTCTTTAAGAACATGAACGAAGCTATCCTGGCATATGAAAATGGTTATATTACACTGCACTCAAGAATCAAAGTGCGTGTTACAAAAACAATGGCTGACGGAACAGATAAGACTGGTGTTATTGATGCAACACTTGGACGTCTTCTGTTCAACGAGATCATTCCACAGGATCTTGGTTTCGTTGACCGTGAAGTAGAGGGCAACGAACTTAAGCTTGAAGTTGATTTCCATGTTGGTAAGAAACAGCTTAAGAAGATTCTTGAAAAGGTCATCAATACACATGGTGCAACACAGACAGCAGAAGTACTGGATGATGTAAAAGCGATTGGTTACAAGTTCTCAACAAGAGCTGCTATGACAGTATCTATTTCTGACATGACTGTACCACCACAGAAACCGGAAATGATCAAACAGGCACAGGATACTGTAGATAAGATTACAAGAAACTACAAACGTGGTCTTATCACAGAAGAAGAACGTTATAAAGAAGTTGTTGACACATGGAAGACAACTGACGATAAGCTTACAGAAGCGCTGTTGTCAGGTCTTGACAAATACAACAACATCTTCATGATGGCTGACTCTGGTGCCCGTGGTTCTGATAAACAGATCAAGCAGCTTGCAGGTATGCGTGGTTTGATGGCTGATACAACAGGTCGTACAATCGAGTTGCCTATCAAGTCAAACTTCCGTGAAGGTCTGGACGTACTGGAATATTTCATGTCTGCGCATGGTGCTCGTAAAGGTCTGTCAGATACTGCTCTTCGTACAGCTGACTCTGGTTACCTGACAAGACGTCTGGTAGACGTTTCACAGCAGCTGATCATTTACGATACAGATTGTGCAGTAGAAGGTAAACCAATTCCAGGAATGGCTGTAAAAGCATTCATGGAAGGTAATGAAGAGATTGAAGGTCTTCAGGATCGTATCACAGGACGATTCTGCTGTGAAGACATCAAAGATAAAGATGGTAACGTAATCGTAAAAGCTAACCACATGATCACACCAAGACGTGCTGAAAAAGTAATGCGCAAAGGTGTAGATGCGAATGGAAATCCACTGGAAGAAATCAAGATCCGTACAATTCTTACATGTAAATGTAAAGATGGTGTATGTTCCAAGTGTTATGGTGCAAACATGGCAACTGGAGAACCAGTACAGATCGGTGAAGCAGTTGGTATCATTGCTGCTCAGTCAATCGGTGAGCCAGGTACACAGCTTACAATGAGAACATTCCATACTGGTGGTGTAGCCGGTGACGATATCACACAGGGTCTTCCTCGAGTTGAAGAGTTGTTTGAAGCAAGAAAACCAAAGGGTCTTGCTATTATTACAGAATTTGCAGGTACAGCAACTCTCAGCGATACTAAGAAGAAACGTGAAGTTATCGTAACAAATGATAAGACTGGTGAATCCAAAGCATACCTGATCCCATACGGATCACGTATCAAAGTTCAGGATGGACAGGTTCTTGAAGCAGGTGATGTACTGACAGAAGGTAGCATTAATCCACACGACATCCTTAAGATTAAAGGTCTTCGTGCAGCTCAGGATTATCTTCTCCGTGAAGTTCAGCGAGTTTACCGTCTGCAAGGTGTAGAAATCAATGATAAACATATCGAAGTTATTGTACGTCAGATGCTTAAGAAAGTACGTATCGAAGAAAACGGAGATACAGACTTCCTGCCAGGCAGCATGGTAGACGTTCTTGAATTCGAAGAAGTAAATGAAAAACTTCAGGCAGAAGGAAAAGAACCTGCAACAGCAGAACAGATCATGCTTGGTATTACAAAGGCTTCTCTGGCAACAGATTCCTTCCTGTCAGCAGCTTCTTTCCAGGAAACAACAAAAGTTCTGACAGAAGCAGCGATTAAGGGTAAAGTTGACCACCTTGTAGGTCTTAAAGAAAATGTTATCATTGGTAAACATGTTCCAGCTGGTACGGGTATGAAGAAGTACCGTGAAGTACGTCTGAATACAGATAAACTGATCGAAGCAGCAACGCCTGTTGATGAACCGGTTATGGATATGACAAAAGATAACTTTGCAGAAGAAGTAATTGAAACTACAGAAGATGAAATCGAAGTTTTCGAAGAAGCTGAAGTTGAAGAATAAATAATATGACGCTCCGGAATTTTCCGGAGCGTTTTTTTATATGGAAAATGCATTCTTTTGCAAACAAATTCTTAATTTAAGCTGGAGTCGAATAAGATTATGAAAAAAACTGGTAAAATATCTAAAAAAAATTAAGAAAAATTGTTTTTTTACTAAAAAATATATAATATCTACTTGCAAGCTACCTGAGAAACAAGTATAATATCTATAAGTTCTAAAGCTTAGTCCTGTGACTGAGCTTTTTTGCGAGCCGGATATGCGGTTTGCTGCCTTGGTGAATGACCTTCACATTTCACCAGACAGCACATATCACAAGGGATTATCATTAAAGTAGGAGGGAGAAAAATTATGGAAACTTTGATGTATGTTATTCCTGTTGTTGCTGTAGTTGCACTTTTATTTGCAGGTTATCTTGCTATGAAAGTTAGCAAAGCTGACGAAGGAACAGACAGAATGAAGGAGATTGCAGGAGCAATCGCAGAAGGCGCTAAAGCCTTCCTTACAGCAGAATATAAAATTCTTGTTGTATTTATCGTAGTAGTAGCTATCGCACTTGGTGTTGGAATCGGCTTCACAACAGCAGTTGCATTCCTCGGTGGTGCTGTATTCTCAATTATCGCAGGTTACTGCGGTATGACAGTTGCTACAAAGGCAAATGTCAGAACAGCTAATGCTGCAAAAGAAAGCGGTATGAATAAAGCGCTTTCAATCGCATTCTCAGGCGGTGCCGTTATGGGTATGTGTGTAGCTGGTCTTGGTGCACTTGGTGTAAGTATCGTTTATATTATCACAGGCGATGCTGGAGTATTATCAGGATTCAGTATGGGTGCTTCTTCAGTAGCACTCTTCGCTCGTGTTGGTGGTGGTATTTATACAAAAGCTGCTGACGTTGGAGCTGACCTTGTAGGTAAAGTTGAAGCTGGTATTCCAGAAGATGACCCACGTAATCCTGCAGTTATCGCTGATAATGTAGGTGACAACGTAGGTGACGTAGCTGGTATGGGTGCTGACTTGTTTGAATCTTATGTTGGATCACTTGTATCTGCTCTTACACTTGGTGTATCTGCAGTAGTTCTTGAAGCAGAAGCTTTTGCAACAGCAGGTGTATTATTCCCACTCGCTGTTTCAGCAGCAGGTCTTCTTGCATCTATTATTGCAACATTCTTTGTTAAAACAGGTGAAAATGCAGATCCACAGAAAGCTCTTACAAAGGGAAGTTATGTATCTGCAGGTATTGTAATTGTTGTATCACTTGTACTTAGTAATATGTGCTTTGGCAACTTAAAAGCTGGTATTGCAGTTGTAGCTGGTCTTGTTGTTGGTGTTATCATTGGTAACGTTACAGAGTACTACACATCTGCTGATTATAAACCAGTTAAGAAGATTGGTGAGCAGTCTGAAACAGGTCCTGCTACAACAATCATCTCTGGTATCGCTGTAGGTATGATGTCAACAGCAGCTCCAATGCTTCTTATCTGTGTTGGTATCTTTATTTCATTCCAGGTATTTGATCTGTATGGTATCGCTCTTGCAGCTGTAGGTATGCTTTCTACAACAGGTATTACAGTAGCGGTTGATGCTTATGGTCCAATTGCTGACAACGCTGGTGGTATTGCAGAAATGTCAGGTCTTGATGAATCAGTTCGTGAAATCACAGACAAACTTGACTCTGTAGGTAACACAACAGCAGCTATGGGTAAAGGTTTTGCTATCGGTTCAGCAGCTCTTACAGCACTTGCTCTCTTCGTATCTTACGCAGAAGCAGCTAAACTTGAAGGTATCGACCTTCTTGATCCATTGGTAGTTATCGGTCTCTTCATCGGTGGTATGCTTACATTCGTATTCTCAGCTATGACTATGGATTCTGTATCTAAAGCAGCTTACAAGATGATCGAAGAAGTTAGACGCCAGTTCCGCGAGAACCCAGGCATCATGGAAGGAACAGTTAAACCTGATTACAAATCTTGTGTAGCTATTTCTACAACAGCAGCTCTTCACGAAATGCTCGTTCCTGGTATTATGGCAGTAGTAGTTCCTATCGTTGTAGGTATTGTTCTCGGTGTTGAAGCACTCGGTGGTCTCCTTGGTGGAGCACTTGTATCTGGTGTTCTTATGGCAATCTTCATGTCCAACTCTGGTGGAGCATGGGATAATGCTAAGAAATATATCGAAACAGGACATCACGGCGGAAAAGGAAGCGAAGCTCATCATGCAGCAGTAGTTGGTGATACAGTAGGTGACCCATTCAAAGACACATCAGGACCATCTATCAACATCCTGATCAAACTTATGACAGTTGTATCTCTTGTATTTGCACCACTCTTCCTTTCTATCGGAGGACTTCTGTAATATCGTTATTAAATAGTATTACATAATAAGAACCCTCAAGTCTGTTAGACTTGGGGGTTCTTTTATCTTGCCATAGAAGAATTCTGTGCATTACAAGAAATATAAAGCTAATCAAAAAGGACTCTTTTCAGAGTCCCTAAATATATTATAAATTAATTATTAATCTGTAATCTCTTCACCCTTTTTATATAAGCTCAATGCATGGCTGATACGTTTGCTTGGATCAAGGATACGGCTGATAGAACCATCATGGTTAAGAGTATCGATGATCAGCGCAATGTATTTGCTCATATCACAGCTGTGATAGTATGGTTTAGAAAGAAGATTTTCTGTCTGGAAGATCAGGTTTGTAGTAAAGATGCCATGGATCAATCCTTGTTCGTAAGCTTCATCAAATTTTTCCATACCGTTGGTGAAAAGACCGAATGTAGCAAAAGCATAAACACGGTTAGCTTTACGTGCTTTTAACTGCTTTGCAACATCAAGGATACTGTCACCAGAAGAAATCATGTCATCAATGATAACAACATCTTTTCCTTCCACAGAGCTTCCAAGGAATTCATGAGCAACGATAGGATTACGTCCATCTACAATACGTGTATAGTCACGGCGTTTGTAGAACATACCCATATCAAGACCAAGTACGTTGGCAAGATAAATTGCTCTGTTTGTAGCACCTTCGTCCGGGCTTATGATCATCATATTATCGGAGTTGATTTTTAAATTCTCCTGAGTATTCAGAAGTTCTTTTACAAACTGATATGTTGGAGAGATTGTCTCAAATCCATGCAGCGGAATAGCGTTCTGTACACGAGGATCATGTGCATCAAATGTGATGATATTGTCAACTCCCATACGTACCAGTTCCTGAAGTGCAAGTGCACAGTCAAGTGATTCACGGTGGCTCTTCTTATGCTGACGGCTTTCATAAAGGAATGGCATGATTACATTGATACGTCTTGCCTTTCCTGCAATGGCAGCAATTGTTCTTTTCAGGTTCTGATAATGATCATCTGGAGACATACGGTTTACACGACCAGACAGTTTATAAGTGATATCGTAGTTTAATACGTCTACCATAATATAAACATCTTTTCCACGTACAGATTCATTGATAATACCTTTTGCTTCACCAGAACCAAAACGTGGTAATGATGTACTGATCAAATAAGTATCTTCTACATAACCAGTAAAAACAACATCGTCTTTATGCTGATGATTACTGTCGTTTCTCCATTTAACAAGATACTCGTTTACTTTTTTGCCAAGTTTTTCGCAGCCGATGATAGGAATCAGACCTAAAGCTCCAACTGGAATGTTTTCTAAGATTCTTTCGTTTCGACGCAGCATTATGCTTCCTCCCTATTTAGAAACCTCTTTTGTATTCTTATATCATCCCCTATTAATTTCAGCATGATATAGTTACTTGTGATTCTGGAAAACGAACGCTCTGTATAAAGATCAGCGAGCGCATCCAGAGATAAATTGGTTGAGATGACAGTGGACTTCTTACTAAGCAGCCTTTCATTGATGCATGTGAAGAACTGGGAAGCAATAAACTGGTTTGTATACTCCGTTCCCAGATCATCAATAATAAGAAGATCACAGTCATAAATATGTTCATACATATTCTGTGCATTTATATCATTTTTATCAAACACACTTTGTGCAAGTGTGTTAAAAAATGAAGGAGCAGAATAGTATATAACCGAAAATCCACGGTCTATCAATTCTTTTGCAATGCAGTTGGATAAAAATGTTTTTCCAACACCAACACTTCCATAAAGGAAGAGATTCGGATGCTGCACGGCAAAATTATCGACAAAATTATGACAAGTCAGAAATGCGTCCTTCATGATAGATAAAGAAGAACGTCCACTGATCTCATCTATATAATTGTCAGAATAATATTTCAGTGAAAATGTACTGAAATTTTCTTTCTTTAATATTTCTTTCAGATTGGACTGTTCATAAAGAAGAGTAGTAACATACTTTTTAAAACAATGACACTTATGGCTTCCGATGTATCCGGTATCTTTACAGTCTTTACATTCAAAGACTGGTTCCAGATAATCCTGAGGAAATCCAGCAGAAGCAAGAAGTTTGGCTTTACTATTTCTGAGAACAGCCAATTCTTTTTTTAAAGAATCTACAGCGTTTTCATCGCCATTAAGTAAACGTCTTCCGTATTGAAGTGAGAGACTGGCGATAGATTCATCTAAAGTTCTGAATTCCGGACAATACCGGCAGACTTCTTCGTAATGCTGTTTGTAAATATCATGACTTCTGAGCTGTTTTTGTTCATAAGCCCTCATAATTGCCTGATACTGTGAATTTTTAAGTCCCACAAAAATACTCCTTTAATTACTGTTTAATAATCTCTTTTCCAAAGAGTCCATGTCATATGTACGTCGCTCAAAATTATTATGATTCTTTTGAGGCTGAGTGGTTTTGGAAATGGCAGGCTTTCTGGCAGCCTTATCTTTCTGGAAAGCTGCATCTAAAACAGCAATATCCTTTAAGTGATGAACATTATGCTTGTTCCAGTTCTCTAAGATGCTGTCAGTGTATTCAAAGCTTGGCTGATGTGTGGCTGCAATTGTTCGACGGCAGGCTTCTTGAATAATATCCAGGGAAAATCCCAGTTCATTTGTCCACTTGCGAATATATGTAAGTTCAGATACTGCAGGTCCTCGATTTTTAATACCAAAAGCATTGAGTACAGTATAACAGTTTTTATTGTAGACTGCGGAATGTGTCTTTGCTTGTTCTTTTGTTCGGATACCTGCATCACTCCATGAAATCGCAACCTTCTGGATATAATGAATACTTTTATGTCCATTCTCAACACAGGATTCAATCAGATATTCAATCAAATCAGCAGTCATACCGAGAGATTCATAAAAATATGTAATTGCATCCATGTCTGTTCGTGATAATGTCTTGCCAAGATACTGTTCTGCAATAAATAACAATGATTTCAATTCTTTTTGTGCTTTGAAGGAATCATGAGAAACAGGCTTTGCTGCCGGAGTCACTTCCTTTGGATTCTGTACAGAATCTGTTTTTTTCTGTTCTGTTCTGTCATGTGCTTCTTTGCTGTCAGAAACAAGACATAGAAGTCCTTCAGTTTCCCAGTATCTGAGTGCTCTTAAGACATCATTCTCGGTGAGATTCAGACTATCAGCAATAGTAGCAGGAGTAAGTGAAAAGTAGGGATTATCTTTATGCCTTAATATAAATAAATATACTTTTACAAATTCTCCGTTCGCCTTTATCATATAGTCATCTATAAAATTGTTTGCAATCAAAGTTGCATTTGTCTGGAAAATGTTCTTCACTTCTAAAGTCTTCATAAAACCTTTCTTTCTTAAAGTACCTTTCTCTCATGTGTAAACGTATTATAGCATCATAATGAATTACGAAAAAGCACTTTTTTGATGGCAGAGCAGGTTTTTTGTGGATAACTCTATATGGAAAATGTTAATAACTTCTATTTCAGAAGATCTTCTCCAATGTTTACAACATCTCCGGCTCCCATAGTTATCAACAAGTCTCCTGTAGCACAGTTGGTCTTCAGGAATTCTTCAATCTCCTGGAAAGATGGGAAATAGTAAACATCTGTACCGAGTTTTCTGGCTTCTTCTGCAAGTTGTTCAGAAGAAACACCAAGTGTATCTGTTTCACGGGCTGCATAAATGTCAGCAAGGACAAGGTGGTCAGCCAGTGAAAGTGCTTCTGCAAATTCATGCATAAATGCCTTGGTACGTGTATAAGTGTGTGGTTGGAAAACTACCCAAAGTTCTTTGTGAGGATAGTGTTTTGCAGCCATCATTGTAGCTTTGATCTCTGTTGGATGATGTGCATAGTCATCAACGATGGTAACACCATTCAGAGTTCCTTTGTAATCAAAACGTCTGTCTGTTCCTGTAAATGCAAGAAGACCTTTCTGAATTGTATCCATAGAAAGACCCAGAAGTTCAGCAGTTGCAATTGCTGAAAGTGCATTATACGCATTATGTTCTCCTGTTACAGAAAGATGAATATGTTCACAGACATTATCGCCTTTTACAAGGTCAAAACATACACAGCCCTTTTCATCGTAGGAAATGTTTTGTGCATGGTAATCAAATTCCCGAGAAGAACCGTAAGTGATGATACGGCAATCCAGATCTTTGCAGATTCCTTCATAATTTTCAATATCGCCATTGATGATCAGAGCACCGTCTTCTGGCAAAAGTTTTGAAAATCTGTGGAAGGAATTACGGATATCATCGAGATCTTTAAAGAAATCAAGATGATCTTCTTCCACATTAAGAATAATTGCGTATTTTGGAAAAAATTCTAAAAAGCTGTTTGTATATTCACAGGCTTCTGTGACAAATACATCAGAGTTCCCAACGCGGATATTGCCGCCGATTGCCTGCAGAATACCGCCAACAGAAATTGTTGGATCAAGATCTCCTGCCAGGAAAATATGGGAAAGCATGGATGTTGTAGTTGTCTTTCCATGAGTTCCGGAAACTGCTACAGGAGTTTTATAATTCTTCATTAACTGTCCAAGCAGTGCCGCACGAGTCAGTGTCGGAATACCGCGGGACATAACTTCCATAAGTTCTTCATTGGATGAACTGATTGCAGCTGTATAAACAACGCAGTCAATATCATCTGTAATATTGGAGGCAATCTGAGCATAAAAAATACGGGCACCTTTACTTTCAAGATGCTGTGTCAATGCAGACTCCTTCATATCTGAACCAGATACAGTGAATCCTTCGTTCAAAAGAATCTCTGCAAGACCACTCATGCTGATACCGCCAATACCGATAAAATGAATATGGATTGGTTTTTTGAAATCAATCTTATACATAATAGTCCCTTCTTTTAATATATTCGTATTAAATTTAGTCATAAAGATTTACTCTCTCTTATATTATACTATATATGGACAAAATTGAAAGAAGTTCTTTTTGTGCAATATTAACAAAAAGGTTTTTCAAACCAATGAAAAATTGTAAAATATATGTATATTGGTAAAAAATATGATATAATATCTGCAATAAAATGGAGAGAGGTGACAGCATGATTAAGAAAGAAATGATTGCCATGTTGTTGGCAGGCGGACAAGGAAGCCGCCTGGGGGTCTTAACAGCAAAAGTAGCTAAACCAGCCGTTGCGTTTGGGGGAAAATATCGAATTATAGATTTCCCGCTCAGTAACTGTATCAATTCAGGGATTGATACGGTTGGAGTGTTGACACAGTATCAGCCACTCAGGCTCAATACACATATAGGAATTGGCATACCGTGGGATTTGGACAGAAATATCGGTGGTGTTTCTATTCTTCCACCATATGAAAAAAGTACGCACAGTGAATGGTATACAGGAACAGCGAATGCCATTTATCAGAATCTGGATTACATGGAGACCTTTAACCCGGAGTATGTGCTGATTCTTTCTGGAGACCACATTTATAAGATGGATTATGATGTGATGCTTAAGTTCCACAAAGAGAATCAGGCTGATGTGACAATTGCGGCTATGCCGGTTCCAATTGAAGAGGCCAGCCGCTTCGGGATTGTTGTCACAGATAGTGAGAGCAGAATAACAGAATTCGAAGAAAAGCCGGAAAAACCAAGCAGTAATCTCGCGTCAATGGGAATTTATATTTTTAGCTGGCCGGTATTGAAGGAAGCTCTTTTAAAACTTTCCAGTCAGCCAAACTGCGATTTTGGAAAACATATCATCCCATACTGTCATGAAAGGGGACAACGTTTATTTGCCTGTGAATATCATGGATACTGGAAAGATGTTGGAACTTTGAGCTCTTATTGGGAAGCAAATATGGAACTGATCGATATTATTCCAGAATTTAATCTTTATGAAGAATTTTGGAAGATTTATACAAATAATTCCATTCTTCCTCCACAATATATTGCAGAAGATGCCTCTATAAATAAATGTATTATCGCGAACGGAACGGAAATTTATGGAAATATAAGCAGTTCTGTAATCGGTGCAGGAGTAACAATTGGAAAAGGAAGTGTAGTCAAAGATTCTATTATCATGCAAGATGTAACGATTGGTGAGAATTGTGTGATTGAAAAAGCAATCATTGCTGAAAATACCATGATAGGTGATAATGTTACGATGGGAATCGGAGAGGAAGTTTCGAATAAGTATAAACCGAATATTTACAGTGGCGGCATCGCAACCGTAGGTGAAAATTCTGTCATTCCATCTGGTGTAAAAATTGGAAAAAATACAGCAGTCAGTGGTCTGACAGTGTTTGAAGATTACAACGCGGGTGTATTAGGAAGTGGTGAAACATTGATAAAGGCAGGTGAGCGTTAATGAAAGCAGTAGGAATTGTTTTAGCAGGCGGTAATAATAAGAAGATGAAGGAACTGACAGTAAAGCGTGCAGTTCCGGCTATGCCGATCGCAGTAAGCTACAGAGCAATTGATTACGCTCTGAGTAATATGATGAATTCAAGAATTCAGAAAGTTGCAGTGCTGACTCAGTATAATTCACGTTCACTCCATGAACATCTCAACTCATCCAAATGGTGGGATTTTGGACGAAAACAGGGTGGATTATATGTATTTACTCCGATGATCACTTCCAGAAATGAGTCCTGGTACAGAGGAACTGCAGATGCTATGCACCAGAATCTGGACTTCCTTCAGAAGTGCCATGAGCCTTATGTAGTAATCGTGTCAGGAGATGCAGTCTATAAGATGGATTACAATAAGGTTTTGGAATACCATATCGAAAAAGATGCAGATATTACTGTGGTAGTAAAAGATATCGGAAATGAAGTCGAGGCGACAAGATTTGGCACAATCGAAATGGATGAAGACTGTAGAATTCGTCAGTTTGAAGAAAAGCCAATGGTTGCAAATTCTCAGATTGTTTCCACTGGAATATATGTGTTGCGAAGAAGACTTCTGATTGATCTTTTGGAGAGATGTGCAGAAGAAGAAAGATATGATTTTGTAAATGATATCCTGATCCGCTACAAAAATCTGAAAAAGATTTATGCATACAAGATGGAAGATTACTGGAGCAATATTGCTACTGTAGATTCTTATTATAAGACAAATATGGATTTCCTGAAACCAGAGATCAGAAAATATTTCTTTAAAGAATTGCCGGAAATCCGTTCCAAAGTGGTGGACTTGCCTCCGGCAAAATTCAATCCAGGAGCAGTTGTTAAGAACAGTCTTGTAGGTACAGGAAGTGTTATCAATGGAACAGTTGAAAATTCTCTGATCTTCAAAAAAGTATTTGTTGGAAATAACTGCGTGATCAAAAATTCAATTATTTTGAATGACATCTATATTGGAGACAATACATATATTGAAAATTGCATTGTCGAGAGCCGGAGTACAATCCGGGCAAACACAAGACATATCGGTGAGGACGGAATAAAGATAGTTACAGAAAAACATGAACGTTTTGAATGGTAAAGTGTTTTAGGATTTGCGAAAATTCGGCACGGCAAGAAGAAAGGAGAACGGGGTATGCAGATTACAGATGTACGCGTACGACAGGTGGCAAAAGAAGGAAAGTTAAAAGCAGTGGTATCCATTACAATTGATGATGAATTTGTAGTACATGATATTAAGATCATAGAGGGAGAAAAAGGATTATTCATTGCAATGCCAAGCAAAAGATCTTTGGATGGTGAGTACAGAGACATCGCACATCCGATAAACTCCGGTACAAGAGAAAAGATTCAGAATACAATTCTGGAAAAATATAAGGATGCACTTATAGAAGAAGTGGAATAGTGAGAAAATAGAAGAAAAATGGGTCTGAATCGTGCGTTCAGACCCATTTTCCTTCTATTCGCCTAATCTCGATATTTCGAAATTCATCGGCTTCTTGCTCTTTGGATGAAGAAATGTGAGACGGCAGGCATACAATTCGATGCGGCGGCTTTCTAAGCGGGATGTCGGGCGTCGAGAAGCAGATGGTCTTTCCGTCGATGATGAAACTGCAGGAGCGCCGTATTTTGTATCACCGACAATAGGACAACCGATAGCGGACATTTGTACACGGATCTGATGATGTCTTCCTGTATCTAATTCCACATCAGCTACTGCCTGTTCGCCAATTGTGCGGATTACTTTATAATGAAGAATTGCTTTTTTGGCTCCATCTGTATCTGCGCTGCAGATGGAAGAAGTATTTGTGCGTCCATCACGCACCATAAAATGTTCCAGAGTACCTTCTGAAGATGCCGGGGTTTTTGATAACAGTGTACGATAATATTTTCCAAAACCTGAAGTTGTAAGCTGCGCGTTGAGATTCTTGGTGGCAGCAGGAGTTTTAGCAAATACGAGAAGTCCTTCTACAGGCTGGTCTAAGCGGTGGATCACTGCGAGATAAGGAACCTGTTTGGAAGGACTGTTTTTTCGTATATAAGTTTTTAATAAGGTTTCCATGTCGGGAGTGCGTATTTCTTTGCTCTGGGTCGGTATGCCGGCGGGTTTGATACAAACAATCAGTTCCGAATCTTCATATATAATATCTATTTTCATGGATACTCTCCTTTTTGTTTATGAATATATAATAAGTATATTTCTTGACTATTTCCCCTAATCTGTCTAAAATAATTATCATACAAATTATAAAAATGGTCAAGATGGGAAAATTTCGATAATATAGATGATTTCTGCGAAGGGAGGAGACAAAAATGAATAATCGAGATTGGGAGATTTTTGGAAAAGAGATTTGCAGAAATGTTCAGGATGCAATCGATTCCAGAGACTTCAGCAAATTGAATCAGACAATCAATGATACGATTTCAGGAGCAGCGGATGAGATTGGAAGAGGCATCAAAAAGGCGGTAAATGCGCAGCAGAACAGACATACAACGTATGGGAATTATCAATATCGTCAGCAGAATAGATATGGAAGTGGTCCTCAGTATGGGCAGTATTCTTCAGGAATGAACAGCCAGCAGAATTATTCTGTACAGAAAACACAGAAATATAGCCTTGCAAAAGGATATAATACACAATTATACTCAAGTGGTGCATTCTCAATTGCAGGCGGAGTAGTGCTTACTGTAACTGGTGGTTGTCTGGGATTGGGATCATTGATTACGATTTTGAGCGGTCTTGCGGTGACTTTTGTTGATTATGCAAGTGTGATCGGTGTACCGATAACAGGTCTGGGAGGAATCTTACTTCTTATTTCTATGGCTTTACTAGGAGTTGGAATCAAGAAGATCAAAAAGGCGAAAAGGTTTCGTTCATATGTAAAGTTGTTGGGATATAAAGAATATGGCAATATTAGGGAACTTGCTGAGAAGGTTAATAAGTCAGTAAAATTTGTTAAAAAAGATATTGAAAAAATGATTCGGCAAGGCTGGTTCAGACAGGGACATCTGGATAAACAGAAGACTTGTCTGATCACGAGCAATGAAGCTTATCAGCAGTATTCTGAACTTGAGGTACAGAGAAAAAATCTGGCAGAACAGCAGCAGAGAGCGGCAAGAGAAGCTGAATTGAAGAAGAAAGCACAGGAAGAAGCAACAGCTAATCTGTCACCAGAAGTAAAAGAAGTGATCAGAGCTGGGGAAGAATATGTTCGTATTATTCGGGCGTGCAATGATGCGATTCCGGGAGAAGAAGTTTCAGACAAGATTTATAAAATAGAAAAGGTTGTTGACAGTATTTTTGACTGGGTGGAAAGCAATCCGGAATCTGTGTCAGATTTGCATCGCATGATGGAATATTATCTTCCGACAACAGTAAAGCTTCTGAAGGCTTATGAATCACTGGACGCAGAACCTGTACAGGGTGAGAATATTCTTTCATCCAAGCGAGAGATTGAAAAGACGTTAGATACATTGAATATAGCTTTTGAAAAGCTTTTGGACAGTTTGTTTGAAGAGACAGCCTGGGATTTATCTTCTGACATTTCTGTATTGAATACAATGCTTGCACAGGAAGGGCTGACAGAAGAACATTTGAAAAAATAAATACTATATTATATAGAAAATAGACGGAGGTTAAGGATGAATAACGGATTTGACGAATTTGCAGCTACACCTACATTAACATTGGAACCATTTGCAGCAGAAGAAAAAAAGCCAGTTATTGAAAAAGAAGCAAAACCATTTTTTGATGATTCTATATTGACTGCTGAAGAAAAGCAGGTTGTTGCACAGTTTGCAAAGCAGATTGATCTGACCAATTCTCAGATGATTCTGCAGTATGGTGCAGGAACTCAGAAAAAGATGGCAGATTTTTCTGAAAAGGCATTGGATAACGTAAGAACAAAAGATCTCGGGGAAGTTGGAGATCTTCTTGCTGATGTTGTAAAAGAACTCAAAGAGTTTGGCGAGGAAGAAGAAAAAGGATTTTTGGGATTCTTTAAAAAACCGGCAAATAAACTGGCTAATATGAAGACACAGTATGCAAAGGCGGAAACAAATATTAACCATATTATTAAAGCACTGGATTCCCATCAGGTGGTACTTTTAAAAGATATTGCAGTTCTGGACAAGATGTATGAATTAAATCTTACGTATTTTAAAGAACTTACAATGTATATCATGGCTGGCAAGAAGAAACTTGCAGAAGTGCGTGCAACACAGCTTCAGGAGTTGATTGACAAGGCACAGAGAACCGGGCTTGCAGAAGATGCACAGGCTGCGAAGGATATGGACTCCATGTGTAATCGTTTTGAGAAAAAGCTGCATGATCTGGAACTTACAAGACAGGTATCACTGCAGACGGCTCCACAGATTCGTCTTGTGCAGGGTAATAACACAATGATGGTAGAGAAGATTCAGTCTACAATTGTAAACACAATTCCTCTCTGGAAGAGTCAGATGGTTATTGCACTTGGTATTGAACATTCACAACAGGCAGCAGCAGCTCAGCGTGAAGTTACAGATATGACGAACGCATTGCTTCGTAAAAATGCTGAAAAACTTAAAATGGCCACGATCGAAACTGCAAAAGAATCAGAACGTGGAATTGTAGATATGGAAACACTGAAGTTGACAAACGAATCGCTGATTACAACACTTGATGAAGTACTTCGCATTCAGCAGGAAGGACGTCAGAAAAGACGTGAGGCGGAAGGTGAAATGAGACGTATGGAAAATGAACTGAAACAGAAGCTGCTTCAGATTCAGAGATAAGTGTAAAACTTGACAACCCTGCATTTATCCGATAGAATGGCAGGTATGATTGAGAACGAAATAGAGGGAGAGAAACCATGGCAAAAGGAAAAAAATTAGTTCAGTCAATTACTTCCCGTGAGGAAGATTTCGCGCAGTGGTATACAGACGTTGTGCGTGAAGCAAAATTATGTGATTATTCAGGTGTAAAAGGATGTCTGAATTATTTACCAAATGGGTATGCTATTTGGGAAAAAATTCAGGCAGATCTTGATAAGCGTTTTAAATATACAGGTGTTGAGAATGTTTACCTTCCAATGCTTATTCCAGAGGCACTTCTTCAGAAAGAAGCAGATCACGTAGATGGATTTGCTCCAGAAGTTGCATGGGTAACACAGGGGGGGCTGGAATCACTTCAGGACAAGTTCTGTATTCGTCCAACATCAGAGACACTGTTCTGTGATGTGTGGAGCAAAACAGTACAGTCTTACCGTGATCTTCCAAAAGTATGGAACCAGTGGTGTTCAGTACTTCGTTGGGAGAAGACAACAAGACCTTTCTTACGTTCAAGAGAATTTTTGTGGCAGGAAGGACATACAATTCATGCTACATATGAAGAAGCAGAAGAAAGAACTCTGATGATGCGTGACGTTTACCGCAACTTTATTCAGGACGATCTTGCAATTCCATTGGTAAGTGGACGTAAGACAGAAAGTGAAAAATTTGCAGGGGCTGAAGATACTTATACAGTAGAAGCGCTGATGCATGATGGAAAAGCCCTTCAGTCTGCAACAAGCCATTTCTTCGGAAGCGGATTCCCTGATGCATTTAATATCAAATATTCTGATAAAAACAATGCGCTTCACAGTGTGTATGAAACATCATGGGGATTATCTACAAGAATTATCGGTGCGATCATCATGGTACATGGTGATGACAGTGGTCTTGTACTTCCACCAAGAATCGCACCAACTCAGACAATGGTAATTCCAATTGCTCAGCATAAAGAAGGAGTGCTTGATAAAGCGAATGAACTTCTTGAGACATTGAGAGCTGCCGGTTATACAGCAAAGATTGACGATTCTGACAAGGCTCCTGGCTGGAAATTCAGTGAACAGGAAATCCTCGGAATTCCAACTCGTATCGAGATTGGACCAAAGGATATCGAGAACAATCAAGCAATCATTGTTCGTCGTGACACAA
This sequence comes from Schaedlerella sp., assembly GCA_036309085.1. Lineage (GTDB taxonomy): Bacteria > Bacillota > Clostridia > Lachnospirales > Lachnospiraceae > Schaedlerella. Next base: position 51,589 of record JAXJUL010000026.1, read on the forward strand.
GAGAAAAAATCTTTGTTTCACTTGATGAACTTACAACAAAACTTGCAGAAGTTCTTGAAACAATGCAGAGAGAGATGTTCGAACGTGCAAAAGCACACCTTGATGCACATATTGATGTTGCAGTTAATATGGAAGAAATGGTTGCTAAATTCGAAAAAGATTACGGATTTGTAAAAGCAATGTGGTGCGGAGACGAAGCATGCGAAGATGAGATCAAAGCACAGACATCAGGCGTGACATCCAGATGTATTCCGGAGGAACAGGAACATTTATCCGATGTATGTGTATGCTGCGGAAAACCTGCGAAGCATATGGTATACTGGGGAAGAGCATACTAAGAATAAAAGAATCAGTAAAGATACCAGGGATTTTCTCTGGTATCTTTTTATACGGACTATTAGTCATTTTTGAGCAAATTATTTTATATAATAATGAGTTTTTAAACTCTTCGCTAAAATGTTAAAGAAATATTAAATAGTTGTTGACAAGCTGGCTGGCAATCAATATAATGAGTGCGATTATTATTGAATTGAATTTAAGCAAATAATATTTGCATATGTAAAATAGGAGGAAAAATGGGAATTAGAATTATTGCGGACTCAGCATCCGATATGTCAGAGAAGGAGAGCAAATATTTAAAGATACTTCCATTGACAGTACAGTTTGGTGATACAGAATATCAGGATGGAGTAACTCTTTCCGCAGAAGAATTTTATAAAAAACTTGAAGAAAGTAATGAACTGCCAAAGACAAGCCAAGTAACACCATTTGCTTTTGAAGAGGCACTCAGAGAGGCGCTGGATGCAGGTGATACACCAATCGTTATTACAATTTCATCAAAACTTTCAGGAACATACAATAGCGCTGTTGTTGCAGCATCTGAATTTGAGGAAGAAATTAATATTATCGACAGTGCAAATGTTTGTGCAGGAGAAAGAATTCTCATTGAGTACGCTCTTCGTCTGATCGAAGAAGGAAAGACTGCAGAAGAAATTGTAAAAGCATTGGAAAATGTAAAAGAAAGGGCATGTCTGATTGCGGCATTTGACACACTTGAGTATTTAAGACGTGGAGGACGTATTTCTAATATAGAAGGAGTTCTGGGCGGAATGCTTTCCATTAAGCCAGTGCTTGGCGTAAAAGATGGAGCATTGGAGTCTCTTGGTAAAGCCCGTGGTTCAAAGAATGCGGCTAATCTGCTTCTGAAACAGATTGAAGAGGCAGGCGGTATCGATCATACAATGCCATTTGTTCTGGTATATTCAGGATTGGATGATACACGCGTGCGCAAATTTGCAAAGGATAATGAAGCTATTTTTAAGAGAAATGCAGAAGATATTAAGATTTGTATTGTTGGAAGTACTGTCGGTACACATGCAGGACCGGGTGCGCTTGGTGCAATCTTTTTTAAAGCAGAGAAATAGATCAGGGGATAAAAATATTTGTAAAAAAATCTAAAAAAAGTTTGAAATTACAAGAAAAATCCCTTGACATCCTGAAAGAAAAGTAATATGATATTCGAGGTGCAAAAAGCAAGAAGCGATTGCACCACTTATAATGTAGAAGATAATTACGATTATCTGCAACCTGCCTCGAAGATACGAGGTTTACGAAAAATCATAGGAGGTGAAAAAGAAATGCCAACATTTAACCAGTTAGTTAGAAAAGGACGTCAGACTTCTGAAAAGAAATCTACAGCACCAGCTCTTCAGAAAGGGTACAACTCTCTGAGAAAACGTGCTACAGACGCTTCTGCACCACAGAAGAGAGGTGTATGTACAGCAGTAAAAACAGCTACACCTAAAAAACCTAACTCAGCTCTTAGAAAGATCGCCAGAGTACGTCTTTCAAACGGTATCGAAGTAACAAGCTACATCCCAGGTGAAGGACACAACCTTCAGGAACATAGTGTTGTACTGATCCGTGGTGGTAGAGTAAAAGACTTGCCAGGTACAAGATATCACATTATCCGTGGTACACTTGATACAGCAGGTGTTGCTAAGAGAAGACAGTCTCGTTCAAAATACGGCGCTAAGAGACCAAAAGACGCTAAAAAATAAGTAACTAAGTAAGTTAAATCGTATCCACAAACAGAACTATGATATCGTAGGTTGCGGAGATATCGCTGCCACGAGCACATGGATCATAGAGAGACACATGTGAGTACCGATGAATTAATCCGGCGACTAGCCGAAAATATGATTAAGGAGGGAAGGACCGTGCCACGTAAAGGACATACTCAGAAAAGAGATGTATTAGCGGATCCAATATACAATAATAAAGTTGTTACAAAACTTGTTAATAACATCATGCTTGATGGTAAAAAAGGTGTAGCACAGAAAATTGTATACGGAGCATTAGAAAGAGTTGAAGCAAAGGCTGATAAGCCAGCCATCGAAGTGTTCGAAGAAGCAATGAACAACATCATGCCAGTACTTGAGGTAAAGGCAAGACGTATCGGTGGTGCTACTTACCAGGTTCCAATCGAAGTTAGAGCAGACAGAAGACAGGCTCTTGCACTTCGTTGGCTTACAATGTTCTCACGCAAGAGAGGCGAGAAAACAATGGAAGAAAGACTGGCAAACGAAATTCTTGATGCAGCTAACAACACAGGTGCATCAGTTAAGAGAAAAGAAGATATGCACAAAATGGCAGAAGCTAATAAAGCATTTGCTCATTATAGATTCTAATAGGAGGCAACAATGGCTGGAAGAGAATATCCATTAGAGAGAACCAGAAATATTGGTATCATGGCTCATATTGATGCTGGTAAAACAACAACAACAGAGCGTATCCTTTATTATACTGGTGTTAATCACAAAATTGGTGATACTCATGAAGGAACTGCTACTATGGACTGGATGGAACAGGAGCAGGAAAGAGGTATCACAATCACTTCAGCAGCTACGACATGCCACTGGACTCTGCAGGAAAACTGCAAGCCAAAAAAAGGTGCTTTAGAGCACCGTGTCAACATCATCGACACTCCAGGACACGTAGACTTTACAGTAGAAGTAGAGCGTTCACTTCGTGTACTTGATGGTGCAGTTGGTGTATTCTGTGCTAAAGGTGGTGTAGAACCACAGTCAGAAAACGTATGGCGTCAGGCTGACACTTACAACGTACCAAGAATGGCATTTATCAACAAGATGGATATCCTTGGTGCTAACTTCTACGGAGCAGTAGAACAGATTAAAACAAGATTAGGAAAGAATGCAATCTGCATCCAGCTCCCAATCGGTAAAGAAGATGAATTCAAGGGAATCATTGACCTGTTTGAAATGAAAGCATATATCTACAATGACGATAAAGGTGATGACATTTCTATCGTTGACGTCCCAGAAGATATGGCAGATGATGCCGAACTTTACAGAACAGAGTTAGTAGAAAAAATCTGTGAATTAGATGATGACCTTATGATGATGTATCTTGAAGGTGAAGAACCAAGCGTTGAAGAACTCAAAGCAGTTCTCAGAAAAGCTACATGTGAATGTACAGCAGTTCCAGTATGCTGCGGAACAGCTTACAGAAACAAAGGTGTTCAGAAACTTCTTGACGCAGTTATTGAATTTATGCCATCACCACTTGACATCCCAGCTATCACAGGTGTGGATGAAGATGGCAACGAAGTTGAGAGAATCGCTTCTGATGAAGAACCATTCTCAGCTCTCGCATTCAAGATTATGACAGACCCATTCGTAGGTAAGCTTGCTTACTTCCGTGTGTACTCTGGAACATGTAACTCGGGTTCTTATGTTCTTAATGCTACAAAGGGCAAAAAAGAACGTGTTGGACGTATCCTTCAGATGCATGCTAACAAGAGAGAAGAACTTGACAAAGTATACTCTGGTGATATTGCAGCAGCAATCGGATTCAAAGTTACATCAACAGGTGATACAATCTGTGATGAACGTCACCCGGTAATTCTTGAATCTATGGAATTCCCAGAGCCAGTTATTGAGCTCGCTATTGAGCCAAAAACAAAAGCTTCACAGGGTAAACTTGGTGAATCTCTTGCAAAACTTGCAGAAGAAGACCCAACATTCCGTGCTCATACAAACCATGAAACAGGTCAGACAATCATCGCTGGTATGGGTGAGCTTCATCTGGAAATCATCGTAGACAGACTTCTTCGTGAATTTAAGGTAGAAGCTAACGTAGGTGCTCCACAGGTAGCTTACAAAGAATCCATTACAAAACCAGTTGAAGTTGACAGCAAATATGCTAAACAGTCTGGTGGACGTGGTCAGTACGGACACTGTAAAGTTAAATTCGAGCCAATGGATGTTAACGGTGAAGAAACATTCAAATTCGAATCCACAGTTGTTGGTGGTGCTATTCCAAAAGAATACATCCCAGCTGTAGGCGAAGGTATCGAAGAAGCTATGAAGTCTGGTATTCTTGGTGGATTCCCAGTAGTTGGTGTTTACGCTAACGTATACGATGGATCTTACCATGAAGTAGACTCTAACGAAATGGCATTCCACATTGCAGGTTCTCTTGCATTCAAGGATGCTATGAAGAAAGGTTCTCCAATTCTTCTTGAACCTATCATGAAGGTTGAAGTAACTATGCCAGAAGAATACATGGGAGATATCATTGGTGATATCAACTCACGTCGTGGACGTATCGAAGGTATGGATGACCTCGGCGGTGGAAAGATTGTTCGTGGTTATGTTCCATTGTCTGAAATGTTCGGATATGCAACAGACCTTCGTTCAAGAACACAGGGTCGTGGTAACTACTCAATGTTCTTCGAAAAATACGAACCAGTACCAAAATCTGTTCAGGAAAAGGTACTTTCTGGTAAATAATTGCTAATATTAGCATTAATTCTTAAAAAAGACTTGAAAATCAGCTGAGTTTGAAATATAATTAGACTCAGCTGAGTAAAAATGTATATAAAATGCCTGGAAACAGGTAGATTTTTAAGGAGGATTATTCAAAATGGCTAAAGCTAAATTTGAAAGAAGCAAACCACATTGTAATATTGGTACAATCGGACACGTTGACCACGGTAAAACAACTCTTACAGCTGCTATCACAAAAGTACTTTCTGCAAGAGTAGCTGGTAATGCTGCAGTTGATTTCGAAAATATCGACAAAGCTCCAGAAGAAAGAGAACGTGGTATCACAATTTCTACAGCTCACGTTGAGTACGAAACAGACAATCGTCACTATGCACACGTTGACTGCCCAGGACATGCTGACTACGTTAAGAACATGATCACTGGTGCTGCTCAGATGGACGGCGCTATCCTTGTAGTAGCTGCTACAGATGGTGTTATGGCTCAGACAAAAGAGCACATCCTTCTGTCCCGTCAGGTAAACGTACCATACATCGTTGTATTCCTTAACAAATGTGATATGGTTGATGACGAAGAACTTATCGAACTTGTAGAAATGGAAGTAACAGAAGTTCTTGAAGAATATGAATTCGAAGATTGCCCAATCGTTAAAGGATCAGCTCTTAAAGCTCTTGAAGATCCATCAAGCGAATGGGGTGACAAGATCATGGAACTTATGGCAACAGTTGATGAATACATCCCAGATCCAGAACGTGCTACAGACAAACCATTCCTTATGCCAGTAGAAGACGTATTCTCTATCACAGGTCGTGGTACAGTTGCTACAGGTAGAGTAGAACGTGGTGTTCTTCATGTTTCTGACGAAGTTGAAA
>JAXJUL010000027.1:0-65902 GCA_036309085.1 Schaedlerella sp.
GGCTATTTATCGCCAGAACAATATGAGCGTGAATATCAACAAAAACTGTGTTGTATGGCTGAAAAACTTGCGAGTTAATTTATGGCAAGTTCTAAGGAAAAAGTCATTTTTAACTTGTACTTTTTTTTGACATAGGACCAGATGGCGAAGTTCCTTTGGACAACAATGCAACCGAAGGAGCACTACGCAGCTTCTGCCTCCATAAACATACGTGGAAACTGATTGATACTATCGAAGGTGCAAAAGCTAGTGCAATCATATACAGCATCACTGAAACGGCGAAAGCGAATCAACTAAATCCGTTCCGTTATCTGGAGCATCTTCTTAAAGAATTAGCAGAACATATGGATGATACAGATCAAAGTTTTATCGAAGATCTGAGGCCTTGGTCAGACAAGCTTCCAGAAATCTGCAGAATTAAATCTAATAAATAATCAAGGATCATCGAAAACGATGGTCCATTTTCATGTCAAGGTACTTATGGTTTACCGTATACTATCTGTAGTCATTTTCACTACAAATAATCACTGCAATTTCTGGCGGGTTATTAAATCGCGGTAAAATCTTTTGATTACTGCTCAGTCCACTGGTGACAAAAATATTCATTCCATCCTTCTCATACAGACCATGCACATATTCTGGAAAATATCCCTGATCGCCGCCATATACTCCGCCTGCAAAAGGCAGTACAACCTGTCCGCCATGATTATGTCCACTCAAAACCAGATCGATATCCCAATATTCACTGGCATTTCCGAAAATAAAACTATCCGGTCTGTGAGACATCATAATTTTTAAATACTCCGTCTCTTGAAATTCTTCCAGAAAATGTTTTACATTATTCGGTGTGACTTCCGCTTTATTTTCACCATTCAAACCAAAAGCATAATCATACAATCCACCAAGTCGAATCTCTGTCCCTGCAATATTCAAGTCGACAAACTCCTTGTCCAACACGACAGCTCCCGACTGCTCCAGCATCCAGACCAAATCCGAATGCTGCTCCATATAACTAATTTCATGATTGCCAAGTGCATAATACACAGGAGCAATCTGAGTCAGCTTTTTAACCAACTCACACGAAACCTTCACATTCTCAGAATTGTTATTCAACATATCCCCTAAAATCAAAATCAAATCCGGAGACAACTCCCTTGTCTTTACAATTAACTCCTCATTTCCCAGGCCAAACTCATGGTCATGAAGGTCTGAAAGTATGACAAACTTAATCTCATCCTTCACCTTATCTGACTGAAAATTATAAGTATGAACAGTCAAAACACAATATGAAATATATAGAGAAATCATTACATAAAATAATACTCCGATCAAAAATATAATGATGAAATTCCTTTTACTTTTCATTCCTGATGACACTTTCATAGATTTTCTTTATATTATTTTTATATTGATGATACTGGGGCAGAACATAGTGTTTTCTGTGTCTGACCCTATAAAAGATTCTTGAAAATTTAATATCTCACAGTAGATTTGTTATAAAGACGTATTGATTACTAACATTTGATACTAATTTTTGGTGTATTTCTACACTAATATTGGATTTGGAGCATAATTCCCAAGTCCTTTCGGAATTCAAAGAGCTTTCTTATGATAGGTGCACCTATAATATATTTACAGGTGTGTTAGGTCTGGATGGTTTATCATTATTCAAAACAGAAAAACGCTTTTATTATAACTCATGAAAAAGAGTTTTGAATTTACTGTAAAATATTAAATTTTCAAAGACCATTAGGAGCTTTTGCCCCAGCATCATCTTGATATAATTAATTATTTTTTTAAATATCCGCAATTCTTTCACTTGAATGACTGCCCCATACGGATTATTTGCCATATGCTTACGATATAATAAGGAGATATCAAGGAACCCAACGTCTTGCACAGGTTGCAGATCTGTCCTTCTTTAATTGAAACTATAAGAGGATACGCACTGATAACTTGCCAAGACCGGCGGAAACATTCTCCTAATTTAACTCTAAAAGTATAGCTTTGGTGTTTCCTGTAAAGAGAATTTACTATTGCGATGTTACATAAATTGTTTCTAATTTTTTTCAATTATAAGGTATAAACTGATTTTTGAGAAGGAGTTTGGAGCAAAAATGTTGACTTTCTCAGTCGATCTTAACACAGTCGGTAAAAGCATTATGAAATTACTCTCTAAAAAACATGAATCTAATTTTCTAAAACCGGTTTTATCAAGTAAAAATCTACTTTTCGAATGGAAGGTACGATTTATATATCCTTGTATCTTTTCTTTATTTTTGCTATAGTAAAGAATGGTGTAATAATACTTGTTTTGCTGACATTGAAATAGAGGTATTCAGATAGAAGAATTTTAGGACTCGAAGATGGTTCTGAATATCTTGGCACAGAGTTGATGAAAGAAATTATCGATGATATGAAGGAATGGGCTGATTTTGTTATTCTCGATAGTGCACCTGTGGGAATTCTTACAGATGCAACTGTTTTGGCTCAGTTTGCAGAAGGAGCAATTTTGTTGTGAGAAAAGATTTTGCAAAAGTGGATCATATCATGGACAGTATGGAACAGTTAGCAGAAAGTAAAGTGCAGATTGTTGGAGGAGTATTGAACGGAGCGTAATATATAGCAGTACTGAATTTTTAAAGGAGTAGAGGAATGTTGCAGAATTATTTAACGAGTGTTCAGGAAGAATTCTTAAAAATTCTAAATTGTTTTATGCATGAAAAAGAATATCATTTTCCAGATGATTTTTCGGGATTAATGGAATTATATCAATTGGCAAGTGTGCATAAAGTTACAGCAGTAGTTTATGAGCAGATTCGACAGGAAACAATTGTATTACAAAAAGAAAATGAAGGTCTTCTGAAAGTTTTAAAAAAAAGTACAATTATGAATGTAATGCTTCAGGCACAAAGAGAAGCTGGATTTTTACAATTATATAAAAAACTTTTAGAGCAAGGAATAAAACCTGTGGTTGTAAAAGGTATTATTTGTCGTAATCTTTATGCGAAATCAGATTATAGAGTATCAGGTGATGAAGATTTACTGATTCGAAAAGAAGAATTTGAATTGTGTGATAAGATTCTTCTTGAAGAGGGCATGCAGCGAGAAGAAATAGATATGAACAATCTGCCATGTGAAATTCCGTATCGACATCCGAAAAATGGAGTATATATTGAATTGCATTTTAAGTTATTTTCAGAAGAATCGGGAGCGTATGGATATTTGAATCAGGAATTTGAAAAAGTTTTTGAAACAGCTATCATTGAAAAGATACAAGATATCAAAATCTGGACGTTAGATCCAACTTTACATATGTTTTATTTAATCTGTCATAGTTTTAAGCACTTTTTACATAGTGGTGTTGGAATTCGTCAGGTTTGTGACATGGTGATGATGGCAGATTATTATAAAGAACAAATAGACTGGTCATATATGTATGATAGATTAAAAGGATTACGATTGGATGGATTTTGGAACGGGCTGGTTGAAATAGGGAAGAGATATCTTGGTTTTATTCCAAATGATGTAGGATATCCGGAGGCATTGTTGATGTATGATCTCGATTGTAGTAATCTTTTGCAAGATTTACTTGACAGCGGTGTGTTTGGACAAAGTACAGCGGAACGTAAGCATAGTGCTAATGTTACGCTTGCGGCAGTTAAAAATGGAAAAAAGAATGTTATGGCATCTATAAATGCATCATTGTTTCCAAATTTTGATTACATGAAAAAAGGATATCCATGGTTGCAGAGATATCCGTTTTTGCTTCCTGTCGCATGGGGTTTGAGAATTTTAAATTATATAAAGAATTCTAAGAAAAATGGCGAAAAATCCAGCAGTCTAGAAATAGGAATGGATCGGGTAGAACTTTTGAAAGAATATCATATTATAGACTAATGTAATCTATGAAAAATTGTTTTTAATAAATAAAAAGCCATAAAATTGCCATTGTCAGACTTTCAAGTGGTATAGGTGGAAAGGTACAAGGAGTGACTTATTTCTTGATAAGTCACCCCTTGTTTTTATTTATAAGCTATTTTTTGGTTTTTTAACAGGCTATCAAATATTAGAAAGATATGGCTGTGATTAACTCTGTTAAAATATTCAGAAGTTTATCCCCCAGATTCATTGTCTGCAGCTGGGCAAGGAGTACAGGGGTACGGTTTTCTTTCTCAATGATACTGTAAATATCATCTTTTAAGAAGAAGTCCATCTCTGCCTGATTTAAGAAATCAAAACAATTTTTAAGTACGTTATTTTTAGAGGAGCGTAATTTTTTATCGATTATAATCTTGATTTCTTTTGTTACATCGATTTCTGGAAGTATTACGATCACAGCCTGTTTCTTTTCATCGTATGAAAGAGAAATAGGTATTGTTTCTCCATTAGCAGTTGCAGTTATCTGTTCTGTCGATGCATTAGAAAAGCCGGTCAGTTCTACTGTGTAGCTTCTGGCTGCAGGAATCAGTGAAAGATTACCCTGTGCAGAACAGATTATAAATTCTGCTTTGTCCGCTTCTGTATATGTGAACTGTGTTGTTACGCAGTCACCGTCTTCATATCCACAGGTTTCGTTATCGTCTTCATACATTTCAAAGCTTCCGTTTGCACCGGCATAAACTTTCAATCGGAGTGTGGATGGATTTTTTGTTGCCTGTAAACCACTGATTTCATCTGTAAATGGGAGAATGGCACCGGCTTTTGCTAATACCGGAACAGAGTTGATATCGCGGTACATAAAGAGCATACGATTTCCATCGTACATAACACCGGTATGAAGATCGTACCAGAGTCCTTCCGGAATCCATACTTTAATTTCAGATACGTTCATACCAGGGATTCGTTTGCTTGTAATGGAAGCAACCATTAATTCACTTCCGAACATAAACTGATTTTTCACTTTGTATGCAGATTGTTCTTCCGGATAATCATAATACATTGGCTGAACCAGAGGAGATGCATCTTTGTAAGCTCTGTAGTTCATTGTGTACAGATAAGGAAGCATTTTGTGACGTTCTCGGAGAACATTTCCCATAACGAGTTCGGATTCTTTCTTATATCGCCAAGGTTCCTTACCATTGAATTCACTGTTGCTGCTGTGAAGACGCATGATTGGAGAATACAGACCACTCTGTATCCAGCGGGTTGCCATCTCATCATCTTTGATACCGCCCATGTGACCGCCAATGTCATGGCTCCACCATCCGTAACCGATGTTGGAAGCACTGGATGTAAAGTATGGCTGAAAGTCTAAGGAATCCCATGTAATCCATGTATCCCCGCTGAAACCGATCGGATAGCGATGACTTCCGGGACCTGCATATCTGGAAAATGTCATTGGGCGTTTGCCACTTCTCTTATTATCAAGGAAATGATAATGATTAAAGATCCATAATGGATCGAGGCCTTCTATTTTACAACTGCTTCCTTGCTGCCAGTCAATCCACCAGAAGTCTACGCCTTCTTCTTCGCGTGGATGATGTAAATATTTGAAATAGGCTTCCAGAAATTCCGGACTCGCAGGGTCGCAGAGAACAGGATCTTCGTGTTCATAGTCCACACCCATTTCTTTGGCCATGTCAAGATACATTTCTTCATGTCCGGCTACTCCTCCTGCTGGATGCACATTGAGTGTGGTATGCATTCCTCGTTCGTGGAGCTTTGTCAGGAAACGTTTCGGATCAGGGAAAAAGTCTTTATTCCATGTGTATCCGGTCCATCCGCTTCCATATTTTGGATCGATATCAACAAGATGCCAGTCCATATCAATAACGGCAACTGTAAATGGAAGATTTTCCTTGTCGAATCGTTCCATAAGATTCATGTAAGAATCTTCTGTGTATTTATAGTAGCGGCTCCACCAGTTTCCAAGAGCATATCTAGGAAGCATAGGTGTATTTCCACTGAGGTAATAAAAATCCTTTAGGGCTTCTTTATAATCGTGACCATATCCGAAGAAATATAAGTCCTGAACATTCTTTCTTCTAGGTTCGATCCATCCATTTTCGAGAAGAATCTGTGATCTACTGTCATCGATCAAAGAGTAGCCGGCTGCGGAAATAATTCCGTCTTCCAGAGGAATTTCGCCATCGGCCATATCCAGTGTTCTTGCAGTTCCTTTTAATTGTGGTAAAAAGGATGCGATACTTTTCTCACCATATTTCCAAATGCTGTGATACACACTTAAATTTCCTTTTACCTGGATGCTCAGACCGAAAGAGGAGAAATCTTTTTCATTGTATACCAGGTGAAGGCGGGATGTGTGAATTTCAATACCATCTGGTGTTCGAAGTACACGGAAATTTGTTTTCGGGAAATCTCTGTAAAATGCAAACTGTGTTGCGCGGTCTTCAAAAATTCCTTCTTCAGAATATTCCAGACGTACAAGCCCTTCTGTCAGGAGAGTGATTCTATATTTCTCCCCCTGTATGATGTTTTCACAGGCTGCTAAAGGGCGGGTTTTTACTTTATATATATCTTGCATAAGGCACCTCCTTTAGTAGTATTTTAGTCTTTTATTGTAGAGGATGCAATTGTTATTTCAAAACAAAAAATCAATCGCTGATTTGCGTGACAAATCATTACATATTTGGTAAAATAAATAGACAATATATGTCAAATGATTTAACATTTTGACAATTTTAGGATGGTGAAGTTGAGAGATGAGTATTAACAGTAAAGAATGGGAAGAACTGCAGCAGAAATGCTATAAAGAACTTGCAGAAAATATGCCGATTCTGCGTAAAATGCTGAATCTGACCCAACAGGATCTGGCGGATCGGGTAGGGGTTACCAGACAGACGATAGCGAATATTGAGAATACTGGTACGTTCAAAAAATGGAGTACGTTTTTGGCTGTAATGTTTATCTTTTATTTTCAGGAGAAAAGTAAAGAATATCTCGTAGGGTTGGATATTCCCTATGCGGAGATGAAAAAATATTTTTTGTAAGCGAGGTTGAATTGATATGAATGATTTATTGATATTAGTAGACACGAGTGATAATGAAATTGGTTCTGCGACAAAAGAAGAAGCACATAGAATCGGACAGCTTCACAGAGCATTTTCTGTTTTTATAATTAACGATGGGAAGATGTTGATTCAGAAGCGTAATATAAATAAATATCATTCTGGAGGTTTATGGGCGAATGCATGTTGTTCTCATCCTCGTTTTGGGGAGACATTGGATGAGGCTGTACCACGTCGTATGATAGAAGAGATTGGATTTGCCTGTAAAGTTGAAGAAGTGGGACATTTTGTATATCGGACACAATATCACGAATCTTTGTATGAATTTGAATTTGATCATGTCTTTTTGGGAAATTATGCTGGAGAAGTTGAGTTTAACGAAGAAGAAATTGAAGAAGTAAAGTGGATTACATTTCACGATTTGAAAAAAGATCTTGTGAAACATCCGGAAAAATATTCTTCATGGTTTATGATTGCTGCTCCGATGGTTCTGGAAAGGATTGAGAAAGATGCTTAGTAATGTAATGAAATATTTTAGAGTGAGGGAATGGTATGATTCGAAGATTCCTATGATGCTCTCGGTTTTTATGTATTTCTACTTTCTGGATCCAAAACAGTATGGAGTTGAACAGTTCCTTTATCGATTTTTTAGTTATTTTCTGTATTTGGCAGCATTTTTGGCATTCAGTTATCTGATTAACGATTATTCCGATATGGATATTGACCGTAAGGCAGGAAAGAAGAAGGTGATTTTACATGTTCCCAAGTGGATGGTTGTGGCATCCATGACTGGATTGATTCTGGTGGGGAACCTTCCTCTGTTGGTGCTGGTTGACTGGAATACAATTTGTATTTTGCTGAGTATCGTAATTTATTTTCTGGGTGCGGCTTACTCAGTAAAAGGGCTTAGATTTAAGGAAAAGGGGGCAATTGGTCTGGTGGAATGTTCAATTGCTCAGAAATGTGTTCCGGTACTGCTTGTTCCGTTTCTTGTTGAGGTGGAGACTGTATTGTTTGTAATCTGGATGGTGCTCTTGTTTGTGGATGGAATGCGCTACATTATCATACATCAGGTGATTGATCTTGAAAATGATCTGAAGACAGGAGTAAAGACTTATATTTCGAGTGGAAAAAGTTTGTATAAAAATGCGATGTTTGCAGAAATCTTTTTGGAACTTGTGCTAATTTGTCTGTTATTTTCAAAAATTGTATTGGAGCATTGGATTTTATGGTTGTTTATCATTTGTTACCTGGTGAATGAAGCAATTATTGGAACTGTTATTTGTGTATATTTGAAGAAAAAATGGCTGTTTACTTATGAAGCTGTTCCGATGGAAGATTTATTCAATGTTTATATGCCGATTTTGTTATTGGTTGGAATTGCTGTTTCATATCCGATTGTCTGGAGTGTGGTGCCGGTTGCGATGATTTATCTGTATGGCGGATTTAAAAGCAAGATGGTATTTATTAATATTTTTGTGAAAGCGAAGTTACATATCAGTCAGAAGGAGGGGCAGGATGGAAACCATTTATGATGTAGTAGAGGATATGAAAGAAATCCTGTTAGGAGAGAGAATGGCAGATGTCAGAGGCCTGAGAGATGTTGTAAAAGAATCTGTACGGATGCGAGAAATCCTTTGCCCTCCACAATACGTAATGATGAAGATTACAAATTGTTGTAATTCAGATTGTGTATATTGTAATCATGCAGTCAGCAAACAGGGGATTGAAGAAAAGAGTACAATTTCCGTAGAAAAAATTTTAGAAATTGTAGATCAGGCGGCAGAACTGGGCGTGAAGGCTCTAAGTCTTAGTGGAGGGGAACCACTTGTAACCTGTGATATTGAAAAGATTGTTGAACGGATTGTAAGTAAGGGAATCGTACCTGTTATGCTTACAAATGGTTTGCTGTTAGAAGAAAAGGCAGAAAGGCTTTACGAAGCAGGGTTAAAGTATTTTATCATTTCTATTGATTCACTGGATGAGGAAGCTTATCGGATACAAAGAGGCGCCTCCCTGAAAAGGGCGTTAAAGGGAATTGATAAACTTCTTGAAATAAAAGAAAAAGACGAGAATGTAAGAATTCATATCACACCTGTGCTGACACAGAATAATTTGGAAGAGATGCCTGAATTTATCCGCTATTTTTCAGAAAAAGGTGTGGCTGTTCAATTGAGCCCATATCATCAGTTCGATAAATCAAAAGAAGATATTTTGAGTATTCAGGATATTGATAAATTAAAAGAAGTGATAAAAGAACTGATTTCTATGAAAAAAAATGGTGCACTTATCGCAAATTCGGAAGGATTTTTAAAACATTTTGTTCCATTTTTTGAAGAGAAAAAGGTAGTGCCAGATCAGTATAAATGTTTATCTGGTTATATTTCAACATATATCGATGCTTATGCAAATGTAAGAGTGTGTTGGAGTGGTAGTTTTGGGCCGGTAGAGAATTTATATGAAAATACATTGTCGGAAATCTGGTATGGAGAGAAGTATCAGAAGGTCAGAGAACGTATGGTAAGACGTGAGTGTGAGGGATGCTGGTTTTTATGTACAGGTGAATTGACGACAATGATTGTTGAGGGAGGAGAAGAAAGATGAATTTTTCGATTGTGATACCAACGTGGAATCGTTCGAAATTATTGGATGCTTTGCTGGAATCTTTATACAGAGAGCGTAATCGCTATCAGCAGGGCGAGACAGAAGTTCTTGTTGTGGACAGCAGCAGGGGTTCAGAAAAAGAGAGTATTCAGAACTCATGTAAAAATTATGATGCACAATATATTGAAGGCGATGATAGTGTAAGAAAGAAAAGAAATCTTGGAATCAGAGTGTCGAAGTATGATTATATTTTGTTTATCGATTCGGATGTAACTTGTCGGGAAGGACTTCTGGATGAATATGTGGAGGCCTACAGGAAGAACAGTTTTGTAAATCTCGGAGGAATCCTGGGATATACAGAATTTGTAGGAGAAAAAACATTTTGGTGGAAGATTCTTGAACTCACCTCCCTGGTAAGTTCCTTTTCTTTTGCAAAAGAATATCCATTTCATTCCTGGACAATTGGAAATAATGTTTCTTTTAAAAAATCTGTATTAGAAGAAATCGGAATGTTTCAGGAGAATTTTCCGTTTAAGCTTGGCGGAGATGACCTGGAGATGACATATCGTGTGACAAAAGCGGGGTATATGATTGGTTCTGCACCTGAGGCTTATACGTATCATTCAAGAGAAACATGGAACAATGCAAAGGCAATTCACAATAGGGCAAAACGATGGGGAACGATGGAGTATCATATTGCCCAGATTCATCCGGAATTGTATAAACCAGTCATTCCTAGAAACTATGTGATTGAAACAGCGGTATTGCTTTTTAGTATAATTTTATCTTTGATTATGAAGAATCCGGCGATGGCAATTTGTGCCTGTGTCTGGATTGTGATGAACTGGATTTATCAGTATGGTGTGACAATGAAGAAGAAAGGTTTTATCAACCCGATTCATTACATTGGTGCACAGATTGTTCAGTCTATGTATGAATTTTACCGTGTAAAACATCCGCTGACAAAAGGATCACTGGCAGGCTTCTTTAATGGAATGGTATACAATTCATACCAGATCAGATTTGGAATGAAAGATGATGCAAAACGTATGTGGCAGTTGGGTCTTACATATGTCACAGCATATTTATTGACATTTATCTTATTGTAAAATGTGAGGAGCGGGAAATGAAGAAACTAAATGGGTTTAGTATTGTAATAGCGACAAAGGGCAGGGTAAAACTTTTAGGAGATCTGCTTGAGAGTGTATACATTGCCAGACAAAATTTCGATGGAGAGAGCGAAGTAATTCTGGTTGATGACAGCAACGAAAATGATGTTAAAGAAATTGAAAAACTTTGTGAAAAATACGATGCGAGAAGAATTTATTTTTCACCTTCTGTTGCAGAAAAGAGAAATGTAGGAGCAAGAGCAGGAAAATACGATATCATCTTGTTCCTTGATTCTGATTGTATTGCAACACCGAATCTGTTGAATGAACATTATAAATTATATACAGAGGAACGAGTAGGAGGAGTTGCCGGTCTTTTAGAATTCGTGGGAGAAGATACATGGTTTTGGGAAGCAGTGAATAAATCTCCATTCGTCGTATGTTTTGGTCTTCCAAGATGGCTTCCGGAAGTGCCTTGGACACCAACAGCAAACTGTTCTGTGAGAAAAGAAGTTTTTGAAAAAGTTGGAGGATTTGATAAGAGATTTCCAAATAAACCAGGCGGAGAAGATGTAGACCTTGGACTTTGTATTACAAAGAAAGGTTATACATTCAAGTGTACAAAAGATGGACTGGTTTATCATAGTAAGAAAACATGGATTCCAGTGAAGGCAATGTTTAAAAGACTTTGGCATTATGGTGCGGCTAATTATTATCTGATGGACAAGCATGAAGATTATGTAATGGGAATACTTCCAAGAAAATTGACGGTATTTTTCATTGTATTTTTGTTTATGGTTGCAAATGCAGTGGTATTTAAAAATCCATTGATTCTGCTTTTGTATCCGCTGTGGCTGATTTTTGATACAGCAATGATGTCCCTCTTTTTTAATCATTTTGCAAAATATAAAAGTACATCTTTTCTGCATCAGTTCGTGGTACAGTTACTGATTTTGACAAATGAAGCGGGATTTTTCTGGAAATGTATGAGAAAAGGAAAGCCATCTTATATCAACAAAGATATCGTATATTTCCAGGGACAGATGGAAGGAATCTTACATAATGGAATGATTACAACATGGTCAAATATAACAAGTATTTTCTGCCTGATTGCGGCAGTTTTGCTGATTTTTGCGTAATAGAGCTGTGGGGGATAATATGTACGAAAAGGAATTGGGACAATTAAAAAAACTATATGAAAATGGTTTATATAAAGCAAATTTTTATTCCAGAAAGATAAAAGATGCGAGTGTATTTGAAAGTTACGAAAAATTTCAGGAAATTCCATTTACTTATAAACCGGAAATCAGAGAGTCTGGCATCATGGAGCGCACAGCTACAGAGATGAAAGATATTTATGGAGTATTTTCAAGCAGTGGGACAACAGGAAATAAAACATTTTATATCTACAATAAAAATGATAAAAAAGTACACGAGGAATTTGTAAAAGAATTTTTGGGAAGAATTGGAATCAATGAGAATGATCTTGGTGGAATCATGGCACCAGTAGATACTGGCGTCATGGCACACACAATGATGTGGGAATTTACAACAATGGGAGCAGGATATGTAAATTGTCCAGAACCATCTCCGGAAAATATTGTGGATGTGATCACAAAGGTGCCTGTGACAGCAATTGCTACAAGACCCAATGTTGTTTCCAACGTTGTGTACAATCCTGAAACGGCAAGGGCAGCAAAAGAGTCTACTGTAAAAAAACTTCTGCTTGGAGGTGGATTTCTTTCGAAAGAGAGAAGAAAACTTCTGGAAGAGACGTGGGATGCCGACTGCTATAATATGTTTGGGATGAGTGAAATGTTCGGACCAATGGCCGGAGAATGTCCGATGAAAAACGGACTTCATTTTTTAAATCAGTATCTGATGATCGAATTGGTGGATCCGATAACTTTACAGCCAGTAAAAGAAGGAGAGGTTGGAATTGCAATTTATACAACACTCTGGGAAAAAGGATTTCCACTGCTCCGATATTGGACGGATGATATGATGAAGATTACATACGAATCATGTGAGTGTGGAAGTGTTTATCCAAGGCTGTATTATCTTGGAAGACTTGCAGATTATATTGATATGAATGGAAAATATATTTTCCCGGAAATGGTAGAGAATGTATTATTTTCACATGGATTTTATGGGGATTATAAGATTTATAAAGAGAATGATGAGATTGTAATAAAGACAGAGAGCATGGAAGCACAGATTTCAGCAAAGCTTCAGACAGAGATGAATCAGTTGTTTGAACAGGAAGTGACGTTGGAAATTGTAATGCCTCGAAGTCTTGGCTACAGTGGTCACGGGAACCGTATTGAAAAGAATTAATCTTCTGTGAAAGATAAGGAGAAGAACATGAAAGCTGAAGTATTGGCTCCGGTAGGAAGATTAGAGGATTTACAGCTTATGATAGATTCAGGGGCAGATGCGGTATATGTGGGGCTGAGAAGTTTCAGTTCCAGACCAAGTCTGGTTGATCTGGATGTGGGAGAAATCCTGCAGGCGGCAGAAGTCTGCCATCAGCAGGGTGTAAAAATTTATGTTGCGATTAATGCATTTGTCGGTGAAAGTCAGATGGCTGAACTGAAAGAAAAATTGTTTGCACTGGATGAAGGAAAAGTAGATGCATTGATTTTATCCGAGGTTGGTCTGATTGCGGATATTATCGGAAAACTCAAATATTCAGTTATCCATGCGAGCACTCTTCTTGGTGCGTATAATTTGCGAACAGTGAGAATTTTAAAAGATCTTGGAGTAAAGAGGATTATTTTTTACGCAAATCTGTATTTGGATGAAATGGCACTGATCATGAATGCAGAGCCAAATTTGGAGTACGAACTGGTAGCTGAGGGCGGAACTTGTTTCAATGATATCCGCCAGTGCTGTCTTCCACATACATTTGTCGATGGAGAACATAGACTTTTTTGCAGGGAGGAATATGAACTGGCGGAAGGGGATACAAGAAGAAAGGCAAAGGCAATTGCAGAGTATCCGGTTCGCAGTGCAGAGATTGCAGGAATGTATATGGCAATGGGAATTCAGTCATTCAAGATAGAGGGAAGAACGGTAGAAGGAAAATATCGTACAGAGATTGTAAAACGTGTTCGAAAATATGTGGATGAATATGAAGAAATTCCTGCTAAAAAAGCGTATCTTCACTATGTTTCAAGACTGAATCGGGAAAGTATGTAAGGGGTTTGTAGAGATGATTATTGGTATAGAAGTTTATGACAGAGATGTCATTCGGAAAATATGTGAACATCCCCAGATAGATGGAGTGGTTATCGGAGATCTTTATTGCCAGAAGCGTATGTTTGAAAATGGAATATATGATATGTTTGCATATATCGATATTTTGAAATCCTGTGGGGAAAAAGTGATTTTTCAGACCCCGCGTTATATTACAGACCGGAATATGGAAGAGGAGATTGAAAAAGTAAGATTTCTGGTAGAAAATAAGCAGATTGATGCAGTAATCGTACAAGATATTGGTGTTGCAGCGGAGATTGCAGAGATTCTTCCAGACTTGGAATTAATCTGGGGAAAAATGGGGTATAACCGAAATCCGGTAGCGAACAGAAGTTTTTTCGAATTTCTGAAACAGTATCGTGTGTATTCTGTTGAGACAGCAGATCCAAAACGCAAACAAGTATTTCAGGCAATGGGACTGAATGTTTATACAATGGTAGGGGATTTGAAATATCAGTCTGTAAACAGAGAATGTTATTATCTGTATCAGAATGATATTTTCGATAAGAAATGTGATCGTGGGTGTTTGAAAAGAAAGCAGGAACTGGTACAGGTAAATGGAAGAATACAAATGACTGTCGATGGTTATATGCTGGGACGAAGATATGATTATAGCAGAATGCCGGAATCAGAAGATGAATGGAAAAACAGTATTCTTTACGGAAGAGATTATAAAGAAATTTTACAATACATAAAAATTTCTTAGAGCAGGAGGCGTGCATGAACGTTTTAGCTTTGATTGAACAGTATAACAGAATGGGGTTTGAAAAGACACAGCCTAAAGAATCTGTTACATATATAAATGGTGTAATGGATATAAAAGATAAATATCAGAGAGGAACGAGGCTGATATTGGACAGTGATCTTGTGTATAAAATGGCAGACGACATGAGTGTGTTGGATCTTGTTCATGCGGATGATATTTTTATCTATGTTCAGGACAGAATTGTCAGCATTAATGATGAAGAAAATCTGCTTACCTTAAAAGATGCTCTTCACAAAGAGAAAAGATGGCTTGCTGTTAAGAAGATTAATCAGGTGCTTCTGAATATTGATTTTTTGAAAAAGCGTGCAAAACAATATGGAAAACCATCGTATATTCAGTTGGAAACTTCCAGTTACTGCAATGCCCAGTGTATTATGTGCAGCCATTATTATACACATAATAAAGGTGCGAAACATTTGAAAAAGGAAATGATCTATCATCTGGCTGATGAGATGGTGAATTGTAATACGGTCTCATTGAACGGGATGGGAGAACCATTTTTGCATCCGGATATTTGCGAATTAATCGATCAATACGCACAGTATGGGGCACAGATGGCAACAAATACGAATCTCACTGTTGTAAATGAAAAGATTATGAAGCAGATTCGGGATCATTTTGCATGGATTGAGATCTCCTGTGATGGGGCAGATGATTATGTTTATAATGGAATCCGTAAAAATCTTTCTTTTCAGAAATTTAAAGAGAATTTGAAAAAACTGAAAGAGGAATGTCCAAATATTAGAAAACATCTGACGATGGTTGTTATGAGACAGAATGTTCATCATATGGAGGAAATTATTGAGATTGCAGCGGAACATGGAATTGCACAGGTTTCCTTTAGTAACATGTGGCCGAATATGATCATTGGAAATGCAAAAGATGTGATGACAAATTATCCAGATGTATTGCGGTATTTTACACAGAGAGCCTATGAAAAAGGGAAAGCATGTGGATTAGAAGTAAGCATTGCGATTGATCTTGGAGAGCCGCTTGCATGGGAAGATGTGAAAGATGAATTCGAGGCGATGAAGTCGGAGGAGGATTTCAAAAATGAAAAAGAAATCAATGAGATGATTCGTATTTCGGAAATTGTTGAGGAATACAAGGAAGAACATTCTATTCTGGAAAAAGAGGCAAAACCTTCCAATGTAAGATGTAGTGGAATTTGTGACTGGATTTTAGAAAGAGTTTACATAGATCTCGAAGGAAATACCTGTATGTGTTGCAGCAAGCAGTTGTTCAGAACAGGAAGTGTGGATAAGAATACTTCTCTTAGTGAAGTGTGGAACGGAGAATATTATAAGAAGCTGAGGGAAATGTTCTATGCAGGAGTGCTTCCAGAAAGCTGTCTTGGATGTGGTCTTATTGAAAATCATAAGCTGGATCACTTAAGAGTTCCGGATATGAAACATTTTCATGAAGAGGCTGCTTTCAGAGCTGAAAAAAGAAAATTATTGAACGATTTGATAGAAGAGAAAATTTAAAGTATGAACGAGAAGATTTGGTGCAGAGATGACGAACTGCAGGAGATTGAAAAATTTTTGGCAGATGAAAAAATGGACGAAGATCTTTATATTTTGTCATGGACAGAGCGAGACAGGTTCCGTGAAAATTACAGGGAACTAAAAGGAAAAAAGATTTGGTTCTGGATACGTGGGACAATAATACATGGAACGGATGAATTAAAAGATCATATCCAAAAAGGAATCCATAACAAACAGTGGCAGTTTGTGAAAAATGTGAATGATGTTCTTAGGGAATATGATCTAATCGAGCAAAATTCAGAATTACACTGTTATCCATCGGAGGTTCAGATTGAAAGTACAAATATCTGTAATGCAAGGTGTATTATGTGCAGCCATAGTTATGATAAAAATCACAATGGTGGAGTAATTGGAGAAGCATTTCTGGAAAATATGATAGAAATTCTTCCATTTTTACGGATGGTGTACCTGCATGGAAATGGAGAACCGTTTTTGAATCCAGCACTACCTAAGATGATCAAAGCGATGGCACAGTATGAGATTCGGTTTATGACGAATACCAACCTTTCGATTCTTACGGATGAGATTTTGGAATGCATACAGAAATATTTTACAGAGATTAATATTTCTTGTGATGGAGCAGTAAAAGAAACATTTGAAGAGATTCGTTGTAATCTAAATTTTGAAAAATTCTGTGCAAACTGTAGGTCACTGAGGGAAAGCTGTCCAAATCTTTATATGACGATGGCAGCAGTTTCTATGCGGCAGAATGTGGAAGAACTTCCACAGATGGTGGAACTTGCAAAAGAACTGGGATTTCAAAAAATTGTATTTTCGCAGCTTTGTCCCGATGTTAAAATTGGGAATCAGTATGATGCATTGGAACATTATCCGAATGTGGCTCTTTATTATTACAAAGAAGCATTGGAACGAGGCAAAGAGCTGGGGATAGAAGTAGTTGTTCCAGGAACGGTAGAATATCAGAAGTTTGCTCCAGAATTATTTGAAAAAGAAAAGCTGCAGCTAAGATCAAGCAGAAGTTTTGAAAAGACAGGAGATGTTTTAGAACGTAAGGAGACTGTGACTCGAAAAGATGAAAGTAAGGTCTGTGGAGTCTGTGACTGGGTGATCAAACGTCCATATATCAATATCAATCAGTTTGTGAATTTGTGTTGTATCAGTCAGATGAAGAATATGGGAAATCTTAAAGAACAGTCTTTTGCAGAAATCTGGAACGGAGAAAGGTATCAGAGTATTCGTAAGAAATTTCAAGGCGGAGAACTTCCATGGGAATGCGAAGGCTGTGAATTTCTGCTTCAAAATGCATTGGAACATTTAAAAACAACAGAACAATACATGAGCCAGTTTGAATATAGAAAGGAACGAAAAGAATGAAAATATCAGTAGTAATTCCGGTATATAATGAGGAGGCGCTTATTGCGGATTGCCTTCAATCGATTACTGACAATACAGTGCAGCCTTTTGAAATAATTGTCGCAGATGGCGGTTCTACAGATCGCACTGTAGAGATTGCAGAAACATTTTCGGGGGTAAAGGTAATTGATAATCCCGGAAAGACTGCGGCAGCAGGAAGAAACAGGGGGATTTTGGCGGCAAGGGGAGAGGTCGTTGCATTTACAGATGGAGACTGTATTGTGGATGAGCATTGGATTGAGGCGATCCAGACTGCATTTGAGACGTATGACATTGACGGAATGGGCGGAAAAGTCGTTCCGGCAAAGAGCCGCAATGAGATTGAAGAATATTGGGGAAATCTTGCATGGAGACTTATTATGAATTTTGGTGATGAAGGCTATGAAGTTACAGAGAAGAAACTGAACGATGCCTTTGTCACAGCAAACTGTGCTTATAAGAGAAGACTTTTGCATGAGATTAAAGGTTTTAACAAATGGTTTGCAAATAATGCAGAAGATGTGGATATCTGCTGGCGAGCGCTTGAGCATGGTGGAAAACTCCGTTATGTTCCGGAGGCTGTCATTGATGCCTATGGTGTAACAGATGTCAAAGGCGTCATGAAAAAAAGTTTCCGAAACGGAGTTTCAAGCAGTAAACTACAGAAAGTATATGGAACAAAGGTGAATTATGACTGGGCAATTTATAAAATGTGGTGGGCAAATCTTAAAGGTGTGTTCAAAAAAGAAAAGAATGCCTGGCTGAATCTGATTGAGCTGACTTTCCATCTTTTGGGCAAATACTATGGAAGTGTGATTGCCGGAGTTATTAACATTTAAAAAGCAGGACGAGGGATTTTCTTATGCAGAATAAGTGGAAAGAAGTGAAGTTAAAAAATGTAGAAAAAATCCAGTCTTACCGACGAAGTGAGGATGGACGTGTAGATTTTTATCCGAGATATATCCAGTTGGAACATACAAACCGCTGTAATGCCCAGTGTATTATGTGTAATCATTTTTATCTGGAAAATAAAGGCGCGTCAGATATTTCTGAGGAAATCATCCAAAAAGTAGAACCAGTGCTTCCATATTGTCAGGTGCTGATGCTGAATGGGGACGGAGAGCCCTTTCTCTGTAAGAATATTGAAAATTACATAGAACTTTATCGCAAATATGGAGTCAGGGTTTCTACAAATACGAATTTTGGTCATATTCCGGAAAAACTGTGGTCCTTGTTTGAAGATGGATTTGATCTTTTGAATATTTCCTGCGACGGAGCAAAGAAAAAGACCTTTGAATATATACGAAAAGGATTGGATTTTGACAGATTTTGTAACAATCTGGACAGACTGAATGAAACAGCGCCGGTTCTTCGTAAACATCTGGATTGTGTAGTCATGAGACAAAATATACAGGAAGTGACAGAGATTGTGGATTTTGCGAAGGAAAGAGGATTTGAAAAGGTGAAATTCCACATGCTTGGTGTGAATCCCTGTATTGGAAATCAAAGAGACAGTGCAAGAGAATTTCTGAATCTGGCAGTTTATCATATGAGTCTTGCAAAAGAAGAGGCAGAGAAAATCGGAATTGCGATAGAGGTTCCAGAGGAACTGAACAGGCTGGATTTATTACAGATTCCGCAGAATGAATTTGATGATGGAATGAGTCTCGACAGGGAAGAGAAAAAACGTCATGTGCAGAAATATTTCGGTGATCAGAGTCTGAACTGTGATTATTTGAAAAACAAGGCATCGCAGGAGATGGTGGAAAATGCGTCTTTTTGTGCAGGGAAAATCTGTCAGTGGGCGGTGGAGCGATGTTATATCGATCTGAACGGAAATGTAACAACCTGCTGTTATAATACAAGATATCATTTTGGGAATCTGAAGGAGCAGAGTTTTGAAGAAATCTGGAATGGAGAACTGTACCGTGCGTTTCGAAGATCTATGGCAGAAGGCCGACTGCCGTACTGGTGCAGAGAATGTAATTGGCTAAGAGAGTAAGTTGAGGGCAACAGATGAAAATTGTAGTGATAGGAACAGGCTATGTAGGACTTGTAACTGGTGTATGCTTTGCGGAAATGGGGAATAAGGTTGTCTGCGTAGATGTGAATCAGAGAAAAATAGAGATGTTAAATCAGGGAATGGTTCCAATTTATGAACCGACTCTGGAAAAAATCATGAAAGATAATGTGGAGGCAGGAAGGCTTCGATTTGAAGGAAGTTACGAATGCCTAAAAGAAAAAACAGATTTATGCTTTATAGCGGTTGGAACGCCGATGTCTGAGACCGGAGAAGCGAATCTTCAATATGTAGAAGAGGCGGCGAAGATGATTGGGAAAATGCTGGAAGAACCAGCAGTGATCGTCAATAAATCTACAGTGCCGGTAAATACAGGGGCAAAAGTAGAGATGTTGATTAATGGCTGTCTGCGAGAAAGAGGGAAAGATTTTACAATTGATGTGGCATCAAATCCAGAGTTTTTAAGAGAAGGTTCTGCAGTGACAGACTGTCTTCATCCGGACAGGATAGTTGCAGGAGTGGAAAAAGAAGAATTAAAACCCATTTTCCGGGAACTTTATCGTAATTTTATGGAGGATGACAGAAACCTGATTTTTATGGACAGAAAAAGTGCAGAGATGACAAAGTATGCAGCAAACTGTATGCTGGCAACAAAGATTTCATTCATCAATCAGATTGCCAATCTCTGTGAATTTACTGGTGCTGACATCAATCTGGTGAAGAAGGGAATCGGAACAGATTCCAGAATCGGAAGTCACTTTATAAATCCGGGATGCGGATACGGAGGAAGCTGTTTTCCAAAAGATATTCAGGCGTTGATTGCGCTTGGAGAAAATCTGGGATGTAATGTGGACATGCTTCAGGAAGTGCGCAACACAAATGAACGTCAGAAACATTTGCTGGCACAAAAAGCGCTCCGAAGATTCGATGGTAATCTTGAAGGAAAGACATTTGGAATCTGGGGGCTTGCATTTAAGCCAAATACAGATGATATGAGGGATGCAAGTGCAATTGTTGTAGTAAATGACCTTTTGAAACATGGTGCCAGAGTAAAAGTGTATGATCCAAAAGCGATGAACGAAGCACAGAATTTTTATTTTAAAGGTCTGGAAGATATTACTTATTGTGAAGATAAAATGGACGTAATTGAAGAAATTGATGCACTTTTCATTCTGACAGAATGGAAACAGTTCCTTCAACCGGATTTTGATGAGATGAAGGCAAAGATGAATCAGCCGGTAATTTTTGATGGACGTAATATTTATAACAGAAACCGATTGAAAAAATCTGGATTTGAATACTACGAGATAGGGGTAAAAATAGATGAGTAAGCGAATTCTGGTCGCAGGCGGGGCCGGATTTATCGGTTCCCACCTGTGTGAAAAATTATTAAAACAGGGAAATGAGGTTATCTGTCTGGATAATCTGTATACCGGAAGAAAATCAAATATTGACTTTCTGGGGGAATATGAAGGATTTTCTTTTGTAGAACATGATGTGACGGTTCCTTATTTTGTAGAGATTGATCAGATTTATAATCTGGCCTGTCCTGCCAGTCCGGTACATTATCAGAACAATCCAGTGCAGACGATCAAGGCAAGTATTCTTGGCGCGATCAATATGCTCGATCTTGCAAGGGAGACAGGGGCAAGAATCTTGCAGGCAAGTACAAGTGAAGTGTATGGAGACCCTCTGGTTCATCCACAGTACGAAGAATACTGGGGAAATGTTAATCCAATCGGACCACGTTCCTGCTATGATGAGGGAAAACGTGCAGCTGAGACTTTGTTTTTCGACTATATGCGCCAGTATGGGATAGAGATTAAAGTGATGCGAATTTTTAATACCTATGGACCGCACATGCAGATCAATGACGGACGTGTGGTATCCAACTTTATCGTGCAGGCATTAAAAAATGAGGACATTACCGTATACGGAGATGGAAGTCAGACAAGAAGCTTCTGTTATGTGGATGATCTGGTAGAAGGAATGGTAAGTTTCATGAACAGTGAAGCAGAGTTTACAGGACCGGTCAATATGGGGAATCCATCTGAGTTTACAATGCTTGAATTTGCAGAAAAAATCATTAAAATGACAAATTCACATTCAAAGATTGTTTATCTGCCGCTGCCGATAAATGATCCTGTGAAACGCAGACCGGAAATTTCTCTGGCTAAGGAAAAGTTGAACTGGGAGCCGAAGATTTCTGTGGATGAAGGTCTGGAAAAGACGATTTACTATTTTAAAATGATCCTATAAGAAAGTGCCGGAGGTTTGAAATGTTCGCGCAATATGATAAGACAACGGGAATCTTTGAGATACAGGGAAACGAACTGAATATTACCGAGGCTGAGGATGTATTGAATGTATCTTTAGGAGAGTATACAGATTTTATTTACGATAAAAAGAAGAAAACTCTGGAAGTAAAAGAAGATGCAATTGGCGGAAAGAAATGGACGTATATGCTCGATGAGGGGAGAAGGATTTATTTAAGTTCGTCTCTTCGTGTTCTGAAGGAAAGGCTGAACAAAAACTTTCAGTTAAATGAGGGAATGCTTCCACATTTCATGTACAATGGGTTTTTATATGGAAAACATACTCTCGTCTGTGGAGTATTTAAGCTGGAACCTGGGACAAGTCTTTTCTTTGACAGAGAAAAAATAAGAAAACAGGTTTTGTCAACTTCTTACAAAGAAGTGGAAGAGGAAAAATATGGAGAACGTTATGAGGAATACCTGAACTTGGCCGTAAGAAAATCTGTTGAAAATCAGCTTATACTGGATGGAAAAATCAATTTAACCTTGTCTGCAGGATATGATTCAAACTGCATTTTGCATTTTATAAGGAAATACAAACCAGATATACCGGTAAGATGTTTCTCAATCGGTGGATATAAGGGTGTGGATGAAACAGAAAATGCAGAAAAGATATCTGAATTATATGAGAATATTTGTTTTCGAAAGAAAATGGTGACGCCAGATACCCTGGAGAAGATGGAAGAGATTGTGGAACGTCTGGAAGGTTGTGTGTATGAACGGGGAATCTTTCTTCAATATGAGCTGGCCAGGCTCTTAAAAGAGGAAAAATGTAAAAATATTATCTGTGGGGAATGTGCGGATCAGATTTTTAATAAGAATTTTTATGAATTACTTCCGGAAGATAATTTTCTGTTTGATTATGAGCATCATCCAAGACAGATGTGCGCGTATGTTGTAAAAAAGAAGAATGAGCTGATGCTGAATTCTTTTGGGATTGAGGTACAATATCCATTTCTTGATAAAAATGTCAGAAATCTGGCATATTTTATGCGAAAGAAAAATGGAACGAAGAAAGTTTTTCATATTGAAAAATGTAAAGAATGGTTTTCGGAAAATGTTCTTTCATATATAGAAAAGCAGGGAGGAAGCACCAACCTCGATGCTCTGTTTGAAAATGGAGCAGATATTTCCGGGATGATGAGAAGGAACCCATTTTATTCAGAAGAGTTTCGGATTACACAGAAGTACCCACGAAAAGAGGCTGAACGTGACTATTATCTGACGTTGAAATATGTAGAATTATTTAAGAAGATTTTTTGTGATTGAGGAAGTTATGAGCGCAAAAAAATATATCATTGACGGAAATTGTGAACAGGTTCGCGAAGAAATGAGGAAATACAAGACAGAAGATATTTTTGTATATCAATGGAGGGACAGGATATATGAAGATATTCGCGAACTTTATGATATTCTTTTGGAAGAAAAGGAATATATGGCGCTCAAGGATTTTAATGAGTGTCAGTTCCTGATAGAATATGCGGTTGGAAATGTAAAAAACAGAAAACATTATCCAGTCTATATGCAGGTTGAGCATACCTCATACTGCAATGCCCGCTGTATTATGTGTTCCCACTATTATATGGGAAATCAGGGAGCATTTCATATGAGTGAAAATATTTTTCAGAAGATTGAAAAATATCTTCCATATGTCAGACGGGTTGGGCTTCACGGATATGGAGAACCTTTTATGGCAAAAGGGTTCTTAGAGCATCTGGAGAGATATCAAAGATATGGAGTGAAATTTTTTGTGAATACCAATCTTTCTATTCTTCCGGAGGGAATGGAGAAATTTTATTCGGATTTTGAGTTTATTAATATCTCATGTGACGGAACGACAAAAGAGGTATTTGAGGGAATACGTAAGAATCTTAAGTTTGAGGATTTTATTGCAAATGTAAAAAAACTCCGTGCGCAGGCTGAGAATGTACGTCTTGTTTTGGCGGTGGTTCTGATGCGGCAGAATCTGCACCAGTGCAGAGAGTTTATAGAGATGGCAGCAGAACTTGGAGTGGACGAAGTTACATTTTCAAAAGTAGGAATCAATTATGTGATTGGAAATTATGAGGATGCGGTAGAAAATTATCCACAGACTTTATATAAGAATCTGAAAGAAGCAATAGAAGCCGGAGAAAAACTCGGGGTAAAGGTTGCTGCACCTCTGGATAAGTCTGTATTGGATAAAGTAATCGATGAGGAAACCCTTTTAGAGGAAGCAAAAAGAATGAGAGATTTGCCTTTCTGGACTTATACTTCGGAAGAGGTATATAAGAAATTAGAAACTATGAAGTTTTATGATATTCCGCTTCAACTGCCTCTTGATGAAAAATGTTTTCAGCCAACAGGGGTGTCTGTGAAAGGTGTGTGTGACTGGCTCCTGGAGGATATTTATATTTCGGCGGAAGGAAAGATTGCTTTCTGCTGTTCTAATGCAAGATATTATGTGGGAGATCTGAACAGACAGAGTATAGATGAAGTCTGGAAGGGAGAAAATTATCAGAGGATGATTGGAATGTTCAAAAAGGGTTGTCTTCCGGATTATTGCAAATACTGTAATCATCTTGCGAAGCAGCTTCTGAAATATGTGAAATGTGATACAGAGGAATTATTAAGATTAAGAAAATAGAAAAAGATTGCACGCAATGAAAGAAATGTGAAAGAACTTGTGTGCAATCTTTTTTGTTTTTAGACAATTTTTCGAATTTCAGTTATAGAATAGCCGGCCTTTTCTACTGCTTCGCAGATTGTCTCGTCGTCTATATGCTTTTCCAGTGAAACAACGGCTTCTTTTTTCTGAAGATTTACCTTAGCTGCCGCACCATCGATGGAATTGATACTTTTTTCCACCCAGTTTTTGCAGTGCTCGCAAGTCATGCCTTCGATGACAACGACTTTTTTGGAAATGACATTCTTCAGTTTTTTATTCTGCTTTGGAACTGGTGCCCCTCCTCCACAGCATCCGCCTTCGCCTTTAAAATGTTTTAGGGCAGAGCGTAATCCGATAAAGACCAGAACGAGCAGAATTATGATGATAATAATGTTTTCCATTTTACTCTCCTTCGCGTTAGTGCTTGCTAACATGAAGTGTACAACGAATTTTTCTATTTGTAAAGAATTTTTCTCATATCTTCAGGCAGAGGTGCTGTAAATTCCATGGGTTTCCCGGTGATTGGATGCACAAATCTGAGGCAGTGAGAATGAAGTGCCTGTCTTGTGATATATTCCATGTCGGGATTATAGAGATAGTCTCCGACAAGAGGGAAACCGATATACTTCATATGGATACGAATCTGATGCGTCCGTCCGGTCTCTAAATGAAGGGAGATAAGGCTGTGCCCATTTTCCTCTTTCACAAGTCTGTAATGAGTGACAGCACGTTCTCCATTTTCGAAATCCACCATACGTTCAATGATTGATCCATCTTTTCTGGAAAGTGGGGCATCGATAGTTCCTGATTCAGGAGTGACGGTTCCGCGTACAACTGCGAGATATTCTCGGTGGATGTCGTGGCGGCGCACTGCAGCTGAGAGAATGTTGGAACTCAGCATATGTTTGGCAACAACGGTAAGACCAGAAGTATCACGATCCAGTCGGTTCGTACATCGGAAGATGAAATGTTCTCCCTTCTGCTGATAATACCAGGCCAGTGCATTTGCCAGTGAATTATAATAATTATTCTGGGATGGATGAATGGGCATACCGGCGGGTTTATTGATTACAATAATGTCTTCATCTTCGTAAACGATATCCAGAGGATGCTCCACAGGGGGAATCTTTTCGGAAGATTCCTGTTCCTGGATATAGATGGTAAGAATGTCATTTTCTTTGAGGGTATCGTTCAAATGAACCCAGATTCCATTCAGAAGAACACTTTCTTTCATTTTTTTCAATTCTACGAGATTCTGGCGGGAATATCCATTTCCACGGAGAAACTGCTCAATTCGGAGTCCTTCTTCTGAAGGTTTAATATAGTAAATTAATGTTCGATTCATAAAAATATCCTTAATGTTTTATAAAATTCATTCTGTATATCCTAGCATATTTTTGAGAAAAATCCTATAAATTTTCCCGCCTGATAGTAAAATAAGAGGAAGTGTGATAGTATACTAACAGAAATTATTTCAGCTATACGAAAGAAGGAGCATCGATGAATTCAAAAGATGTTTTTATAAGTTATAAATCCGAAGAATTTGAAAAAGCGGAATGGGTACGTGTTGCTTTGGAAGCAGAGGGGATTTCCTGCTGGATGGCACCGATGTGCATTCCAGGCGGTTCGAACTATGCACGGGAGATTCCGAAGGCAATCAAAGCCTGTCGTGTATTTGTACTGATTTTATCAAGGCGATCGCAGGAGTCTATCTGGGTTCCGAAGGAACTGGATCAGGCGATTAATGCAGGGAAGGAAATTATGCCTTTTGTAATTGAAGAGACACTATTAGATGATATGTTTGGGTTTTATCTGTCCAATGTTCAGCAATATTATGCATTTACAGACTGGCAGTCTGTTCTGAAAACGATGATTTTAGATATTAAGAAAATCTTGTATCCGCATCCTGTAAAAGAAGAAATTGCAGAGCAGCAGATATCACAGAGTTTATGTGGATTAAATCCGGCAGAATGTATGGAGTTTGGCAGAGGCTGTGTTCCGGAATATTTGCTGGCAGAGGATAAGTCGGAAAAGCTGATATTGAACAGCCCGCTATTACTGATTACAGACAGGGTGATATACAGCAGGGAAGAAATTCGTCCGCTGTTGGAAAAGATTAAGAGCACAGGTGCCAAACTTGTGATCATCGCGGAAGATTTCTGTGAGGATGTTTCTTTTTATCTTTTCACAGAGAAAAGATATGGAGGAATGGAAATTGCAGCGGTAAAAGCACCGTCTCATGGGGAACGTCAGAAGGAAATGCTTCAGGATTTGGCAATTCTGACAGGAGGTGTTCTTTTTTCTCAGACAGAAGGGAAAATGCTGGCGGATGTTTCATTGAATGAACTGGGTTGTGCGGAATGTGTGGAGATTTGGAAAGAGAAAACAAGGATTGCAGGTGGAATGGGAGAGGAAGAAGCCGTTGAGAGAAGAATTTCCCAGATTCGAAAAGGAATCTCAAGAACACATTCGAAGTTTGAAAAACAGAAATTACTGGAGCGGATTGAAAATCTTTCACGCGGAATCATCAGGAATTCTGTGCATGAGACAGAAACGCTGGTTGTGACAAGAAAGTATTCCAACGGGACTTATGTGGGAACAATAAAGTCGGAGGTTCCGCATGGAAAAGGACGGATGGAATATATTACAGGCGAAGTCTATGAAGGGGAATGGAAGAACGGAATGATTAACGGAACCGGCAGGTTTCAGGCAGCAGACGGCGAGCAGTATGATGGCGAATTTGCGGAAAATATTTTTCATGGACATGGGGTAAAACTTTATCTGGACGGCTCAAAATATGACGGAAACTGGGAACAGGGGATGCGCCATGGTCAAGGAACATATGAGAGCGATGGAAACATTTACAATGGAAAGTGGGAAAAAGATGTTTTTGTGGATGGAAAAGCATTTGTAAAATATTCTGACGGAAGTACCTATGAAGGACAATGGTCGGCTGATATGCAGAATGGTCAGGGAATTTACTATGCTGCGAATGGAAATATTTTTGATGGTGAATGGAAAGATCATCAGTTTATATCCGGAAAGTGTGTAATGAAATACCGTGATGGACGTATTTACAAGGGTGGTTACAGTAATGGCAATTATAACGGAAAAGGGCATCTGAAGTATCTGGATGGAAGTGAGTATGAAGGTGGCTGGGTCAATGGACAGCGTTGTGGAGAAGGACGATGCTGCTGGCCGAATGGGACAGTATATGAAGGACATTGGGAAAATGATATTGCAGATGGTTATGGAATCCGAAGACTTGGAAATATGCAGTATGAAGGACAGTGGAAAGCCGGCAAGCGTCATGGACATGGGACATTTACATATTCTAATGGGGATAAGCATGAAGGAGAATGGGTAAATGGAGATCCTTGGGGAGAAGGAATCTATACTTACAGTGATGGAGCTGTGAAAAAGGGATTTTTTAAAAAAGATCTGTTATGGTGTGGAAATGGCATGCTGCGATATGAAAATGGAGAAGTTTATGTCGGAGAAATCGATAAAGGAAAGTTTCATGGAAGCGGCTGGCTGAAAAAGGCGGATGGCACACAGGTTGAGGGAACATTTGAAGCAGGAGTTCCACATGGAAAAGCTGTCTACACAGATAGTCAGGGGCAGCAGTTTAGCTGCAAATATAATCATGGAAAACAGGTAATGTTTTCTATGAAAAAGATTTGAAAAGAGGTTTGAGTTGAATGGACATTAATCAAAAACTGACAGAAGAATTACAGGTGAAGCGCTGGCAGGTGGATGCGGCGGTGAATCTCATCGATGAGGGAAATACAATCCCATTTATTTCCCGATACAGAAAGGAAGTAACGGGGTCTTTGAATGATGAACAGCTTCGTAAGTTGTATGAACGGCTTGTTTATTTGAGAAATCTGGAAGACAAGAAAGCACAGGTACTTTCTAGTATTGAGGAACAGGGAAAGCTGACAGAGGATCTGAAGAAAAAGATTTTGGCTGCAGAGACAATGGTTGTGTTGGAGGATTTGTATCGTCCATACAGGCCAAAACGCCGTACCCGTGCAATGATTGCAAAAGAAAAAGGATTAGAGCCTCTGGCTGCATTGATTATGCTGCAGCAGACAAAAACGCCGGCTGAAGAGGCGGCAAAAGATTTTGTGTCGGAAGAAAAGGGTGTAAAAACAGCTGCAGAAGCAATTGCCGGCGCGAAAGATATTATTGCAGAATCTATTTCTGATAAGGCAGATTATCGAAGCTGGATTCGTAATGTTACGGTAAGAAAAGGAAAAGTTATTTCTGTGGCAAAGGATGCAGAAGCAGAGTCTGTTTATGAAATGTATTATGATTTTGAAGAACTGGTAAATAAACTGGCAGGACACAGAATCCTTGCTCTGAATCGTGGAGAGAAGGAGAAAATCCTGTCTGTAAAGGTGGAAGCACCGGAAGAAGAAATTCTAAAATATCTTGAGAAGCAGACAATCCGAAAAGACAATCCATTTACTACGCCAATATTAAAGGCAGTTGTGGAAGATAGTTATAAGCGTCTGATCGCACCTGCAATTGAGCGAGAAATTCGTAATGAACTGACAGAGAAGGCAGAGGATGGGGCAATTGAAGTATTTGGAAAGAACCTTCATCAGCTCTTGATGCAGCCGCCAATTGCAGGTCGTACAGTGCTTGGCTGGGATCCGGCTTTCCGTACAGGCTGTAAGCTTGCTGTTGTGGATGCGACAGGAAAGGTGCTTGGCACGACAGTCATTTACCCGACTGCGCCGACGACTCCGGCAAAGATCAAGGCATCGAAAGAGCTTTTGAAGACAATCATTCCAAAGTACAATGTAAGTTTGATTTCTCTTGGGAATGGAACGGCTTCACGCGAATCGGAGCAGTTTATTGTAGAGCTTTTAAAAGAGATTCCTGAGAAGGTAGAATATGTGATCGTCAGTGAAGCAGGAGCATCTGTATACTCCGCAAGTAAGCTGGCAACGGAAGAATTTCCAAAATTTGATGTAGGACAGAGAAGTGCGGCGTCGATTGCAAGACGTCTTCAGGATCCGCTGGCAGAACTTGTAAAGATTGATCCAAAATCTATCGGTGTCGGTCAGTATCAACATGATATGAATCAGAAAAAACTTGGAGAATCCTTAAGTGGTGTTGTGGAAGACTGTGTAAATAAAGTAGGTGTTGATTTGAATACTGCGTCAGCTCCATTGTTGGCGTACATTTCTGGTATCAGCAGTGCGATTGCAAAGAATATTGTACTCTACCGTGAAGAAAATGGAAGATTTACGAATCGAAGAGAACTTTTGAAAGTTGCAAAATTAGGACCGAAGGCATTCGAACAGTGTGCGGGATTTATGAGAATCCAGGGAGGAAAAAATCCACTGGATGCCACAGGGGTACATCCAGAATCTTACGAGGCGGCAGAGAAACTTTTGAAAAAGCAGGGGTACAGTCTGGAGGATATTTCCAAAGGAAATTTGACAGGGCTCTCTTTAACGATTAAAGATTATAAGAAGTTGTCTGAAGAACTGGGAATCGGTGAGATTACACTTCGTGACATTGTGAAAGAACTTGAAAAACCGGCTCGTGATCCAAGAGAAGAGATGCCTAAACCAATCTTAAGAACAGATGTCCTTGAGATGAAGGATCTGAAAGAAGGCATGGTTTTAAAAGGAACGGTGAGAAATGTTATTGATTTCGGTGTATTCGTAGATATTGGAGTGCATCAGGATGGATTGGTTCACATTTCACAGATTACAGATAAATATATCAAACATCCACTGGAAGCAGTGAGTGTAGGAGATATTGTAGATGTAAAGGTTATGAGTGTGGATCTTAAGAAGAAGAGAATCCAGCTGACGATGAGAGGAATTTAAAACGATACGGATTCTATGTTCAAGTATTGCAAAATAGAACGAAATTGATTAAAATGAAATCGACAATTTAATAATGAAGGTTATTTGAAGAAGGAGACAGAGATGAAAAAAGTATTGTCAATGCTTTTATTGACTACAATGTCACTTACTATTGCACTGACAGGATGTTCAGGTGATAAGGAAAGTGAACAGTCAACTACTGAGAATAATACTTCTGGAAAACCCACCGAAGGAGGAAGTATCGTAGTTGGTATTACCGAAGATTTGGATAGTCTTGACCCACACTTAGCAGTATCGGCAGGAACGGAAGAGGTTTTATTTAACATTTTTGAAGGTCTGGTGAAACCGGACAGTGACGGGAATCTGATCCCGGCAGTTGCCAGTGAATATGCAATTTCAGAAGATGCAAAGGTATATACATTTGTACTTCGTGAAGGAGTTAATTTTCATAATGGCCAGGCAGTTACAGCCAAAGATGTAAAATATTCAATCGATCGTTGCGCTGATACATCAGATGGAGGTCCACTGGTATCAGCGTTTTCTATTATAGAGAGTGTTAATATTCTGGATGAAAAGACAGTTGAGATCAGGCTGACAGAAGGTGATACAGAATTCCTTGCTTATCTGACAGTGGCAATTATTCCAAAAGATTATGAAGAACAGGCAACAAGCCCAATCGGTACAGGTCCATTCAAGTTCGAATCCAGAACAGTGGAAGAGAATTTTGTAATGGTTAAAAATGAAGACTATTGGGGAGAGAAAGCACATTTGGATAAGGTGGAATACAAAGTGGTCCCTGATTCCGACATGCTTGTAACAAACTTAAAGGGCGGCTCTATCGATATGGTAGTTCGTCTAAGTGCAACTCAGGCTGCTGAGCTGACTGAAGGATTTCATATTGAAGAGGGTACAATGAATCTTGTGCAGGCACTTTATCTGAACAATGATGTTGAGCCTCTTAATAATGAAAAAGTAAGGCAGGCACTTTCTTATGCTATCGATCCGGACGAAATTATGATGATGATCGCAGATGGACGAGGAGCACGTGTAGGAAGCAGTATGTATCCTGGTCTTACAAAGTATTTCCATGAAGATCTTGTGAATTACTATACAAAAGATACAGAAAAGGCAAAAGAACTTCTGAAAGAAGCTGGATATGAAGATGGATTTGATCTTGAGATTTCTGTATGTTCTACTCAGCAGCAGCATGTGGCTACTGCACAGGTGATTGTGGAAGAACTTAAGGCGATCGGTGTGAATGCAACGATCAATTCTATTGAATGGAATGCATGGCTGGAAGATGTATACAATAATCGTGAGTACGAGGCAACAGTTGTAGGTTTTGATGCTTCCGCATTGACAGGACGTGCAATGCTCGAGCGTTTTACATCTGAAAGTTCTAAAAATATTTCAAACTTCAGGAGTGAGGAGTATGATGAGGCATTTGCCAAAGCTGTAGCTGCAATCAATGAAGAAGAAAAGGTTTCTTACTACAAAGAATGTCAGGAAATCTTGACAGAGCAGGCTATTAATGTATACATTCAAGACCTTGCAAGTCTTGTTGCAATCCGTGACGGGTATGATGGATATGAATTTTATCCGCTGTATGTACAGGATATGTCTAGGATTTATGCTGTAGAATAAGAAATGTTTTATTAAAAAGTTCAGTTTAAAAAGAAAGGAGGACCGGTATGAAGTACGTTTTGAAAAAAATAACAGGTCTAATAATCACATTATTAATTGTCACAATGCTGGTCTTCCTGGCATTTGAATTGATTCCAGGGGATCCTGCGACTGCAAAGCTTGGAACGGAGGCGACACCTGAGCAGGTGGAAGCACTCAGGGAAGAGATGGGACTGAATGAACCTCTTCCGGCAAGATATGTGAGTTGGATCACGAACTTCCTGCAGGGGGATATGGGAACATCTTACAAATATGAAGAACCGGTACATGAGATGATAGGAGATAAGCTTCCGGTCACACTGACCTTGACAGGAATCTCATTTGTACTGATCATTCTGCTTTCCATTCCACTTGGAATAATCTGTGCAAAGTATGAAAATACATGGATTGATCGTCTGATCGTGATCATGAATCAGATTACGATGTCAATCCCGCCGTTTTTTGTGGGAATGATCCTGACGGTTATATTTGGATTAACATTGAGATGGTTTGTGCCGGGAGGATATATTTCCTATCAGGATGACATGGCTGGATTTATCGGATATCTGATTTTTCCGGCAATCGCTGTGGCACTGCCAAGAACAGCACAGACAGTAAAACTTCTGCGCAATTCTCTCATTGCAGAGATGCATCAGGATTATGTAAGAACAGCCTACAGTCGTGGAAATTCTGCGACAAGAGTGCTTTTATGTCATGTATTTCGCAACGGAATCCTGCCGGTTATCACATTTTTAGGGATGGCTCTGGCAAATATGATCACAAACAGTCTGGTTGTTGAGCAGGTGTTTGGAATTCCGGGCATTGGAAGAACTTTGATTTCATCCATTTCCAACAGAGATTATCCAGTGGTGGAGGCTCTGATCGTACTGATCGCATTGGTGATTCTTGTGACCAATACAGTGGTTGATCTTCTGTATCAGAAATTAGATAAACGAATTGAAATTGCATAGAAAGAGGCTGGCGATAAGTCAGCTTCTGTCTGTTATTTGATATTTACAAAAGAAATTAAACTTTCAGGAGAAATTATGAAGAGAAATATTCGTTCCTATAATTTTAATATCGGTGTCGTACTTACAACGATCATGATTAGCTTGATCCTTGTGGGACTTTTCTGGACCCCTTATGATCCGGATGCAATGCAGGGCTCACTGAAATTAAATATCCCTTCTCTGCTGCACCCATTTGGAACAGATGAGTTTGGGCGCGATGTGTTCAGCCGTGTGCTGGTTGGCGCGGGAAATACACTGATCATTGCTGTGGGAACGCTTCTGATCGGAGGAACGATCGGAATGATTTTTGGGGCTGTTACCGGATATTTCGGGGGATGGCTGGATGAAATACTTATGAGAGTAAACGATGCGCTTGCTGCGTTTCCAAGTATTTTGATCGCGTTGGTTCTCATAAGTATTTTTGGTACGGGAAAATATAAAGTCATGGTTGCACTGGGAATCGGATTTATTCCGAGTTTTGCCCGAGTTGTGCGAGGAGAATTTCTTCGATGCAAAGAAGAAGATTATGTGAAAAGCGCAATTCTCATAGGTGTGCCGACACCTCGTATTTTATTTGTGCATATCCTGCCCAATATTGCGCCGGTGCTTTTATCTTCTGTTACAACGGGATTTAACAATGCAGTTCTGGCAGAAGCAAGTATGAGTTATCTGGGAATTGGTGTACAGCCGCCGGACGCCAGTCTTGGTCGTATGCTTTCTGAGTCCCAAGCGTATCTGTCAACAGGACCGTGGTGCGCAGTCTTTCCGGGACTTTTTATCGTACTTCTCGTACTTGGTGTAGGGCTTCTGGGAGAAGGAATTCTGGATCGATTCGGAGGTGGAAGATAGTGCTTAAGATAAATCATTTATCAATCAGCTTTTCAGACCGTGGGGTTCTGGACGAAGCTGTAAAAGATGTTTCATTTTCCATGAAAGAAGGAGAAATTCTTGGAATTGTTGGAGAGTCTGGATCAGGAAAGACTCTGACAGCCCTGATGGTTGCCGGTCTTTTAAAGGGAAATGCGTCGCTTGATGCGGGGGAGATTTTGCTGGATAAGGTCAATCTTCTTTCTCTGACTAAGAAAGAATGGAGAGAATACCAGGGGAATAAGATCAGCATGATTTTTCAGGAGCCAATGACAGCACTGAATCCAACTATGAAGATTGGACGGCAGGTGGAAGAAGCACTTTTGCTTCACACAAAGATGTCGAAGGCAGAAAGAAGGAAGCTGGCACTGGAAGCGCTGGAAGATGTGGAACTTG
The DNA here is from genome assembly GCA_036309085.1 of Schaedlerella sp. Taxonomy (GTDB): domain Bacteria; phylum Bacillota; class Clostridia; order Lachnospirales; family Lachnospiraceae; genus Schaedlerella. Next base: position 34,378 of record JAXJUL010000027.1, read on the forward strand.
AAAATGTGGAGGAACTGTATCATAAATATCCGCATGAACTCTCTGGTGGAATGCGTCAGAGAGTGATGATCGCATCAGCTGTCATCAGTCGTCCAAAGCTTTTGATCGCGGATGAACCGACAACGGCACTGGATGTGAATACGCAGGAAAGTATTATCCAGCTTTTGAAGAAGCTGAATCAAAAATATAAAGTTGGTATTTTATTTATTTCACACAATCTTCGTGTAGTAAAAAGCCTCTGTGAAAATGTACTTGTCATGAAAGACGGATGCATTATTGAAAAGGGAAGAGCGGATGAGATTTTTGCTTATCCACAGGAAGAGTATACGAAGCAGTTGATCAATGCGATACCGACAAGAACGCAGCATAACAAATACTATGAGTTATTGATGAAATAGCGGGAGTATCCATGGGGAATAAAGTATTAGAATTAGATCATGTAAATGCTTATTATAAAAATGGAAAAGTAAGGAAACAGATTCTGGAAAATGTTTCTTTCACAATTTATGAAGGAGATATAGTGGGTCTGGTTGGTGAGAGCGGGAGTGGAAAATCTACGCTTTGTAAGGCGGTTCTCGGACTTCTTAAGGAATATAATGGAAACATTACGCATTATACAGAGCGTCCTCAGATGGTTTTTCAGGATCCTTTTCGTTCTTTGAATCCGAGAAAAACAATCGGCTGGATTTTGGAAGAACCGCTGAAGATCCGCAAATGTTTTACAAAGGAAGAACGAAGAAAAAGAGCCGGGGAATATCTGGAAAAAGTACATTTACCGGCAGAATTTTATGATCGCTATCCGAAGGAACTGAGCGGCGGACAGAGACAGAGAGTGAGTCTTGCACTTGCGTTGATTTCAGGAGCAAAGTTTATTCTGGCGGATGAGCCTCTTTCTGCACTGGATGTAACTGTTCAGGCTCAGATTTTGGAATTGTTGAAAGAATTGAAAGAAACAGAAAATGTATCTTATTTATTTGTATCACATGATATTGATGTGGTAAGTATGATCTGCAACAGAGTTCTGTTTTTAAAAGAAGGAAAGATTGTAGAAATTACAGAATAAAATGAATGTAAGCCTGTCTTTTGTTGTGCAAATCACGCGAAAGAGCAGGCTTTGAATAAAGGTGAAAAATGAGAACATATAAATTGACGATCAGTTATGATGGTTCCAGATATCTTGGCTGGCAGAAGCAGCCAGATATCGATCTGACGATTCAGGGAACTTTAGAGAGAGCTGTTTCCAAACTCGCGGGGCATTCAGTAGAAGTGTTTGGTTCAGGAAGAACGGATGGAGGCGTCCATGCGAAGGGACAGACAGCCAGTATTGTACTTCCTCAAAAGGTAAATGAAAAAGAATTTCTTACTGCATTGAACCAGGAACTTCCAAAGGATATCAGGGTTCTGGATATGGAATTTATGAAGGTTAGATTTCATGCAAGATACAGTGCGAAAAGCAAGTGCTATGAATATACCATCGATACAAGAGAGAAAGCTGATGTATTTATGCGTAAATATACCTTCCATTATCCGGAAACTTTGGATTTGGAAAAGATGAAAAAGGCAGCGGATCTGCTCATAGGATATCATGATTTTGCGGGTTATACCGACAGACCGGATGAAAAATCATCAAAACGGTGGATATATAGTATAAAAATTGAGAAAGATGTGGATAAGATCCGGATTGCGTACTGTGGAAGTGGATTTATGTATCACATGGTCCGTATTTTGACAGGAACCCTTCTTGATGTAGGGTGTGGAAGACGAAGTGTAGAATCTGTGCTGCGTCCGATTGAGAGCGGAGTAAGAGCAGATGCCGGGTTCCTGGCACCGGCCAGTGGACTGTGTCTGAAAGAAGTATATTATTGATAGAAAGAGTTCGTAGGTGCGGGCTCTTTTTAAAATACGCATTGTGATTTAAAAAAGAGTGTGATATGATTGATACACAAAGTGTATTGAACGGAGGGCATCATGGATTGTTGTAAAAAAATAAGGGAATTAAGAGAAAGTACGGGAATGAACCGCAGAGAGTTTTGTGAGTATTTTCAGATTCCATATAGAACAGTTACAGAGTGGGAGAGAGATAATCGACATGCACCAGAGTATGTGCTCAGATTGCTTGAGTATTATATTAAGACAGAGATGTTGAATAAAAAAAAGGAAGAATAAGAATCTTTCTGCCGGTAGTGGTTATTCGTGTCGGTCAGGAAGTAAGAAAAGTACAATAAAGCGATAATATTATTAATGGAGATTATTATATGAAACTTATATCATGGAATGTGAATGGAATCCGTGCCTGTGTGCAGAAAGGATTTCTGGAATTTTTTAAAGAAGCAGATGCAGATATTTTCTGTATTCAGGAGACGAAGATGCAGCTCGGACAGCTTGTGTTAGAGATGGAAGGATATCACCAATATTGGAACTCCGCTGTAAAGAAGGGATATTCAGGTACAGCAGTATTTACAAAGAAGGAACCATTATCAGTTGGATACGGAATCGGGATAGAAGAACATGATCAGGAAGGTCGTGTGATTACATGCGAGTTTGAAGGTTTTTATTTTGTGACAGTTTATACACCAAATTCACAGAATGAGTTAAAGAGACTGGATTACCGCATGAAATGGGAAGATGATTTCCGGGCATACTTAAAGAAACTGGAAGAGAAAAAACCAGTTATTGTTACTGGTGATATGAATGTGGCTCATAAAGAGATTGATCTTAAAAATCCAAAGACAAACCGGAAGAATGCCGGATTTACAGATGAGGAGAGACAGAAGTTTACAGAACTTTTGGATGCAGGCTTTATTGATACGTTCCGTTATTTCTACCCAGATCAGGAAGGAATTTATTCCTGGTGGTCCTACCGTTTTAAAGCAAGAGAGAAAAATGCAGGGTGGCGTATTGACTATTTCTGCGTATCCGAATGTCTGAAAGACAGATTAAAAAATGCCGGAATCAGAACTGACATTTATGGTTCTGATCACTGTCCGGTCGTATTAGAATTGAATGATTAAAAGGAGGCTCATAATGACAAAAATTGATATTATTTCCGGATTCTTAGGAGCTGGAAAGACAACATTTATTAAGAAAATGCTGAAAGAAGCATTTGCAGGAGAACAGGTTGTTCTGATTGAGAATGAGTTTGGAGAAATCGGTATCGACGGTGGTTTCCTGAAAGAAGCAGGGATTGAGATCAAAGAGATGAATTCTGGATGTATCTGTTGTTCACTTGTAGGTGACTTTGGAAAATCTCTGAAAGAAGTAGTGGAGACTTATCATCCGGATCGTATTCTCATCGAACCATCAGGTGTTGGAAAATTATCTGATGTAATCAAGGCAGTTCAGGATGCTCAGAAAGAGATTGAAGCAGAACTGAACAGTTTTGTAACAGTTGTAGACGTTACAAAATGTCGTATTTACAGTAAGAACTTTGGCGAATTTTTTAGCAACCAGATTGAATATGCTGGAACAGTCATCTTAAGCAGAACAGATAAGGCAAAAGAAGCAAAGGTAAAGGAAACTGTAGAGATTCTTCGTTCGCTGAATGAAAAATCACCGATTATTACAACACCTGTGGAACAGCTTACAGGTGTAAAACTTCTTGAAATTATGGAGGGAAGCAAGTCTCTGGAAGAAGAATTGCTTGCAGAGATCATCTGTCCTGTTTGTGGCGGACACCATCATGACCATCATCACGATCATGGTGAAGAGTGCCACTGTCACGACCATCATCATGAGCATGACCATCATCATCACGATCATGGTGAAGAGTGCCACTGTCATGACCATCATCATGAGCACGACCATCATCATCACGATCATGGTGAAGAGTGCCACTGCCACGACCATCATCATGAGCACGACCATCATCATCACGATCATGGTGAAGAGTGCCACTGCCACGACCATCATCATGACCATGAACATCATCATGCAGATGAAGTGTTTACAAGCTGGGGACGTGAGACGATCAAGGCATACACAAAAGAAGAAATCAGCAATATTCTGAAAGCACTGGAAGAAGATAAAATATATGGAACAATCCTCCGTGCAAAAGGTATGGTTGCCGGAGCAGAAGGAGAATGGATTTATTTTGATATGGTTCCGGAAGAACACGAAGTACGTACCGGAGCAGCGGAATATACAGGACGTCTTTGCGTAATCGGTGCGGAACTGAATGAAGAAAAACTGGCAGAATTATTTGGACTTGGCAAATAAAAGGAGTGTTGGAATATGAAGCAGCCTGCAGTAATGGTATACCTTATGACAGGTTTTTTGGACAGTGGTAAAACAGAATTCTTAAAATTTACACTGGCACAGGAATATTTCCAAATTGATGGAAAAACACTTCTCATTCTCTGTGAAGAGGGAGAAGAGGAATATGATGAAGAATTGCTAGAAGAATGCAACGTTGTGGTCGAGACTGTGGACAGTCAGGAAGAATTTACTTCTGAATGGCTGAAAGAGATGAATGCAAAGCATCATCCGGCCAGAGTTGTAGTGGAATATAATGGTATGTGGAGAGTCAGCGAATTCGAAGAGATGGAACTTCCATATGGCTGGGGAATTGAACAAAAGCTGACGGTGGTGGATGCAAGCACCTTCCAGATGTACCTTACAAATCTGAAACCGTTGTTTGTGGAAATGGTACGTGATTCAGAACTTGTATTATTTAACCGCTGTACGGATCTTGAGCCGTTGGCAGGATACAGAAGAAGCGTAAAAGTTGTAAGTCCACAGGCAGAGGTTATCTTTGAAGACGAAGAAGGCGAGATTGAAAATATTTTTGAAAATGATGTGCCATATGATCTGGATGCTGATGTGATCGAAGTTATGCCGGAAGATTATGGTATCTTTTACATTGATGCGATGGAAAGACCAGAGGTGTATGAGGGAAAAGTAGTGGAATATACAGCAAGAGCGATGAAGCCAAAAGCATTTCCAAAGACAATATTTTTTCCGGGACGTATGGCAATGACATGTTGTGCGGATGATACATCATTTTTAGGATTTGTATGCAAGAGTGAGGAGACACCTCGCATAAAGGCGGGGCAGTGGGTGAAAATCCGTGCACGTGTTGGATATGAAAATCTTGCAGTTTATGAGGGAATCGGTCCGGTTCTGTACGCAGAAAAATTAGAACTTACAAATGAGATCGAAGACCTCGTATACTTTAACTAAAAACTCAGGATGAGAGGATCAGAATATGAAATTTACAAAAATGCAGGGACTTGGAAATGATTATGTATATGTAAACTGTTTTGAAGAGAAGATTGAAAATCCTTCTCAGACAGCAATTCAGGTGAGTGAACGTCATTTTGGAATCGGATCAGACGGACTGATCATGATTAATCCATCTAAAGTGGCTGACTTTGAGATGGAGATGTATAATGCAGACGGTTCACGTGGAGAAATGTGCGGAAATGGGGTTCGTTGTGTAGGAAAATATGTTTATGACTATGGTCTGACAACAAAGACAAATATTTCCGTTGAGACTCTTGGTGGAATTAAGTATCTTGATCTGGATGTGGAAGATGGGAAAGTAAAATCCGTAAGAGTAGATATGGGAAGTCCAATCTTGAAATCAGAACTAATTCCAATCGTATCAAAGAATGAACAGGTAATCATGGAATCAATCATTGTAGATGGAAAAGAATATTTGATGACAGGAGTTTCTATGGGAAATCCTCATACAGTTGTATTTATGGACGATGTGGATAATCTGGATATCCGTGCAATCGGACCAAAATTTGAGAATCATGAACGTTTCCCAAAGCGTATCAATACAGAGTTTGTAAAGGTTCTGGACAGAAAGACTGTGCAGATGCGTGTGTGGGAACGTGGTTCTGAAGAGACAATGGCATGTGGAACAGGTGCATGTGCGGTAGCTGTTGCATGTATCTTAAATGGCTATACAGAAGATGTTGTTACAGTAAAACTTCTTGGCGGTGATCTTAAGATTGAATGGGATCGTGAGAACGATAAAGTATATATGACAGGTCCGGCAGCAGTTTCATTTGACGGAGTATGGAATCCGAGATAGAATCTACGGATTATGGCACATTTTTGTTGAAGGTCTTTTGATAGCTATGGTATACTACCGATATTGAAGTATCGGTAGTATCAACAAAGGAGCACGAGATGAAAAAGACGTGGAGTGAGCGACGTAAGAGGGTTTTTGAAATCTTAGAGGTCGGAGCAGATGATGACTATGTCAGTCGTTCTTATGACTATATCAATGCGATTGCAATTATTATAAATATTGTTGCCAGCATTATGCTGACATATGAGGGGTTTGAGCGAAAATACGGAGCTGTATTGTTGGTGGCAGAAGAAGTCACGGTTGCATTTTTCTGTCTTGATTATTTGTTGCGTATCTGGACGGCAAAGTTTTTATATCCGGACAGAGCAGAGCATAAGGCAATCAGAAGATACATGTTATCATTTACAGGCGTTGTGGACATGTTGTCCTTCCTGCCGTATTATCTTCCATTTTTCATGCCAGCAGGAACTGTTGCATTCCGAATGATCCGAATTGTTCGTATTTTCAGATTGTTCCGTATCAATGCATATTATGACTCACTGAGCGTTATTACGGAAGTCATTTATGGAAAGCGTCAGCAGTTGATATCTTCCGTTTCTATTATCCTGATTTTGATGATAGGTTCCAGTCTGTGTATGTACAGTTTGGAGCATGAGGTACAGCCGGAAGTATTTAATAATGCATTTTCAGGAATATGGTGGGCTTCATCGACGCTTCTGACGGTTGGTTATGGGGATATTTATCCGGTTACAACTCTGGGAAAGCTCTTTGGAATAGTAATTACCTTTCTTGGAGTTGGTATGGTTGCGATTCCTACTGGTATTATCTCTGCCGGATTCGTAGATCAGTACTCCAATATTAAAAAAAGAACGGAGTATGGTTATGAAGAAGATATGCAGTTTATCAAGATTCATATCAAAGAGCGTGACAAGTGGAATGGAAAGAGTATTTCTCAACTGCAGCTGCCGGCAGGTGTTATTATTGCGATGATTAAACGAGGCGAAGAGATGATCATTCCACGAGGGAATATAGTTCTGAAAAAAGGAGATGGAGTAATCTTGGGGGCGGAACCATTTGTAGAACAGGAGCATGAACATATCTCCCTGAAAGAAATAACGCTGCAGAAGCAGAATCCGTGGAATGGAATGAAGATTCGTGATCTGGATATTTCACGTCATGCAGTTATTGTATTAGTAAAGCGTGAAGGGAAGGCAAAGATTCCATATGGGGATATGGTACTTAAAGAAGGAGATAATATTTTCCTTTATACACACCGCAGACTGTCACACGCAAGTGAGATTGAAATAAAATAATTTTATAATGGAGTTTACAGGTTCTTTCTGTGTGGGAATTATTTCCAGACGAAAGGGCCTGTTTTCTTTTCTAAAAACTTGTCAATTAGAGTTCTGTTGTGATAGTATATATCAGAGGTGAGTAACCAATTTTGGATTTTAACAGAAGTTTAAAAGAGAGGTACATATATGATAACAATTAAAGAATATACAGGGCACATCCGTAACTGGGCAGCTCTTTGTGAAGAACTTGGAATTGATAAGACTCTTTCAAGAGAAGCACGTGAAGAAGCAATTCTTGTAAAGGCATACGAGACATGGGGATGTGATATGGCGAACCATATGCATGGTATGTTTGCGTTTGCATTGTGGAATGAAGAAGAACAGAAGCTGTTCTGTTTAAGGGATCAGTTTGGTACAAAGCCATTCTTCTATTACCAGACAGCAGAGGGCGAACTTCTTTGCAGCACAAGCATCCGTAAGATTATGGAACAGCCGGGTTTTGTAAAAGAACTGAATGAAGATCTTCTTCAGATTTATATGAGTCTGACATATATTGCAGGAGAAGAGACATTTTTCAAAGGAATAAAGAAACTTCTTCCAGGACGGTATCTGATATGGCAGAATGGAGAATATGAGATTACTCGTTACTGGAAACCAGAATTCCATCCGGATGAAAGCAAAACCCTGGAAGATTGGGCAGATGAGATCCATACAACTCTTCAGACTATTATGAAAGAAGTAAAGACAGAAGATGAATGTGCGAATTCCTTCCTTTCAGGCGGTGTAGATTCTTCTTATGTACTGGCAATGTCGGATGTACAGATGACAAATTCCTGCGGATATGAAGAAGAACGCTTCGATGAATCTGGAATGGCAGCAGCTACAGCAGATTTACTTGAACGTCAGATTTCCAGGTGTATCATTCAGCCGGAAGAGTATTTTGGAATTGTTCCTTATGTAATGTATAATATGGAACAGCCGCTCGGTGATGCATCTGCGATTGCATTTGCACTGGGATGTAAGGCGACAGCAGAACAGACAAAGCTCTGCTACTCAGGAGAAGGTTCAGATGAGTTCTTTGGCGGATATAATATGTATCGCAATGCAGAGAGATATGGCGATAATCTGAAGACATTTTATGTTGGAAATACAAACATCATGAAAGAGGATGAGAAGAGGCGTATTCTTAAGAACTATAAAGAAGATGTTCTTCCAATCAATCTTGTAAAAGAGATTTATGAAGAGAATGAGGGACTTGATCCACTCTCCAAGATGTCAGATGTAGATATCCAGATCTGGCTGGAAGGTGATATTTATCTGAATGTAGACAAGATGAGCACAGCAGCAGGACTTGAGATCAGAATGCCGCTTACAGATACAAGAATTTTTGATATTGCATCCCGTATGCCTTCAAAGTATAAAGTAAATGCAGAGCAGAACAAGGTTGCACTTCGTACAGCAGCAGCAAAGGTACTGCCAGAAGAGATTGCATTCCGTAAAAAACTTGGATTCATTGTTCCAATCCGTATCTGGATGGCTGATTCCAGATATAATCAGGATGTACAGAGACTCTTCAACAGTGAGATTGCAGAAAAGTTCTTCAATGTAGATGAAATTAAAGCAATTTTTGATGAGTATATTGGAGGAAACTCTGATAACTGGAGAAAAGTATGGACAATTTATACATTCCTTGTATGGTATGAAGAATATTTTGTAAAAAGATAAGAAAAATATAGAGTAAAGACGAGGGCAGGTAATCAAATCGGTTACTTGCCTCTTTTATTAAATTAAGGGAAATTAACTATCGTTTTTAGAGAAGAAATGCTATAATAGCAAAGAACATTATTAAATTGATAAGGAATAGAGTCATGAGCAGAGGAACAGAATATCTTAATTTTGTGACAGAAAAATTAAACAATAAAATACAGGAAGTTGGAAAAAAGATAGAAGAGGTTCAGCAGGATATCGAAGGAATGCATGATTATTACTGGGAAAACTATACAGAGATGGATCAGTATGGATACGAGAATTTTGATAATCAGCAGGCACTTTTGACACAGATTAATGCGAATACAGAGAATATGAAGATGTTTCAGAGGTTAAGGAAGATGAAAGACTCTCCTTTCTTTGGAAGCGTGGATTTTGTATATGATGGAGAAACGGAGGCTGAACCATTTTATATCGGAATTGCGAATTTTTCTGAGAAAAATGGACAATTGCCGTTTGTATATGACTGGAGAGCTCCGGTCAGCAGCCTGTTCTATGATTATGATTCGGGAAAGGCTTCCTATGAAGCGCCGGGCGGAACAATGGATGGTGAGATTGTTTCCAAACGTCAGTACAAGATTAGAAGTGGAAAGTTAATCTACGAATTTGAGAGTGATATGAAGATCGATGATGATATTTTGAAGCAGGAATTGGGAGCAAACAGTGACACTCAGCTTAAGAATATTGTTCGAACAATCCAGAAAGAGCAGAATGCAATCATCCGCAATACAAAGGATAAGATTTTAGCTATTCAGGGGGCTGCAGGAAGTGGAAAGACTTCGGTTGCACTTCATCGAATTGCGTATCTTTTATATCATGACAGAGAACGCCTGAATTCCTCCAATGTGTTAATTTTATCACCGAACACGGTATTTTCGGATTACATTTCCCATATTCTTCCAGAACTTGGGGAGGAGAATATTCAGGAAATGAGTTTCGACATTTTTGCATATAGAGAACTTTTGGATGTTGCGGCAGACTGTGAGGATCGTTACCATTATATTGAAGATCAGATTCAGGGTGTGAAGACAGAATTTGGTGAGTGGAAGCAGTCAGAAGGATTCATCGGTGCCATGGAAGGATTCCTTCTGGAGCTGGAAGACAGACTGGTTGATTTTAAAGACATTTCCTATAAGGGATTTACAAAAAAAGAAGAGGATATTATGAATCTGTTTTATTATAAGTTTCCTGAAATTCCTCTTCTGGACAGAATGTCAGCAATCATGGATCTCTTTGTGGATGAGTATGAGACCTTATATAACCGTGATCTGAAAGAAGATGAACTTGTAATCATCACAGAAAAATTCATGAGTCTCTATGTCACTATGGATATTTATGAAATATATAACTGGTTTTTACAGGATTATGGAATTCCAGAACTTCCGAACAGATCAAAAGAACGAAGAGTGCTTGATTATGAAGACGTATATCCTGTACTGTATTTAAAATATCGTCTTCATGGAGCAAGGAGCCAGAAACATATTCGTCATCTGGTGATTGATGAGATGCAGGATTACTCCTATTTGCAGTATGTGATTCTTGAAAAAATGTTTTCCTGTAACATGACAATTTTGGGAGACCGTGCTCAGACAGTCGCGGAAGAGCAAAGGGATGTGCTGAAATTTATTCCCAAAATCTTTGGAAAAAATATTCGTCGTATTGAGATGAAGAAAAGTTATCGTAATACAATCGAGATTGCAAAATATGCAGAGAAAATCGCTTCTGTAAAAGGAATCGAATATCTGGAACGTCATGGGAAATCAGTGGAAGAGCGCACAGCAGACTCATTAAAAGATGTAATGCAGGAAGTGTTTTCTATTGAGAAAACAGGCGGAAAAGGATATGAGACGGCAGCAGTGCTGACGATGACGGAAGAGGAGGCGAAATCCTGCTATGAATGTTTGAAGGCGGAAGGAAAAGAAGTTTCCTATATAGACAGAGACAGTACGGAATTTAAAAAAGGGCTTACAGTAACGACATTTTATCAGGCGAAAGGATTAGAGTTTGATCAGGTATTTGTAATCGAAGGAGAAAAAGAAAATCCATTTTATACACAGTATCAGTATATTGCAGCGACAAGAGCACTGCATGAGCTCTATGTGTATAAGATAGTGTGATAATAAGATGAAAAAGCAGGAGGTATTTTATGGGAACATTATTATTAAGAGATGTAAGATTTCTTGTGACATGTGATGATGACGATCGTGTATTGGAGAATGTGAATGTCCTCATCAAAGATGGAGTGATCGATTATATCGGCTGTGAGAAAAAAGATGCAGAGCAGTGTATTGATGCATCAAAAATGGTGATTTATCCAGGACTTTTGAACTCGCACCATCATCTGTATCAGATTTTTACACGAAATCTTCCACAGGTACAGAATATGGAATTATTTCCATGGTTGAAAACTTTATATGAAATCTGGAAAAAGATCGATGGAGAGCAGGTGTACTACAGCTCCATGACAGGACTCGGCGAACTATTAAAGACTGGATGTACAACCGTTCTGGATCATCATTATGTATTCCCACAGCATAGCGCAGATACATTGTTGGATGCTCAGTTTGCGGCAGCAGATGAGATTGGTGTTCGTATGTATGCGACAAGAGGAAGTATGGATTTAAGTGTAAAAGACGGAGGACTTCCGCCGGATACAGTTGTGCAGTCAATTGACGAAATTTTAAGAGATTCTCAGAAAGCAGTGGAGAAATTCCATGATGGCAGCAGATTTTCTATGCGAAATGTTGCTCTTGCCCCATGTTCTCCATTCAGCGTGACAGGAGATCTTTTAAGAGAAAGTGCGAAGCTTGCAAGAACACTGGGAGTGCGTCTGCATACACACCTTGCAGAGACAAAAGATGAAGAGAACTTTACACTGGAAAAATTCGGTATGCGTCCGCTTGCCTATATGGAGACACTTGGATGGATCGGAGATGATGTGTGGTATGCGCATGGAATTCATTTTAATGAAGAAGAATTAAAGGTGCTGGCACAGACAGGCACAGGTGTTGCTCATTGTCCGGTTTCCAATATGAAACTGTCTTCTGGCATTGCAAGAATTCCGGAAATGCTTAAACTGGATGTTCCGGTGGGGCTTGCAGTTGACGGAAGTGCAAGTAATGATGGGTCTAATATTTTAGAGGAAATTCGTGTGGCATATTTGCTTCACAGATTGAACTCAAGCAGCCAAGCACCGAGCGGATATGATATTTTAAAAATGGCCACAAGAGGAAATGCAAGAATTCTTGGACGTCCTGATCTTGGGAAGATCACAGTTGGCTGTGCAGGAGATTGTTTTGGTATTTCTTTGGACAAGCTGGAACTTGTGGGAACTGATTTTGACCCAACTTCCCTCCTTGGTTGTGTTGGATATAAAGGAGCTGTTGATTATACAATTGTAAATGGTAAGGTGGTTGTAGATCATGATCATCTTGTAAATATTGATGAGGCAAAGATTACAGAAAAGGCCAATGAAGCCTGCAGAAGATTACATAGATAGCTTGTACAATAAAAAAGGAGAGGTGATTATTGGAATTTTCCGTAAGAGATTCGGTGATTATCCAGAAGAAATGATGGTTGTGCTTGGAAAAGTGAAAAAAGAGAAATGGTATGACCATAGTAAATTACCTATTTTTCTTGCTGCAGCATTTCTTCCATTGGTTTTTGGCAGCAGTGTTGGATCAGAGGCAGGACTTGTAGGAATTATTACTGCATTTTGCTACTGGGTTGCAGATGGATTGAAAAAATATGCAGGGCAGCCTCTTGGAAAAGCATTAAAGAGTATTACGTATGGTTTTGCGATTGCAGCAGGCTTAAGTGCCTATGTTGTGCTTAATAAAGTTTTTGGAACTGCAATGGCAGGCTTTCCAACTTTCGAAGTTGCCATACCAACTGGAAAAGATATGATTATGGCAGTCGTATATATCATTTTTGGCTGTCTTCTGGCAAAAGTTTATGAACTTACACATCAGGGAAGTCATACAGCGGCAGAGAAATTTCCTCCTATTGTAAAAGAAACTGTGGCGGGATTTTTACTGGGGCTTGCGGCAACCTTTGTTCCACAGATTATGTTTTCTGGAGAAGAAGAAATTCATCATCTGATGACAGAGTATGCAGAATATCTGCCATGGATGCTTCTGGGCATTGCACTGCTTAAAATTTTGATGACAAATGTATGTATTCAGTTCGGGTTAAAAGGAGGTCACTTCTTCCTGCTGATCTATGCCGGAGTTGCTGCCGGATATGCAATTGCAATGTTTGTATTTCCTGGTGGAACATCGGAACATATGATGTTTTCGGCAGCTGTTGTGACATCTGCAATGTTAGGTGCGAATATGAAAATGCCGGCGGTAGTAATTCTTCTTCTCTTACTTTGTTTTCCGGTTCGTATGGTATTGTGGCTTGGAATCGGAGCATTTTCCGGAAGTTCGATTATGTCAATAGGAGGCAGATGTGATGAATAATTTTTTGACGGCTACAGTTTTTCTGTTGGCGTTTGTAGTGTTTTTAGGATTTTTTAATGAGAAGGTAACCAAATTTACATATGAAATTTCATTGATGCTTTTTTCAATTGTGATTGGAGCAGTGATTTTGATCGCGCGTCTTACATTCGGTGAAGAAACGACTGTATCAAGAATTTTAGCAGAGATTGATTTTACAAAGCTGGAGACATTTCTTATGGAAGGAGTTCTTTGCTTCATGCTTTTTGCCGGTTCCTGTCATATGAGGCTTATGGATTTTAAAAAACATGCAAAGACAATCTCTCTGCTTGCCATAGGAGCAACTTTGCTCGGCGCAGTATTTTACGGAGTGTTATTCTATGGAATCAGTGCACTTCTGGGCCTGAATCTTTCTCTTCCGATATGTCTTATGTTTGGCAGTATTACTGCACCAACAGATCCAATTGCAGCCACAAGTATCCTGAAGAAATTTAACCTTCCATCTAAGATTGGTTTTATTATCGAGGGAGAATCTCTTTTAAATGATGGTGTAGGTGTTGCTTTATTTGTTTGCTTTTCAGGTATTGTAACCGCGCAGGACAATGGCGGATTTTTTGCTGTAATGGCAAAAGAATTATTTGGAGCGGTGCTGGTCGGAATTGTGATTACAGCTCTCTGCTTCCCAATCTTTAAGAGCAGTCAAGATGTAACAAGAAAGATTTTTACAAGTCTTCTTGCAGTTTCCGGTTCATATCTTGCATGCGAACATTTTGAATTTTCCGGTGCGATTGCATCTGTAGTGTGTGGTGTGCTTTTCTCAGCACTTCGTAACTGGAATGAGCAGAAAGGACACAAATGGGAACTTGAGAATTTTGATATATTCTGGGAGATTCTCGACAGTTTAATGAACTCTGTTTTATATGTAATGCTTGGTCTTTCATTCTGTCAGATTCTGCAGATGGAATATGTATTAATCTTGTCTATTGCAGCGATTGTGATCAACCTGATCGGACGTTCCGGAAGTGTAGGTGTTGCGGCATTGTTTGCAGGAGCACTTCCTGATGGATACGATAAGGTGAGTTTTGTAAAACTTCTAACTTGGGGAGGACTTCGAGGCGGTCTTTCTGTTGCACTGGCTATGAGCACAAGAGAGATGGTAAATCCTGATATATATTACATCATCCTTGGAGGTACTTATGCAATTGTATTCTTTACAACAATTGTGCAGGGTATGACTATGCCGAAGGTGTATAATAAAATTAAAGAAGGACTGAAATAAAGAAGCCTTGGAAACAAGCTTAGAAACTATGCTTCGCAGTCAGGAAATGGCAGAGATGTGACTTGTAAAGGTTGCATCTCTTTATTTAATAGAAATTTAATTGAAAATACACTCCATGTATTATATAGTAGAGCAACATAATCTTGAAAATCTTAATTATTCTATGGCGTTCGCCGAAAAGATTCCAGGAAAATAAAAAAGGAAAAGAGGAAATGGATGGTATACGAACGGAACAAAAAAGAATATGAGCGGTTGGAAAACAGGATTGGTAAGTTGCGGCAGAAAATTAGTACTTATCCTGAAGGGAAGTTTACCTGTGCAAAGAATGGAAAAAATTACAGGTGGTATCGAAGTTTTGGAGCTTCCAGAGAAGCAATTCCAAAGGCAAATCGTGTACTTGCAGAAGTACTTGCAGAAAAAAATTATATGCAGGCGGAATTAAAAGATTTGGAGCAGGAAAAGAAGGCTCTGGGTTTTTATCTGAATCACCATAATATCGGGGAATCGGAGGTTGAAAAATTATTCAGGAAGTCACCGGAATATCAGAATCTTCTTAAGGCTTATTTCAAACCGAAATTAAAGATTTTGGAAGAGTGGGAAGAAGCATTTTATGAGACTAATAAAAATTATCCGGAGCAGTTGATTCATAAAACAAGTTCTGGAAGAGTTGTTCGCTCCAAAGCAGAAGCGATGATAGATATGTTTTTGTATAAGAATAAGATTCCATTTCGATATGAATGTAAGTTACAGTTGGGGGAGCTGATATTGTATCCTGATTTTACAATTCGACATCCTCAGACCGGTAAAATATTTTACTGGGAGCATTTTGGATTGATGGATTATCCAGAGTATGTGGAAAAAACGTATTCAAAACTGCAAATCTATGCTCAACATGGAATTATAGAGTCTATAAATCTAATTACAACATTTGAAACAAAAAATAATCCGCTTAGTACAGAAATGATAGAAAAAATAATAGATTACTACTTTTTAACATAGAAGCTGGAGATGATGCCTGGCTTTACATTGTGCAAAGTTTTTTTTATAATATAAGAAGAAAAAATAGAATTTTGTAAGGGTTATGGAGCAAGTAGAAAAAATTTGTTTTTCAGCACTATGATTTCAAGAAATTGTAGTGCTGGGATAAGAAAAATTTTCTATTGCACTAAAATTAAGAAAAATACTGGTATAATGTGAAGGATTTTTAGAAATTTTGGGTCACAATCACAGATTAATTTACATAGCACTGTGTTTCCAGAAGAGCCAAAAAAAGTCCTGCACTCTCAACCGGGGCAGGAAAAAGTCCTGCAAGTTGTGTCGGGAAATTGAAAAATTAAAGGAGAATAAAGATTATGGAATTATATAATGGACGTCCGGAAGCAACAGAAGGACGAATGGAAAAAGAAATGCAAGTATATGATCTTTTGGATTGTTTGGAAATTGAATACCAGAGAACAGATCATAAAGCAGCGATGACGATGGAAGATTGTTTTGAGGCAGACAGGGTTCTTGGAATAGATATTTGCAAGAATCTCTTTCTTTGTAATCGACAGAAAACAAAGTTTTATCTGCTGTTGATGCCGGGGAATAAGCCATTTAAGACAAAGGAACTGACAAAGCAGATTCCGACTTCAAGACTTTCTTTTGGTTCCGCAGAAGATATGGAAAAGTATCTGAATGTAACACCCGGATCTGCAACAATCATGGGGCTGATGTTCGATCCAGAGAATAAGGTTCAGTTGATTGTGGATGAGGATGTATTGAATCAGGACGAATTTGGCTGTCATCCGTGTGTGAATACTTCCAGTTTAAAGATGAAAACAGAGGATATTTTTGGAAAATTTCTGAAAGAGGTTCATCATAATTATCTGACAGTAAAATTAGCAGGAGAAGAATAAAGGACATAAAAATGAGAGCAGAAAATGATTTGGGAAAAGATAAAATTTCACGTCTTGTGCTTCGAATTGCAATTCCGAGCATGCTGGCACAGTTTGTCAGTGTATTTTATAGTATTGTAGACAGGATTTTCGTGGGAAATATACCGGAAGTGGGGAATCTTGCGCTGGCGGGAGTCGGTATCTGTGGTCCGATTCTGACGATGATCGGTTCGGTAGCATTTCTGGTTGGAACAGGCGGAACCCCTTTGATGGGAATGAGAATGGGTGAAGGAAATATGAAGCAGGCAGAACGTATTCTGGCAAATGCGTTTGTAATGCTGACTGTTTTTGCAGTTATTCTGACAACGGTGATGCTGGCAATACGTGAACCTATGCTGAAGCTGTTCGGGGCAAGTGGGGAAACTTATACTTATGCAGAAAGTTATTTTAAAGTATATATTTGTGGAACAGTGTTTGCACTTTTATCAACCGGAATGAACCAGTTTATTATCAGTCAGGGATTTGCTCAGATGGGTATGTTTTCGGTTATGATTGGAGCAGTTCTGAATATTATTCTTGATCCAATCTTTATCTTCGTGTTAGATATGGGAGTACAGGGCGCTGCGCTTGCAACAATTATCAGTCAGGCGGTAAGTGCAGCATTTGTACTGAAGTTTTTATTCAGTAAGAATCCTCCGGTGAGAATCACTTTCAACGGTTATAAGCTGCGTACAATGGGGAAGATTTTGAAGATTGGAATGACTCCATTTTTGATTATTGGATTTGACAATGTAATGATTATTGCCATGAACTCTCTTTTGCAGAAATATGGTGGAGCAACACAAGGAGATATGCTGATTACCTGCAATACGATCGTGCAGAGTTTTATGCTGCTTGTGACAATGCCTCTGGGAGGAATAAGTGGAGGAACACAGGGAATCTTGAGTTACAATTTTGGGGCTGGTCGGTCGGACCGTGTACTGAAAGCGGAGAAGAATATTATGTTCTTATGTGCGGCATATACGACACTGATGTTTATTGTGGCAAGAACGCTGGATGGGAATTTTGTGTCTATGTTTACCAGTGATACAGTAATCATGGAGGAGGCCTGCAGGGCGATTCAGATTTGTACGATGGCGCTTCCGCTTCTGGGAATTCAATATGCGATTGTTGATGGATTTACAGGGATGGGACAGGTACAGGTATCACTTCCGTTGTCGGCATTCCGAAAAATTGTATATTTTGTATCCATTTTCATTCTTCCGGTATTTGGCGAGGTAAAGGTAATCTTTTATGCGGAGCCAACCTCAGACATTATAGGACCAATCGTATCCATTATTGTAGTATTGCTTGTATTCAAGAAAATATTAAAGAAAAGAGAAAAAGAGATAGGAAATCACGATGGAACAATATTATTATAATCGATTAAATAAATTGCAGCAGAGTACGTACCATGCGATAAAAACAGGGTTGGAATCTTTAGCTCCTTCGTTCCAGATTCCGCGTTTAGAGCAAAGAGAATTGGCAGATGTTTATATGATGGTAAGACTGGATCACCCGGAGATTTTTTATTCCGTGACATTTAAATATCGATTTTTTAAAGAGTCTGGGAATGCGGAGATGATTCCAGAATATTTGTTTGACAAAAAGAAGGTGCAGGAACATCAAAAGGCAATGAAAACAAGAGTAGAAAAGCTTGCAAGACCAGCCATGAAACTCAGCGAATCTGAGAAACTGCAGTATGTGCATGATTTTATCTGTCAGAATGTACGATATGATAAACTGAAAAAACCATACTCCCATGAAATTATTGGACCGCTTGGACAGGGCGTGGGCGTTTGTGAAGGGATTGCAAAGTCTGTAAAAATTCTGTGCGATACACTGGGAATCTGGTGCATGATTGCCCTCTCAGAGAATAATCCAGAGTTGGGGATTAAATATCGGCATGCTTGGAATATCGTGCGTATAGACGGAAAATATTATCATCTGGACGCAACATTTGACAATTCGCTTGGAAAACAAAAAGTATTAAGATATGATTATTTCAAACTTTCGGATAAACAGATTTTTAAAGATCATCAGCCGGTGATTTGGAAAACGCCGGCTTGCGAGGACGGAGACCATTTTTACTATAAAGAGAAAAAACTTTCCTTTACAAAGCAAGAGGATGTAAGAAAACGCTCCACGCAGGCAGTAAAAAAAGGAAAGATGTTGATCTTTCATTGGAGAGGCGGATATCTTACAAAAGAAATTTTGCAGGAAATACTTCAGATTTTTGATGAAGAGGCAAAAAAGAAAGAGAAATATGCGAAGGTTTCGTTGAATTGGTCGCAGGCTGTACTACAGGTGAGTTTTGAAAAAGAGATTCCAACAGAAGTTGTTGAGATGGAAGAAGCAAATGAAGGGGAGGCATTGTAGCCTCCCTTTCATAACTCTCTAAGCGAGAAAAATTCTGATTTTTTCAGCAGCTTTTAATCCGTCTGCGTATCCGATGTTATAAATTCTCTGAAGTTTTTCAACATCATTTTCAAGTCTTCCGATGGAAAGCGCATTTCTTGGGCGGATGATAAGAATCTGTCCTTCTTTTTCCATCTGTTCGATACGTTTTATCATTTTATTATATTCGATATGCCGATTTTCCATTGTCTTTACAAACTCAGGATACTTGCTGTATTTTTTTGCAATAAGACCAGTGTGTTCTGTTTTTTTGCGATAACCTTTTTCACGAGTAAGGATAACAACATTGCGATTGTACCCCATATTCTGAAATGCTTCTACTGGTACACCGTCTGAACAGCCTCCGTCCAGATAGTCCTTTCCATCGATAGTAACGATTCTTGATACAAATGGAAGGGAGGCAGAGGCACGAAGAATATCAATCTGTTCAAGCATATCCGTAATGTGAAAATGTTCTGCCTTTCCAGTCTCAAGATTTGTACAAGTAGCGTAAAAATCAGTGGAAGAATTGTTAAATGCTTCGTAATCGTAGATGTCAAGTTTTTCAGGAAGCTCATGATAACAGAAGTCTTCGCCGATATAGTCACCAGTAGTGATCAGATTTTTAAAACTCATAAAGCGAGGATCCTTGCAATATTCTTTATAATAGCGGATACTGCGCCCTTTTTGACGGGAAACAAAGGAGCAGCCGTGAATCGCACCTGCTGAAACTCCGATTACACCATCAAAATAAATCTTTTTTTCAATAAAGGCATCTAAAATACCTGCACTATAAAGTCCGCGCATACCGCCGCCTTCTAAAACAAGTCCTGTTTTCAAATCAATCTTTCCTTTCGAATATAAGATATGTTATTCTCCGCCAAGTTTGCCAGCAGCAAACCAGCCTGCAGCAAATGTTGCGATACTGATGATCAGTGTCAGGATTGAGAACTTACTCCAATCTGTATTTAACAAAATTGCAATTGGAGAAGCAAGAATCAGACCAATGATTGCATAGTAAGCGTGAATTTCTGCTCTTTCAAAAATGAATTCGATGATTTTTGCGATCAAGAAGATTCCGATAATAACACCAATTCCAAATGGAGCAAGAACGCCAACAGTCTGGAATAAAGTCGGGATATCGAATCCAATCACCGCATCAATGAAATTGTTGATTGTTGCGAGAATTGTATCGTAATAACCAAGCAGCATCAGCATCATAGAACCGCTTACTCCAGGAACAACCATTGTAGCCGCAGCGATGATACCAACAGCGAGCAGTTTAATAACATTTATGAGAGAAAAGCTTACATCTGCATCAGCTCCGCCTGATTCGCCCATTACAGCCATCAGAATAACAACTGCAAAAAAGATTAAAAATGGAACAATCTTTGAAATACTTACCTTATGTCCTTTTACCTTCTGGAAAATAAATGGAAGGCTTCCGGCAATCAGTCCGCAGAACGCAAAGTTTGTTGGAATTGGATGAACATTCAGTAAGTATTCAAAAAGTCTGGATAAAACAACAATCGCAATTCCCGCACCTGCAAAAATCGGAATGAGTAACTTTAAGCTTTCTTTGAATTCACTCTTCAGATGAGTGATAGAATGAATGAGTTTGTCATATAAGCCCATAGCAACCATCATAGTTCCGCCACTTACACCGGGAATGATATTCGCAATACCGACAGCCATCCCCTGTAATATTAATTTTAACATAATGATCTCCTTGTTTAATTTACTAATCTATACTCAATAAGTAAATCTAGCACAAATAGTTTTACATTTCAATTGATAAAAAGATTCTTTAACAAAATTTTAGAAAAATATTCTGTATAATCAGCAGAGAATACGCATGTTTTGATGATTGACTATTATTGAAAAAATAGATAATATTTGTATAGCTATATCGATAGGAATAGAGAAAGGAGAAAGAGTTTTGGAAATTAGCAAAAAGAGGTCAAATATAGAGACGATACTTCTGGCATTGGTAGTGCTCTCAGTGATCCGTCAGTTTATGTTAGAAAGTTATCAGAATATGTTTATGGGGATTCTGACATTGATACTTTTTATGGTACCTAAGATCATAGAGAAAAAATTGAGGGTCAGCATTCCAGTGGGACTGGAAACAGTTATTTTGTTATTTATTTTCTCAGCAGAAATTCTGGGAGAAATCAATGCATTTTATGTGAAGATTCCAATTTGGGATACATTGCTTCATACTACGAATGGTTTTTTGATGGCTGCGATTGGATTCGCTCTGATCGATATTTTCAATAGAAGTGAGAGGTTCTCATTGAAAATGTCTCCATATTTTGTTGGCTTCTTTGCCTTCTGTTTTTCTATGACCGTAGGGGTCGTATGGGAATTTTTTGAATTCAGCATGGACTGGTTCTTCCAAATGGATATGCAGAAAGACTGGATCATTTCAACTGTAAATTCGGTGAAATTGAATCCAACAGGAGCGAATGAACCGATCAGAGTCGCTGTAGAGTCGCTTGTTGTAAATGGGGAAGAATGGAAGATTGGAGGATACCTTGATATAGGAATTGTTGATACTATGAAAGATTTGATTGTAAATTTCATCGGAGCTGTGGTATTCTCTGCAATAGGGATTGTTTATCTGAAGAACAGAGGAGAAGATGGTAAAGGAAAACTTGCGGCTTCTCTGATTCCTGAAGTAAAAGAATAGAATGACTGAGTGGAGGAAATATGAGTATTCTTAATGTTGAACATTTATCGCATGGGTTTGGTAATCGTGCGATTTTTGAAGATGTGTCTTTCAGACTTTTGAAAGGTGAGCATATCGGTCTGATTGGAGCAAATGGAGAAGGCAAGTCTACCTTTATGAATATTATTACAGGAAAACTTATGCCTGATGAAGGGAAGGTTGAGTGGGCAAAGAATGTACATGTTGGTTATCTGGACCAGCATGCAGTCCTTACCAAAGGGATGACCATCGGTTCTGTGCTTCGCAGTGCTTTTGATTCTCTTTTTGATATGGAAGCACGTATGAATGAAATCTGTGACAAGATGGGCGAGGCAGATGAAGTACAGATGGAAGAATATATGGAAGAACTGTCCGTGATTCAAGATCTTTTGATGAACAGAGATTTTTATCTGATTGATTCAAAAGTGGAAGAAGTTGCACGTGCGCTTGGACTTCTGGAGCTTGGACTTGAGAAAGATGTTACCGATCTTTCTGGTGGTCAGAGAACAAAGGTACTTCTTGGAAAACTTCTTCTTGAGAAGCCGGATATTCTTCTTCTTGACGAGCCTACAAACTACCTTGATGTAGAACATATCACATGGCTGAAAAGATATTTGCAGGAATATGAAAATGCATTCATTCTCATTTCCCACGATATTCCTTTCTTAAATGAGGTAATTAACCTGATCTATCACATGGACAATCTTCAGCTGACACGTTATGTTGGAGATTATGATAAGTTCCAGGAAGTGTATGCGATGAAGAAGGCACAGCTTGAAGCAGCGTATAACCGCCAACAAAAAGAGATTGCAGATCTGAAAGATTTTGTGGCAAGAAATAAAGCACGTGTTGCCACAAGAAACATGGCGATGTCACGTCAGAAGAAGCTGGATAAGATGGATCTAATTGAACTTGCGGCAGAGAAACCAAAGCCAGAGTTCAATTTCAAAGCTGCAAGAACACCAGGACGTTATATTTTTACAACTCAGGACCTTGTGATTGGATATGATAATCCACTTTCTACACCTTTGAATCTTTCTATGGAACGAGGAAGTAAGATTGTTCTGACAGGAGCGAATGGTATAGGTAAGACAACGCTTCTGAAGAGTATTCTTGGTCTGATCCATCCGATTTCCGGAGAGGTTGAACAGGGAGACTATCTTGAAATCGGTTATTTTGAGCAGGAGATTACAGAAGATATTGAGACAACATGTCTTCAGGAAATCTGGAATGAATTTCCGGGATTTACACAGTATGAAGCACGTTCTGCCCTTGCAAAATGTGGTCTTACAACAAATCATATCGAAAGTAAAGTAAAAGTTCTTTCTGGTGGTGAGCAGGCAAAGGTAAGATTGTGCAAACTGATCAACCGTCCTTCTAATATCCTGGTACTTGACGAGCCGACAAATCATCTGGATGTGATGGCAAAGGATGAATTGAAGCGTGCGTTAATAGAATATAAGGGAAGTATCCTTATGGTATGCCATGAACCTGAATTTTATGAAGGACTGGCAACAGATGTCTGGGATTGTTCTAAGTGGACAACAAGACTTGTATAATAAGATTTTAAATAAAAAACTGGCCAAATCAGTAATCTGATCAGCCAGTTTTTTCTTATATAAATTTGAAAATTCTATTTGTCATGAATTTCGCTGTGGAGTTGCTGCAGTGATTTTACTTCACCACTTTCATGTGTCTTTACATAACGGATTCCTTTTACTGCAGCTTTTGCAGCAGCAATGGTTGTAATGTAAGGAATCTTTGCTTTGATTGCGGCTTTACGCATATAGCCACTTGCGTGAACACTTCGTTTACCGCTTGGAGAGTTGATTACAAGGTCGATCTTTCCATTCGTGATCAAGTCTACCGTATTAGGACGGCCTTCCTGAAGTTTCTTTACTCGTTTAGCCGGAATACCTACAGCTTCCAGTGCCCTGTGAGTTGCGTTTGTTGCATAGATATTGAATCCATTGTCAGACAAAATCTTGGCAACTGCGATAGCATCAGCCTTATCCTTATCTGTTACAGAAAGAAGTACATTTCCTTCAAGAGGAAGTCTGGATTGAGTTGCTTCCTGTGCTTTGTAGAATGCTTCACCATAGGATGCGGATAATCCGAGAACTTCGCCTGTGGAACGCATTTCTGGTCCAAGTACAGGGTCTACTTCCTGGAACATCTTGAATGGGAAGACAGATTCTTTTACACCGTAGTTTGGAATCACCTGTTCTTTGAGTTCAGGAACTGGTGATGGCTTTCCTGTCAGTTCAGATGTAATAATCTCTGTTGCAAGAGGTACCATACGAATATTACATACTTTTGAAACAAGTGGAACTGTACGGGAAGCTCTTGGATTGGCTTCCAAAACATATACCTTTCCATTTTCAATTGCATACTGCATATTCATAAGACCTTTCACATGCATTTCTTCTGCGATTTTTCTGGTATATTCCTTGATTGTTGCTACATTATCCGGAGAAATATGAGCAGATGGGATAATACATGCGGAGTCACCGGAGTGAACGCCAGCAAGCTCGATATGTTCCATAACCGCAGGAACAAAGGCATGTGTTCCATCACTGATTGCATCAGCTTCGCATTCCAGTGCATGGTCAAGGAAACGGTCGATCAGGATTGGGCGGTCTGGTGTGACACCAACGGCTGCCTTCATATAACCAACCATACTTTCTTCATCATAAACGACTTCCATTCCACGTCCGCCAAGTACATAAGAAGGACGAACCATAACCGGGTAACCAATCTCATCAGCAATTGCAATGGCTTCTTCTACAGTTGTAGCCATTCCCGATTCTGGCATTGGAATTTCAAGTTTATCCATCATGGCACGGAAAAGATCACGGTCTTCTGCGAGATCGATAACTGCAGGGGAAGTTCCGAGGATCTTCACACCGTTTTTCTCGAGGTCTGCTGCGATATTCAGTGGAGTCTGTCCGCCAAACTGAGCAATCACACCGAGAGGTTTTTCTTTTTTATAAATGCTTAAAACATCTTCCAAAGTCAGAGGCTCAAAATAGAGCTTGTCAGAAGTATCGTAGTCTGTAGATACTGTCTCTGGGTTGCAGTTTACGATGATTGTCTCGAATCCAAGCTTTTTCAATGCGAGAGAAGCATGTACACAGCAGTAGTCAAATTCGATACCCTGTCCGATACGATTCGGACCTCCACCGAGAATCATAATCTTTGGCTTTTCTTCACTTACCGGATTCTTATCTTCTGCATTGTAAGTTGAATAGTAATAAGCATTATTTTCAGTACCACTTACGTGAACACCTTCCCAGGCTTCCTCTACACCGAGAGAAATACGGCGGTTGCGGATATCTTCCTCTGACACCTCGAGAATCTGGCTCAGGTATTTGTCAGAAAATCCATTTTTCTTTGTAGAAATGAGTGCTTCATCTGCTGGAAGAGAGCCTTTGAACTGAAGAAGTGCTTCTTCCTCCTCAACGAGTTCCTTCATCTGTTCGATAAAGTAAGCTTTTACCTTTGTAAGTTCATGGATTTCTTCAATTGTTGCACCCTTACGGAGCGCTTCATACATGACAAAATGACGTTCACTTGTTGGAGTAATTAAAAGCTGAAGAAGTTCTTCTTTTGTCATAGTATCAAAGTCTTTCGCGTGACCAAGACCATAACGTCCGGTTTCAAGGCTTCGGATTGCTTTTTGAAGAGCTTCTTTGTAAGTCTTACCGATACTCATGACTTCTCCTACGGCTCTCATCTGAGTACCAAGCTTGTCTTCAACGCCTTTGAACTTTTCAAATGCCCAGCGTGCAAATTTCAATACAATATAGTCATTGCTAGGAACATATTGATCAAGTGTGCCATATTTACCGCAAGGAATATCTTTCAATGTCAATCCTGTTGCAAGCATTGCAGATACAAGTGCGATCGGGAAACCGGTTGCTTTTGATGCGAGTGCAGAAGAACGGGATGTTCTAGGATTGATCTCAATGATGACATCCCGGTCAGTCTTAGGGTCATGTGCCCACTGTACATTACAGCCACCGATAACCTGAACGGATTCTACTACCTTGTGTGATTTTTCCTGCAGACGCATCTGAACTTCTTCGGAAATTGTCAGCATAGGAGCTGAACAGAAGGAGTCGCCGGTATGAATGCCGAGTGGATCAATATTTTCAATGAAACATACAGTGATCATATTGTTATCTTTGTCGCGGACAACTTCCAGCTCGAGTTCTTCCCATCCAAGGATAGACTCTTCTACGAGAACCTGCCCGACAAGGCTTGCCTGAAGTCCGCGTGCACAGACTGTACGGAGTTCTTCTTTATTGTAAACAAGACCGCCGCCTTCACCGCCCATTGTATAAGCCGGACGAAGAACAACAGGATAGTCCAGTTTATCGGCAATTTCAAGTGCCTGATCAACAGAGTAAGCTACTTCGCTTCGAGCCATCTCGATACCAAGTGAATCCATCGCCTTTTTAAATTCTATACGATCTTCACCACGTTCGATGGCATCAGCCTGAACACCGATGATTTCTACATTATATTTTTTAAGAATACCTGCACTGTTCAATTCAGCACAAAGGTTCAATCCAGACTGTCCGCCAAGGTTTGGCAAAAGTGCATCTGGACGTTCTTTTGCAATAATCTGCTCCAGACGTTCCACATTGAGCGGTTCGATATAGGTAACGTCCGCTGTCTCTGGATCTGTCATAATTGTGGCAGGGTTGGAATTGACAAGTACGATCTCATAACCAAGTTTTTTTAATGCTTTGCAGGCCTGAGTACCAGAGTAGTCAAATTCACATGCCTGTCCGATCACAATAGGACCAGAACCAATAATAAGTACTTTATGTATATCTGTTCTTTGTGACATAATCATTCCTCCCTATGGTACTCCATTATATAGAAAAATCAAAAAACCTCAAGTACTTTCTTTGTTTAATGTGGTAAAATTTTTCGATATAATTTGAATTTCCAGTAAAAAATGGGTTGAAATTATAAGAAGATGGTGTTATCTTCTATAAAATAAAAAGAAAATAATTGATTTATAGAAAATGATTGTTTATAATTAATTCCGTATTAAAAGTAATTTATAAGTCAATAGATTTCAAATTTAATTTTAATTTCGCAGGAGGAGTTATCATGGATTCAAACAAAAGACCAGAAACTATGGAACGTATTACTACACCTGAACTGGCTGAAGCATTTATTGCAGAGCAGGTTGCAGCAGTACAGGAACAGGTTGGCGACAAGAAGGTATTATTAGCATTATCAGGTGGTGTAGACAGTTCTGTTGTTGCAGCACTTCTCATTAAAGCAATCGGCAAGCAGCTTGTTTGTGTACACGTTAATCATGGATTAATGCGTAAAGGCGAAAGTGAGCAGGTTATTGAAGTATTTGGTAAAGAATTAGATGCTAACTTAGTATATATTGACGCAACAGATCGCTTCCTTGACAAATTAGCAGGGGTTGCAGAACCAGAAAAGAAACGTAAGATTATCGGTGAAGAATTTGTTCGTGTATTCGAAGAAGAATCAAGTAAATTAGAAGGAATTTCTTTCCTTGCACAGGGAACAATCTACCCGGATATTCTTGAATCTGACGGTGTAAATGCTCATCATAACGTAGGTGGACTTCCAGAAGATTTCAAATTTGAAGGATTAGTAGAACCAGTTAAATTACTTTACAAAGATGAAGTGCGTGTAGTAGGTAAGGCACTTGGTCTTCCAGCAGAGATGGTTGACCGCCAGCCATTCCCAGGTCCAGGTCTTGGGGTTCGTTGTACAGGTGCTATCACAAGAGATCGTTTACATGCTCTTCGTGAATCAGATGCTATTCTTAGAGAAGAATTTGCTAAGTGTGGTCTTGCTGATCAGATCTGGCAGTTCTTCACAGTAGTACCAGATATCAAAACAACTGGTGTACTTGATGGAAAGCGTCTTGACAACTGGCCAGTAATCATTCGTGCCGTTAATACTGTAGATGCTATGGTAGTTACAGTTCCAGAAATCGACTGGGCAATTCTGAAGCATATTACAGACCGTATTTTAGCAGAGGTTGACGGAGTATGTCGTGTATGTTACGATCTTAGTCCAAAGCCAATTTCTACAATCGAGTGGGAATAATACCAAAAACGCTGAAAACCCGCATAAACACTGAGTTTTTGAGGTTTGAAAAAGCCTCGTGACAACGTTTTGACAACAATTTCAGATTATTCATAAATAAAGAGCTAACAGATTTTTGTTACAAAGTCTGTTAGCTCTTTTTTTGTTAGTCATTAAATTTGTTAAGCACCTTGATAATATGCACGGTCGATAGAACAGCATTATAGCAAAGTTCAGCATCCATTTGCGTAGCGGTTCTGTTATGGGTTAGTTCGTTTGAAAAATCAATAGAAGATTTCGCAAACTTGATTTCTCGTTCCTTACTACGCTTGTGAAGGCAGTAATGAATATACGCTTCAAGCATTCGTTTCGAGTCTGCTTTTCCAATATCTGTTCCGTCTGGTGATGGATGCTTTTCTTTATCAAAAACTGTTTGCGCCAAAGTAATCAACAACTCTCTACCATACATTCCCACGGATTGAAAATCTGCTGTTTCGTTTGCTTCAGTTAGTACTTCTTTCAGTCGAGCAATCCCATCATCAACTTTTTCCCATCCGGTTGGTTCATAACTGATTAGCTGAAGTGCGGATTCTTCGGAGTTCTGAATGGTATTTAGCAGAGGATCAAAAATGTCTTTGATAAACACACGGCGACTTTGGTATGTTTTTAGTTCTCGTAAATTATAGTCGTTATACCAATCCCATAGATCGTTATAAGCGTGAACAGGTTCCAAACCTAACTGTTTTAATAAAGAGACCAAATAAGAATGCTTCGCCCTATATTCGTTGTTGACCTTTACATCCCTAATTTGGAGCACACCCGTCCCAGCTTTGATCAAAGTGTCTTTTTCAGCATTAATCAAAGCAATGACTGAATCTTTATTCTCTTTAGGTGCTATGGCTGCCCAATCTACGAACTGGTCAATCTTTGCGGCTATTTCTACGCAGGCGATAATGTTTCTCTCATCCTTATAAAAAGAATCTATTGAGTTCATTATGGCATCCTCGTAAAGCTTTTTCAGTTCGATGATTTTTGTGTAATCTGAATACTTCAAATAAAACACAAGCTTGTATGTGTCTATACCACCATTCCAATTATCGTGGTCAAGCCATTCAAGCGAAAATTCAGATTTCTTTATAGTCTCAACAATCGCACCTTGGTTATGCTGACGCAGATCTTGGACTGCCATTGATACGATTTTTTTGATTAATTCTTCCAATGTTTATTCCCCATTAATTATATTAAATCTTTTATGTACGACATTGGAGTGATAAGAGCAATCTTTCCTCCCGTTTCATCACTCATTGTGCCGTGGACGATTCCGTGCAATACAGTTTTCTCTTTTGTGGCTGTTGCACACCCCATTTTTTCGTATCCCATATCAAAAACAGGACCGCCGCTATATCCACCAACACTAGGGTTTTCCAAGCAAAAGAAATCAGAAGGCGTTTGAGTGTCGGCTCTATTGAGAGTTAAAAAGGCAGAAGAAGCGTAAGAACGGAATGTTAACGGACTAAACTTGCCTTGAACACCTAAACCGTGAGGAAACCCTATTACTGTGAGTTCATCATCTCTTGATGCTGGAACATCTGTATCGTTAATGTGATCATATGGGAAGCACCTATCTTGGAAAAGTGCAAGATGGTTTAAAATGTTTAATTCGATAACGGCCATATCTGCTATAGGGTGAATCTTCCATGCATTTCCATTTGATAGGTCTTTTAATGGTAGAACAACGCAGTTTGACTGATGTTTACCAAAAGCCAAAACCGTATTATCATCAACTGCTTTAGCTACATGATCAGCTGTAAGTAGATACACCTTATTACCCTTAATGATGAAACTGCCAGTGCCAACAGAAATCTTACCGCCTGCTTTTGGTGTTCTAATATTACATACAACGTTAAAAAGACGATCACGAAAAATAATCATTACACTTCACCGTCCTTTTTACGTTCTTTTAAAACATCGAGAGCATCCCTTGTGCGCTGTACCTCTACTTCGGGATATGTATAACGCCAACGGTCATATTCCTCTTTACTGATTTCACCGTTACGATACTTCTCTGCTTCTTTCTGCCAAGCAGTAAAACGCTCAAGCAAAGAAATGTAAGATGTTCCTCTGTTTTTATCAAGGCGGATACAAATCTCGTCATCGAGCTTATCAATCTTCAAGCCGTAAATATCCTCTAATGCAAAGAGTGTATGCATAAATCCGAGATCTGTATCAATATCAGGAACATTCAATGCCATTGTAGAAACGCCCAAAGCATTCGCAAGTGCTTCGGTTAAATCTGATTTGGGTGTTCTTGTACCGGACTCATATTGAGCCAAGCGGATGTCGGCAGTTTTCTCCGGAAAACCGACTTTGACACCAAGAAACTTTTGTGTCATACCTTTTAGGTTACGAAAAAATCTAATTCTTTCACCAATTGCCATAGTAATTTCACTCCTTACTTATGTGCTTTGTATTGAGCATAACACAAATGTTTAAGCTCTGTCAAGATAATATAAACAAAAAAGTTTAATATTTTCTCGAAAACCACTTGACTTAACGGAATATGTTTAGTATAATGAGGATAACTTAAACAAATACGGTTAAGTTACTACAACTAAATGACCGTCCAAGTGGGATACTTTGCCAAGACCTTCCGCAAGGAAGCGAGCGAGAAAACGCCGCTGAAAAGCAGGGGCAGGAACAGCACTTGGGTAGAACGGCGATCTCAAACAAGGCAAAAATAACGAAAGGAGGAACTGCAATGTTTGAAGATTATTATATGACCGCAGATGAAGTTGCAAAGGCGCTCAGAATTTCAAAATCTTTTGCCTACAAGGTAATCCGAAGAATGAACGCTGAAATGCAAGAACAAGGATTTTTCACAATGGCGGGAAAAGTCAACAAACAATTCTTTTTAGACAAGACTTGCTATGATGCAGCCAAAGTTAAGGAAAGGAAGTGATAAAAATGGCTGTTTATAAAGATGAAAAAACAAATACTTGGATGGTTTACTACCGAGTAACCGATTGGAAGGGAGATCGAAAACAAAGCACAAAGCGAGGTTTCCCGACCAAGCGTGAAGCACTTGCTTGGGAACGTGAATTTTTGAACAAGACTCAGGCAGACCTCAGTATGACCTTTGCGAGCTTTATTGAAACTTATACGGTGGATATGAAGAACCGCATTAAAGAAAACACCTGGCAGACCAAAGAGCATATTATCCGCACTAAGATCCTGCCGTACTTCGGCAAGCGCAAAATCAGTGATATTCAGCCGAGAGACGTTATTGCTTGGCAGAACGAAATGATTAAGGGTTGTGATAAGAACGGCAAGAAATACTCTCCCGTGTACCTTAAAACGCTCCACAATCAGCTCAGCGCCATTTTCAATCACGCCGTTAAGTTCTATGGCTTGAAAGAAAACCCCGCCGCTAAGGTCGGCAATATGGGCAATGCTCCTATGTCAAAAAAAAGTACAAGTTAAAAATGACTTTTTCCTTAGAACTTGCCATAAATTAACTCGCAAGTTTTTCAGCCATACAACACAGTTTTTGTTGATATTCACGCTCATATTGTTCTGGCGATAAATAGCCACA
>JAXJUL010000028.1:0-28927 GCA_036309085.1 Schaedlerella sp.
CACCTGTGTTGATCATTTCACCATTGTAAAGTGCTTCGTATTTTTCTGTAAGCTGTGCTTCTTTTGCGAGTTTTGCAAGAATTTCAAGAACCTTATCATCTACAGCTTTTGCGCCATAGTTATAAGCAAGCCCTGCTGCCATTGGTACACTGTAATTCTTTACACGTTCTGCACCCTTCTCTCCCGCTATAACTTCAGCAAGGTTTACACGTTCTGCATCTAACAGCTCTTTGTAAGAAGCAAGTGTATCTAAGTTGTTCCATGAAATCATATCAGATTCCTCCTTAAGTAAAATCATATTTCCACGTTATCTTAGTATAAAAAATTATACTATTAAACAAGTGCAAATTCAAGCAAATGCAAAAGAACACTTTTAAGATTTCTCTCAAAAGTGTCCCTCTCCTTTGCTCACATCCAAAGCCACGGACTCCTTGATAATTTTTCCGGCTGCTGCCGAATATACGAACCTCTGATCCATTCATACTCTCCAGAAAAACACACCTGTTCCATCCGTCTGACCTTGATATTTTATTCTGCCAGAAACTCTTCCAATATCTTTCGAAGTGTCTCTTCCTGTACAGAAGAATGGGATTCCTCCGTCTCCCTCTCCTGCTTTCCAAACACTTTTTTCGCCAGTTCTCTCCTTCCCGCTTTTCTTGGTTCTCCTTCAATCCGGATGGAAAGTTCCCGATCTTCATCATAATCTTCTCTTTCCATCTCCTTTCCCTGTTTCCTCATGGCTTGTCCTTCTTCTTGTGCAAATCTCCTGCTGCGGACAATCTTTTCCTCTCTTGCTGACTGTACAAACTGCTCCTCATCATCTCTCTCTTCTCTCACGGTCTGACTTTCCAGCTCCCTTCCCTTCGAAGTCATTGTCTCCGTTTGCTGTGTTCGTCCTCTTCCGTTCTCTGTCTGAATCACTTCAATCCGCTCTCTTTCTGCCTGTCTCAGTTTTCTGTGCCTGAATGCACATACATTTTCCAGATAATCCACCATATAATTTCGAATCCGCAAAATCTTATGCTGCTCGTCCG
Organism: Schaedlerella sp.; assembly: GCA_036309085.1. Taxonomy (GTDB): domain Bacteria; phylum Bacillota; class Clostridia; order Lachnospirales; family Lachnospiraceae; genus Schaedlerella. Next base: position 1,035 of record JAXJUL010000028.1, read on the forward strand.
AAAACTGGCTGACAACAAACAACAATACCATTGCCGAAGCTCCAAGTCCCACGTAGCGGTAAAATCCTTCACAGAATCCAGCCTCCAAATACCAGCAGGAAGCACCGATAAAGCCCAAAATACCCTCAAACCAGATGGTCTGAATCTGGAGCTGCCTCCATGTGTGGATTCTAAACAAAACGCCCTGATATTCGTATATGTATTTTTCAACAAATGCTTCTACATTCTCTACTCTGTCGTGCAGCATACATGCGTGCTCATACTTTGAGCGCACAAGTTTTATCAGTTTGTGTGTACTCTTCTGCATATTGCCGGATGCTTTCACGAGATTTCGCAAAGTAAAATGATTCACAATCTTTGCAAGCACTCCGACACTCGCCACCAAAATCATAAAAAAATAAATGATATTGGTATCTGTCACCACTTTCTGTAACATCGTAACTCCTCCTGTCTGCTTTTTTCACAACCTTTTTACGATTGTGTCTGAAATAATTATACGCTAACTCTGTCCAACTTTCCTCAAAAAACGCTCGACAAAATCTTACACGAATTTCACTCTCAACTTCCTTTTTATGATTTTGAACTTCATCTGAAATCTTTAAATTCTCTGTATAAACCCGTTAATTTTCAATATTTTCTAATTTCATTTAAACCATTTATAAATTTTTTTACAAAAAAGTGTAATTTGTCAATATGACTTACTTTTAGTTTGGCAATTTTCCTATATAATAGTATATATGCATATTTCATTGAAAATCTGTAATTACAAAAGAAGAAAGGAATGAGAAGATGAATTTTTCTATTGAAATTGGAAAACGCATTAAGGAAGCACGACTGAATCTGGACGTTACTCGCAAAGAACTCGGTCAGTATGCTTATGTGTCACAGTTCAGCATCGCCAACTATGAAGTTGGCCGCCGTATGCCAGACATTGAAACTCTTTGTCTCATCGCTGATTACCTGGGTATGACACTCGACGATCTGGTTGGAAGAATCCCACCAGAGGCACCTAAGATGAAAAACCGCTAGTTTTTTACAAACACCTTTGCTATAATGCACATAGACTATTTTTAGTCTGCATTTAAGCAAAGGAGGTAATTGACTATGCAGTATAGACCAAAGGGTGTCTGTTCAAGACTGATCGACTTTAATATCGTAGATAACAAAGTTACGAATGTAGAATTCGTCGGCGGATGTAACGGAAACCTGCAGGGCATCTCACGCCTTATCGAAGGAATGGATGTGAATGAAGCAATTTCACGAATTGAGGGGATCACTTGCGGTTTCAAAAATACATCCTGCCCGGATCAGCTTGCAAAAGCATTAAAAGAAGCAGTCGGCGAATAATCACCGACTGCTTCCAAAAAAAGACTAATATTAATTTTTTTGTTTTTTCCAAACAATAAGTTTTCTAAAATATTTTCGAAGTACTTACCAGGTACTTCCTTTACGAATGATTCTCATTCCTTTCACAAGTGAACTTCTGTGCCTCCGGACAATGAGACCAGCCGCTGTATATGATGTGGCAGCATTCTCAGGGTAATCAAGTTTTTATAAATCTTAATTTATTAGTTACTTTATATACCCGATACAGCAGCTGGCTTCATTGTCCGGGATAATACAGAAGTCTAATCTACCCAGATGCCGTCAGTTATAGTACCAGATGAATCAACTAAAGTATCTTCATCATTCCATGCATAGTGATCACAACGTACACGATAATAATGACCGCCATCTACATAGACTGTTTTCTGTGTCACCACGTAATAATCATTTTTGTCATCTGCTGACCAGAAATCAATCTGTTTCCATGCATCATCTTCCGGATCATATTCTTCCACAAAAACGTCTACTGCAATATTATCCACATCATGATCAGCCGTTGTCGATGCATAAACAAATATCTTCTTTACACCTGCCTTGCTGATGGTCACCGTTCCGTCCATCAGATGAACACCTCGAAGCAGTGGATTATACGCAGTCTCTGCAGTTGAACTTTCTGCCATCGTAAGGTATGATCCATCTACCATCTTAGTGACAGTTTCTTCCGCACGAACATTTATCAAAGAACTGCAGAACATCGTACACATGACGAGCATCGCTGATACTACGGATATTATTTTTTTCCTCATCACTTCCTCCTTTCCTTTTTTAAGTAAACAGGGAAGTGTTAAAAAACTTACGCATCTTTTTAAAAAAATCTTAAATTTTCCAATATTTTATCAAATTCTTCTTTTTCCATTTTTCCTTTCAGCTGATAATGAATTCCTCCATATTCAAAATCTGCACACCTTCGAAGTTCTTTATATTCCGGCACACTATATTCTTCTACTTTAATATCAATATGCTCGTTTGCCACAATATATTCGTTTACCTTCATATCTTCAAGATTCTCTGCCCTTTCGGAATCTGTACTGTTCAAATAAATTGAATATCGAATTACTTCTCCTTCGTATTTATAAAAAACTCTTGCACTTTGCATATCCTCCGCAATCTCTAAGGAGGAAAACAATAATTCTTTAGGAAAATATTTCATCTTTACTATAGAAATTCCCATTTCCTTTTCTATAGTATCATATATGGTTTTGATGTTTTTCCCATCTTCCGATTCTATATCGTCCATATCCTCAACTTTAATGACCCTCAATTCATCCTGCCCATATTCTTTCTCGGACACTTTCTTCCAATATGACTTATTCCCCATGCCAACTAACCCTGTACCCATAACGACTGCAAGCACAGCGGCAATTCCGATAATAATATATTTCTTCTTACTGCTCTTGCGATAAGTAACGATCTTCTTTTCTTCTTTCTCAGGAATCTCCGGCATCAGTTCTTCGGAGAATTCCACTGTATCTTCTCTATTCTCTTTTTCTTTGCTTTCTTCATATGCCTGGATTTTCGCAAAAAGCGCCGCATCCATCTCTTCTGTCACCCGGATGTCTTCCAGCTCCGGATGTTTTTCTAATTCTTTTTCTATTTTTCTTGCTTCCCGCACAGTCTCTTCTAAAAGAGACAGTTTTTTCACATCTCCCATAGATTTACTCCGATTCTTATAGACTGTTATCACACTGTTACATATTCTTTTTTCTTGACTTTTCTTTTTATGTGTTTAATATAATACTTAAAACAGTATTATATTATGCATCTGGAGGTTTTCATATGAAACGAATCATACTCACCGGCGGCGGTACTGCCGGTCATGTTACTCCGAATATAGCGTTAATCCCTTTTCTTAAGGAACTGGGTTACGACATTCAATACATTGGCTCTCATAACGGAATTGAGAAAGAGTTGATTGAGCCTTTCGGCATTCCTTATCATGGAATTTCAACCGGTAAGCTCCGCCGCTACTTAAGCGCCCAGAATCTTACAGACCCTTTCCGTGTTCTGAAAGGTATTTCCGAAGCCCGTAAGCTCATCCGTGATCTTGAGCCAGACGTTATTTTTTCAAAAGGCGGTTTTGTCTCTGTTCCTGTTGTACTTGGAGGTAAGAAGAATAAGGTGCCTGTAATCATCCACGAATCTGATATGACACCAGGTCTTGCCAATAAGATTTCTATCCCTTCTGCAACAAAGGTATGCTGCAACTTCCCAGAGACATTAGATCACCTTCCTGAAGACAAGGCCGTTCTTACAGGTTCTCCAATCCGTCAGGAAATCCTGACTGGAGACAAGGACGCTGCTTTCAAACTCTGTGGATTCAACTCTGACAAGCCTGTCATCCTTGTAATCGGGGGAAGCCTTGGTGCTGTTGCAGTCAATAACGCAGTTCGCGAGGCACTTCCACAACTTCTGGAATCTTTCCAGATTGTTCACCTTTGCGGCAAGGGCAAGGTTGATGAATCTTTCGAAGGTACTGCTGGCTATAAACAGTTCGAATATCTGAAGGAAGAACTTCGAGATGTCTTCGCTATGACAGATATCGTAATCTCAAGAGCCGGTGCTAATGCAATCTGTGAACTCCTTGCACTCCATAAACCGAATATTCTGATTCCACTCTCAGCAAATGCAAGCCGAGGTGACCAGATTCTCAATGCCCGTTCTTTCGAGCGCCAGGGATTTAGTATTGTACTTGAAGAAGAAGAAGTTACAAAAGAAACTCTTCTCAAAGCTGTACAGAATCTTTATGACAACCGTGAGTTCTATGCCAAAGCAATGAGCGAATCCGGACAGCGCGATTCCATTCAGACGATTTTGAATCTTATTGAAGAATGCGCTGCAAAGTAATTCTTTATGAGTTCTTATTGAAACAGCAGGCAGGTATCTTTCAAAGATGCCTGCCGTTAATATTTATCAAGTTCTTCATATTCGACACCAAATTCTTTGCGGATCCACTTTCTTGCTCTGTGAAGCAGAATATAGAATGCACCTTTCGCCATTCCCATCCGCTTCGCAGCCTCTTCCTGATCCAGCTTCAGAAAACAGGCGAGAAAAATCGCTTCATGCCACCTTGGATTCTTCTCAAGCAAGGCTCTCATGATCCGTTCATGAAGCTTAGCCCTCTCTGCCTTTTCAACTTCTTCTATCAGACTGTCTTCTGGATTATCTCCCATCAAATCTTGTTCAGCATCGAAAATTGACACTTCACGTCCTGTTCTCTCATTCAAATTCAACGCCTTATTTTTCGCTGTCGTAATCAGCCAAGATTTTAAATTTTTATATTGTTCTTCAGAATCAAAGTCTTTCTTCTGCATGTCTTTATATAATGCCAGAAATGTTTCCTGCATAATATCATCTGCTGAACTATAATTACCGGAGTACCTGTATGCGGTCTTTAATACAAGATTTTTATATTTTGCATAAATCTCATTAAAATTCTGGTTTCTCGTCACCACTTTATCTCCGGTATAAAATTATTTTTTTAACTTTGAAAGAATCTCTTCTTTGTCTGCTTCTGTAAGCTCTCCTACATGCCATCCAAGTCCTACATTATCATTCTCATAACGTGGAATCAGATGCATGTGAAAATGGTATACTGTCTGTCCTGCCACTGCCTCATTATTCTGTACAATATTATAACCATCACATCCAAGGACATCTTTCAGAGTGTTTACCATCTTCTTTGCAAGGACAAATGCCTTCGCTGCAACCTCTTCATCAATATCAAAAAGATTACGATAATGATCTTTTGGTAAAATCAGAGCATGTCCCTTTGATGCAGGACCTAGATCAAGGATTACTCTGAAATCTTCATCTTCATATAATGTTGCTGACGGAATCTCGCCTGCTGCAATTTTACAAAAAATACAATTTGAATCTTTCATAACAACTTTCTCTCTTTCCATTGTTTTTCAGAATGCCTTCCTTTAAGAAAAGACATAATAATATACACATTATATCCTATTTCTCCCAAAAAGAGAAGTACGGCTTTGTCATAAGGGCGGGCTGCAAAGCCGTTGTGTTAATTGAATCATCATTTTTAAGATGTTACAATTTTCCTGAATAAATCAAATCGAGGTAAATACCATGCTGCAGAACATCAATACTGACAAGCTTCATCAGATTATGAATGAAAATAAAGAAACAAAACAAATTATTTCACAATTGCTGGAAAATCATCATGCAATCCTTTCATCTATAACACACGAAATTCGCAATCCACTTACACTAATATCCTCCTCACTTCAGATCATCGAGCTGAAACATCCTGAAGTAAAAGAGTTCTCTGAATGGAGTTTTTTAAACGAAGATCTCCATTTCTTACGTATGCTGCTTGAAGAACTTTCTTCTTTCAATAATGGACAAACTCTGCACTATTCTGTTTTTTCCCTGGAAAGCTTCTTAAAAAATATAGCAGTTTCTTTTGCGATATCACTGGAATCCTTAAATAAAAGCATTGAATTTTCCTCTCATATTCCTGATTCTCTTGGTGATTTCACAGGTGATAAACTGAAGTTAGAAGAAGTTTTATTAAATCTCCTGCGCAATGCCAGAGAAGCAGTAGACTCTAACGGCTGTATCTCCTTACGTGCTGTTCGAAGAAAAAAGGCAGTTATTATTCAGATAGAAGATAATGGATGCGGAATTTTACAGGAACATCTAAAAACCATTTTCAACCCATTCATCACATATAAGTCCGGAGGAACAGGGCTGGGACTCGCAATTTCCCGAAACATCATAGAAGCTCACAAAGGAACGATTACTGTAGACTCCACTCCTGAAAAAGGCAGTGTTTTCTCCATTCATCTTCCACTTTAATCCTCACTTTCTGCGAGAAGGTCCTCCCATATTCCCCACCTCTTTTTTAATGGATTTCGCTGAACCTTTTTTCTCACCCGGTACTGCCACGGCCCCTGTGTTTCATGTATGGCTGCAGATACCGGGGTTGGATTATATACAAACTCTCCCTGCTTTTTTGCCTTTACATTCTTTTCATGGTCTTCATCCAGGCTAAATATATTCTCATGAAGCTTTTGCTTTCTTTTCAACTCTTTCAATTCCTTTTCTCTTTTTTCCCCATTTTTCTCATATTCTTCAATTATCTGACGCAAATTATAATGCTCCTGAAAAGATGCCTTATGTAGTTCATATGCAAGCAGAATAGACGCTGTATCTTTATAATCTATAGTCTTTACAAAATATTCTGAAAGCTGGTGGAATTGTTGTTTTATCTCCTTCTTCTTTCCAGGAAGATAACAAAAATTCCACTTTCCACTCTTTCGAAAAATACATTCCGGATCCAGAACCAGACTATTGGGTTCCAGTAAAAATTTTTGAATCCTGTCAGAGATTGATAAAAGTTCCTCTACAAAACTTTTTAGTTCTTCTTTTTTCATAACCTTCTTCTCATATATTTTTTTCATAGAAGCAAATCCACTGATTTCATATGTATATCTGCTTTTCCCTTCTATTTCACATCCTTCAACCGCAAGGACTCCTTCTATTTTGTTCTGCCTGATCATCTGAATCTGATAATCTTCTTCATAAGGCTCCTCTGTAAAAATATGCATATTTTCATGATTCAGATTAGTTTCATATTCAATTCTCATACAACGGTTCCTCCTCTATCCAGTTATCAATAATCCGTTTTTTTCTTATTTTTTCTTCCGTATTCATAATTTCCGCTGTCCCATGCACTTTAACCTTCATCATACCTTTCTGCGCAGATGCCGCCACCTCTATTATTTCTTCTGACCGAGTCACACGCACAGAAGCTTCTGGAAAAAGAATCAGTTTCCCAGATACTCTCCCCTGATAAAATTCTTCTGGAGTACTACTTATAACTTCATCTTCTCTTCGTTCCAGCTGAGCCCATAGCACTGCTGTCTCACATGCTGTTCCAAGAAGAATATTTTTATCGTGATAATAAAAAATTGTGTGTATCACTACTATAAAAATAAAAAATAGAAGTGCAAACAGATAGGACAGTTCTATTGTAAGAACAGCTCTCAACCCCCGATGTTCTTCTAAAGATTTCATTTTTAATTTCTTCATTGTTAATCTCTTCATATTTTCTCAAGTATTATAAAAGCCATATATCCTGCCGTCAAAAATGGGATAAAAGGCAAAGTTTTCTTTCTGTTATAGCAAAATCGTATCAGAACCACCATCGAAACCAGGGCTGAAATTATAAATGCAATAACAAGTACATACATAAGATTCCATATTCCAAGAAAAATTCCCAGAATTGTGATTAAAAAACTATCCCCATATCCCAGTGCTTCTCTCGTCAGCCTGCTGATTCCTATGAACAAAACCCCCAGAAGACCACCTGCCACACATAATTCCAAGGGATATAGCTTTAATACACTCTGAACAATCAAAGCCAAGGTTCCTCCGATAATCAGAATCCTTTGCGAAACCATTCGGGTTCTGATATCCTGTATCGAAAGAAGGAGCAGATAACAACAACCGATTATTTCCCATAATAATCCTGCTTTGTCCACCGAAAAATCTAATTGGAACATTTTACACATCCTCCCCATCCTGAAACGTCTGATTTTTTCACAGCCCTGATTGTTCTTTTCAATCCGCTGCAATTCAAAGCATTATGATATTTTCCGCCGAATTCAGTGATATATACTCCTGCCATCGCCTCTCCATGGACACAGTTCTCGCAGGCATGATAGATACCACCACTCTCATTTCTTACATCAGGCAGAGAAGATGAGGGAATAAATGTAATCGATAGCTGAAGATACGAACATTGATAATCTGTGTGATATACCCATCCTGTATTTGTCACATATACGATTTCCTCCTCTTCCGAAAGATTCCGGGATGCATATCCCGTCCATGCTTTAATCCGAAATTCAATCTTCTGTTTCATCCCTAAATTCATAAACTGCGGAATCGGAAGCTTCACTGTATATTTCACTTTTACAACGATTTCTTCCGTTATGGTATTATAATAGGAGGTCTGGCATTGAATCCCTGCACTTCCCCCTTCTATGATACTTCGATCAAGACGTTCACTTCCAATCTGATCTACAATATCCTGCTGTAGTCCATAGACATTCAATACAGGAAGCAAAGCCATGTCCTCGGCAGCCTGCTTTGCAGCAATCTGCGATGCTGATCTTATGCTAAACCCCACCGCCTGAATCTCCAACAAGTATATTAAACACAGAACTGCAAACAGGAAAAATGGAATTGTTAACGCTGCTTCCATTGTCATACTTCCCCTTGAGCCTGATACAGATGCCCTTTTCAGATTTAAACAGGGAAATTTAAGTAGGTTTGTATTAGGATTTTTTATCACAGTGTTTCCTTTCTATCGTATTTTAGGATTATGGGATACGTTGAGGAGATTCCTCACACAAAAGGGCATCTGTACCAGACTCAAAGATATCCAAAATAAGTTGGAAAACTATATTGATACCCTGCTCCAATTTCTGCTGTGTTCATGGTTTTCAGCTTTGTCACGCAGGCATCTGCCCGAAAATTACTCAGTCCTTTTTCAATGATCAGATTCTGCTCAATCCGATCCAAAGCACGCATCGCTAATCCCTCTGTCGATTCTAAGCATAATAAAATCTGTAAATAGTGCGTATAGTCCAGCCCTCCTTCTTCATCAGCTCCCTCGGTAAAATCTTCAGATGATCCAAGAGTAAATAATGAGGATAATGTGAGCTGCCAACTCTCATTTGTCTTATAAAAAGCTGCCTTTTTTCCTTCCAGCAGCACTCTTATATCAAGAACACTCTCTCCAAATGCCCAAAGTATCAGCAGAAGCTGACGAATCACTGCTTCAGTTCCAGGATTCATCAGAACCGCCGCAATGGCTGCTGCAAAAGTTGCTGCCTCTTGCTGCCTTTGTATATCTGTCTGCAAATACATATAATTCATTGCCAGACGAAAAAACAGCAACTTTGTAATAATTTCCTGAAGATTTTCTTTATCACTGCTTTTACCGCAGATTAGATACTCTATCTCATAATCCAGACTCCTGTTCTCACCCCTCTGCCCTGTTGCAGAACTGAATTTATCTACAGCATACTGCTGAAACAATAATTTTTCCTCGATTCCTCCAATCCCCTGCATTACTGGAAGGAATCCACGTCCTGTATTTCTGGTACGTTGTGAAACCTGTTCTGTAAGAACTACTGACTTTTGTGAAAGTTGAAAATCTTTTGGCAGAACAAGTGATATAAAGTTTCCCGACACCGTCTTTTCTGTTAAACTTTTCGCTTCTTCCGGCAGATATCCACAGTTCTGCTGCAAAGACTGATTCAAGGAGTTAGAAATTGCCTCCCCAGATACCTCTTGCTCAGACCACTCCTGTGCCAAGCCAGTCATTTCACGGATAACTTCTATTCCATTTCCCGCCTCCATGTATCTGATCACACCCTCGCGGAATGCCTGTCCATTGTTGTCCGTGAGAAACTGAATACCTGTAATCTCCTGCTGCATCCCCGTACTTCCATAGTAGACAAGTCTGTTCAAAATCTGATTTTCGGAAACTTCTCCACTTCCATAAGAAGCATCAAAGGCAAACAGCTCATACTCTTCCAATAATTCTTTCTGATATTCTCCAAACAAAGAAAAAACTGCTTTGTCCACATCCAGACGGCTTTGATTTTTCGCCGTCTGGATAAAAACACTCTCCATCATCGATAAGACAAAGGAAATCAAAAGAATAAATACCAGGCTTAAAAATACGGTAATTTCTCCACTCTTTCTCTTCATCAGATGCCTGCACTCTCACTTGTAATCTTCTCAAAAATTGTATTTACAAGATCTGTAAGCTGTGTTTTAAAAATCAACACCAGTGCAATAATAACCACGAGGATTAACAGTAATTCCACAACGGACATTCCTGAATTATCTTCAAGTCCACGACGAAACTGCCAGTATACTGATTTCACGCATGATTTGATCTTCTGTTCTATTATCATTACCTTTCTCTTCATACACTTTCCCTCCATCATTTTTGTATCTTCACAATATTTCCTTTCAAAAATTGATCCTGCACTATATCTGTACCGTTATGAACGCTGGAACAATAATCATTACAAGTACAACTCCCAGCATAAGAAACATTGGGAGCATCATTTTTGTACTCGCTTCCTCCCCCAGTTTCTTTGCCATATTTTTTCGTTCTTCAAAAGTGGCCGCAGCCTCCTGATTCAAAAGATCTGTCATTCCTTTGTTTCCTTTCTTAAGATTTTGTGACAACATGGTTCCAAATTTTCTATAAACAGGGAGACGGCACCTTTCTCCAAAGTTTTCGTAGCATTCCCTTTCTGATGTACCACTTTTCATCTCCTGCATTGTAAAGACCATTTCTTCATAGGCTTCCCTTATTCCTGTTTGCTCTTTGCTTCGTTCATAATCTTCCGCAATTCTGAGCCATGCATTTTTCACTGTCATTCCTGCCTTAATGTAAAGAGAAAATTTATTGATTAACTGTGGATAATCATGGGCCAGCTGCTCTCTTCTGTTTTTGTCTGCATCTTTTTTTTTCTGTTTTTCAGATACATACAAGAACAGACTCAGCGCAGCTCCCATCAGAAAAATTCCTCCGCCACGATAGTCGGACACATAATTCCATATGACCCTTTCTCCTTTTACGCTGGAAGGGAGTGCTACTTCTTCATCTGTTCTACTTTCACTATCCCGCTTTTGAACCTCCTCTTCCAGATCCATCAGCGTCTGTTCTGACCGACTCAATTTTGGCGCAAATATATTTACATAAAACTGATACTCACACTGCTCTTGCCCATAAGCAAGCAGTGCGGTAAGTCTGACCAAAGTACCTTCCTGAGTAAGATTCTCTGTCTTTAACTCTCCCAGCACATTCATAACCTTATAATTATCCAGACTCCATAAAACTTCGATTCCTGTATCTGGAATCTCAGTAATCAACTGAAGATCTGAACGAACTTCATCCAGACTTTCATTTTCTCCCAGTATCATCCTTTGAAGTTCTGCCTCTGCCTCCTTAAAAACATCTGCCAGTTCTTCGTCTGTATATTCCTGTTCCTGAATCTCAACTGTGAATGTTTCCTGCAATTCTCCAATCTGAACCTGATATACCTCTTCTCGATTTCCTTTTCCATATTCATTTCGCTCAACAACAGACTCCCCTTTATCGTTTTGTGGTAATTCTTTTTGATTGTCCACTAGAAAAACAAGAACAGACAGTGTGCTTGCTGTCAGAAATACAACACACATTTTTCCATATACAGAATTCACTGTCTCTTTCCAATTTAACTTTTTCAGGCTCATCTGCTATCCTCCATTTCTTCTAACATATAATATCTGTTATCTTTTTACCCAGTTTCCATGCCAGCACATACACAGCAAGGCATCCGCTCATCAAACACACACCCAAAAGATTTCCGTAAAGTACATCAAAAAACTCTGTAAATGTGAATCGCATATAAAACACAAGTCCCAGAGGAAGGATACACATCACCCGAAATTCCAGTTTTTTCGCAGCCAGCATGACCTGAATCTCACGCTCAACTTCCATTTTTTCTCCAATCATATGAACTGAATTTTTTAAGATCGAAATACTGTCTCCTCCTGCTCTTTTTGCCGCTGAAAATACCACAACAAAATCATGTGCATCTTCCTGTTGCACCCGCAGAGCAAATGCCGATAATACCTGTTCCACTGTACGATTCATATCCAGCTCATACCTCATCCGACTGTACTCTTTGCAGATTCTGCTATTCTCCGGATATAATTTCTTCAAATCTTTTTCTGTTTCCCTGATTGCATTCTCAACGGAATATCCGATCTTCAGGGATGCTGATAAAAGTTTCATGCTCTCCTGCAATTTTTCTCTGAAATCAAACATCTTTTTCTGACAGCAATCTATAAACCATTCCCTATAATACAGAGCACCAACCGGTAATAACCCCAGCATTGCCCATGCACTGTCGTAAAAAAGATATGCAAGCATCCCTGTAACCCCCACTGTCTGAAACGCCGCCTTTATATACTCACTTCGCTGAATATCCTGCTGATAACAACTTGTCTGTTGCAAAAAGTTCTTCCGCTTTCACAAGCCTTCCAGATATTTTTTCATCCTTTACACCTTCTTCCTGAAACTGAAACAATGGCCGTGTCTGTATCTTCCCATTTTCATACCCCAGTACCTCAACAATCTCAAGAACCCTTCTGCTCTTGTCGCGCAGTCTGCCGAGATGAATAATAATATCCAGCGCCGAGGCAACCTGCCTTTGAATTGCCACAAGCGGAAGGTCAATCCCCATCATCATCATAGTTTCCAACCGGTGCAGCATATCCGTCGTATTGTTGGCATGTCCGGTTGACATAGAGCCACTGTGTCCATTCAGCATCGTTCCAATCATATCCACTGTTTCTTCACCACGTACCTCGCCAACGATAATCCTGTCTGGTCTCATACGCAGAGCAGATTTGATAAGATCACGAATCGTCACTGCACCTTCCCCTTCCAGATTCGCTCCCCTTGCTTCCAGCCTTACCAGATTCTCAATTTTACGAAGCTGAAGTTCTGCATTATCTTCAATCGTAATAATTCTCTCATCTTTCGGAATATAGTCTGAGAGTGCATTCAAAAAAGTGGTCTTTCCCGCTCCTGTTCCTCCGCTCACAAAAATGTTATACTTCGCCTTCACAAGCATTTTTAAAAATTCTGCTGCTTCTTCAGAAAGACTTCCCCATTCAATTAACTGTTCCATCGTAACTTTCTCTTTTGGAAATTTTCGAATCGTCAGAATCGGACCATTTAGTGCCACTGGCTTTAAAACTACATTCACTCGCGACCCATCTTCCAGCCTTGCATCTGCAATTGGAGACAATTCATTAACATAACGATTCGTTCTTGAAACAATCTGCTGAATCACATCCTCCAGCTTTTCTTCTGAAAGAAAATGTTTCCCCGACCGTACGATTTTCCCATTTCTCTCCAGAAAAATGTCTTTCGTCCCATTGATCATAATCTCTGTAATCGTGTCATCTTCCAGAAATTCCTGTAAGATATCCAGCTTACGGAATGCATGATACAGACGCCGGCTGATCTGAATCTGCTCTTGAAGAGGAATATAGTTCTGACTGGCATTTTCTCTGAGAACCTTATAGATAAGTTCCTCCAGTTCTTCATCTCCAGTCTCTCTTGACATGTCCATTCTCTGAAGCACTTCTTCATAGATTTGCTCTTCTACTGTCACTCTGTCTCCTCCTTATCCACATCCATCCGTAATTGAACTGTTTTCTCTAAAATCTCCTCCATTCCAAGCTTTCTGATATTGTCTACATACTGCTTCATCTTCGCTGCCGCAGCCAACTCATCGATATATGGCATATAAATATTCGTACATTTCTTCAGAATCGTATAAAGTCCATCGATACTGTCTCCAAGATCTAAAATTATCTTTCCATAAATACATTCTTTTAAAATCCTCTCGAACAACAACAACCATTCTTCCTGCCTGACAGCCTTGAGATCCTGTACATAGGGGATGGGCATAATATAATCCAGATTATTCTGCTGACCGGCAATCATACTGACTTTCATACCGAGATTCCCTCTCTCCTGACGAAGATAGTAAAACAGATCGCCAAGATTCTTCTCCTGACCTTCCGGAAAATAGTGTCCCATACCTGAATACTCTTCAAGATTTAAATATAATACCGGTTCTTTTTCTGCCAATTCCTTCCCAAGCCTGATCGCAAACTGTGTTTTTCCTATCCTGTGTACCGGAGAATACACTGCGATCAATTCTCCTTCTGGTTTCTGTCGTATTCTTCGTATGGATCTCTCCTTCCGCGTAGCTTCTTTCTGCACCTGCTTCCAGATTTCTTCTGCTGACTGATATCGAATAACAGACTTTACACCTTTTATAGTTTTGCGTGCCTGTCTCACCAAAAGCAGTGTTTTATCCGCCAGAAATTCCTGATCCGCTTTATCAAAAAGAGCCTCATCCAGCAGCAGAATATGGATTCTCTTTTTTTGCGCAAATCTTTCCAACTCTTCTCTTGTATGAAAAAGATGATACTGGTATCCTGCTGCTTTTTTCTGTCGGAACATTTGCAGAAGATTTTTGGAATATTGTTTCTGTGAATCACAAATTACAAAATTTTTTACATGCAATTTATCCCTCCTGTCTATTCAGTTTTTAAATTTGTAAATATGCTGCGAATCTGCAGCCTGAAATAATTGAACAACTGAATCATTCGAAAATTCAGTCTTAAGATCTGCCTCTCGTTATTCTGAGAAACATTACAGCAAATATGATATCTGCTGTGTGAATTGTATTATAAACATATGTTCGGTGTTTGTCCAGTGATAATTTGCAGTTTTTTTCTTTTTGTGAAACTCTCACAAAAATTAATGAAAAATTTCTATACAAAACTTCACCAGATCTGACAGAGCAAAATCCCATAAAGAAGTCCCACTCCAGGAACTCCCAGTACTCCACTCACTATAAATGACAGAACATTTACCCCTACTTTCAACGGTGATGATTCCGGCAGAATATATTGATTGATCCCATAAATCAGCAATAACCCTGTTACCGCACGTACTATAAAATGACCTCCGGTAAACTTTGTCTGTTCTTTCATATCTCCACCACTTTTACATTTCTTAGTCCATTTTATTCGGCTTTTGTAAAAGTATGACTGTGAATGCATAAAAAGGCATATTGCAGAATAACCAATAAATCTGCTATTTTGCAACATACCTCTTCAACCATTTTATTTATTTTAATAATTCTTCCATTACTGTATATGCCATCTTCTCATAACCACGTTTGCTTGGATGCAGGTGGTCACCACTGTCATATTCTGGAAGCATCGCCTTTGGATTTTCCGGATTTCTCAATGCCTTATCAAAATCAATATAGCCATCAATCAGATCTGTGGTGCGAATCCAGTGATTATATGCTTTTCTCATACGGTCACGGAATGGCTCATAAGTTCTCCATCCGCCAATTGGAAGAAGTGTACCTACATATACTTTATATCCATAAGAACGGGCAAGGCTGATGTACTCTTTGAGACCTTCAATCAGCTCATCAACAGTTGGAAGATCACTCATCGGACGGAATGGGTTAACCCCTGCGCCTACCGGATGGATGATATCGTTGATTCCCTGCTGAATGATCACTGTATCCGCTCCGTCAGTAGGAACTTCGTGAGCAAATCTTTTCTTACCCTTTAATCCATAAGATTCATATGTGATACAATTATACTCTCTCAAAATTCTCGAACCACTTGTCGCTCTTCTTACAACTGCAGTGCGGTCGAATTTTTCTCTCTCACAGCGAAGTGTGAGATAATCTGGCCAATCCTGCGCAGTGATAGAATCTCCATAACATACAACCGTTCTGTTCTCTTTTTCTGTATAGACAGAAACATTACTCAGGAAATAAAACAGATGTGTTGCTCTGGAATGTCCCATAGAAAATTCTTTTTCCTCTGTCCAGTCACCTGCAGCATATCTTCCCTTTGTCAATGGGCCTGTGGAAAATACAACAGATCTCATCTGTGTAAAATCTTTCAGATAAAAACTTACATAAAATGTACTTTTTGCTTTTACCCTGCATGTAATCTCATCAGTAACAACTCTTTCGCCTCTTGGGATTTCTTTAGATGTTTCACCATCAAATGTAACCTGATAAAATTCATTTCCGATCAGAACAGTAGCTTTATCAATTGTAATACTCTCTGTTCCGCAATAATTATCAAATGTCAGTCTTACTGCCTCTCCTGCAAATGCAGTATAGATCGGATATCTCAATGTAATGTCTTTTGCATATCTTTCCGGACGATTTTCTGCGATAGAAACCGCCTGCCCCCACACAGATGCCCAATGCATTTCTTTTGTCATCATAAATTACTCCTCTTTCCGCTAATCTAGCAAATTAACATACTTACAGACAGTATACCTTATTTTCCACACTTTAACGAGAAAAATATATACTTTTTCACATATTTTCCTGTTTTTCACACCGGAAGACTGTCTTTTACACACAGGGCCCCATATCCCGTCTGATTATTCGGCCTCTCCTCAAATCCAGGAAGTATTCTTGCCCCTCTTCTTAAGTATGCCTTCACTTTTTCCCCATACAAATATGGATCGTTGCCATTTACAATCCCCCATTCCATCAGAAGTGCCGCACTTCCTGTTACAAATGGCGTTGCAAAAGAAGTTCCGCTTACCTCCACAGTTCCTCCTCCCACTGTCGTTGTAGTCACATTTACTCCGGGCGCAGCAAGATCTGGCTTAAAAGCTCCTCTTCCTTCAAATCCGGCTGTCGGTCCTCTTCCCGAAAAATCTGCATAAGTAAATGTCAGTGCATCATAGGCACCTACTGTTATAACTCTGCCTGCAGTCGATGGAATGGTCAGTGTTGTTGAACTTGAAGGCTGTAAAAATGCTGTACCCACATTCAAAGCACTCTGTACCGGCAGCCACATCTGAAAAGCTCCCGAAACGATTTTTCTTGGTGTCAGAATGATTCTCCATTCTCCGCTGCTGATATAAGTGTCCCTTGGAAGGAAATCCAGATAAATTTCTTGTCGCACACTATACGGACCTGGCTCTCCATAATATAGAAGAATCTCCGTTCCACCAACAGTAAATCTCTGTGAACCAAGAATTTCCTGAATTGGACCCACTCGAACGCCCGAAGGATTTATGATAGAAATATCCATCTCATCCGCATAAGATTTCCAAATCTGCAGATTTACTGTCGGTTCATTTATCTGCACACCAAAACGCACTTCCGAATCTTCTCCCATTTTTACATTCCCAGAAATGTGCCCTGCTGTAGTTCCTTCATTTCCACTGCCTACGCAGATTACATTTTTCCAGAAATCTGACATATCATCCAGATAACGTTCTAAAAGAGAAGTGCCGTCATGGGAACCGTAAGTATTTCCAAAACTGATGTTAACTGCCACTGGTCTCAGATATTCCAGCGCTTTCTTTATCACATAATCAACACCCATCATCAATTCTGTTGTTCTTGGAAATCCCTCCTCTCTCGGCAGTCCCATTTTTACAATTATAAACTCTGCCTCTGGCGCTACCGCTGCCGCAATCCCCGCTACAGCTGTTCCATGACCTGTGACATCTTGACTTGGAACAATCTCCCGCCTCTGCTGCACTGTCTCTGCTGCCAGTGCCCTGTTAATTTGTTCTCTCGTATATTCTGTTCCCCTTTCATATCCCACAGGCGGATTCCCTTCGATTGTCTGGTCCCAAAGAAAGCGGATTTTTGTCGTTCCGTCTGCGTTCCGAAAATCTGAAAGAGTATAATCAATTCCACTATCGACAATTCCAATCAGAACCCCATTTCCATGCAAAGAAAAAGGAGTTTGCTGCACCTGATTGATGCAGGAAACTCTCTTTCCATTCATCACCTGGAAGAATAATCTCTTTGGCTTTTCTATATACTCTATTTCTGAAAGGCTGGATAAAATTTCGATTCTGGATTCCTGAATTGTAAGAATCGCATATTCATTTGCCAGCTCTGTAACAGAATCGGCAAGTTCTCTCACTCGCTGAAGAGAACCACTGTATTTTACAATCAGTTCCCAAACTCTGTCAATCGGATTATACCCCACCTCCAGTTCCAGTGATTTTATCCTCTCCTCCTCCGTGGCATCAAGTGCAAGATTCAGTATATTTTCAGCTTTCTGAGACAAATAAAAACAGCCCTTACATACTACTTTCTTATCAGTAATATGCATGAGTCTGTAATATTATTCCTGTTTCAAATTAATTAAATCCAATAATTCTTCTCGCCACACTGTAAACAAGTGAAGAAACTTTTCTTCCTGACTTGCCAGGCAGATTCATTGTCTGACCAAGAATACCATAACGAATTTTAAAATATGTTTTGAAGTCTTTCTTTTTCAAATATTTCCATAATTCTTTTTTCTTTTCCAGATTCTCTGCTTTTTTGGAACGAATGCAGAGAATCGAAGATACTGTCATCATAATTGCAAGATAATTGATCATATATTTGCGAAGTTTCTTATTCTGAATTCTTCGAAGTTCATACATATCGATCATTGTCTTTGTAACAAAAATCTGCTGATCGAGACGGCCAATCATAACCTTTTCATTTACAGACTGGTCTTCTCTTCCGATATAATAACGATAAAAATCTACATTCATGTAATATAATGTACGAACATGCGGCAACGGATAATATACATAAATATTATCTACATAAAACGTATGCCTTGGAAGTGTCAGCTGACAAAGTTTTAAAAGCTCTGTTCTATAGATTACTGAATGCATGAGGATATACTGATCCACATGGAACTTTCCAATATCCTCCCACTTCAAAATCTGTTCTTGCGGAAGTACATTTGTATAACGAACAACCTTCTTATGTTCCGCACCTTCTTTTTCATATACATAGTTGGCAACGATCATATCCGGACCATTATCTTCGTCTACAAACTTCTTCACTGTTTCTATTATCTTCAGCAATGCTTCTTCATTTACCCAGTCATCGCTGTCTACAACTTTAAAATACTTTCCTGCTGCATGTGAGAGACCATAGTTTACGGCATCTCCATGTCCGCCGTTTTCTTTGTTGATCACTTTTACGATTGTAGGATACTTTGCTGCGTACTGTTCTCCAATCTCCTGGGTGCGGTCTTTGGAGCCATCATTCACTACGAGTATCTCAACGTCTTCTCCTGCCTTAAGGATAGAATTAATCGCATTCTCCATATAACTTTCTGAGTTATAACATGGGATTGCAAATGAAATATACTTCATCTTTTCACCTTCTTAGATTATAAACTGCTTCTTACCCATATAGAAAAGAGTCCTGCAGATTTAACTTCCAGGACCCTCAAATGCGGATGACAGGACTTGAACCTGCACGTCGTAGACACTAGATCCTAAGTCTAGCGCGTCTGCCAGTTCCGCCACATCCGCATACGCCTAGCATTTTATCACCAAAATCTGTCTTTGTCAACATTGTATTATTTTTGGGCGATAATGTCCATTGTTTTTCCAGTCTGCAATTCATATAATTATCTTATGTTTTAGTACGTATAAAGGAGGAATTTTTATGGAAAAGAAATGGTGGAAAGAATCGGTCGTATACCAGATTTATCCTAGAAGTTTTATGGACAGTAACGGCGACGGAATCGGCGATCTGAATGGAATTACACAGCGCCTTGAATATCTCAAAGAGCTTGGTGTTGACGTTATCTGGATTTCCCCTATTTATAAATCTCCAAACAAAGACAACGGCTATGATATCAGTGATTACTGCGATATCATGGATGAATTTGGTACAATGGAAGACTTTGACCGCATGCTTGCAAAAGCACACGAGCTTGGTCTTAAAATCGTGCTTGACCTTGTTGTAAACCATAGTTCAGACATGCATAAATGGTTCATTGAAAGTAAAAAAGCCAAAGACAATCCTTACAGAGATTACTATATCTGGAAAGATCCTGTAGACGGACATGAACCAACAAACTGGAGTGGATATTTCGGAGGTTCTGTATGGGAGTACAGCGAAGAAACCGGTCAGTACTACCTTCATCAGTTCGTACCTGGACAGCCAGACCTCAACTGGGAAAACCCAACTGTTCGTAAAGAAATTTTCGATATGATGAACTGGTGGTGTAAAAAAGGTATCGACGGCTTCAGAATGGACGTTATCAGTCTAATCTCCAAACCTGAAGTTTACGAAGATGGTCCTGTAAATCCAGGCGAAAAATATTGTTTCTGCGGAACAATCACAGCAAACGGTCACCGTGTTCATGAATTCCTTCAGGAAATGAACAAAGAAGTATTGAGCAAATATGATCTGATCACTGTAGGCGAAACTGCAGGTGTTACTGTTGAAGAAGCGAAAAAATATGCCGGATTTGATACAAACGAACTGAACATGGTATTCACATTTGAGCACATGAATGTCGATGATGACTGCCACGGAAAATGGACGATGAAGAAGATGTACCTGCCTGACCTCAAAAAGGTACTTACTAACTGGCAGACAGAACTTCAGGGAAAAGCATGGAACAGCCTTTACTGGGATAACCACGATCAGCCTCGTATCGTTTCCAGATGGGGAAATGATTCTGATGAATATCGTGAAATTTCCGCAAAGATGCTTGGCACATGCCTCCATATGATGCAGGGTACACCTTATGTTTATCAGGGCCAGGAACTTGGTATGACTAACATGAAGTTCACAGAACTTTCCCAGACAGATGACGTTGAAGAAAAGAATATCTACAACGATCTCGTATTAGACCGTAAAGTTTATACACATGAAGAAATGATGGAAATTATCAGTCTGAAAGGCCGTGACAATGCAAGAACTCCAATGCACTGGGATGACAGCGCAAACGGCGGATTCACAACAGGAACACCTTGGTTCGGCGTAAATCCAAACTACACTAAAATTAATGCCGCAGCACAGGTAAATGATCCTGATTCTGTATTCAGCTTCTACAAAAAACTTATTCAGTTAAGACATGAAGAAGATATTATCGTATACGGTACATATGAACTTTTAGAACCTGATCACGAAGAACTGTATATCTATAAGAGAAAGCTGGATGATAAAGAACTTCTTGTTATCTGTAACTTCAGCGATAAAGTTGTAGAATTACCTGCTGCCATTGCTGCTAATGCAGAAGCTAACAAGGGTATTCTCCTTTCAAACTATAAAGAAATAGATACATATACTGTAAAACCTTATGAATCAACAGTTTATTGGATCTAACTCCAGACTGGAAGTCCCCCTTAATAAAGAGTTCACCTGCGAACTCTTTCGCGAGGCGCGTTTGCTCTGCAAACGCGCCTCTGCGATTCAATAAAACTTTTAAAAATCAAAGTGCAGCTGCACCAACTAAAATCTCGTCAATGCAGCCGCACCATAAATTTAAATCATTATTTTTCATAAACAAACACTGCTGTCGCAGCCGGAACTGTCATTGTTCCATTCTCAACTTTCAGATCATTTCCATTCTGATAAATCACATTACCAAGTTCTCCATCATATGGAAATGCTGCCTCTTTTCCGGATGGATTAAGAACAACCAGTACGGAAGTATTTTCATCTTTACGACGATATACAAGCGGATATGCATAAGGTTCACAATATACATATTCGATCAATGCCTCACTCTGAAGAACCGGATAGTTCTGACGAATATCGATCAATTTCTTAACTTCATGATAAATGGAATTCTTGTCAGCCATCTGTTTCTCAACTGTCGGACGATCTGGATCTGAATCCATTGGAATATATAATTCCTCTGGTTTTGCCTGTGAAAAACCGTCATTCACAGTGTTATCCCACTGCATTGGTGTACGGGAACCTGTACGGATATAACCACCTTCCACAGATGTAATATCTGCAAGATAGTTCATTCCAATCTCATCTCCGTAATAGATAAATGGTGCGCCTGGAAGTGAGAGTATGAAGGCAAACACGATCTTAACTTCTTCTGGATCCAGCCATTTTGTAATACGTTCCATATCATGATTTCCTGAAGGAACACAGATCATGCCTTTACCATTTGTTGGCTCATAACATTTTTTATAATATTCTATAAATTCATAGGCATTTCCTTTTCCTTCTCTTGAAAAGTAAGGATTGTCTGCATGGAACATATCCGGATAATGACTTGGACCAAAGTGAAGCATAAAGTCCATATGATATCCACTCTGAAGACTTCTGTCAGGTTGTCCCCACTCAGAAATCATTGCAGCATCTGGAAATTCTTTTTTCAAAAATTCATGAACATCACGCCATAATTCAATGGTTCCTTTCTGCTCTGGATCATTTTTTACCAATGATCCCGCCATGTCAACACGGAATCCATCACATCCCATTTTCAGCCAGAAACGCATGATATCTTTGATTGCCTCTCTTGTCGAAAGTGCTTCCGGGGAATCCATAGGAAGCTGCCAGGATGGGTCTGTAATTTCATAGAATCCATAGTTCAATGCCGGCTGATTACAGTAGAAATTTACAGCTACGCAGCCATTTCTCTGGCTGTAGCCTCTTAAAAATCCCATGATACTTCCAACACCAGAGAAATCTTTCCACGCATCATCCGTCCACACATAACGTCCGGTATATTCATTCTTCTCTGGCTTCGCAGATTCCTTAAACCACTCATGATCCCATGATGTATGTCCTGGTACGAGGTCCAGAAGAATATGCATATCTCTTTTATGAACTTCATCAAAAAGACGTTTCAAATCGGCATTTGTTCCATATCTTGGCGCAGCCTTGCAATAGTCTGCAACATCATAACCAGCATCATTAAATGGAGATTCAAAACATGGGTTCATCCAGATTGCATTACAGCCTAATTCTTTAATGTAATCCAGATGGTCAATAATTCCCTGAAAATCTCCGATACCGTCTGCATTACTGTCAGCAAAAGTCTGTGGATAAATTTCATAGAAAATCGCATTTTTTAACCAATTAAGCATACTCATCACCTCATTATTTTAATTTTCGTCTGGCTTGTCTTCTTTTGGCATCATTTTCTTAAATGCTTTCAAATAAAATATATTATCAATATAAGCAACTATTGCAAATCCGGCAATCAGCCACAGATACAAAGCTGTCCAGATTACATTTGCATTCATAAAAAATGATACATAAACCAAAATTCCTGTTGCTGCAAGACCAGCCAGTGTCCATGGCAGAGCTGCAATGCTAAGAAGCCATGAATACTTCAGAGTAAATCTGACCGGTCTGTTAAATTTCGCCTGCATTGGAAACAAATACTGAAATCCAAAAAGAAAAATAAAACATAAAATATAAAAAACAATCTGATAGCTCTGTCCCATACTTCCCTCCATCATATTGACCACTCTTTGATAGAGGAACAATATAACGAAAATAATGAGACTAAAACACCAGATTATTGTGGAACGACCAAAATTCTTTTTAAAACTTTTTAAAAACCGTCGGATCAGACCTTTTTCTTTTTTCTCTTCCAACAGCTCCTGCACACATTCGTGCAGGGCTGCGGAAGATGCACCTATGGTAATAATCGGTATACAACAGATGCAAAACATAAGATTAAGTACTACGAGATTTGTCAGTGTACTCATTGCTGAAAACAACGGTCCATCTAAATCAAATAATTTCATACAAATCCTTTACTTAATAGCTCCTTCTACCATACCATTCATAATCTGTTTCTGAGCGATAAGGAAGATAATAATCATAGGAATGATTGCAAGTAATGCTGCTGTAAGAATCAAATCCCACTGTTTTACATAAGAACCAACGAATGCCTGTACAGCAACCGGCAATGTTTTTACCTTACCATTCTGTCCCAACATAAGAGATGGAAGCAGGTAGTCATTCCAGATCCACATACCATTGAGGATTGTTACTGTTGTGATAACTGGTGTTAACAATGGGAAGATAATGCGGAAGAATACACTCTCTGGTGCACATCCGTCAATACCTGCAGCTTCTTCAAGTTCATAAGGAATGTTCTTAATGAAACCAGTCAGGATGAATACTGTCATAGCTCCGCCGAATCCGCAGTATGCAAATACGATACCCGGGATAGACTGAAGCATTGAAATCCCAACAAAATCACCTACATCACGGAATGTAGAAATCAGTGGAAGCATTACTACCTGGAAAGGAATGATCATAGATGCAATAAATGTCATATAAATTGCTGTAGACCATTTTGTTTTATTTCTACAGATAACCCATGCTGCCATACTTCCGAATACTGCCAAAAGTACAAGAGAAACCAAAGTGATAATAAATGAAGTTCCAAATGCTGTCCAGAAACTAAAGTTTGAGTTATTTACAACACTTGAAATATTTGTCATAAACTGACTGATGCTTGCTCCCACAAATGAAATTGGGTTTGCAACGATATCATTTGCATTCTTTGCAGAGTTCATAAGTACCAGATAGAACGGGAACAAAACATAAAGCGCAACGAGGATTGCCAATGCAGTAATAAAGATTGTAAAAGCATTTCTCTTTTTCATTACATTTCAACCTCCTTCTTATTAGATACACGAACCTGAACAAGGGATACACAAGCCAGGATAATGAAGAATAATACCGCTTTAGCCTGTCCAAGTGCGTAATTATTCTTTGAAATTGCTGTGTTATAAATATTCAATGCAAGCATCTGTGTACCATTTGTCAAATACTGTCCCATAAAGTCTGCTACAGAACCTGTACCATTTGTCAATGACATGTTTACATCGAACTGCTTGAATGCTGATGTCAGTGTCAGGAATGTACAGATTGTAATTGTAGATGCGATCATTGGAATTTTGATTCTAAACAGTGTTTCAATCTTATTTGCACCGTCAATCTGTGATGCTTCAAGAACATCTTTTGGTACCTGTGTAAGACCTGTAATATAAATCAGCATGATATATCCGCCATACTGCCAGATATATACTACTACGATCGCAGCAAATGCTGTTCCTGTTGAGGAAAGAAGAGAATTCTGATATCCAGCCAGAGAAGCTGTCAGGTTCAATAATACGTTATTGAAAATGAACTGCCAGATGTAACCTAATACGATACCACCGATCAGGTTTGGAAGGAAATACGCTGCTCTAAAGAAGCCGACACCCTTTAATCCAGAAGTACACAATAATGCCAAAAGGAAACCTACAACATTGATAAGAACCATGTTGAAGATTACAAAGAGAACTGTGATCAGGATTGACCAAAGGAACGCAGGATCATTAAACATTGTCGTATAATTCTTAAGTCCTACAAATTCTGTTAAACGGATACCATTCCAGTCAGTCATAGAATAGTAAATACCTAAACATAAAGGAATAATAACTGTTACTGCAAAAGTGAATAATAATGGGAATAAAAATACGAAATTAACAATTTTTCTATGGTGTTTCAGTGTTGGAAATGTAAACATTCCCAAAAGTGTAGCCAGCATACCAACTACCAACAGTGCACCTCTTATAGAAAGGTTGCTGCCTGTAAAGTCTAATATCAATGCCCCAACCAATGATACAAGTCCACCAATAAGCAAAATAAGAGATATGAATTTCTTACTTGTAGTGTTAGTCATGTTACACTACCCCTCCTTTCTCCGAACTATCCAAAACTATATTTTTTAAACAAAAAGCGAGTTCCGGCTGCTCGCCGCAACTCGCTTAATGATTCATTCAGAATATTTTTACAATACTTATACGGAATAATAATTAGTTAGCATATGCTGACTGACAAACCTGTTCGTATGTTTTTACGAAACCTGCTGTATCAAGTTTTCCTGCTGCATAATCACTAAATACCTGTCCTGTGTAGTTAACTGCAAGACCTTCGATCTGATCCAGCCAGTGCCATGCAGATATCTTTCCTGCTGCCTGATAATCAAGAATTGTCTGAGCAAATGGGTCATTAGCAACGTATGTACATGTTGTGAATGGGCTAACAAAGTTAGCTTCTTCAACGAGGATCTTCTGTGCTGTGTCTTCTGAACACCACTGTAAGAATGCAAGAGATTCTTCTACGTTGTCACCATCGTATACTGCCCACCAGGATGGAGTATTTGTAAGGATTGTGTCGATGCCTTCTTCAAATGCATATGGAACCATACCACATTCAAAGTTACCTGCTGCATCATACTGTTCTTTATTAGTTGATGTCATTGTTGCACCAATCCATGAGCCCTGTGTAACAAATGCATATTTTCCTTCAGAGAAGTACTGAATCTGCTGATCGTATGTACCTGATACTAATGTAGCTGGATCTGCATATTCGTTCAGAAGTCCGATATATTCAGCAAATGCTGTCAGACGGTCTGTATCAAGCTGTCCGCCATCGCTAAGGAGGTCGATGTATGTTGTATCATCACGATCAAGACCTGCATCAAGGTAGTTACCAAACATATGGTTACCTGTTGACCACCAGAGGTTAACAGGTTCTGTATACCAGCCAACAACTGCTGTTAAACCAAGTTCATCTTTTTTAGCTTCGATTGCTTCGAATGCTGCTTTTGTAGATTCCGGACCTGTGATAGATGCTGGATCAACGCCTGCTTTTTCAAGAATTTCTGCGTTGTAAGCAAGACCAACCGCTTCTACTGTGTATGGGAAACCAAGTGTACCATATTCTGGGTCAACATATTCAGATTCTGTGTTTTCTGTCCATGCCTGATCAGACATATCTACTAACAGACCTTCCCAGTTCTTAAAGTCAGAACCACCTGCTACGAACATATCAGGCATATTGCCGCCCTGATAGTAACCTTTTACTGTAGACATAATATCTACACCGCCGCCCATAGACTCGATTTCAACTTTAACACCTGTCTCTTCTTCGTACTTAGCAGCGAGATTCTTCAACGCTCCATCAATCTCGATCTTACCATTAATGAGACGAAGTGTTTTACCGTCTGATGAACCGCCTTCAGCTTCTCCAGAAGTTTCTGAAGATCCACCACCACATGCTGCAAGAGAAATTACCATTCCCGCACACAGCATCATTGCCAATAATTTCTTTTTCATACTTGAAATCCTCCTTTTTCAATGTTGATATTAATAATATACAACAAAAAAAGTATTAAAACAATTGACAATTCCGTCATCTTTTACAATTTTTCATTCTATTGGACTATAATTTTATAACTTTTTTCCGTACCTCTGCGGTTCCACGGAGTGTTTTATGTTATAGGAAATACAGAGTAATTCCTATAACATAAAAAAAGGAAGAAACTTATCGTTTCTTCCTTTTCAATGAGCGTGCGGGGATTCGAACCCCGGACAACTTGATTAAAAGTCAAGTGCTCTACCGACTGAGCTACACGCCCATTTATTAAGTTGTAATCCAACCAACTGGGCTAGCTGGATTCGAACCAGCGAATGCAGGAGTCAAAGTCCTGTGCCTTACCGCTTGGCGATAGCCCATCAAAGACTCTTCCGACACCATCTTCGCTGTCGTTTCTCTTCTGTCACTTACGTGTCAGTCCCTCTCGGGAGGGTGGGTAGTGGGACTCGAACCCACGATATCCGGAACCACAATCCGACGCGCTAACCAACTGCACCATACCCACCATATTATACTAAGTGTAATTCCTTACACCAACGAGCCTGGGGGGATTCGAACCCTCGACCTACGGCTTAGAAGGCCGTTGCTCTATCCAGCTGAGCTACAGACTCGAAGAGCGGGTGATGGGAATCGAACCCACGTATCCAGCTTGGAAGGCTGGTGTTCTACCATTGAACTACACCCGCAAAGTCGGGGTGACAGGATTCGAACCTGCGACCTCTTGATCCCAAATCAAGCACTCTAGCCAAACTGAGCCACACCCCGGTCAGAGTATTTTCGGGAACCGAGATTCCGTTTTCGTGACGCAAGACATATTATATATGACGTTTTAGGAATTGTCAACAACTTTTTTAAAAAAATGAAAGATTTTTCCGTTTGATGCGTTCCCCCCGAAAAGAACCATTTTCTCCTCTGTCGAAATACATCTATTCC
>JAXJUL010000029.1:0-16893 GCA_036309085.1 Schaedlerella sp.
AGAATATTGCATCTTATTATATAGCGAGAAAAAAGATAATTATCTGCAAAATATCGGTTATATCGGTGAACAGCTTGACCTATATCTTGCTTCTCTTGGAATTGGTGCATTGTGGTTCGGTATCGGCAAACCTGATAAGCCAACCTATAACGGTCTCGATTTCATCATTATGATTGCCATTGCGAAAATTCCGGAAAATAAGTTCCGTAAGGATATGTTTAAGAGCAAACGTAAACCTCTTAATGAAATATGGAATGGCGAGTATTATCAAGATATTGGCAACATCGTTCGCTTTACACCGAGCGCCTGCAACACACAGCCGTGGAAAGTAACGGCAGAAGAAAAATGTTTAACCGTATACCGTTACAAGAAGCCAGGCAAACGTGGCATTATGCCTGCTGACAAGGTGGTACATTACAATCGCATTGATATTGGTATTTTTCTGTGCTTTCTTGAACTGTACCTGATCAAAAACGACATAGCTTTTGAGCGTGAGCTGTTTACAGATACCGCAGAGGATGAATGTGAGGAAGTACTGACTGCAAAATATAAATTGATATAAAATTGGCGGCAAGGAGAGTTGTTCTTCCTGCCGCCGTTAATATTTAATGCGGTGTTCCCAAAACGCAAAAATATAATATCATCGAAATAATATCTACTACTAAGAAGACAGCTAAAATAATACCGATGATTTTAAGAATCTTTTTTGCTTTACCTTTATTTTTATCGGTCAATACTTTTTTACTGATCTCTGTAACCTTTTCTGTAAAATATGATTCCGAAACCGAATCGCCTGTTTTTTCGGCAACTTCATCTTTAAGTAGATAATCCATAGAACACTCAAAGATTTTCCCAAGTTCAATCAGTTTTTCAGTTTCGGGATATGCGATATCCGACTCCCATTTACTGATCGACTGACGGGAAACACCGAGAATATCGGCAAGCTGCTCTTGAGTGTAATTGTATTCTTTTCTTAATTTTGATAGTTTTTCACCAAGTGTCATAATCATTCTCCTTATGTTTTCTAACGCTGCGTTGCTTAAATTATAGAACACTCAGCAAAATCATACCACCAATTCGCCGTTTCTAAATGTAAACTTTGGGTTGCATCACGAGTTTTTGTTAATTTGCAATGCTCAAGAAAACTGAAATTTTCACTCCACCTTATTCCCAATCAAAGTTCTCTTTACCTGCGCCAACCTCGAAGTGATACTTTCCGATACCGAGGTCAATGCCTGCAAAGTGTCCGCTTCCACAGGAAATGGAAACCTTGTTTCCAGCACCCTTAACGTTAAATGCCATTTTATTGAGTGCGGTCGGAGCGTGAAGTAATGCGTCAACGCCATCTGAAAACCACTGAGGTGCAGTTCCTTCATATGAACTGATTTCAGCGGCGGTTTTCATCTTATGCTGTACACCTTGCGTCTGACCATAGCCAACCGCAATTACCCCGTTTACTCGGACATTTTGATTTTCCAAGTTCTTTTTTGCACCACCGGCGCTAAACATTCCGCCAACCCACCAGGTATTTAAACCCAGTGTCTGTGCATACAAAATCAAATCTGCACCGCAATATCCCAGCTTCTCGTCCAAATCCTCAGTATCTTCTCCGGCAAGGATAAAGTAATTGTTTACACCCTTTGCCAGTAGAAGTTTTGCAATTCCTGCAACGCCGTCAGCATTGCCGATAACCAGCTTCAGATTTAGTCCGTATTTCTTGTTGTGTTCTTCGATTCGTGCGTTTAGCGAATCCGTAAGCTCCGCAGGAATCTTCTTGTCTGTGTATTTGCGAACCATATGTCGCTGCTTAATTGCTTCTTTTATAGTCATGATAAAAACCTCCACCAAATTCAAATTCATCTCTCAGTTAAACTCACCGTCTTACTGAAATTTTACGTTCTCTACAGATTTAGATTTAAATCGAATCCACACCAGTTTGTTTAACAAACTGCTCTATCTCAGAATTAACTTGTTCTGCATTATCCCCATTAGAAAAATGAGAAGCGTTTTCAATGATATGTAACGGATATCCTGTTGTATCTGCCCATGCAATACAATATCGTTTGACTTTTCCAGTTTTATCTTTGTCACCAAGCAAAATCAATACTGGGCATGTCAAATGTAAATCCCTGTTTTCCTGTGCAAACTTTCCATAAGCGATGTCCATTTGTTCTATAATTTGTTTCTTTGATAATGGTGCTAATATTTCTATCATTTTATTATAAGAATAGTCTGTTACAGATATGGATTTTGCCATACTCTTACGAAGCATCTTATCTGTAAACCAGTTTGCCATTGGCTTAACTTTAGAAAGCCACCACAAATCAGATTTTGAATAGTATGCTGTTCCAAATGGTGTTGTATCAACAGCTATGAAGCATTGCACCTTTTTGGGATATAAATGTGCAAACATTTGTGAAGGATATCCTCCCATTGACATTCCTACCAAACAAACTTTTTCAATGTGTTCCTGTTCTAATATTTGATGTAAATCTCTTGCAGTATTTTCATAAGAAAAATCATTATAAGGCACAGATAAACCATGCATAGGAACATCCCACGCAATTACTATATATTCATTCTTGAAATATTCGATTTGCTTTTCGAACATTGTATGATTCGCTGTTAAGCCATGGCTAAAAACAATTGTCCCCTTAGGTATGTCTTTGGTTCTTGAAATCCAATAATGTACTTCTCCTCCAACTCCTTTAATGGTTCTATGTTCCATAATACATCCTCCTGACACTATGTAAGCTTCAAATTTTCGCTCTACTCAAGCATTTTCTTTCCAAGATATAATCCTGCCTGTGCATACGTCCCAAGCAGTTCCTGTTTCTTTGCTTCAATCATATCCGGTTCAAACTCAAATACCATTTCATAGATTTCCATAGCTTTCTGGAAATGAGAAGTAGCCTGTTGGATTTCTCCCATAGTCAGGCAGATACCGCCCATAGCTTCTTGTACACTGGCATAATCCAGACCCGTATCAGAATTATATTCTCGGATTACACGGCACAGCTTTCGTAATGCAGATAGACCAACATCCGGCTGTCCCATATCTGTCAGTAATACAGCATAGTTTGTAATCTGCACAATGCTGTCATGGTAATAATCCAGACCATATTCATCCATAATTCTGATTGCCTGTTCCATGTTCTCTTTAGCAAGTTCCAGTTTACTATTTACTCGATACATTCCACCAAGATTAGCATAGAGATTGGAAACCAAAAGGGCATTATCCGGTGTGACTTCTGAAATCATAGCAATGGCATCTTTCTGCATCTTGATTGCTTTATCCGGTTTCTTCTCATAAGCTGCTCGATAGCTGAGCAGTAATGCTCGATCAGACGCAGATCCGGCAGCCACATCTTTCAGCAATGCAGACAGTGTATCAATAACCTGTTCCATGCCCGGATAATAATGATAATTCTCCATATACGGGAACACATCTTCCAAGAAACGGAGATATGCCGACATATCATCATTTTCAATCTGAGCTATCACAGATTCGATAGTCTGGAATAACTGTTTATAACAGGAAACTTCTTCTCCGTGACGCAGGCAGATTTGCTGCAAGCTATCCATTAAGGCATAGCAACTTTGCACGGAAGGTTTCGTTTCCTCCACTGTCACTTCCTGCATCATCGGATGAAGGGCAATCATGCGACCTTCCATTGCTTTTATGAAGCCTTTTTCTATGAGGTCGTTGACAGTATTCATATCACGCAGCTTCAGCCAGTTTGCAAATAATCTGTTCTGAATGCCGGACAAAGGAGCCAGCGCAAGATTTCTCATAACATCTGTTTCTTCTTCAGAAAGCTGATACAGAGAAAACAAAGTATGAATATGGTCATAATAGGTAGCCTTGCGACTTTTGCCGTCTTTTGAAATACCGATGGTATCGGTAGCATCCAGGGCAGCTTTTTCTTCTTTCAGCTTCTTCAACAGGAGTAACGGCTCCATAATTCCACTTTCCAACAGACGAGCTGACATTTCTACCGCCAGAGTATGGCTGTGTACTGCTTGGATAATCTGCTCCAAAATCGGACGGTTCTTTTCAGCTTCAGAATAGAAACAGCCCATTAAATTAACCAAAGCGTCTGTATCTGCAATTTCTTCCAGATTCATGGAAGTATAGTTGTTAAAGCTGCTTCGTGTAGTGAACAGAATACGGCAGCGATATTTCATCACAACCGACAGCAAACCATCCTGCGTTGCTGTAGTATTGAAGTTATCAATGATAAATAAAGTATCCTCTTTCAATGTGCGCAGGAAACGGTTATGTTTGCGGAAGCGTTCTTCGCTGTCATCATCCGGCAGATCATCCGCAAAATCCATGTCAGAAATATCTTGCTTCAAATCACCAGTGTAAGAGAGATACAGGATATTTGTGTACTCCTTGCTATGAGTTTTTGCATAGGCTTTTGCTAACTCACTTTTTCCAATACCGGCGATACCTTGTAGAAATACCTTTCCATATTTACACAACAGCTGATGTAAAGTTTCAAGTTCATTGTCTCGTCCGCAGAAATGACGGCATGGCTTTGGTGTTCCGCCATCGTAAATAAAATCTTTCACAACCGGAGAAAGATTTCCAGCTGACAACAGATTCTTTGTATTTGTATCTCTCTTTACGAAATTACGCTCCATACCAAAGCACAACGCAGAGGTTAGAAATACCGCTTCGTCCATTTTACTTTCACAAGGATAGTTCTGAAGGAGCTGCCCCTTGGTTTTATCAGAGATCGTTGTATCCTGTACCAGAATGTTATAGACCTCCTGCACCGCCATAGCACTGTCGTACATTACCGACAGAACATTTCTGTGCATATCAGCAGCGAGCCTATTTCGATTGTGACGCTCCATATAATATCCGGTGATACGAGGACTGATTTTTGCCTGACCGTTAAACCAACGGCAGACTAATCCATTATCAAAAGTAAAATCTAATGATTTTTCATCACTTAGGAAGCTGACAAACAAATCGTACATCAAGTCCAATTGATTCATATTATGTGCATCACTGATAAATTTACGAATTGTGGTGATGACTGAACTGAAATCTAAATATTCCATAGACAGCCCTCCTTCCAAAAAGTAGTCAATTTGCGCTCAATCCACGCTCAATGAACCTTTGACAGATTCTTGATAAAATGATACCACGAAAGAAGTTCCGTAGTTCTTCAACAATATTATAGCAGAAAACGCCATTTTTTGAAGTGGCAAAACAGGCGTAACAACGTGGGAATAGCGGACAACTTCTCTCTCATAGACTGAAATACCGAGGGAGGTGCGTGGTATCGCAAGAAAAAGTGCTCCAATCCATGTGATTGTCCATTATCCGAAAACTGAAGAAGGTAAGCGTGAATTGGCAGAGCGTGTTGCCGGTGTCCACGCAGATATGGTCAATCAACATATCAAAAAACTGAATTGTCCTTCTGAACAGAAGGTACAGCTGCTGGATGCGGTGATTCAAGCCGCATCCAAAGAGAAAGCAGGTGAACAAACTCCTTAAAGTTTGAACACCTGCTTTTTCCTATACCTTTATGATGTCTTTGAAATATTTCTCCCAAGAATCCTTAAACATTCGTTTTTGATCACTTTCCCAGCAACGGAGCGTTCCAGGATCAAGTTTTAACAACCGGGCAAACGGCTTTTTCTTTAGTCCAAGGCTCTCACGATATTCTCGTATCATTTTTCCTTGCCCTTTATATAAGAAGCGATTGTAATCGTCAAGCAAGTCATCCACCGGAACCTGATAGAGTGCTGCCAGCTTGTCCACGATTTCTTTTGGATAGTAATCTACATATCCAACTTCAAAATCTATGTAATGCCCTCTGGATATTCCAATCAGGTCTGCGACTTCTTTCTGCATCAGCCCCATGTGGTGACGGCACCAGCGGAGCCTGTCCTGCACATTTGGTATATCCTCATAATTCTGATACTGCTGATTGAACAACTGAGCTTCCAGAAGTCTTCGAGGGGCTATCAGTCGGAAACTATGGATATACATCGGTGCATACCTCACATAGCCCTCCGAAGTGGAGCAAAGGATGTAGATATTCTCGGAAACCTGTGCCACAATACGCCATTTTGGTGCTTTTCTGCTCTGGGGGGATTGGTTCGGAACCATAAACGCATCTGCGAGAGGATAGCATTTTCGATACATCTCGAAGCATAGGCGGCAAGCCGATTTCCTTTTTCAGCATTAAATGTTACAACCGCCTTGATCAAGCCGATTGTTCCAATGGAAATCAGATCCTCCGGATCCTCATCGAGATTTTGATATTTTTTTGCAACATGTGCAACAAGACGAAGGTTTCGTTCAATCAGAATGTGCTTTGCCTGGAGATCTCCCTCGGTATATTTTTGGATATAATATTTCTCTTCGGAAGGAGTCAGAGGGCTTAAAAACGTTTTCAAAGAGACACCTCTTTGTGTATTTAATATAGTTTATGAAAATGTAAGACTTTTGTGCTTTTCCACTTCAGAATAGTTTGTGGAAAGAGATTCTTGACAATTTAAAAAATCTTCATTAAAATTTGTTTATTCATCGAGAACTCTTTCTCGATTTCAAAGATCTGGCTCATTCGGCCAATTATTCAAATTTTTAATTTTATACAGAAGGGAAGTGCATAAATGAGTTTTAGCACAATTTTAACGGCTGCAGTTTTTGGAATGAAGGCAGAAATTGTTCGTGTAGAAGCTGATGTAAGCAACGGACTTCCGACATTTCACATGGTGGGTTATCTGTCAGCGGAAGTAAAAGAGGCAGCAGAGAGAGTACAGACGGCAATTCGTAATTCCGGGTTTCACTATCCGCCAAAGCGGACAATCGTGAATTTGTCGCCGGCAACCGTGAGAAAAAAGGGAGCCTCTTTTGACTTGCCTGTTGCAGTATCCATTCTTACGTCTTTAGGGGAGATTTCACCAGACAGGACAGAGAATATGCTGCTCATAGGAGAAATCGGGCTGGATGGCAAGATTCGTGGTGTACAGGGAATCTTACCAATTGTACTGGCTGCAAAGGAAGCCGGGATAAAGCGATGCCTTCTTCCGAAGGAAAATGAGGAGGAAGGAAGACTGGCAGAAGACATTTTGGTCATTGGAGTAGCGACATTGAGAGAAGCAGCAGAATTTCTGAACGGAGAAAAGGAGATTCCGCCAAAAGAGATACTTGCCCGGAAAGAGGATGAACAGTTTCAGCGTGATTATGCTGAGATCTGCGGACAGGAGTCTGTAAAGCGGGCGGTTGAGATTGCAGTTGCAGGAGGACATAATCTTTTAATGATTGGACCACCGGGAAGTGGAAAGACGATGATAGCAAAGCGGATCCCAACGATTTTTCCTCCGCTTACGAAGGAAGAAAGTATTGAAATTACCAAGATATACAGTATTCTCGGGATGCTTGATCAGGCACATCCGCTGATTATGCAGCGTCCGTTTCGCAGTATACACCATACGGCGACCAAGGCGGCACTTACAGGAGGAGGGGCGAACCCGATTCCGGGTGAGATCAGTCTTGCCCATGGTGGTGTGTTGTTTTTAGACGAACTTCCAGAGTTTCAAAAGCCTGTTCTTGAAGTGTTAAGACAACCACTGGAGGAACGCAAGATAAGAATCACAAGAACACATGGTAATTATGTTTTCCCGGCAAATTTCATGCTCGTGGCAGCGATGAATCCCTGTCCGTGTGGATGTTTTCCTGATATGAATCGCTGTGTCTGTACCCCTTATCAGATTCAATCTTATCTTGGCAAGGTGAGTCAGGCGTTTTTGGACCGAATTGATATCTGCGTGGAATCTCCGAAGGTAGAGTATGAAGCATTAAAAAAACAGAATAAAAATGCAGAAGGTTCCACTGAAATGCGAAAAAGAGTGTGCAAGGCACGGGAAATCCAGAGTGCAAGATATCAGGGAACGAAGATTATGGTAAATGCGATGCTGGATTTGAAGGGAATAGAAAAATATTGCAGGCTTGGAAAAAATGAGGGGATTCTCATGAAGCAGGCATTCTCAAATCTTGGATTAACAGCAAGACTTTATCATAAAATCTTAAGGGTAGCACGTACAATTGCTGATCTTGAAGGAAACGAAGAAATCAAGGTGGAACATCTGGCAGAAGCGGTCGGATATCGAACATTTAACAAGCAGTATTGGAGGTAAGGATGGAATATGAATACTGGCTTGCATCGATTCTGGATTTGTCTGACAAGAAGAAAATGATGATCAGGACACAGATGGAATCTGCAAAAGCGGCCTATAATATAGAAGAAACAGAGTGGAAACAACTGTCATTTCTGAACGACAAAGATATTGATAAAATAATAAGATTTAAACATATATGGAATATTAAAAAAGAATTTGAAAATCTGCAAAAACAGCAGATAAGAATAATATATTATTATGAAAATGACTATCCGAAACGATTGTTGAACATCTCAGATCCGCCCTATGCGCTTTATCTGAAAGGGAGTCTTCCAAAGGAGAATCAAAAAAGTGCGGCCATTGTTGGTGCCAGAAAATGCACTGCCTATGGGGAAAAGTCAGCCTGCGAGTTTGCACAGAAACTGGCAGAACATGGAGTGCAGATCATAAGCGGGATGGCATATGGGATTGATGGAATTGCACACAGGGGCGCCCTCTTTGGAGGCGGGAAGACATTTGCTGTTTTAGGAAATGGTGTGGATATTTGTTATCCGCGTTCTCATATCGGTTTATACACAGATATTTTGTCACAGGGTGGAGGTATCATTTCAGAATTTCCACCGGGAACAAAACCATTGCCAATGCATTTCCCAAAAAGAAACAGAATCATAAGTGGATTGTCAGATCTTGTCCTTGTGATGGAAGCCAAAGAAAAAAGCGGTTCGCTCATCACCGCAGATATGGCTCTTGAACAGGGAAAAGATGTATACGCCCTGCCGGGGCCTATAGACAGTGTGTTGAGCAAAGGCTGCAATTCTCTGATAAAACAAGGGGCAGGCATCCTTCTTTCTCCAGAAAATTTGATGGAAGAAATAGGTATTTTGAACAAAAAAGTACAGTCAGAAAAGGCTCAGAATGGAAATAGTGAGAAAAAAGTACTTGAATCTATAGAAAATTTAGTGTATAGTACGTTTGCAGTTTGTTCAAAAAACGTAAACGAGATAATAGAAGAAACAGGACTGCCGCCAGACATGATCATGCGTTCACTGGCGATGCTTGAAATAGCAGGATATATCAGAATGATTTCAAAAGATCATTATATAAAATGTT
The DNA here is from genome assembly GCA_036309085.1 of Schaedlerella sp. Classification (GTDB taxonomy): domain Bacteria; phylum Bacillota; class Clostridia; order Lachnospirales; family Lachnospiraceae; genus Schaedlerella. Next base: position 9,259 of record JAXJUL010000029.1, read on the forward strand.
AAATCCTATCAGGGAGAATTGAGAGCAAAATAAAAAGAAAAGGCAACCGTGCCTGTGGAGGAAGTAATATGGCACACTATTTAGTGATTGTGGAATCTCCTGCGAAAGTGAAAACAATTAAAAAGTTTCTCGGGAGTAATTATACAGTTGCTGCATCGAATGGTCATGTCCGTGATCTGCCAAAGAGTCAGACTGGAATCGATGTGGAGAATGACTATGAACCAAAGTATATTACAATACGTGGAAAGGGAGACATCCTTGCGAGTCTTCGCAAAGAAGTAAAGAAAGCAGATAAAGTATATCTTGCAACCGACCCGGACCGTGAAGGGGAAGCAATCTCATGGCATCTGTCTACTGCATTAAAACTGAATGAAGAAAAGATGCGTCGTATCACATTCAACGAGATTACAAAGAATGCGGTAAAAGCATCTCTGAAGAATCCAAGAGAGATCGACATGGATCTTGTAGATGCCCAGCAGGCAAGACGTGCGCTTGACCGTCTTGTAGGGTATAATATTAGCCCGCTTCTTTGGGCAAAAGTAAAAAGAGGGTTGAGTGCAGGCCGTGTACAGTCGGTTGCATTGCGCATTGTTGCAGACCGTGAAGAAGAGATCAATGAATTTATTCCGGAAGAATATTGGACACTGGATGTTGTTCTTAAAGTAAAAGGCGAAAGACGTCCGCTTACTGCGAAGTTTTATGGAACAGACAAGCATAAGACGATAATTCATTCCGAGGAAGAATTAAAGCAGATTATTGAGGTGGTAGATCAGGCTGAATATAAAGTTACAGATGTGAAAAAGAGTGAAAGACTCAGGAAAGCACCACTTCCATTTACAACAAGTACATTGCAGCAGGAGGCTTCAAAAGTTCTGAATTTCAGCACTCAGAAGACAATGCGTATTGCACAGCAATTATATGAAGGAATTGATGTAAAAGGGAATGGAACAGTCGGTGTGATCACATACTTACGTACGGATTCTACTCGTATCTCAGAAGAGGCAGATGCTGCAGCAAGAGAATATATTGCTGCTGCATACGGAAGTGAGTATGTAACAAGTAAGGCTATTGAGAAAAAGACAGAGAAAAAAATCCAGGATGCGCATGAAGCGATTCGTCCGTCAGACATCTATCGTACACCGGCATCTTTGAAAGATTCTCTGACAAGAGACCAGTTCCGTCTGTATCAGCTGATCTGGAAACGTTTCATTGCCAGCCGTATGAAGTCTGCAAGATATGAGACAACTTCTGTCAAGATCGGGGCAGGAGAGTATGTATTTACTGTTTCAACTACAAAGACATTGTTCGAAGGATTTAAAACAGTTTATGTAGAAGCAGATGAAGAAAAGGCAGAGAGCAATACACTGGTCAATGGTCTTGATAAGGACTCTGTTCTGACAAAAGAAAACTTTGAATCAAAACAACATTTTACACAGCCGCCGGCTCATTATACAGAGGCAAGTCTTGTAAAAGCTTTAGAAGAGCAGGGAATTGGACGTCCAAGTACTTATGCTCCGACAATTACAACAATTCTTGCCAGAAGATATATTACAAAAGAAGGAAAGAATCTTTATCTCACAGAATTGGGAGAGGTTGTCAACAATATTATGAAACAGTCATTCCCAAGTATCGTAGACGTGACATTTACAGCGAATATGGAAGGCCTTCTTGATATGGTGGAAGAAGGCAAGGTTCCATGGAAAGAAGTTATCCGTAATTTCTATCCGGACCTGGATGAAGCGGTAAAGACTGCAGAAAAGGAACTTGAGAGTGTAAAAATCGAAGATGAAGTTACAGATGTAGTCTGTGAAGAATGTGGACGTAACATGGTTATCAAATACGGTCCACACGGTAAATTTCTGGCTTGTCCTGGTTTTCCGGACTGCCGCAACACAAAACCATATCTGGAAAAAATTGGAGTATCTTGTCCTCTTTGTGGAAAAGATGTAGTTGTTCGCAAGACAAAGAAGGGAAGAAGATACTATGGATGTGAAGATGGTCCAGAGTGTGAATTTATGTCATGGCAGAAGCCATCCAAGGAGAAGTGCCCGGAATGTGGCGGATATATGCTTGAAAAAGGGAATAAACTTGTCTGTGCAGATGAAAAATGTGGATATGTACAGAGTAATAGAAAAAAAGACTCTGATGATGCAGAGTGATCAGTTAAGAAAATTCGATTGAAATTATAAAAGTTGTATGATAATATATACTTTGCTTGACGAATTTAACGAATTGTGTATACGATTCGAAAGATGGAGGAACTAGATGAGCGTACAATTATTAGACAAAACAAGAAAAATCAATAAATTACTGCATAACAACAGTTCCAGTAAGGTGGTATTCAGTGATATCTGTGAAGTGCTGACAGAGATTCTGGAATCCAATGTACTTGTTGTAAGTAAAAAAGGAAAAGTACTTGGGGTGAGCAGATGTAATAATGTGGAAGCATTGCACGAGCTGATTGTTGAGAATGTGGGCGGTCATATTGATGATATGCTGAATGAACGTTTATTGAATATTCTTTCAACAAAAGAGAATATTAATCTTCAGACATTAGGCTTTGAAGGGGAGAATATAACAGGATACCAGGCAATTATTACACCAATCGATATTGCCGGAGAGCGTCTTGGAACATTGTTCCTTTATAAGCAGAATCAGATGTATGAGATTGATGATATCATCTTAAGTGAATATGGAACTGCGGTAGTAGGTCTTGAGATGCTTCGTTCTGTCAATGAAGAAAGCGCAGAAGAGACTAGAAAAGAACACATCGTACAATCTGCGATCAGTACACTTTCATTCTCTGAATTAGAAGCAATTCTTCATATCTTTGAAGAACTGAATGGAACAGAAGGAATTCTGGTTGCAAGTAAGATTGCAGATCGCGTTGGAATTACAAGATCTGTAATTGTAAATGCACTTCGTAAGTTCGAAAGTGCAGGTGTCATTGAATCCCGTTCTTCCGGTATGAAGGGAACATATATCAAAGTTCTTAACGATTATGTATTTGTTGAACTTAACAAGATTAAAAAAGACCGGATTTATGGTTTGTAGAAGAGGGAAGTAGAATGTACGAAAATAATCCAGTAGAACTGAGAATGGAAAAAACAGTTTCAGCAGATGTAGTTTTTGATGATACGATCCACAAATGCAAAGTTTTCAGGTATGATATTGATGATGATTACATATACTTGGAATTAAAGGAAAATGATCTGCGTGAGATTTCACTGGACGCAAAATATCAGTGTTATATCTTTACAAAGAGTGAGCAGCTGTTTTGTACAGGTGTAGTAAAAGAACGTTTTCGCTCGGAAAACGGCAATATGATGCTGTTTCGTATAGAGAATGGCTTCTATAACGTCGATGAGAGAAGAAGCAGACTATAGATAAAATGAATATTAACAAATTATAAAAAAATAGATACCCTGTTGACAAATAGCCAGCAGGGTGTTATTTTATACTCATGGTTTAGCACTCGGCATTGATGAGTGCTAATAAGCAGTTGATTAAGGAGGATTTGCAATGAAATTAATACCATTAGGCGATAAAATTGTATTAAAACAGGTAGTAGCAGAAGAGAAGACAAAGTCTGGAATCGTTCTTACAGGACAGACAAAAGAAAAACCACAGGAAGCAGAAGTTATTGCTGTGGGTCCAGGCGGAGTTGTTGATGGTAATGAAGTTGTTATGCAGGTAAAAGTTGGAGATAAAGTAATTTACTCCAAATATGCAGGAACAGATGTAGATCTTGACGGTGAAAAATTTATTATTGTAAAACAGAATGATATTCTCGCAATCGTTGAAGAATAACAATAATCAGTTAGGAGTGATACAGATATGGCAAAAGAGATTAAACATGGAGCAGAAGCCAGAGCAGCACTTGAAAAAGGTGTAAACCAGTTGGCTGATACAGTAAGAGTAACACTTGGACCAAAAGGAAGAAACGTTGTACTTGACAGATCTTTTGGAGCACCACTGATCACAAATGATGGTGTTACAATTGCAAAAGAAATCGAACTCGAAGATGGATTTGAGAACATGGGTGCGCAGCTCATCCGAGAAGTGGCAGCAAAAACGAATGATGTAGCTGGTGATGGTACTACTACAGCAACAGTTCTTGCACAGGCTATGGTGAATGAAGGTATGAAGAACCTGGCAGCAGGTGCTAATCCTATAATTCTTCGTAAAGGTATGAAAAAAGCAACTGATAAGGCTGTCGAAGCAATTGCAGCAATGAGCAGCAAGGTTACAGCCAAAGATCAGATTGCAAGAGTTGCAGCAGTATCTTCTGGTGACGAAGAAGTCGGTCAGATGGTAGCTGATGCTATGGATAAGGTATCTAACGATGGTGTAATCACAATTGAAGAATCCAAGACAATGCAGACAGAACTTGATCTTGTAGAAGGTATGCAGTTCGACCGCGGATATATTTCTGCATATATGGCAACTGATATGGAAAAGATGGAAGCAGTACTGGAAGATCCATTTATTCTGATCACAGACAGAAAGATTACAAATATTCAGGATATCCTTCCTGTTCTTGAACAGATTGTACAGTCTGGTGCAAAACTTCTGATCATCGCTGAAGATATCGAAGGAGAAGCTCTTACAACTCTTATTGTAAATAAACTTCGCGGTACATTTACAGTAGTAGCAGTAAAAGCTCCAGGATATGGCGACAGACGAAAAGAAATGCTCAAAGATATCGCAATCCTTACAGGCGGACAGGTAATTTCTGAAGAACTTGGTATGGATCTGAAAGATACAACAATGAGCCACCTTGGACGTGCAAAATCTGTAAAAGTTCAGAAAGAAAATACAGTAATCGTTGATGGTATGGGCGATAAGAAAGCAATTTCTGACCGTGTTGTACAGATTAAGTCAGCTATGGAGGAGACAACTTCTGAATTTGATAAAGAAAAAATGCAGGAAAGACTTGCAAAACTCGCTGGCGGTGTAGCTGTAATCCGTGTTGGTGCTGCTACTGAAACAGAGATGAAGGAAGCAAAACTCCGTATGGAAGATGCTCTGAATGCAACAAGAGCAGCAGTAGAAGAAGGAATCATTTCCGGTGGTGGTTCCGCATACATTCACGCATCTAAAGAAGTTGCAAAACTTGTAGATGAATTAGATGGAGATGAAAAGACAGGTGCCAAGATCATTCTCAAAGCACTTGAAGCACCATTATTCCATATTGCTTCCAACGCAGGACTTGAAGGATCTGTTATTATCAATAAAGTAAGAGAATCCGAAATTGGCTATGGTTTCGATGCATACAAAGAAGAGTATGTAGATATGGTAAAAGAAGGTATTCTTGACCCTGCAAAGGTAACAAGAAGTGCACTTCAGAACGCAACAAGTGTAGCATCTACACTCCTTACAACAGAATCTGTTGTGGCAACAATTAAAGAAGATACTCCAGCTATGCCAGCAGGTGCAGGTGGAATGGGAATGATGTAAAATCCTATTTATTAAATATACGAAGAGAGGGGTTCCATTTGGGACCTCTCTCTTCGTATATAGTACATACTATGGCTGATTTTAATGCAGGTAAAATTGTCAGAAAATAACTTGACAATTGACCGCGTTTTCTGTAAGATACCAGTTAATACTCATTTGAACAGAAAGATAGCTGGTAAACGATGATATTTCAGAGATCTGGTTGTTCATAACCAAAGAAACATTGTATTTTTATAAACAAAAAACAGGAAAGAGAGGATAAAAACGTGGGAAAAATTATTGGCGAAGGAATTACATTTGATGATGTACTGCTTGTTCCGGCATATTCTGAAGTTATTCCAAATGAAGTAGATCTTTCTACATATCTGACAAAAACAGTAAAACTTAACATTCCTATGATGAGTGCAGGAATGGATACAGTTACTGAGCACCGTATGGCAATCGCAATGGCACGTCAGGGTGGAATCGGAATCATTCATAAGAATATGTCAATTGAAGCTCAGGCAGAAGAAGTTGATAAGGTAAAGAGATCAGAAAATGGTGTTATCACAGATCCGTTTTCACTTTCTCCTGAACACACTCTTGAAGATGCAAATAATCTGATGGCAAAATACAGAATCTCTGGTGTGCCGATCACAGAAGGCAGAAAGCTGGTGGGAATCATCACAAACCGAGATCTGAAATTTGAAGAAGATTTCACAAAAAAAATTAAAGAATCCATGACATCAGAAGGCCTGATTACAGCAAAAGAAGGTGTGACATTGGAAGATGCCAAGAAGATTCTGGCAAAAGCAAGAAAAGAAAAGCTTCCGATCGTAGATGATGAAGGAAATCTTAAAGGTCTGATCACAATCAAAGATATCGAAAAACAGATTCAGTACCCAATGTCCGCAAAAGACTCCCAAGGACGTCTTCTCTGTGGTGCTGCAATCGGAATTACAGCAAATTGTCTGGAACGTGTAGAGGCACTGGTTAAGGCAAATGTGGATGTTATCGTAATGGATTCTGCACATGGACATTCCGCAAATGTACTCAGAACTGTGCGTATGGTAAAAGAAGCATATCCGGATCTTCCGGTTATTGCAGGAAATGTAGCGACAGCAGAAGCAACAAGAGCTTTGATTGAAGCAGGAGTAGATGCTGTTAAAGTGGGTATTGGACCTGGATCAATCTGTACAACACGTGTTGTTGCTGGTATTGGCGTTCCACAGATTACAGCGGTTATGGATTGCTGCGAGGCTGCAAAACCATATGGAATTCCAGTTATTGCAGATGGCGGTATCAAATATTCAGGTGATATGACAAAGGCAATTGCAGCAGGAGCAAATGTCTGTATGATGGGAAGTATCTTTGCGGGCTGTGATGAAAGTCCTGGAGATTTTGAATTGTATCAGGGAAGAAAATATAAGGTTTACAGAGGAATGGGATCTATCGCTGCTATGAAACAGGGAAGCAAAGATCGATATTTCCAGGAAAATGCGAAAAAGCTGGTGCCAGAAGGTGTAGAAGGACGTGTAGCATATAAAGGAACTGTAGAAGATACAGTATTCCAGTTAATGGGAGGTCTTCGTTCCGGTATGGGATATTGCGGAACACGTACAATTGAGGAATTAAAGGAGAATGGAAGATTTGTAAAAATTACTGCTGCTTCCTTGAAAGAAAGTCATCCTCATGATATTCACATTACAAAAGAAGCACCAAATTATAGTGTAGATCATTAAAAGTATAAAGTGCTCCCGTGTCTTTTGGCATAGGGAGCACTTTGTTTAGGATATGGATGTCTGGAAAAGAAAAGATGGAATTTCGTAGAGGAACTAGTGGAAAAAGAATTAATACGGAGTATATGAGAAAGAAGAACAGATGCTCCCTAGTTTTTGAAAACAATAATTTTGAGGTACAGGGAATTAAAAGGGGTTATAAATATCACTCCGTATTCAAGGAATGTTTTGATTTTTCTTGATTCCGGAAACATTCATTTTTTGTTATATTAAAAAGTTCCGAATTGATGGAATAAGATGGGAAAATCATTAAATTGTCTGAATTGTGCGAAATAAATAAAAAATAAAAAAAACGTTGACAATTAAAATCAAAGGTGATAGTATACTACTTGTCGCTGAGATACAGCGAACGAAAGCAACGCAGAACGGAAGCCGAAAGGCAGAAGGGAAGAGGAGC
>JAXJUL010000030.1:0-14849 GCA_036309085.1 Schaedlerella sp.
CAGCGTTCATCCTGAGCCAGGATCAAACTCTCGTTAAAAGTGTTTGTCTGGAACAGAACTAACTCTAGCTAATTCTTATCCCTTTTACTGTTTTGGTTCATTGAACCGTTCTTAAAAATCTCTCAAGAAATTTTCAAGGGTATTTGTTGTCTATTGTTCAGTTATCAAAGTTCTCTCTGTCGTTTTCGCGACAGCTTATTTATATTATCACAACCAGTTCTGTTTGTCAAGAACTTTTTGCTTATTTTTTTAAGAACTTTCGTTCTTAAAAAAATAACGGAGAAAGAGGGATTTGAACCCTCGCGCCGGTTTCCCGACCTACACCCTTAGCAGGGGCGCCTCTTCAGCCTCTTGAGTATTTCTCCAGTCTGAATTTTGCCTTTCTTCCAAGGTATTTAATTCATCTCTACGCCGCAGCGCAAGAATGATTATATTAAACATATCAGTATTTGTCAACCCTTTTTTCCAATTTTTTTATTTTTTTATTTTGTTGCTTTTTATATGCAAAAAAAAGCAATTCTTGACCACATCAATGAATTGCTTTTGTCTGGATTATTTGTTTTTATTAATCACATCCTGGATTCTTTCCTGTACCAGTAATGCAAGATCTATTGTTTTCATATCTTTGTAGTCTTCATAATACAGTGGCTCCAGAAAATGTACCTGCACTACAACTTGTTCCAATGAATCTGAATCAAACGGTTTAAAGGAATCAATCAACGCAACCGGAACAATAGGGCATTTTGCTTTTGTAGCAGATTTAAAACTGCCGCCTTTGAACTCTCCTACATTATTTCCATTCTTGGAACGTGTTCCTTCTGCAAAGATCAGATAGTTTTTCCCATTCTTTACTTCCTGTGTAACTTCCTGGATTGTCTTCATTGCACTTCTTACATCTTCACGATCCAGCATCTTTGCTCTGATACATGCAAATACCTGTTTCAAAAACTGAATATTTGCAAGCTCTTTTTTGGCAACTACGGAAAATGTACATGGACTCACATCCATGATTGCAAGAATGTCATACATTCCCTGATGATTTGGAAAATACATAAAACTTTCTTCTTTCGGAACATTATCCATACCAGTTGCTTTAATACTTACATTTCCACCAATGTTCGCTCGCTTCACAATATATTTCAGCATCTTCCAGTGCTGATCTTCTGTATACTTATCTACATGTGACGCATAATAACATAATTTTACCCAAAGGTACGGTACAAGCAATATATTTCTGAATACCATCATCAAAATTCTTTTCATAGCTTTTCTCCTACCAGTTCTTTTCTTTCGTTGCTGTTTCATACAGATTATTTCCTTCGCTGTCTATTACAACAATCACTGGAAAATTCTCAACTGTAAGTTTACGAATCGCTTCTGTTCCTAGGTCATCATATGCAATTACTTCTGAACTTGTGATACATTTTGAAAGAAGTGCGCCAGCACCTCCTACTGCTGCAAAATATACTGCATTGTTTCTGATAATTGCATCAATAACTGCCTGATTTCTTTTTCCTTTTCCAATCATTGCACCAAGTCCGAGATCTAAAAGTTTTGGTGCATACTTATCCATTCTGCTTGCGGTCGTCGGACCTGCTGATCCAATTGGACGTCCCTCTCTCGCCGGAGATGGCCCCATGTAATAAATCATCTGTTCTTTGATATCCAGCGGAAGAGGTGCATTTTTCATAAGAGACTCATCCATTCTTTTATGAGCTGCATCCCTTGCTGTATAAATCGTTCCCGTAATATAAACGTAATCTCCCGACTTTAATGTCTGCGCAGCTTTTTTTGTAATCGGCGCGGTAATATATTTATCCATTGCTTATAACTCCCTCACTATGTGTCTATTTACATGGCAGCAAATGTTAATCGCCACAGGCAGCCCCGCAATATGGGTCGGATATGTGTTGATATTCACTGCCAGAGCTGTTGTCATTCCACCAAGACCTCCCGGTCCAATTCCAAGAGAATTGATTTTTTCAAGAAGTTCTTCTTCCAGATCTTTTATATATTGGATATCTGAATGTGTTCCGACTTTTCTTGTGAGCGCTTCTTTTGCCATTAATGCACATTTTTCAAATGTGCCGCCAATTCCTACTCCAACTACCATCGGAGGGCATGCATTTGGTCCAGCATCTTTTACAGTCGTAAGTACCGCATTTTTTACTCCTTCAATACCTTCTGCAGGCTTCAGCATAAAAACACGGCTCATATTTTCACTTCCAAATCCTTTTGGTGCTACCTTTATCCGCACCTTGTCTCCCGGTACGATTTTCGTATGTATGATTGCTGGTGTATTATCTTTAGTATTTTCACGAATCAGGGGATCACCCACGACAGATTTTCGAAGATACCCTTCAATATATCCCTGTCGTACTCCTTCATTAATTGCATCTTCAAGATATCCGCCTTCGAAATGAACATCTTGTCCAATTTCTAAAAAAATAACTGCCATTCCCGTATCCTGACAGATCGGGATCATTTCTTCTGCAGCAATTTTCAGATTTTCCTGAAGCTGTCCAAGAATTTGTTTTCCAAGTAGTGATCTTTCATTTGATTCTGCTTTTTTCAATGCTTCATCCATATCTTTTGAAAGAAAATGATTTGCCTGGATACACATTTCTTTTACATTTTCAGTAATAATTTTTACCTCAATGGTACGTATCATGATAAATCCTCTCTTTTATCTTTAATAATGTATTCGAATTGTCTTTTATTATATTATATTTATTTTGTTCCGTAAATAAAAAAACTTTGACACCTTCATAGTGCTATTTTATAAAATATGCTTAAGTGACCCTCATTTCAGATAAAAAGCCGGGGCTGCTAACAATTTTTTTCTCTGCTGCACTAAACACGTTCCACACTTATGGGTACAGTATAAATGCCTGTCCTAGAAAATTCTTCGCAAAACGCCCCTATAAATCATGACCACCGGATATACGGGTGGTTTATTTTTTATGTTATAACAAAAAGTGCCCTACAAATTTTCATCTGTGGAGCACTTTTTAATTCTTCATAATTTTTATTCTTCTATATCAGCAGCCTTATCATTCTCTGCAGCTTCAAGCAGTTTCTCAATGTCTGCAGGATATTCAGTTTCTTTAACCTCTAATTCATTTTCAGCGACTGAAGTAGTTTCATCTGCAGTTTCTATATTCTCTTCCTGAGCTTTTCTTACTTTTGCAATACTTACTACGCTTTCGTTTTCTTTCAGGTTAATCACTTTTACACCAGATGTTACTCGTCCGAGTTTGGAAATGCTGTCGCAAGGCATACGAATGATAATACCTTCACTGTTAATCATCATAATTTCATGATCTTCGTTTACAGCTTTCACCCCAATAACATTGCCTGTCTTTTCAGTAATCTTGTAACATTTAACACCTTTACCGCCACGATTCTGATTTGTAAATTCACCGATTGCAGTACGTTTTCCCATACCTTTTTCAGATACGATGAGCAGACACTCGCCCTGTGTATTTACCTGCATACCGATGACTACATCACCATCACTTAAGTTGATACCACGAACACCCATAGAAGTTCTTCCTGTAGAACGTACATCATTTTCATCGAAACGAATACACTGACCGTATTTTGTCGCAAGGAAAATATCTTTCTTGCTGTCGGTGATCTTAACTTCAATCAACTGATCATCGTCTCTGAGCGTAATCGCTGCAAGACCTTTTCTTCGAACATTGGAGTATTCTCTTAGTGGTGTCTTCTTTACAAGTCCCTGTGAAGTTGCCATAAACAGATACTGATCATCATCATATACCTGAATTGGAATCATGGCTGTGATCTTTTCTTCCGGCATAAGCTGGAGCAGGTTAATAATCGCAGTTCCTCGTGAAGTTCTGGATGCTTCCGGAATCTCATATGCTTTCAAACGGTATACGCGTCCCGTATTTGTAAAGAACATAACATAATTATGTGTAGAGGTTACGAACAATTCCTGAATGAAATCATCATCCAGTTTCTGGATACCTTTAATTCCTTTGCCTCCACGGTTCTGACTTCTGAAAGTATCAGTTGTCATACGCTTAATATATCCAAGTTTCGTCATTGTGATTACGACATCTTCCTTTGGAATCATATCTTCCATGGAAATGTCGAACTCATCAAATCCAATCTTTGTTCTTCTCTCATCTCCATATTTTTCAGCAATCAAAGAAATCTCAGTCTTAATAACGCCAAGGAGAATTTTTCTGTCTGCAAGAATTGCCTTTAATTCACCGATTTTTTTCATCAGCTCTGCATATTCTGCTTCCAGCTTTTCTCTTTCCAGACCTGTCAGAGCACGCAGACGCATATCTACAATTGCCTGTGCCTGGGCATCTGATAAGCCAAATTCCTTCATCAATTCTTCTTTGGCAATTTTTACATTTGCAGAACTGCGGATAATATGAATCACTCTGTCAATATTATCAAGTGCAATCAATAATCCCTGTAAAATATGGGCACGCTCTTCGGCTTTATTCAATTCGTATTTTGTTCTTCTTGTGATAACTTCTTCCTGATGCTTCAGGTAGTACTTCAGCATATCAAGAATGTTCATTACCTTTGGCTGATTGTCAACCAGAGCAAGCATGATCACACCAAATGTATCCTGAAGCTGTGTATGTTTATACAATTGATTCAGAATGATATTGGGGTTCACATCGCGACGAAGCTCGATACAGATTCTCATACCTTCACGACTCGACTGGTCGCTTAAGTCTGTGATTCCATCAATCTTCTTGTCTCTTACAAGCTCTGCAATTTTTTCAATCAGTCTTGCTTTATTTACCATGAATGGAAGCTCTGTAACAATAATACGGTTCTTTCCATTCTGCATTGGTTCAATATTTGTCACAGCGCGTACTCTAATCTTTCCGCGGCCTGTACGATAGGACTCTTCGATTCCTCTTGTGCCAAGAATCTCAGCACCAGTTGGAAAATCAGGTCCTTTGATGATATCCATAATATCATCAATTGTTGTCTCTCCATTTTCATCGATCTGGTCATCAATGATCTTAACAACAGCACTGATCACTTCGCGGAGATTGTGTGGCGGAATGTTAGTTGCCATACCAACCGCAATACCATTTGTTCCGTTGACAAGAAGGTTTGGATATCTTGCCGGAAGAACTGTTGGTTCTTTCTCTGTCTCATCAAAGTTCGGTGTGAAATCAACGGTATCTTTGTTAATGTCAGCCGTCATCTCCATGGAAATCCTGCTCAGTCTTGCCTCAGTATATCGCATGGCAGCCGCCCCATCTCCGTCCACAGAACCAAAGTTCCCATGTCCGTCAACGAGAGGATATCTTGTAGACCATTCCTGCGCCATATTTACCAAAGCACCATAAATTGAAGAGTCACCATGTGGATGATATTTACCCATTGTATCACCAACGATACGTGCACACTTACGATGTGGCTTGTCAGGTCCGTTGTTCAGTTCGATCATAGAATATAAAATTCTTCTCTGAACCGGCTTCAGACCATCTCTTACATCTGGAAGTGCACGGGACGCAATAACGCTCATCGCATAGTCGATATAAGATGTTTCCATGGTCTTTTTCAGATCGACTTCATGAACTTTATCAAAAATGTTATCTTCCATTGTCTATTCTCCCCTTTAAATATCCAGGTTCCTTACGAACCTGGCATTCTCTTCTATGAACTCACGTCTTGGCTCTACCTTATCACCCATCAGAGTTGTAAATGTAAGGTCCAGTTCTGAGGATGTGGATTCGTCCATTGTAACTCTAAGAAGCACTCTGTTTTCCGGATCCATTGTTGTATCCCATAACTGGTCGGCATCCATCTCACCCAGACCTTTGTAACGCTGGATCTTATTGCTGCTGTCACGGCCTACTTCCGTGAGGATTTTATTTAATTCATCATCACTGTATGCATACCATACTTTTTTGTTCTTTTCCAGTTTGTAGAGCGGAGGCTGCGCAAGGTATACATATCCCTGTCTGATCAGTTCCGGCATAAAGCGGTAAAGGAATGTAAGAAGCAGTGTTGCAATATGAGCACCGTCTACATCGGCATCTGTCATGATGATGATCTTGTGATATCTCAGTTTGGATATATCGAAATCATCATGAATGCCTGTACCAAATGCAGTGATCATGGCTTTAATCTCTGCATTGCCGTAAATCTTATCAAGTCTTGCTTTCTCTACGTTAAGAATCTTTCCGCGAAGTGGAAGGATCGCCTGTGTTGCACGGTCTCTTGCTGTCTTCGCAGAACCACCGGCAGAATCTCCCTCTACGATATAGATTTCGCAATTTTCTGGATTCTTATCGGAACAGTCCGCAAGTTTTCCAGGAAGTGATGTCCCTTCTAAGGCAGATTTTCTTCTTGTAAGATCTCTTGCTTTTCTTGCAGCTTCCCTTGCTCTCTGAGCAAGAACAGACTTCTCTACTGTCATCTTCGCAACATTTGGATTCTGTTCCAGGAAGATTCCAAGCTGAGTACTTACAATGTTATCAACCGCACCTCTTGCTTCACTGTTTCCAAGCTTCTGTTTTGTCTGTCCTTCAAACTGAGGATCTTCAATCTTAACACTTACGATTGCTGTAAGACCTTCTCTGATATCCTCTCCTGAAAGATTCGGCTCACTGTCTTTTAATAATTTATTTTTTCTTGCATAATCATTAAATGTCTTTGTAAGCGCATTACGGAAACCGACAATATGTGTTCCTCCTTCCGGTGTTGTAATGTTATTTACAAAGCCATATGTGTTGTCATTGTAGGAATCATTATGCTGCATTGCAACTTCAACATAAACATTGTCTTTCATGCCTTCGCAATACACAATCTGCTCATACAATGGCTCTTTACTTTTATTCAGATATGTTACAAACTCTTTGATTCCACCTTCGTAATGGAATGATTTTTCAATAATATCCTCTTCTCTTGCATCGCGAAGAATGATTCTGAGTCCCTTTGTCAAAAAGGCCATCTCACGAAATCTCTGTTTTAACGTCTTGAAATCAAATACAGTCTCTTCAAAAATCTCTTTGTCTGGAAGGAATGTAACTTTTGTACCTGTTTTTTCAGGCGCGCATTCTCCAACGACATTTAATTTATAAATGACCTTACCTCTTTCGTAACGCTGTTTATAAACTTCCCCTTCGTGGCAGACTTCTACTTCCAGCCATTCTGAAAGTGCATTTACAACAGATGCACCTACACCATGAAGTCCGCCGGATACCTTGTATCCTCCGCCTCCGAACTTACCACCGGCATGCAATACTGTAAACACAACTTCTACTGCCGGAAGTCCTGTCTTCTGATTGATTCCGACAGGAATACCTCGTCCATTGTCTTCAACTGTAATTGTATTGCCCTTATTGATTGTGACCGTAATTGTATCACAATACCCTGCCAACGCTTCGTCAACAGCATTATCAACTATCTCATATACCAGGTGATGAAGTCCTCTTGCAGATGTGCTTCCGATGTACATACCCGGTCTTTTTCTGACTGCTTCCAGTCCTTCCAGAACCTGGATCTGATCGGCGCCATATTCTGCATCAAATTCTGTACCTGTTGCACCCATTCAATAACCTCCTATTTTTTAGCCTGTGGCCGTACATTAATTCTCCCCTGCCACTGTTCCATCTTTCACATGGAAAATTTTATTTATAGAAAACCTGTGATTGACAAACTCATCCAGACCAGTGCATGTGATCACAGTCTGAATATCATGAATACTGTCTAAAAGGTAATTCTGTCTGTTTTTATCGAGTTCAGATAATACATCATCCAGCAAAAGAACCGGTGTATCTCTGATCACTTTTTTTACAAGTTCTATCTCTGAAAGCTTTAAAGACAAAGCTGCAGTTCTCTGCTGACCCTGAGAACCAAATTTACGGATATCAATATCGCCTACGCGAAAGCAGAGATCATCTCTGTGCGGTCCCGCAGAAGTACTCTTCAGGCGAATATCTCTTTCCCTATTTCTTTTCAGCACATTTTCAAGAGACTCATCTCCAACCGATGATTCATAAGTCAGGGTAATCCTTTCCCTTCTTCCCGTCAGTTTATAATGAATCTCTGCAATAATGTCATTTACTTGTTCAATAAACTTCTTTCTGCCTGCAATCACTCTTTCCCCATACTCAGCCAACTGCATATCCCAGATATCCAGTGTATCCATCAAATCTTCTCGATAATAAAGTTCTTTGAGCAAGGAGTTGCGCTGATTAATAATACGATTATAGTTAGAAAGATTGCTTAGATATACCTTGTCAAGCTGCGACAGTTCCAAGTCGATAAATCTTCTTCTTCCTGCCGGGCCTTCTTTTATGATGTTTAAATCTTCCGGCGAAAAAAATACAAAATGAACAAGCCCAAATAATTCGCTTGCGCGGCGGATTGGAATTTTATTGATCGCAATCCCTTTTGAACTGTTTTTCTTTAAATGCATATCGATCTTGAAATCAATTCCATTCTTCTCAACAATAGTCTCAAGATGTGATTCATCGTGTCCAAACTGAATCATATCCCGATCCTTTGTCCCCCGGTGAGACTTCGTCGTACCGGACAGGTACAATGCCTCAAGGATATTGGTCTTTCCCTGGGCATTATCCCCGTAGAGAATGTTCGTTTTTGCATCAAAATTCAAATTCAACAATTCATAATTCCTGTAATTTTTAAGCTTTAATGATTTGATTATCATAAACTTCTCCGTCGGTATGTATTTATTTTACACTTTTTTATCTTATTTTTCAATTTTAATTTGCTGTCCGTCGAATTCTACCAGATCTCCGCTATAGAGTTTTCTCCCACGGCGTGTATCTATTTCACCGTTTACGAAGACCATTCTCTCAAGAATCACTTCTTTTGCTTCAACACCAGAATCAACAAGACCAGCTGCTTTTAAAGCCTGTCCGAGTTTAATAAATTCGTCTGTTTCTCTTAATTTAATTATTTCCATAATTTTCCCTTTCATTCTGAAATTATGCTGCTGCGTTAAAGTTAACAGGCAGAATCAGGTAAATATAAGACTGCTGTTCATCTTTGATAAAGCATGGAGCTTTTGCATTCATAAAATACAGATCCACCTCTTCATCATCGATTACACGAAGAGAATCAATCAGGAATTTTGGATTAAATCCGATTAAAAGATCTTTTCCTTCTTTGGAAATGAGAATCTCTTCATTCATTGTACCAATCTGGGATTTAATTCTTAATTCCATGATCTCATCGCCGATGTTAATGATAATCGGTTTCTTATCTCCTTCTTTGATAAGCAAAGTTGCTCTGTCAATACAGTCAAGAAGCACTCTTTTGTTTACTTTTACTTTGGTTTCATAATCGCTGGAGAGCATCTGATCGATTCTGAAATAGTCACCTTCAATCAGGCGTGAAACTACCATCGTCTGATTAAATTCAAATACAATATGATTCTTTGTAAATGAAATCTCAACGTCTTTTTCTGCTTCTCCTCCAATAATCTTACTGATTTCCTGTAAAGTTTTACCAGGAACAATTACTTTCTTAGGTTTATATATTTCTTTTAATTCAATTTTACGGATAGAAATACGATGTCCGTCAAGAGATACGACTCTGAGAATATTATTATTAATCTCAAAAAGTTCTCCTGTCATCATTTTGTTTGTATCATTATCAGCAATTGAGAAAATCGTCTGACGGATTACTTCTTTCAAAGTAAATTCAGAAATGATAATGCTGTTTTCTTTCTCAACTACAGGGAGATATGAAAAATCTTCACCTGACTGAGCTGCAATATTGAACTTTGCTTTTTCACAAGTGATCATTGCCTGACTGTCAGATTCTGTTTGAATAACAATATCATTATTAGGTAATTTTCTTACGATTTCAGAGAAAATTTTTGCATTCAGGGCGATAATACCATGTTCAATGATTTCTCCTTCAATCTTTGTTTCGATTCCAAGTTCCATGTCATTGGCTGTTAATTTTATTACATCCATAGAAGCATCAATTAAGATACATTCTAAAATAGGCATTGTTGTTTTAGAAGGAACTGCTTTGGAAACAATACTGACCCCTTTTGCAAGATTAGATTTATTGCAAATAATTTTCATGTAAATACTCCTTTCGTTCCGGTGTGGATAACTTACCCCTTGAGCTTTTTTATGTATAATATATATAAAATAATTTCGTAGTAGTCGTAGTAGGGGGTGTGGATATGTTGATAAGTGTCTAAAAGCCAGTAAACATAAGGGTTTCTCGCTTTGAATAACCATGCTGAAAAGTATGTGAAAAGCAGGGAAGAAAAGGTGGATAAATCACAGTTTCCAAAGATATGAAAAAGTTAACAAAATAGAAATCCACAGTATTTCCACATTGTTTTCACATGTTTTTCCCCACTTATCCACAAGTTGTCCACAAAATAGTTTCTTCCTTGTGTGTAAAGGATTTTTAATATATAAAAAATAATGAAAATAAAAAATTGTACAACAATAAAACACTGGTTATGTATTTAACCAAAAATGTATTTAAACAGGATTGATTTTTTTCTTTATAATACTTACAGTGTTGCTCAATGTTTCATTATTCTGAATATCTGTTTCAATTTTTTTGACTCCATGGCTGATTGATGCATGATCTTTGCCGCCAAGAATAAGACCGATTGCTTTTAATGGTGTATCTGTCATGGTTCGGCACAAATACATTACAATCTGTCTTGGGAGTACGATCTCAGCATTTCTTTTTTTCCCTTTAATATCTGCAATTGAGACATTAAAGTGTTCAGAAACTACATCTATAATAAGTTCTGGTGTAACTTCGCGGTTCGAATCAGGTGAAATAATGTCTTTTAACGCTTCTGCGGCAAGAGAAATATCAATCTGCTTCTTCTCAAGGTTTGCAAGCGCGATCAGTTTATTCAAGGAACCTTCGAGTTCTCGAATGTTTGATTTGACATTATTCGCAATATACTGCATAACATCGTTCGGAATATGATATCTTTCAAGTCCGTCGAGTTCTTCTTTTTTGCGAAGAATTGCCATTCTTGTCTCATAATCCGGGGACGAAATGTCTGCAATAAGACCCCATTCAAAGCGGGTTTTTAATCTTTCTTCCAGTGTAACCATGTCTTTTGGCGGTTTATCACTGGTGATGATGATCTGTTTTCCGGCTGCGTGAAGATGGTTGAATGTATGGAAAAATTCTTCCTGCGTACCTTCTTTTCCAACGATAAACTGGATATCGTCGATGAGAAGGACGTCGATATTACGGTATTTTTCCCGGAATGACGCCACATTTTTACCATTTCTTACGGCATCGATCAATTCGTTGGTAAATGTTTCACTCGTTACATAAAGTACTTTTTTGGTAGGTTCGTTTTCAAGGATAAAATGCCCTACTGAGTGCATCAAATGGGTCTTTCCAAGTCCAACTCCTCCATATAAGAAGAGCGGATTGTAGGATTTACCTGGTGATTCTGCAACGGCAAGGGATGCTGCATGAGCAAATTTGTTATTATTTCCAACGACAAAAGTGTCAAATGTATACTTTTGAATCAGATTGGCATTCGCAAATATAGCATTTGACTTCTGTTTGTTGACAGTGTTTGCTTTTTTCTTCTGGAGGATGACATTATCTTCTGTAACAAAAGAAACTCCATACTCCTGTCCTGTTACTTCAGCAATGCAGACCTTAAAAGGAAGCAAATATTTTTCCTGAATATGTTCCAGACTTGCTTTTAATTTTACAAGGATATAAACAGTATCATCTTCCACTTCATATATGGTAAGTGGTGCGATCCACGTATTGTATGAAATGTTAGATGTGCAGTATTCAAGCTTCATTTTATTAAGGATCTGCCCCCAATTTTCTTCTACAATGTTCATGAATATAACTCCTAATCAATAAGAATAGAGACATTTAGGTGCAGTCTCTCCTTTATATTCTACATCAAAAATAATCTTTAAGCAACGAAAAAAGATGTGTATAACTCAACTCACATTATTCACATTGAGAATTGCTTGAATTTAAGAGGAATTTTTAAGTTTACTAAATATTATCAACAAGTTATCCAATAGTTATACCGGAGTTATCCACATAGTTATTCACAGAATGTGGATAACTATAAAAAATGTGAATAAACTTCTGGACAGAATGTGAATAGTCGCGTGGAAGATGCTATTGATTTAGGATTGTTAAAAAAATTAAAAAAAAGTAGGACAAAATAAAAGGTTTCGCTTGACGTTGGACATTTTTTTGAATATAATTAAGAGCGGTGTCTTTTAAGCAATTATATATATAGTATTATATAATACAAAAAGATTCAGTTAAGGTTATTTTGTAAATACTTTACAGAGCAGAGAAATCTGCTTAGTGATCGAGTATATCAACCAAAGGGAGGTGTATTTATAATGAAAATGACATTTCAGCCAAAGAAAAGATCCAGATCTAAGGTTCATGGATTCAGAGCAAGAATGAGCACACCAGGCGGAAGAAAAGTATTAGCTGCCAGAAGAGCAAAAGGAAGAAAAGTATTATCAGCTTAGGCCGCAGATTTGTGGCCTTTTCTTCTATTCAAAAATAAGAAATTTCAGCGAAATCATATAGATTTTGCTGAAATTTCTGTTTAAAAAGGAAAAAGAGGATATCGATGAATTTTTCAGAATCACTTAAAAAGAATCAAGATTTTCAGAAAGTCTATAGTAGTGGAAAGTCCTATGCGAATAAATATCTGGTGATGTATGTTCTGAAAAATGATATGAAAAAAAATCGAATAGGGATTTCCGTAAGCAAAAAAGTGGGAAACAGCGTCGTACGACATCATCTGACAAGATTGATCAGAGAAAGCTATCGGCTTCAAGAAGAATATTTCCAATGTGGATATGACATTGTTGTTGTAGTCAGAGTCAGTGCCAGGGATAGAACATTTGCAGACATGAAAAGCGCACTGATCCATCTTGGAAAGCTTCATCAAATATATAATGAACAGGAGACTGTTCAGGAACCTAATTAACTTTGAGAAGGAAGTGACGCAGATGAAAAAGATATGTATTGGGTTGTTGCGTTTTTATCAAATGTATATTTCAGGCCCAACGCCACACTGTAGATTTTTCCCTACATGTTCTCAATATGGAATTGAGGCAATTGAGAAGTATGGAATAGTAAAAGGAGGTCTTTTGACAGCCTGGAGAATCCTGCGTTGTAATCCTTTTTCAAAAGGCGGATTTGATCCGGTACCTTAAGGAGGAAGAAACATGTATGGTATTTTAGCTTACGGCTATGGAGACTGGCCGATCATTCATCAGATTGCATGGCTCATGGGTCAGTTGATGAATGGTATTTACATCTTTCTGGACAAGATTTTCAATGTTCAGAATATCGGTGTATGTATTATCTTATTTACAATTATTATTTACATGTTGATGATGCCACTTACTTTAAAGCAGCAGAAGTGGTCAAAAATGTCATCAGCTATGAGTCCTGAACTTCAAAAAATTCAGAAGAAGTATGCAGGTAAAAAGGATAACGAATCCATGCTGAAACAGCAGGAAGAGATGAGTATTCTTTATGAAAAATATGGAACATCACCAACAGCGGGATGTCTTCCAATGTTGATTCAGATGCCAATTCTTTTTGCACTTTATCCAGTAATTCGTGATATTCCAAATTATGTAACAAGTGTAAAGAATATTTATATGCCGCTCATTGAAAAGCTTACTGCAACTGATGGATTCCAGAAAGTTGTAGAGAAGATCGGAGAGGCAAGCCCGATTCTTATGAATCCTGATAAATATGATTATACACAGCATGAGACATTGCTCACAGTGCTTTATAATTTCCAGGAATCTACATGGGCAACACTGACAGAAAAACTTCCAGAACTGACAGATATTATTCAGACAACAACAGCACAGCTCAGCGAAGTAAGTATGTTCATGGGAATCAATATCGTAGAAGCTCCATGGACAATGGTAAAATCTTCTTTTTCAGCTGGAGATTATGCAGGAGTTATTATCGCAGCAATTATTCCGGTTCTTTCTGGTCTCACACAGTTTATCAGTGTGAAACTTCAGCCACAGCCTAATACAGCAGCAGGAGCTAATGATCCAATGGTAAATTCCATGAAGACAATGACATATACTATGCCACTGTTCTCAGTCTGGATTGGTTTTACACTTCCAGCAGGTCTTGGTCTTTACTGGGCAGTTAGTGCAATCGTAAGATGTTTCCAGATGCTTGGTATCAATAAGTATCTTTCAACTAAAACTACAGAAGAACTGATTGAAGAAAACAGAAAGAAAGCAGCTAAAAAGAGAGAAAAGAAAGGTACTTCTGCAGCAGCATTGAATAAAATGGCTACTACTAATACAAAAAAAGCAGCAGCAAAATCTTCTATGACTGAAGCTGAAAGAAATGCGAAGCTTGAAAAAGCTGCATCTATGACTAAAAATGCAAAAGCAGGAAGCCTTGCTTCAAAAGCAAATATGGTAAGCAGATATAACAATTCTCAGAGCACAGATAAGAAATAAAGTGCACAGGAAAGGAAGGTTCTCATGGAGGGCGGTATCAGAGTATCAGCAAAGACTGTTGACGATGCGATTAATGAAGCATTGATTCAGTTAGGTGTTACAAGTGATAACTTAGAATACGATGTTATTGAAAAAGGAAGTGCCGGGTTCTTTGGAATCGGCATGAAACAGGCAGTAATCGAAGCAAGACGCAAAAAACGTATTGTAGAAGAGGAAGAAGATTTCAAAATCGATCTTAGCATAAGTCTTGACAAGCCTGAAAAGAAAGAAAGAAAAGAAAAGAAAAAAGACTTCAAGAAAGAATTAAAAAAAGAAGAGAAAAAAGCTAAAAAAGAAGAGAAAGCAGATGCTCCTGCAAAG
>JAXJUL010000031.1:0-3011 GCA_036309085.1 Schaedlerella sp.
AGAACAACTGCGTCCATTTCATAACCTTCTTCGAATGTACCTACTTTACCAAAGAAAGCTCCGCCTCCCTTTGTTGCAAGATAGAATACTTCGTCTGCTGTTAACTGTTTGAGAGAATCGTCAGCCAGTCTCCAGCGCATCTTAGATGCCTGAACAGCATATGCCATTGCTGTGAACATGTTTTCTGTAGATCCGGCAGCTACGTCTGATCCAAGCCCTACGTTCATTCCAAGTTCCAGGTAACGTCTGATTGGAGCTACGCCAGATGAAAGGTTGATGTTAGATTCTGGACAATGTGCGATGAATACGCCATTTTCTTTCATCTTTTCAACTTCGATATCTGTTGAGTGTACGCAGTGTGCCATAACTGTCTTGCAGTCTTTACCAAACATTCCAAAATGATCATATGCATCACCATAGCACTCTGACCATGGACAAAGTTCTTTCACCCATGCGATCTCACTAAAGTTTTCTGACAGATGTGACTGCATTGGAAGATTATATTCAACCTGAAGTTTTTTCAGTTCTTCCATAAGCTCATCTGTACATGTTGGTGTAAATCTTGGTGTCAGGATTGGAAGAGTGTTCTTGTATCCTTTCGCCATAACATCTTTCAGCCATGCTGCTGTTTCTGCTGCAGATTCTTCTGTTGTTTCACAGAGATAATCTGGAGAGTTACGGTCCATATTTACCTTACCTACCATTGTAGCAAGACCTGCTTCTTCAAGCATATCCATCAGAAGGTTTGTTGCTGGACGATGAAGTGTAGCAAATACAACGGCTCTTGTTGTTGCGCTCTTCTTAAGGTTTTCTACAAATGTTCCATAAGATTTTTTAGCATACTCAAGATCTTTCATCTTGGATTCTTCTGGGAATGTGTTTGTATTCAGCCAGTCAAGAAGTTCCATGTCCATTCCAAGACCACGGAATGCATACTGTGGTGCATGGATGTGAAGGTCAACAAGACCTGGAATGATGAGTTTATCACCATAATCTTCGATTTCGTCATTCGCATACTGTTCTGGAAGTTCAGCATATACGCCCTGAACTACACCATTATCATAAACAAGATATCCATTTTCACAAATTTCCATTTTTTCTGGAACTACGCTGTATACAATATTTCCTTTTAATACCATATTATCCTCCTAATTTTTAAGCAGCTTACTGTCCGCCTTTTATTAAACAACCATGAATGCGTATCTAATTACAAAGATAATTACGATACCAAGACACAGAGGTTTTACTTCTTTGAACTTTCCTGTAAAAAGTTTGATTAATGTATAAGTAATCAGACCAAACGCTACACCATTTGCGATAGAATATGTAAATGGCATAAATACAACTGTACAAAATGCTGGAAGTGCATTCTCCATGTTATCAAAGTCAACGCCTTTGATACTTCCCATCATAAGAACACCTACGTAGATAAGTGCCGGTGCTGTTGCAGCAGAAGGGATGATACTGATGAATGGTGCAAGAATGATTGCTGCCACGAAACAAAGTGCAGATGTTAAACTTGTCATACCAGTTCTACCGCCTGCTGCGATACCAGAACCACATTCTACTACAGTTGCTACTGTAGATACACCACAAAGAGAACCTGCTACTGTTGCAATAGAATCAGCCATCATAGACTCTTTCATGTACATAGCATTGCCATCTTTGTCAAGCATACCAGCCTGTTTAGCTGCACCGAGAAGTGTTCCAAGTGAGTCAAAGATTGTAACAAGGAGGAAGCTGATTACAAGCATAGTGATTGTAAAGATACTTCCAACAACATCGCCATCTTTGATCAGACCAGGGAAATCAAGCTGTAAGAATGATACTTCGAGGAAGTCTCCAAACTTTTCGCCAAGGTTCATCTGAAAATCTGATAACTTTGTAACTCCAAGAGGAATACCAATGATTGTTCCTACAAGGATACCGATAAGGATGTTACCATTAACTTTCTTAACCTGAAGAATTGCAATAATGATAAGACCGATTAATGCAACAATAGCTCCGCAAAGACCTGCTGTATCAGCGCCTTCTACTCTCCACTGTGCAAAATCAACGAGTGCTACGAGTGTTGCTTCATTTGGAATTACGAGACCTGCACTCTTAAGACCAATGATTGTGATGAACAAACCGATACCTGCTGTCATTGCTGACTTAACACAATCTGGAATTGCATAAACGATTGCCATACGAAGACCGCTTGCGGTAAGAACGACGCAAATCGCACCCGAAATGAATACAATTGCCAGAGCCTGCCCATAAGTATATCCTGAACCAAGGATTACTGTATAAGCAAAGAAGGATACCAATCCCATACCAGAAGCCTGCAGATATGGAACCTTCGCATATAATGCGCATAAAATTGTTCCAACAAATGCACCAAGACATGTAGCAATAAATACACCGTTTGCAATCTGGTCACTGCCGGCCGCACCACCGATAATCTGTGGGTTAACAACGAGAACATAAGCAATGGTTACAAATGATGTAATACCAGCCATGATCTCAGTTTTCATGTTTGATCCGCTTTTTGTGATCCCAAAAAACTTATCAAGAAAGCCTTTTTCCTTCATGTTCTTTTCTCCCTTATTCTTTTTTTACACAAACAATATATTCAAAATATGCTGATTTTACATCCTCCTTTCCATGAAAATTTAATTCACGATAGACTTTATAAATATATAAAAGAGTTGACACATAAACTATATAGTCAACTCTTAACGGCAGTTGGAAAAACCGATCGACCCCCAAAAATATATAAATAAAATCTACTTTAATTCAAAAAAATTATAACATTTGACGGAATATTTGTCTAGCAGATAATAAAATACTCCTGAAACAATCAACTTGTCCCAGGAGTAAATGTAAAAGAATTATATAACCCTATGGCACTATACAAGTTCTGCTTCTTCTACTTTACCAAGTCTGCGAAGCATTGTCTTCTTCACTGCTTTGAAGATATTTTCATATCCTGTACAACGGCAGAGATGACCGGATAAGAGTTTACGAAG
>JAXJUL010000032.1:0-163128 GCA_036309085.1 Schaedlerella sp.
CTTTGATTCCATTTGCTGCAAGAACTTTTGCTGTTTCTTTTGCAAACACATCACTGTTGATACGGCTGTCATAACTTACTGCTACCAACTGGTTTCCGCCCTGTGTTTTTACCCAGTTAGCAAGTCCCTGTGTTGCCTGACGAACAACGTAAATGTTCATACGGTTTGTTCCTGCTCCAAGAACACCACGAAGTCCTGCTGTACCAAATTTAAGAGCTACTGCAAAACGGTCTTTGATTTCTTCGTCATTGCCTTCGATTGCCTTCAATTCTTCTGTCAATGCTGCATCTTCGAGCTCAGCTGCGAGCCAGCGTTTGTAATCTTCCATGTACATAATTGCTCACCTGTCCTTTATATATTTTGTTAATTTTATAATAAACTACAGGAGACTTTTTTTCAAGTTAAGGCTATATTTTCATACTGATAAAGTCTCCCTGTAAAAGCAGCAGATAAAACAAAACTCTCTGTTCCCCTATTTACTTCTAATCGTTTAATCTATTTCCACATTCTGTACAAAATAATGAATCCACTTCATTCTTGAAACCACATTTGGAACATATTTTCTCTTGTGGAATCTCTGGTTCTTCTGTGATAAACGCAGGTTCTTCTGTGATAAACGCAGGTTCTTCTGTGACATTTACTGGTGTTCCACAGAAAATACAGAAATTCACTCCTTTTTCTAAGATTTTTCCGCAATTCATGCACTGAATTTGATTCTCGGCAAGATTTTCTGTCTGTTTCATTGGCATTTTCTCACCGCACACACCGCAAAAAGCTGCCTCTTTTGGTACTTCTGCGCCGCATTTTTCACAAAGACTCAAACCTCTTAACTCTGCAATCTGCCCCAGATAATTTTTTATCGTTTTCTCAGTTTTAGAAAGGTCCTTAAGCAATTCAGAAAAAAGTTCTTCATTATCATTTTTGTGAATACTTACATATAATTTTCCGATTTCACAATATGTATCATCAAGTCTGTCCTTTTCTTCAGCAATCAGATTCTCAATTCTTGAAATTTCCAAATTATTGTCATCCTGATCTAAATTCATTGTTTCATCATAAAAATTATCTAACATACTCATATTTTTACGCTCCTTTTATCAAAAACTATTTTCTAATCTAAATACCAGACTTCGCCCCAGTCATCTTCCACGGCTCCGGTACTCAAATTCACACTCAATCCAGTCACCAGTTTATTTGCTACATTTCCGCTCTGATCCCGCAAGGTAAGAAAGTATCCCTCATCTGTAGCCATTGCCTCACCTTCAAAACATACATATGTATCTACATTGTAGATTGTATTATAATGATCAGCAATCACTGCACAAAGTTCCTCTAATGTATAATTTTTACTTGGACCGGAAGGTATCTCAGACTGTACATCGTCTTGAACATCTGATCCCTCTCCTTCTGGAAAATAATAAGAAAAGTCATCTACGTCAATATAACCTTTTGCACTGCCTTCCTCGAAGGTTATGATTACCTGTCTGTTTTTATACTCCATCTCATACGGCCAGTAGTAATCTGAATCGAGCATATCTATTCTGCATAATGTTTTGCCATTTTTATCTACTGCAAAAAAGTCTGGTCCCAGATATCCACATATGTAGAGAACTCCATCTTCACCAAACACAAATCCTGTTCCGCTTCCGTCAAACTCAGAATTTTCCCACGCAATACTTCCATCTTCTATCTGTATTGCTTTGACGGTACCGTCTTCAACAAAATAATAGAGATCTTCTCGTGTCCCTATTTCAGAAACTCTTTCTAACTGAGCTGCTTCGTATTTTCCGGTTTCATATTTCCATATTGCCTCATGATTTTCATCGAATCCTGTAATAATGGCAAATTCCTTACCACCTTCAAATTTATATTCGAACTCTGCAGTCTCAGCTTTCACGTCTTTTACAAGACGAATCACTCCCCATTTACCTTCCTGTTTTACCCAGCATTTTCCTTTATATACCGGAAGAATTTCTTCAAAAACGCCGGCTGGAATCACAAGGTTTCCTTTTGTATCCCGCAATTCCCATTTTCCATCTTTACACAAATTCACATAATTATTAGAAGCTGAATAGCAGAATCCCGGAGTAACAAGTGCGCCTTCTTTGTCAGACCACATGGAAAACTGTGTCCATGAAGCGTCGTATTCCAAAGGAATCACGATATTGCCCTGCTGATCAATATATCCCCATTTGCCATCCTGGCATACTGCCAGCAGTCCTTCATGACTGCTTCCGCAATAATCATAAACAAATTCTGTAAGCAGACGATCTTTGAGATATACTGCGTATTTCTCACTCAATCCTGAATTCCATGCTTCAATGTTTTCATAATTCTTTGGATAGTCGGTCTTTGCTTCCAAAACCGGAAAGGCTTCCTTTGGAACAACAATATCCCACAAGTCTAAATCTTCTGCAGTATTTAACAACCTATTACAATAATAGAAGGTTCCCTGACCAGGTCCTCCAAATCCACCAGCTGGAGTCACCTGACCATCAGAATAAACAAACATTGACCATTCCTGATCAAAGCTTTCTACATAAACAGGATCTGCAAGTGTGAGAATGCAGGTTTCAAAATAATTTTCAATTGATTCGTATTCAATGTCTGTCAGTAAATTTCCTTCCATGTCGATCAGACCAAGTAATCCATCTCTCTTTATTACAGCATAATCCCTGTATTCTTGTCTGTAAGTTTCATTTGTAGAAGCTTCTATCGACGGGCTGTACTGTAAGTAATAAATAGCTTCTGCTTCAATCGATGGATCTACTACCCATTCATACGCAAGCAAACCCTCTGCCTCTTCAAAAATTTTTCGGATTTCCTTTTCTTCTTCTCTTGTTTCTTCTGTTTCTTTTGCTTTTGCTTCATCTGCCTGTTTCAAAATATCTTCTGCTTTTTCATATTCCTGCTGTCTAACATAAATTACTGCCAGCTTTACATATGGTTCTCTTTGTTTTTCATCAATTTCAATTGCTTTCAAATAAAAATCTTTCGCCTGCTTATAATCAAGCTCTTCCATATAGTTTTCAGCTTTTGAAATGTAATTGTTGTATTCTTTTGTCTCTTTTTTCTGCTTTACAATAAGAATACCTGCAATTATAATTGCTGCCACAATAAGAACTGCACCAATAATCAATACTATTTTATTATCTTTTCGCTTTTTAGAAGAAATATCATTTCCATTTATCCCTTGTTCAGCAGATACTATTTCTACCAGAGTGCCACAACTGCCGCAAAATTTTGCACCTTCTTCAACAGGTTTTCCACATTTCCTGCAATATTTCATATCATCCCTCCTCAGATTCACTTCTTTTTATATCCATAATAAACTATATTGTCAGATAATTCCACTTGTTTCCAAGAATATTCATGAACAAAAATAGCATCAGCAACACCTTCATTTTCTGAAAGTCTACTGATGCTATTCTTCTCATTATACTTCATATGATCTAAAAAACTCACATACACCGGTCAGACACTTTACAAGTCCCGGAAGATCTTTTTCAGGAACGAAATCAATTACGGTTTCTACAAGTTTTTTATGAAAATCTTCATGATGATAATATGCTTCCTCACCTTTCTCTGTAAGACGGATATTTACAATTCGTCTGTCTTCTTCGCTTCTCTCACGAACAACATACTGCTTCTTTACAAGCGCATTCATAGAAGTTGTGAGTGAACCGACAGTAATATTAAGATCTCTGGCAATCGCTGACATATTCTTGCCTTCCCCAATGCCAATCGAACTAATAATATGCATGTCATTCACTGTAATATTTTCAAACTGACCTTTACAAAGTGCTCTGTTTTCTATATCCAGTATATCTCTAAATAAATTAACCAACAAATCATCAATTACTGTGTATGCGTTCACGTATTCCTCTCCTTTTGCGCACTATAAGTATTTCCTTTATTTCTGCGGACATATGTGCCTTACTGTCTCTATATCTTTTATATTAACATATTATTCGAATTTTTCAAACAAAAGAATCAATACATTTTTACAAATTTCTAAATCTCTGATATCTTTTTTTTGTCAACGCTTCCAGACTCATACTCGTGTATTTCTCAATAAATCTTGCCATATAAGCATCCATTTCCTCTGCCACTTCCACGAAATTTTCAACTGTGAAATCTTCGGGTTCCGCAAAAATATGTTCTACAATTCCCGCTTCTTTCAAATCCTGTGCAGTCAGCTTCATCACACCAGCGGCCTCTTCAGCACGCTTGCTGTCTTTCCAGAGGATTGTTGCAAATCCTTCTGGCGAAAGAATCGAATAGATTGAATTCTCCAGAATACACACTTCATCTGCGGTTGCCATTGCAAGCGCACCGCCGCTTCCACCTTCTCCAATAATAATGGAAAGTACCGGCGTTTTTATTCCTGACATTTCAAACAGGTTACGGGCAATGGCCTCGCCCTGACCACGTTCTTCTGCCTCAATTCCACAGAATGCTCCTGGTGTATCTACAAAACAAATGACTGGTCTGTGGAATTTTTCCGCCTGCTTCATCAGACGAAGTGCTTTTCGATATCCATCCGGTGATGGCATTCCGTAATTTCTCTCAATGTTTTCTTTTGTATTTTTTCCCTTTGCCTGCGCAATCACAGTCACAGGTTTTCCATGAAAATTTGCAATTCCACCAACAATTGCTTTGTCATCTTTGTAATATCGATCTCCATGAAATTCGACAAACTCTGTGAACAAAGCATTGATATAATCTGTTCCTACCGGACGACCTTTTTTACGAGAAATCTGCACACGTTCCCATGCAGTCATTTCCTTTTCCTCTTTCTTTTTCTGAAAAATGCATTGTCCCTCAGCATTTTCAAGATGCATTTCTCCATTTAAATGCAAAGCAAGAATCCGAGAAAGAATTTCTTTCATTTCCTCCCGTTTCACAATTTTATCAACAAATCCATGTTCCAGAAGAAATTCTGCCCGTTGAAATCCCTCCGGCAATTTTTCTCCAATTGTCTGTTCAATAACTCTAGGTCCTGCAAACCCGATCAAAGCATTCGGTTCTGCCAAAATAATATCTCCGAGCATTGCAAAGCTTGCCGTAACTCCTCCAGTTGTTGGATCTGTCAGTACACTGATATAAAGCTGCCCTGCATCATGATGGCGTTTCAATGCCGCAGAAGTCTTTGACATCTGCATCAACGAGTGTATTCCTTCCTGCATTCTTGCTCCACCGGAACATGTAAAAATAATAACCGGAAGTTTTTCTTTTGTGGCACGCTCTACTGCTCTTGTGATTTTTTCACCTACAATTTTCCCCATACTTGCCATCAAAAATCTACCATCCATCACAGCAAGCACAACTTCATTTCCTCCTATTTTACACTTTCCAGTCACCACAGCTTCATCAAGCTGTGTCTTGATACGCAAAGCCTGCACCTTCTCTTCATATCCTCGAAAATCTATCGGATTTCCCGATTCAAGACCTGTATCCCACTCTTCAAAAGTATTTGTATCAGCGATCATTTCAATACGTTCTGTCGCAGGAATACGAAAATAATATCCGCATTTGGGACAGACATAATATCCTTTGATAACATCTTCCGTCATGATCGCTGCCCTGCAGGCATTACACTTTTTCCAGAGCCCTTCAGGGATTTCTGGTGAAATTTCTTTCCCTGAGAACTCCTTCCTGTTTTTTGGGAGAGAATCAGTCAGCGAAACATATCCTTTGCGGTTTGTTTTTTTGAACATATTAGATAGTTTCATATCTCAACAGTTCCTCCTCTTTATCTGCAATAAATTCGATATTAAAATCACCAGACTGATAATCCGGATGATTCATAATCTCATACTGATAATCAATATTTGTCTGAATTCCTTCTATAATAACTTCCCCCAGTGCGCTTCGCATTTTCATAATTGCCTCTTCTCGATTTTTAGCATGGACGATCAGTTTTGCAAGCATACTGTCATAATGTGGTGAAACATTATATCCGCTGTAGATTGCAGAGTCAATTCTGACTCCATTTCCCCCTGGAAGATACATATCTGTAATTAATCCCGGAGTTTTTGCATTAATTCTGCACTCAATTGCATGACCTGTCAGCGTAATCTCCTCCTGAGTGAAGGAAAGAGGATGACCATCTGCAACACGAATCTGCTCTTTAATCAAATCGATTCCGGTTACCCATTCTGTTACCGGATGCTCTACCTGGATTCGCGTGTTCATTTCCATGAAATAGAATCTCCCATCACTCTCCAAAAGAAATTCAATGGTTCCTGCATTTTCATAATTTGCTGCCTTTGCCGCCTTTACTGCAGTCTCACCCATTTTCTGTCTTAATTCTTCTGAAATCATAATGCATGGGGATTCTTCCACCAGTTTCTGATGGTTCTTCTGAATGGAGCAGTCACGCTCTCCAAGGTGTACGACATTCCCATACTTATCCGCCATAATCTGAACTTCAATATGCTTCGGATACTGTACAAAATGTTCCATATACATTGTGCCATCGCCAAAGGCTGCTTTCGCTTCTTTCTGTGCAGTATTGAATGCAGATTCCACCTCTTCTTCAGACTGTGCCACACGCATTCCTTTTCCGCCGCCTCCCAGAGCTGCTTTTACAATGATTGGATAGCCAATTCTATCTGCTGCTTTTCTCGCCTCTTCTGCATCAAAAATCGGTTCATCTGTTCCCGGAATAACCGGAACTCTGGCTTCCACCATTGTATTTCTTGCCTGAGACTTATGCCCCATCTTCTGAATTACCTTAGATGATGGTCCAATGAAAATAATATTACATTTCTCACAAAGTTCTGCAAACTTTGCATTTTCTGAAAGGAAACCAAATCCCGGATGAATCGCATCTGCCCCTGATACTACAGTTGCACTGATGATCTGTTCCATATTCAAATAACTATCCACAGACGGTGCAGGTCCGATACAATATGCCTCATCTGCAAGCTGTGTATGAAGTGCCTCTCTGTCTGCTTCTGAATAAACTGCCACCGTCTCGATTCCCATTTCACGGCAGGCACGAATGATACGCACTGCAATTTCTCCACGGTTTGCAATTAAGACTTTCTTTATCATGATATTCCCCTATTATCCAAGCATCAGCGTAAGCTCAGCCTTTACTGCAAGTTCTCCGTCTACGGTAGCGATCGCTTCACCGATCACCATAGGTCCTTTCTGACGAATGATTCTCGCTTCGAGTTTAAGCTTATCTCCTGGAACTACTTTTCTTTTAAATTTACAGTTTTTGATTCCACCAAAATATCCAAGTTTTCCCTTGTTTTCTTCTTTTATAAGAACGGCCACTGCACCAACCTGTGCAAGTGCCTCTACGATCAGCACGCCAGGCATAACCGGTTCCTGTGGAAAATGTCCTGCAAAAAAATCTTCTCTATATGTAACACATTTGTATCCAACAGCATATTCTCCTGGTTCATAATCTTCAATGTAATCGACCAGTAAGAAAGGATGTCTGTGTGGAAGTATCTCTTTGATTTCTGTAATTCCTAAATGTCTCATTTTGTTCCTCCTGTTTTGAATTCCCATCCGTTTACGGTGTAACTTAAAAGTTACACCTGGTATTATTTATACAATACGGAACAACGGCTGTCCATACTCTACTGTTTCTCCATTTTCTACCAGAACTTCTGCTACAGTTCCATCAAATTCGCTTTCAATATCATTCATCAGTTTCATAGCCTCTACGATCGCTACTACCTGACCTTTTTTCACCTGTTCGCCAACAGATACAAAAGCTTTTGCATCTTCTGCAGGTGCTGCATAAAATCTTCCTACCAGAGGTGATTTGATAAAATTCCCTTTTTCTTCTGTTTTTTCAGGCTGTACCGCTACAGTAGTTACCACAGGCTGTGCACCTGGCACTTCTGTCTGAACTGCAACTGTCTGTACTGTTTCTTTCTGTATGTTAAGTTTTACGCCATCGTGTTCATATTTAAATCCTGTGACACCTGATTCAGAAACAGCCTTAATCAGTTTTACAATATTGTCTAATTCCATACTCTGTCCCTCTAACCTTCATATTTTTTCAAAAGAAGTGACGCATTGTGCCCACCAAATCCAAGTGAATTGCTCATTGCATATTTAACAGCCATCTCAACCGGAGCGCCAATCACATAATTCAAATCACATTCTGCATCTGTTTCTTTTGTTCCAAGAGTCTGATGGATAAATCCATCCTGAATTGATTTTACACATACAATACATTCCACTGCACCTGCTGCTCCAAGGAGATGTCCGATCATGGACTTTGTAGAGTTTACCACAAGATCTTTTGCTGCTTCTCCAAATGTTTTTTTAATCGCATATGTCTCAAACAAATCATTGTGATGTGTGCTTGTACCATGAGCATTGATATACTGTACCTCTTCTGGTCTTACTCCAGCTTCAGAAAGTGCAAGTTCCATCGCTTTTGCTGCGCCGCTTCCGTCTTCTGCAGGAGAAGTGATATGAAATGCATCTGCCGTAGAACCATATCCAACTATTTCTGCATAGATTTTGGCTCCCCTGTTCTTTGCGCGTTCCAATTCTTCTAAAACCACAACACCGGCACCTTCTCCAAGTACGAATCCACTTCTTTCTTTATCAAATGGTATAGACGCTCTTTCAGGATCATTACTTTCTGTCAATGCTGTCAATGCTGTAAAACCAGCAATTCCTGTCGGACATACACAACTTTCTGTTCCTCCTGCAATCATCACATCCGCATCACCATACTGAATTGCACGGAGCGCATCACCAATACAGTTTGTTCCCGATGCACAGGCTGTCACAACATTTGTGCATTTTCCCTTTAATCCAAGTGCAATGGAAACATTTCCTGCTGCCATGTTGGAAATCATCATCGGAACCATAAGCGGTCCTGCTTTTCCGGGTCCTTTTTCAAGAATTGTCTTATACTGTTTTTCTACCTGTGCAAGACTTCCGATTCCAGAACCAATGATCACGCCACAGCGGTATGGATCCTCTTTTTCCATCTCAATTCCTGCATCTTCAAAAGCTTCTTTTGCTGCAGCTACTGCAAACTGTGAAAATCTATCCATTCTTTTAGAAGCCTTGAAATCCATGCGTTCTTTTGGTACAAACCCTTTTACTTCTGCTGCAATCTTAACTTTATAATCTGTTGTATCGAACTGTGTTATCTCACCAATTCCAAGCTTGCCTTCTTTAATCCCATTCCAAAATTCTTCCACAGTATTACCAATTGGAGTTACTGCACCCAATCCTGTCACTACAACTCTACGTTTCATTACTATTTTATACTCCTTTTACATTACCATTCCACCATCTACCTGAAGCACCTGTCCTGTGATGTAACGTGCTTCATCAGATGCAAGAAATGCTGCTGCATTTGCAATATCTTCTGCCTGTCCAAATGTTCCAAGAGGAATCTGCTTTACAGCTTCTGTTCTTACTTTTTCAGACAGTACATCCGTCATATCTGTTTCAATAAATCCTGGTGCAATCGCATTGACTGTGATTCCCCTCCCTGCCAGCTCTTTGGCTGCAGACTTTGTCAGACCGATCACTCCTGCTTTTGAAGCTGCATAATTCACTTGTCCGGCATTTCCTGATACACCAACAACCGATGACATATTGATGATACGTCCGCTTCTCTGTTTCATCATATATCTTGATACAAAGCGAAGACAATTGAAGGTTCCTTTCAGATTTACATTAATTACATCTGAAAAATCATCCTCGTTCATACGCATCATAAGTCCGTCTTTTGTAATTCCTGCATTATTGACAAGGATATCAATTCTTCCAAATTTTTCAATAACTTCTTTAATAAATACCTCGCATGCGGTGTAATCTGATACGTTGCACTGTATGATCTCTGCTTTACCGCCTGCTGCAAGAATCTCCTGCTTTACTTCCTCTGCTTTTGCTTTGGAACCATTATAATTAATAACAACTGCAGCACCAAGTTCTGCAAATTTCTTTGCAACTGCCATCCCAATTCCTCTGGAGGCACCTGTTACTACTGCGATTTTTTCATTTAACATACTTCACTCCTACATTGTCAATTCACTGACAACCTTTTCCACATCATCCCAGGAAGATATGTTGTATGCTTTCACACTCTTGTTGATCTTCTTCAAGAATCCATTCAGTGTCTTTCCTGGTCCTATTTCTACAAATGTATCTACTCCGTCTGCAATCATCTTTTCTATACTTTCCTGCCAGCGGACAGATGCAGACACCTGCTTTATAAGCAGGTTCTTTGTCTGACTGATGTCAGTTACATAGTCTGCAGTTACATTTGTCACATATGGAATCTCCAATTCTGAGAATTCCATCGTTTCCATCTCTTTTCCAAGCTGTTCTCCTGCTTTCTTAAGCATTGGAGAATGGAATGGTCCACTTACGTTCAGCATCAAAGCACGCTTTGCACCAGCTTTTTTTAAATCGGAGACCGCAGTTTCAACTGCCTTTGTCTCGCCTGTGATCACAATCTGTCCTGGACAATTATAATTTGCAACTGTAACTCCCTCGATTTCTTTAATCACAGTTTCAATTGCCTCTGCTTCCATTCCTAAAATTGCTGCCATGGCACCTTCACCCTGTGGAACGGTATTCTGCATCAGAATCCCTCGTGTTCGCACCAGTCTGATGGCATCCTCTTCTTTCATCCCGCCTGCAGCACTGATCGCGCAGTATTCTCCCAGACTTAATCCAGCAGTTACATCTGGTTTTAATCCTCGTTCTTTTACTATTTTTGTCATTGCAAGGCAGGTTGTCACCATGGCCGCCTGTGTATATTCTGTAAGATCTAATCGATCATTGTTTTCAAAACATAATTCTTTCATATCAAGCTCCAAAAGCTCTGATGCCTTGTCATACACTGCCTTTGCCAGCTCACTGTTTTCATAAAAATCTTTACCCATTCCAGCTTTCTGTGCGCCCTGCCCTGGGTAAATAAATGCAGTCTTACTCATAGAAATTCAATCCTCCGATAAGTGCATCTGTTTCTTTCACAAGCTTTTCGAGTAATTCCTGACATGTACATTCTTCTTTTACCATTGCGGCACTCTGTCCTGCCATAATACTGCCGTTTACCATATCACCTTCGACAACCGCTTTTCTCAAGCCGCCGAGTGTAAATAATTCTAATTCCTCGAAAGTTGCTCCATTCTGCTCTAATTCAAGATATTTTTTAGTCATCTGATTACGGATTACGCGTACCGGATGTCCTGTACTTCTTCCAGTAACTCGAGAATCAATATCTTTTGATTTAATAATTGCTTTTTTATAATTTTCATGAACGATACACTCTTTTGTTGTAACAAAATGTGTGCCCAGCTGCATTCCCTTTGCACCAAGCATAAATGCTGCTGCCATTCCTCTTCCGTCTGCGATACCGCCTGCTGCGATAACTGGAATTTTTACTGCATCAACAATCTGTGGTACGAGTACCATTGTTGTATTTTCTCCAATGTGTCCGCCTGCTTCGCATCCTTCTGCAACAAGTGCATCTGCCCCGCAACGTTCCATTCTTCTTGCAAGAGCTACGGAAGCAACTACAGGAATCACCTTTATGCCAGCTTCTTTCCACATTTTCATGTACTTCTCAGGACTTCCGGCTCCAGTAGTCACTACCTTAACACCTTCTTCAACAATCACTTTTGCCACCTCATCTGCATGAGGACTCATCAGCATAATATTTACACCGAATGGCTTATCTGTAAGTTTTCCTGCTTCTCTAATCTGTTCACGAACCCATTCTGCCGGAGCACTCGCTGCACCAATCAGTCCTAAACCGCCTGCATTTGATACTGCTGCCGCAAGGTGATATTCTGCAACCCATGCCATTCCTCCCTGAATTACAGGGTATTCAATTCCAAGTAATTTTGTTACTTCCGTCTTCATTCTATAAAACCTCTTTTCTTTTTGTAACTATTGAATTATTTCAATCCTTCAATATATGTTACCACACTACCAACAGTTTTAAGTTCAGAAACTGAATCTGTATCGATTTCTACTTTAAATTCCTCTTCAAATGACATTACCATTTCCATAAGGTCAAGTGAGTCTGCTCCAAGTGATTCAAATGTTGTATCCGCTGTAAGATCTGCTGCATCTACACCTAAACCTTCTGCTACGATTTCTTTTACTTTTTCTAACATTGTTTTAATCTCCTTTTTCACATTTAATCTTAATTTCATTTATGTAATCCACACTTTTGTAGAAATTACCTTCTCTTTATTACCATTCCACAAGCACAGCTCCCCATGATAATCCTGCGCCAAATCCCGCAAGAACAAGTTTATCTCCTTTTTTTAATTTTCCACTGCGATTAAGTTCATCCATAAGAATCGGAATACTTGCCGAGGATGTATTACCATACTCCTGAAGATTCATTGGGAATTTTTCAATTCCAACCATCATCCGCTTTGACACAGATTCGATAATTCTTCGATTTGCCTGATGCAGAATAAACCAGTCGATTTCTTCAGCTAAACAATCTACTTTTTCAAGCAGTTCACCAATCACTTCTGGAACCTTTTTCACTGCAAATTTGAAAACACCCTGTCCATCCATATATAAATAGGTCTCTTTAGCTTCCTCTCTTTCTTTCCAATCCTTCTGATGACGGCTCTCACATACCAGAACATCTCCTTTCGAACCATCCGAATGCATTACGGATGAAAGAAGCTCTCCTTCCTCACTTTTCAAAATCACCGCTCCCGCACCATCTCCAAAAAGAATACAGCTTCCTCTGTCTTCCCAGTTCACAATATTTGAAAGACTTTCACTTCCAATGATGAGAATCTTTTGACAGATTCCCGTTGCGATGTAAGCCTGTGCTGTATTATATGCAAATACAAATCCGCTGCAGGCGGCATTAAGATCCATGCATACTGCCTTCTCTGCCTGTATCTCTTTTTGTACTTCACATGCAATCCCCGGAACAATAC
The DNA here is from genome assembly GCA_036309085.1 of Schaedlerella sp. Lineage (GTDB taxonomy): Bacteria > Bacillota > Clostridia > Lachnospirales > Lachnospiraceae > Schaedlerella. The sequence goes on from JAXJUL010000032.1 coordinate 12,924, forward strand.
GATTCGGTGTCATTGTTGCCGCCAGGATCATATCCAGCTCCTTTGCATCCATTCCGCAGTTCTCCAAAGCTGCCTGTGCTGCTTTTACCGCCATACTCACCGTTGTATCCTCCTGCGCAATATGACGTCTTACAATACCTGTTCTTTCCTGAATCCATTCATCACTTGTTTTGACCATTTTTGTAAGATCAAAATTGTCATAAAAATGTTCCGGTACATAAGAACCAGTACCACAAATCTTCCCTCTCATGACATATCTCCACTTTATTTTATTTTTAGAAATATTTTCTTGTTAAATATTTTTATTTAAAAATGTTTTTAATTTCAAATCATTTAGCAATATAACATATCTCGCTTTGATTTGCAAGTGTTTTTATAATCAAAATATTTTAATTTATATGTTTTGTGAAAAATATCTGTAAAATACAGATAAAAATGATATGAAAATATACAGATAGCCAGTCTTCCAATCCTTTTAGGAAAACTGGCTATGAATTGTTATATGAAATATTGATAAAACGAGAGCAATACTAATATCTGTTATGTACATCTTCGGCAAAACACATCATATCTTTTACCTCTATAACTGTTCCATCATCAAGAATTGCCTTACCTGTCATCTTCCCAAATACTTGATGCTGATCAGATACGATTACCTTTACATCAGTCTTTGCTGCACGATCCAGAACTGGCTTGAAATTCATCTCAAATCTTCCATCACTTGAAGTAAATTTCCAAGGCTTCAGATAGCTGTCTTTTGGAATATGGAATTCAATATCATCCAATTTATGTGCCTTGCCGTCATAAAACAGCATATTCTCTGATGCAGCAGAAGTATCACCAAATCCATATCCTATATTGAATCCAAATGACTTTCCGTTCACAACTGTGTTGCCAGAACCCCAGTACCAACGGTTATCATAAGTCCATACTCCACGACCCCAGTCCAAAGTTCCAAAATCAGTTTCTTTATTGAATGTGTACTTCTTTCCTGCGTAGATCATACTTCCACTTGCCGGCATACAGTTGATCTTCTGATTATAATAAAATGCAGTCTTTTTCTCTTTCCATGGAGTTGCAATTACCATGGTATCCATCTTTGGCTGTTCCAAAGTCAGTTTGCAGTAAAATGCCTTCTTTTTATAAAATTCTTTAAAATCACACTTGATGATTCGCTTTCCTTCTTTTAATTTAAATTCAAGATATAATTTCTTGTCTTTATAGACAACATCTCCCTTTTCCGATGTTGGCGGCATATTGAACTTTCCCATAGGAAATGCAGTAAGGATTGTTTCCGTATGCTCCCATCCTTCTTTAAAATTCAAAAGTGATACAGAAAGCATACCAAGATAACCAAGATCCGATACTGTAAATGCTGCTGCAAAATCTTTATTCAATACAAGATAATAGTCCCATTCTTTGATTCTGTACTTCGGCGCACGGATTGCCGCTCTGTCATACTTCCAGACAAGCTGTTTTGCCCAGCCTGGCTCTCTCAGGCTTCCATCTGCTTTTAAAAGTGGCTGTATCTTTGTCACTTCATGGTTTCTCATCCAAAACACCTCCCTAATTTACGATATATTTTACCAAAGCTTTACTTAACTCTCAAGCTTTTAAAAATAAAAGTATTCTTAATAAATAGTTAAGATTCTAGTATTGTTTTCATTTCCAAAAGACTTTATAATAATAAACAATGTTATTAAATTCAAAAGGAGATTTAAATTATGAAATTTATATACCCTGCGGTATTTCACAAAACAGAAAAAGGAACTTACAAGGGCTATTTTCCTGATCTGGAATGCTGTTATGGCGAAGGTGAAACTTTAGACGACGCAATTGACAGCGCTAACGCTGCCTGCTGCGACTGGATTACTTTAGAACTTGAAGAAGGCGGAGATCTTCCTTATGTTTCCGATCCTGATGACTTAAATTTAAAAGAAGGGGATATACTAAGAAATATCTCCGTCAATATTCGTTTTAATATTGGATGGGATGAATAATACAGCGAGGTATTTTTATGCTCAACCATACATTCATTGAAGAGGCCAGAAAACTTCAGCCTGAACTTATTTCTCAGAGACATTATCTGCATGCGCACCCTGAAACTGCCTTTCAGTTATCTCTGACCAAAGAATTTGTCAGATCAGAATTAAAATCTATGGGATATGAACCAACAGACTGTGGAAAGGCCGGCATCACTGTAACTGTCGGCACACAGAATCCTGACAAAACCTTTCTCATCCGCGGAGATATGGATGCACTTCCGATCAAAGAAGAAACCAATCTTGATTTCGCAGCCTCCAACGGTTGTATGCACGCTTGTGGACATGACATGCACACAACAATGCTTCTCGGTGCAGCCAGACTTCTAAAAGAACACGAAAGTGAAATCAGAGGAACGATAAAGCTAATGTTTCAGCCTGCTGAAGAGATTCTGGAAGGCGCAAAAGATATGATCGATGCAGGTGTTTTAAAAAATCCTGATGTCGATGCGGCTCTTATGATTCATGTACTATCCGAAATGCCATTCTCATCAGGAACAGCAGTCATTGCTCCCCCTGGAATCAGTGCTCCCTCTGCTGATTTCTTTGAGATTCACGTACAGGGAAAGGGCTGCCACGGTTCCATGCCATACACCGGCACCGATCCACTTCTCGCAGCCTCTCATATCCTGATCGCTCTGCAGGAAATTCAGACAAGAGAACTTCCGCTTTCTCAAAATGCAATCCTGACTTTCGGAATGATCCAGGGTGGAACTGCTCCTAATATCATTCCTGACAAAATCACAATGTTTGGAAGTTTTCGTACCTTCGATGAAGATGCACGAACATATATCAAGAATCGTCTTGAAGGAATCTCTTCCAGTATTGCCTCTGCACATCGCTGCAGTTCAGATATTTCTTTCACAAGAGGATGTCCGGCACTAATAAACGATGAAAACCTTTGCGCTGATACAGAAAAATATCTTCGAGAATTATTAGGAGAGAATTCTGTCTTCTCATCTAAACAGTTGAGAAAAGAGTCTTCTGAAAGACCTTCTGATATCTCCGGCTCTGAAGACTTTGCTTATGTAAGTCAGGAAATTCCTTCCGTCATGATTGCAATAGCAGCAGGTACTCTGCACAATGGATGTTCCTATCCACAGCATCATCCTAAAGTACAATTCGATGACGAAATTCTTTATCTCGGAAGTGCTGTATATGCTTATACAGCATTGCGCTGGCTGGAGGAACACAAGTAACGAATCTGATTTATTTTGAAAAGAATGGGACATTTTTTGCCCCATTCTTTTTTTCCTTTTATTCTAAAATTGTAATTCTTCCATCATTTTCATAAATCAAATGTTGATGACTGCTTAGATACTCATCCAGTATCTCCATACAGGATGTTGCAATAATTTTTCCTTTTCCATTTTTTTCTATCTCGCTGATCTGCATACCAAAATTTTTTTCAAAATTGATATAGTGATAATCTTCGATTCCAATTACATAAAACCGCTCCTTCTCTATCTCAAAACCACGATACGTAATTTCTACTAACGAATTGTTTCTTTTATTATAAATAATCCTGAAATCTTTTGAAATCTGAAAGAACTCGCTATGTATTCCCTGCCACACCTCAGCTCTGAATACATATTCCATCATTCTATATAACTGTTCCCCTGAAACCGTCAACATATAGACTTTCCCATCATATGGAAAACATTCTACAAGATCAGAATACAATACCATTGGTCCCAATTCCTCATTTCTTATACTTCCGGAACCAATCAATACAATATCCACACCCAGACATCCCTGTAAAATATCTGTAAACAATCCACCAATTTCCGTTCCTTCCTGACGACTTCGATGTGTCAGCTGTTTTCTCATATGTGTAACCAATCGATTATATTTATAATCCGTATGCTTTTTAAATCTTTCAATCAGTTTTTCCAGTTCCAAATCTCTCGGGCAATTTTTATCATCAACAGATACCATCTGCCATGTATACTCTTCGACACAATTATAGTCTGTATTCACAATAATATCGAATCGTCCAATCTGATCTGTCCCTGTCCCTGCCTGTACGATCAGAATATCATTCACCTTTTCTGGTTTTTCGATATATGTATGAGAATGTCCCCCTACGATCACATCAACGCCCCAGGCAGGATCAAGTTTGCTGGCAAGTTTTTTATCTTCTTCGAATCCGATATGTGTCAGGATAATCGTAAAATCAATATCAATTGCATTATATGCGTTACAGATTCTTCCAATTTCTCCAACTGCATCTTCAATATCCACCAGTGAACCAACCAATCCATCTGCCTTTGTCTGTGACAAAACATCCTCTGTCAGAACCCCAATGAACAAAATTTTCATTCCATCCACATTCTCTATAATGTGGGATTGGAATAATCTTGCATGGTTTGTTCGAATATACATGTTAGCATTGATGATTGGAAATTTTGCACATTTCTCAAGAAACAGCAAATGCCCGATACCATAATCCACTTCGTGATTTCCAAGTGCAACAACATTTGGAGCTATTGCATTCATAATTTCAATTGTGGAAATCCCCTGAAATTCAGAATCTATCACGGAACCACGAAACATATCCCCTGCGATACAGTATAAAGTATTCGGTTCTTCTTCCCGGACTTTTGACACATATCCAGAAAGAAGAGAAACTCCTCCTACGAAACGATCTCCATCTTTTTCTGTCAAAAAATCACCATGCATATCATTCGAATGTAAAATCGTTAATTTTTTGTATCGCTCCATACCTTGCCCTCACACTTTCATATTTTCATGAATCAAATCATTTCTGAAAAGGCTTCAGATATTCTGCTACAGATCTTGTCATCTCTTTTGAAAAATCTGAGTTGTATTTTCTTTTACAGAATGCCTGACTCCATTCATCAAAACTTTTTACCTTTGTTTCTTTATCAAACATCATTCTTAATCCATCGCCTCTTTTTCTCTGATAAGTATTCTCATGGACAATATCTCCCAGACGGCAGCGTTGGGGTTTCTTTCGTTCTTTTTGCTGCACTGTCGGATATCCAAATACCAGCATCCCTGCTGGAAAAACATATTCTGGAAGATTAAAAAGTTCTCTGTGATATTCACATCGTTCCATGATATCTCCGATATAACAGGATCCAATACCCAAACTTTCTGCTGCCACAACTGCATTCTGAGCTGCGATCATCGTATCAGTCACAGCAAGCATTAAATCTCCAACTCCTGGCTTTCTTGGTTTGGCTCCACCTTCCACAAATACATCCTGCCATTTCTGACAATCAGCACAGAAAACAAGCACCAGTGGTGCTTTTGCAATAAAAGGCTGATTATCACAGCTTATTGCCAGCTTCTCTTTCATTTCCTGATCTGCAATATTCAAAATTGTATATAACTGCTGATTACCTGCAGTTGGTGCCTCCATGGCAGACTGAAGGATTGCGGTGATACACTCCTCTGAAATTGATTTTTCTTCAAAAACACGTACTGATTTTCTCTCGTAAAGAGATTTTATAATTTCATTCATAAATTTTCATCCCTTCTTATTTTTTCTTCAAAAATTTGGCAAACCGTCAGAAATCAGATACACCTTCGTGTATAAAGAATTTAGAAATGCTCGAAAGAGCTCCTTGAATTCTAATATATAGACATTATAACACACATACGTTCGAAACATCAATAAAAAAAGAACTGCTATATTAAAGTTTTTTAGCTTCAATATAACAGTTCTCTACTCATTCTTTATTGGTTTCTCTCAATCCCAAAATTCCATCTACCAATATCCGTATATCATCGAATATATAGTCAAATGCTCCTGCTTCACACATGTTGAGCAAAACAAGTCCTATCGGAACCGCCAAAATCATTCCTGTCACACCTTTCACTTTATATCCGATATAAAGGAAAATAAGTGTAACAATTGGATTCATTCCCATACTGTCTGCTACCATCTTTGGCTGCAGTAACTGCCGTCCTGCCTGAGTGATCACATAGATTACAATCAGCATAATCGCAAACTTATAATCGCCAATCAACAATTTATAGGCAGCCCATGGAAACAATGCTGTCCCAGTTCCAAAAAATGGGAGAAAATCCAAAAAAGCCACTAACAAGGCAACCAGTCCAAAATAACTTACTTTCAGCATTGCAAATCCAATCACAAGAATCACAAATACAATCGCCATGATCTTAAACTGAGCTTTAAAATATCCGCCTACTGCATAGCGAAGATTATCTGCTACCAACCCCATTCTCATCTTTACAGATGGAGGAGAAACTTTTTTTACCCACTGGATAACCTCTTCCTTCTGTACTGTAAAGAAATAACTGGAGATCAGAGCAATCACTACACTAATCAAAATTGAAGGAAGGCTCTTGGCAATATTCCCGGCTGCCTCCACTGTCGGTTCACCGATATTTGAAATCAAACTACCAATTGATGTACTGATACTTTCTACTAATTCATTCCAGTTTATCTGCACACCTTCCGGAAGTTTTTCAAAGATTCCAGATAAAGTCTTACCAATCTGAGTAAAACCTGCATCTAGCTGTGCATACAATTCTGGAATATTTTGGGCAAATCCTTTAATTTCTATCCAAAGTCGTGCACAAATAATATAAATCAAAAAAACAATCAATGCGATAACAAAAACTACTACAATTGCCGTCCCCAGCTTCTTTACGATTTTAAACCGCTTTTCCAGCCAGTTGACAATCGGACTTGCGATCAACGCAATAATCCATCCTATTACAAATGGCATAAAGAACCCAATTGCTTTAATTCCAATTATGACAAAAGCTGCAGTCGCCAGCAGACTGAATACCAGACTCACGAAAACCTGCCAATAAGGTCTTGTATTATTCATTCAGCAATCTCCTCCTTTTGTTTGATTCTTCCCCATTTGGTATCTCTTTACTCAACGGTTTCCTCAACAAGCAGATCATTTTCAACCAGATCCCATACCTCGTCTCTTCCCTGCTTTGTCTCTGAAGAAAATGGAATCACTGGTGTACCTGGAAGCAAATTCAATCCCTCTTTTACCATCTTTACATGCTTCTGAATCTGACTTCTTTTCAGTTTATCCAGCTTCGTTGCAATGATGATTGGCTGAAATCCTTGTTCAATGATCCAGTTGTACATCATTTTATCATTTGCAGAAGGATCATGTCTGATATCGATCAAAAGAAAAACTGCCTTCAGTTGTTTGGAACCATTCAGATAACGTTCAATAAGTTTTCCCCACTGAATCTTTTCCTGCTCAGACACTTTTGCATATCCATATCCCGGAAGATCTACCAGATACATTTCTTCATTTATATTATAAAAATTAATTGTCTGTGTCTTTCCCGGTGTTGCAGATGTTCTTGCAAGTGATTTACGATTCAAAAGCGCGTTGATCAAAGATGATTTTCCTACGTTTGATTTTCCCGCAAACGCAATCTCCGGAAGTGTATTCTCCGGAAGCTTACTTGTAATTCCACATACTGTTTCTAACTGAACATTTTTTATAACCATTCTATTCTCCTGCCAGTGCGTGTTTTAAAACTTCTCTCATTGTTTCTACTGTTATGATATTCATATCTTTTGTAATCTCAACAGACATCTCTTCTACATCCACAGCATTCTTTCTCGGAATCAGCACATTCTTTATTCCTGCATTCTTGGCCGCCAGAAGTTTTTCTTTCAGTCCGCCAACAGGAAGAACTCTTCCTCGAAGTGTCACTTCTCCTGTCATAGCCAGATTTGCATGTACTTTCGCATTCGATGCAGCTGAAAAGATTGCTGTCGCCATTGTAATACCCGCAGAAGGACCATCTTTTGGAACAGCACCTTCCGGAATATGTACATGAATATCATGTTTTTCAAAGAAATCTTTTTCAATTCCATATTCTTCGGAAATTGAACGAACATAACTAATGGCAATCTGAGCAGATTCTTTCATCACATCTCCAAGCTGTCCCGTAAGAACAACCTCACCGCTGCCCGGCATGCTGTTTACTTCAATCTGTAAAGTATCTCCACCAACACTTGTCCATGCAAGTCCACGTACAATACCTACCTCATCCTCTTCATTTACCATCTGAAAAGTATGTTTTTCTTTCCCAAGATATTTGACAAGATTTCTTTCTGTTATTGTAATTCTTTTTTTATCAGTTGTCAGTACTTCTTTGGCCACTTTGCGACAAATATTTCCGATTTCACGCTCAAGCTGTCTGACTCCTGCTTCCCTTGTATAATTTTTTGCCATCTTCCAGACTGCTTTTTTACTGAAAGATAACACTTCCTCATCAAGACCATGTTTTTCCAACTGTTTTGGAATCAAATGCTCCAATGCAATATGAAGCTTTTCATTTTCTGTATAACTTGAAACCTCAATTACTTCCATACGGTCAAGAAGTGGTCTTGGGACTGTATGGAGATCATTTGCAGTTGCAATGAACATAACCTCAGAAAGGTCCAGCGGTATCTCAAGATAATGGTCTCTGAACTTTGAATTCTGTTCACTGTCAAGAACTTCGAGCAGTGCTGAAAATGTATCACCTTTATTATAGTCTGAACTGACTTTATCAATTTCATCCAAAAGCATGACAGGATTTTTCACTCCTGCTGATTTTATTGCATTTGCAATACGACCTGGCATAGCTCCTACATAGGTTTTACGATGTCCACGAATCTCAGCCTCGTCACGGATTCCGCCCAAAGAAATTCTTACATATGGACGCTTGGCTGCATTTGCCAGAGAACGGACAATCGAAGATTTTCCTGTTCCCGGAGGTCCCGCAAGACAAAGGATCGGGCTTCCGCCCTTTTTCGTCAATGAACGGACAGCCAGAAATTCCAGTACACGTTCTTTTACCTTTTCAAGACCATAATGTTCTTCATCCAGAACTTTTTCAGCATAAACCAGATCATAGTTTTCTTCTGCGCTTTTATTCCATGGCATCTCCAGCAGTGTTTCAATATAAGTACGGATCACCCCTGATTCTGCCTGGCTGTTCATATTACTCTTGAATCTGCCAATTTCTTTTTTCAGTTTCTCTTTTACTTCTTCCGGCGCATCCAGATTTTGTGCGGCTTTCGCAAATTCTTCTGCATCATTCACAGTTTCATCTTCGCCAAGTTCTTCGCGGATCACTTTCATCTGTTCTCTGAGCATATAATCTTTCTGATGCTTATCCACACGTTCTTTCACTTTTTTCTGAATATCATCTTTTAATTCAATAAGCTCAATTTCTTTCATAAGCTTCAGTGATAATACTTCATAACGCATCCAGAAATCTGTCTGCTCAAGTATTTCCTGCTGTTCTGTATAATAAAGCGGAATTCCCGCTGAAATTTCATCAACCAGTTTTTTCAAATCACCAACTGCAATAATATGGGCAACACTTTCTTTGTTAAGCTTGCCATTTTTTGCTGCATAACGAGCATATAATTCCTTCAGACTGCGAAGCATGGCTTCTCCATTCAGATCATCTGGAATTACTACATCTGATTCATCCAGCACTTCTACATCTGCGCGAAAATAAGGTGCTGAAAATTCTAAATTTTTCAAGACACCTCTTGTTTCACCAGAAACAAGTACACGTATGATGTGCTGCGGCATTTTAATAATCTGTTTAATTGTCGCGACAGTACCGATCTTATACAGTTCCTCCTCAACAGGATCCTGTATTTCAAAATCCTTTTGTGCTGTCAAAAAAACTTTCTGAGATTCTACCATCGCCTGTTGTACAGCTTCGATGGATTTCTCTCTGCTAATATCGAAATGTACTACCATTCCCGGCATAACAGTCATTCCTCGAAGCGCCACCATCGGAAGACTTTTACGTTCACTTTTCATGTATTTATATTCCTCCTGGAATGTTTATCGAAACGAACAGCTCCGTTTCATAATAAAATAAGAAAAGCGGATACTTCAAACCAAAGTATCCGCGTATCGCCTGTATTGAACACAGACGTTTTATTTATGCATGCTCAGATGTTAAAAATGAAATTCTCTCTTCCCCGTCACACTGATATAGCGGTTTTCCAGTTCCTTTCACAACATCTTTCGTAATTCTGCATTCTTTGATTGTATCATCAGACGGAACAATAAACATTGTATCCATCATGATATTTTCCATAATTGCACGCAAACCTCTGGCACCAGTTTTTCTGGAAAGTGATATTTCTGCGATCTCAGACAATGCTTCCTTATCAAATATAAGTTTCACACCATCCAATTCCAACAGTTTCTGATACTGTTTAACGAGCGCACTCTTTGGTTCTGTCAGGATACGCACAAGTGCCTCTTTATCCAGCATTTCCAAAGTTACATTTACCGGAAGACGGCCAACAAGCTCTGGTATAAGACCAAATTTAACCAGATCCTGAGGTAATACTTCTTTTAACAGTTCATCCATATTGTGCTCTCGTTTTTCAGCGATTTCAGAATTGAAACCGATAGACTTTCTATCCAGTCTTGTTTCAATAATTTTATCAATCCCCTCAAATGCACCACCACAAATAAATAAAATATTTGTGGTATCAATCTGAATCAATTCCTGATGCGGATGTTTTCTTCCACCCTGAGGCGGCACAGAAGCCACGGTCCCTTCAATGATTTTCAGAAGAGCCTGCTGTACACCCTCTCCAGACACATCTCTGGTAATGGATGGATTTTCAGATTTTCTCGTAATCTTGTCAATCTCATCAATATAAATAATTCCATGTTCTGCACGTGAAACATCTCCATCTGCAGCCTGGATTACTTTCAGAAGAATCGTCTCAACATCTTCTCCTACATAGCCTGCTTCTGTCAATGCCGTTGCATCTGCAATCGCAAATGGAACATTCAGCACTTTTGCCAGAGTCTGTGCCAAAAGTGTCTTTCCACATCCGGTTGGACCCAACATGAGTATATTACTCTTCTGAAGCTCCACTCCCAGATTTTGTCCTGCAAGAATTCTCTTATAGTGATTATATACTGCAACAGATAACACTTTTTTTGCATCATCCTGCCCGATTACATAGTCATCCAGAAACGCTTTCATCTCTTCCGGTGTCAGAAGATTGATATCATCATATTCTCTTCTGTGGTCATCGTATTCAAATTCTTCCTCAATAATTTCTGTGCAGATTTCTACACAATTATCACAGATATATGCACCGTTCGGTCCTGCAATCATCTTGCGAACCTGTGCCTGTGTTTTATTGCAGAAAGAACATCTCACCATATCATCGCCTAATTTACCAGCCATTCTATCTCACCTCTGCCAGTTCTTAATGACTGGCAATCACCTCGTCAATTAATCCATATTCCTTCGCTTCCTGCGCAGACATAAAGTTATCTCTCTCTGTATCTGCCTTAACAACGTCAACCGGTTTACCCGTATTAGCTGCAAGAATCTCATTCAATTTTTGTTTTGTACGAAGGATATGTTCTGCGGCAATCTGAATCTCTGTTGCCTGTCCCTGAGCTCCGCCTGAAGGCTGATGAATCATGATCTCAGCATTCGGAAGTGCAAAACGCTTACCTTTTGCACCACCTGAAAGCAAGAATGCCCCCATACTTGCTGCCATACCAATACAAACTGTTGATACATCACATTTAATATACTGCATTGTATCATAGATTGCCATACCAGCTGTTACAGAACCGCCTGGGCTGTTAATATATAACTGAATATCTTTAGTCGGATCTTCAGCTTCCAAGAAAAGAAGCTGTGCAACAACAATATTCGCTGATACATCATTCACTTCTTCTCCAAGGAAAATAATTCTGTCTTTTAATAATCTTGAATAAATGTCGTAGGAACGTTCTCCTCGGCTTGTCTGCTCAATCACATAAGGGATTACACTCATTATGTTCTCCTGCCTTTCTCTAACCATATAAATATGTTCATATTCGGTTACCGGGATTACCTCCCTCACTCTCAAAAATGTTCTCGACTTTCAGCCGATACATTTTATAATTCTTAAACTTCTTCAGATACTTCTACAAGGAATGTTACAGCATCCTGAACTGCGATATCTTCTTTCATCTGGTCTTTTTCAGCTGCACCCATGTATTCCATAAGTTTTTCTGATTCCATCTGATAAGATTCTGCCATTTTCTTGATTTCTTCTTCAAGACGTTCATCTGTAACTACGATGTTTTCTGCTTTTGCGATTGCTTCGAGAACGAGTCTTGTGCGGATTCTCTTCTCAGCCTGTGGTCTGAGGTCTTCAAACATCTTTTCCTGTGTCATTCCTGTAAACTGGAAGTACTGTTCTACAGAAAGACCCTGCTGCTGGATACGAGCCGCAAAATCATCTGCCATCTGACGAACCTGCATATCAATCATAGCTTCTGGAATATCCATTTCAGCATTAGCTACAGCCTGTTCTACAGCCTGATCTTCTTTTTTCTGGATTCCTTCACGTTCTTTACGTTCTTTGATAGTTTTCTTCACTTCAGCTTTGTACTCTTCAAGTGTTTCACATTCAGATACTTCAGAAGCGAATTCATCATCCATCTCTGGAAGTTCTTTTGCACTGATAGCCTGTACTGTACATACAAATACAGCTTCTTTTCCAGCAAGATCTTCTGCATGATAATCAGCTGGGAATGTAACTTTAACTTCTACTTCTTTACCAATCTCAGCGCCAATGAGCTGTTCTTCGAATCCTGGAATGAATGAACCGGAACCAATTGTAAGTGGGTAGCTTACTCCTTTTCCACCTTCGAATGGAACACCATCAACAGATCCTTCAAAATCAAGGCTGATCATGTCTTTATCTTCTACTGCACGGTCTGTAACTTCAATTGTTCTGGCGTTACGTTCACGTTCTTTGTTGATCTCTTCCTCTACTTCTTTCTGAGTTACTCTTGTAGAATACTTGTCAACTTTAAGTCCTTTGTACTCACCAAGTGTTACTTCTGGCTTAACAGCAACTTCTGCTGTAAAAATGAATGGTTTTCCTTTTTCAATCTGAACGATGTCGATTGTTGGCTGGGAAACGATATCCAGTTCACATTCATCATAAGCTTTACCATAGTTTGCTCCGATCAGCTGGTTTGCAGCATCATCGTAGAAAATTTCTGGTCCATACATTTTTTCGATCATCTGACGTGGAACTTTGCCTTTACGGAATCCTGGAAGAGCAATTTTTCCACGCTGTTTTAAATATGCAGCCTGCAGAGCTTTTTCAAGTTCTTCTGCAGAAACTTCGATAGTAAGTTTTGCCATATTATGTTCTAACTTTTCTACCTGTAAACTCATTTCTTTATTTCCTCCTTAATTTGTACATATTTTAAAATAATTGTACTATATGCCAATAATATATAAGCAGTCATTGTGGTAGTATATCATAAACCTCCCGGAATTTCCAGTATTATTTATTGATACTGCCAGTAAATTTTTATATTTTTATGCATAAATAATGGATTTTCCAATTTCATCTGCCTTTTCTTTTCCACAGAGTATTTCTGTCAGTTTTAATGCAAATGGAATCGCAGTTCCCATTCCTCTGCCTGTTATTACATTCCCATCATGAGCAACCGGATCAAATACAACATATTCTGTATTGAGTGCTTCTTCAAAAGATGGGTAGCAGCATGCTTTTTTCCCTTCAAGAATTCCAAGTCCGCCAAGCACACTTGGAGCCGCGCAGATTGCAGCTACATATTTTCCCTCTGTATTAAATTTAACAATCAGGTCTGCAAGTTCTTTGTGTTCTTTCAGATGAAGAGTTCCAGGCATTCCTCCCGGAAGAACCAGCATCTCACATTCTGTAAAATCTGCTTCTTCAAATACAGCATCTGCATGCAATACAATCTGATGAGCCCCTGTTATTTTTCTATCTTTCATAACAGATACAGTCTCAACTTTCATACCGGCTCTTCTTAATATATCTACAACTGTAAGACCTTCGATTTCTTCAAATCCGTCTGCCAGAAATACTTTTACATCTTTCATATATTTTTCACCTCATCTATTCATTTTCAGCAATTTCAGTTTAGCAAAAGCAGACTCAAATTTCAATGAATCCGTTTACTTTTTCTATTTTGTCGTTTAGTATTAACATATAGACATTAACTTTAAAGGAGAAAATTATATGGAAATTGAAAGAAAATATCTCATTGATAAAAACAAACTTCCTTTTGACTACACTCAATACCCTTGTCATCATATTGAACAAGGATATCTGTGTACGGCTCCTGTTGTACGAATCCGTCAGGACAATGATGAGTATATTCTGACATACAAATCAAAAGGGTTAATGGTACGTGAAGAATATAATCTCCCATTGACAGAAAAAGCCTATTCACATCTAAAAGAAAAAGTCGATGGCAGACTTATTATCAAAAATCGCTACGTTATTCCTTTGGAAAATGAACTTTTCATTGAACTTGATATCTTTTCCGAAGATTTGGATGGACTTGTTCTTGCAGAAGTCGAATTTCCAGATGTGGATTCCGCCAATACTTTCACTCCTCCTGAGTGGTTTGGAGAAGATGTTTCTCAGGTTTCCACATATCATAATTCAAATTTAAGTAAAACAGAATAACTTTTTTGTAAACATTTGTTTGCATTTTTGTATTTGTATATGTTTCGTTGCATCCTCAGCCTTTTGCAGTGAAAATTGCTATAATATGCATAAATTTCTGCATTTGGAGGTTCAAACGTGGCGAATTTACAATTAGCTGATAATTTGAAGAAATATCGTGAAATTAATGGGTATACACAAGAATACGTCAGTATGCGTCTTAATATTTCCAGACAGGTTTACTCAAATTATGAGCGTGGGAAGCGCAATCCTGATATTGATCTTTTAGTCAGGCTTGCCAACTTATATGGAATCACTCTGAATCAACTCATCCTTGTACCATTTTCAAAAAGGACCAGCATGATAAAGGAGACAAATTCATATACCACATCTTGTCTGATTAACGAAGAAGACACTCTTTTTATTTCCAGAGACGAAGCCCTAATCTTATTAAAATACCGGGAAGCAAAAAAAGAACACCAATTTGTGATCAACACCATTTTGAACGCTGAATAAAAAAGCTGGCATCATTTCACCTGATACCAGCTCTTTTACTTTGTTTTTAATTTTCCTGAAGGAGAGTTCTGATCAACTCATATCCTTTTTCCACAAAAACACCTGATTTTTCTGCTGTTTTTTCACAGTAAATTCCGTTGTCTTTCATTTCTTTTGTGCTGTCATATAACATATATGGAATTGGATTCCCTGTATGTGTACGCACCCGAATCGGTGTCGGATGATCTGGAAGAATCAACATTCTCAAATCCATATCTGCCTCTGCGAGTGCATCAGCCACCGGTCCAATTATATATTTATCAATTTTCTCAATGGATTCAATCTTTTCATTCAAAAGTCCCTGATGTCCCATTTCATCTGGTGCTTCTACATGGATATATACAAAATCATATCCATCTTTTATAAGTGCATCAATCGCAGCCTGAGCTTTTCCTTCATAATTTGTATGAAGTCCGCCGTTTGCTCCTTCTACAGAAATATTATCCATCTCTGCACCAACTGCAATTCCCTTGAGAAGATCCACCGCTGAAATCATAACACCTTTTTTATGATGTTCTTTTTCAAAAGAAGACAGTGCAGGTCTTGTTCCTGCTCCCCAGAACCATGCGGAGTTTGCTGGTCTTAATCCTCTCTTCTTACGTTCAATGTTAATCGGATGATCTACAAGAATCTCATAACTTTTCTTCATCATTCCACGAAGTACTTCATCTTCTGGAAGATAAGCCCTAATCTCTTTTGTAAGAATATCATGAGGCGGTGTAAGTTCCACAACTTTTCCCTGATTCTGGATTAGAAGGTGACGATAACTTATGCCCGCATAAAATGCATACCCTTCTTTTTTCAATCCTTCTTTCAGAGCTTCAATCAGTACTGCTGCCTCTTCTGTAGAAATCTCATCTGCACTGTGATCCAGAATATGCTTCTTTTCATATTCTTCCTCTTCTTCTGTAAGAGTCACCACATTACATCTGAAAGAAACATCGTCTGGTTTCATATCAACACCAATACTCAATGCTTCCAGTGGAGATCTTCCTGAATAGTAAATCTTTGGATCATAGCCCATAACAGAAAGATTAGCAGTGTCACTTCCAGGTGACATTCCTTCTGGTACAGTTTGTACCATTCCAAGTTCAGCCTTTTTCATAAGACGGTCCATATTCGGTGTTTTTGCTGCCTCTAGTGGTGTTGCGTCAGACAACTGTGCAATTGGTTCATCTGCCATTCCATCACATAACATTATTACGTATTTCATTTTTATGCCTCCACACGAACTCTGGAAAGGATTCCATCAAATCCTGCTGCCTTCTCTTCGTATTCGCCTTCTGTAATAATATTTGTCACAAAACCAAACTCGTCTTTCAATTCTTCAACACAAACTATCTGAACTTCACCAAATACTGCTTCCAGTTTTTCTTGCATTTCTTCTGGATTTCCGGAAATTCTTACAAAGAACTTTCTATCCACACCAGCCATTGGCAATGGTACAATTTTTTCTTCTGACCATCCTGGTGTAAGATTTTTATTCAGATTTTTTGCTGCCTCCACAATATCTGCAACAACAGCACTTGCTGTAGGAAGTTTTCCTGCTCCACTTCCATAGAACATTGCATCTCCAAGCATATTACCGTGTACAAAGATTGCATTAAATACGTCATTTACATTATATAATGGATGAGATGCGCTGATCAGACATGGTGTAACACTTGCCTGAAGTTCACCATTCATATTCTTACCGGATGCAAGAAGCTTGATTGTCATGCCCATCTCTTTTGCATACATCATATCCTGCTTAGTAATCTTTGAAATACCTTCTGTATAAATATCTTCGAAATCAACCTGTTTTCCAAATACAATTGAAGAAAGAATTGCAATCTTACGGCATGCATCATGTCCTTCCACATCAGCTTCCGGATTGCGTTCTGCATATCCCTTGTCCTGTGCTTCTTTCAGAACTTCGTTATAATCTGCACCTTCATAAAACATCTTTGTCAGCATATAGTTAGTTGTTCCATTCAGGATTCCTGTAATTTCTTCAATACAATCTGCTGTAAGGCAAGAGTTCAGCGGACGAATAATTGGAATTCCGCCTCCCACGCTTGCACCAAAAAGGAAATTGATATTCTTTTCAGCTGCAATTGCCTGGAGTTCTGCTCCATGTTTTGCAACAAGTGCTTTATTAGATGTTGCTACATTCTTTCCTGCAAGCAAACATTTTTTTACAAATGTATAAGCTGGTTCAACTCCTCCCATAACTTCTACAACGATTTCTACTTCCGGATCATTTAAGATATCATTGAAATCATGTGTAAGAATTTCCTGTACAGGATCTCCCGGAAATTCTCTCAGATCCAGAACGTATTTAATCTTCAGTTCTTTTCCTGCTCTTTTATTGATAAGTGCGGCGTTTGTTTTTATAACTTCAACAACTCCTGTACCGACCGTACCATATCCCATTACTGCTATATTTGTCATTTTTCTCATTCCTTTCATCATTTGGTATAGAATAAAATGTATACTCCATATTAATTCACTGCCAGATATGCATTGATAAATGGATCAATATTTCCATCAAGCACGGCACCGATATTGCTGATCTCAGCATTTGTTCTGTGATCTTTTACCATTGTATATGGCTGCATTACATAAGATCGAATCTGACTGCCAAATCCAATCTCTTTAACAGCTCCGCGGATGTCTGACATTTTCTCTGCCTGTTCCTGCTCTTTGAGAAGATAAAGTTTTGCCTTGAGCATCTGCATTGCCTTATCTTTATTCATATGCTGAGAACGTTCATTCTGACACTGTACAACAATTCCTGTCGGTAGATGTGTGATACGAATCGCTGATGAGGTCTTGTTGATATGCTGTCCGCCCGCCCCACTGGAACGATAAGTATCAATTCTCAAATCATCATCATTAATCTCGATTTCAATCTCATCTTTAATATCAGGAATCACATCACAGGATACAAATGAAGTCTGTCGCTTTCCAGCCGCATTAAATGGAGAAATACGTACGAGACGATGCACACCCTTTTCAGATCGCAGGTAACCATATGCATTTTCTCCTGCAACTTCAAAAGTTACACCCTTTATACCTGCCACATCGCCTTCCAGGAAATCGAGAACTTCTACTGAAAATCCTTTTTTCTCTGCCCAGCGGGTATACATGCGATAAAGCATACTTGCCCAGTCGCAGGATTCTGTTCCACCCGCTCCCGCATGAATTGTAACTATTGCATTATTGTTATCATACTCACCAGTAAGCAATGTCTGTATTCTGAGTGTTTCAAAAGACTCCTTAAATTCTTCAAAACCACTTTCAATCTCTGCGATCGTATCTTCGTCTGGCTCTTCTTCACTCATTTCGATAAGAAGCCCCAGTTCTTCATGACTGACATAGAGCTTTTCAATCTCTTCAACCGATTCCTGAAGACTTCTTAAGAACTTCATCGTCTCCTGTGCTTCTTCAGGCTCATCCCAAAATGATGGTTCTTCAATTCTTCTCTCTAATTCTTCGATTCTTGCTTTCTTTGACGCCAAGTCAAAGTGAATCCCTCAAATCTTTCAGTGGTTCTTCATAAGCCGCAAGGGCCAGTTTTAAATCATCGAGTAAAACCACCTTAATCACCTCTTTCTGCTTTTCAGCATAAATTTACACTGGTATAATTTGTGAAATCTTCTTTCTCAATTATGCCTCATATTAAGAACGCACAATCTGCGCATACTTTATTTTTTACGTGCACAGCACTGTTTGTATTTTTTACCACTTCCACAAGGACAAGGATCGTTAGGATATACTTTCTTCTCTTCACGCTTCTTTGGTGCACGTACTGTACCTGTATCTTTATTTGTACCTGTTGCTTTTGCAACTTCTTCTCTTTCCGCTTTCTGTTCTACACGTACATGGAATAATGTACGTACAGTTGTCTCAGCGATCATGTTTGTCATCTCGCCAAACATATCATATCCTGCCATCTTGTATTCAACAAGCGGATTTCTCTGTCCATACGCCTGAAGACCAATTCCCTGACGGAGCTGATCCATGTCATCAATGTGATCCATCCATCTTGTATCAATTACTTTCAGGAGAACAACTCGTTCCAATTCTCTGATATGTTCTGGTTCTGGGAACTCTGCTTCCTTTTCTTCATATGCCTTTACAGCTCTTTCCTTCAACATATGCTTCAGTTCTTTCTGCTGCATTTCCAATACATCCGTTTTATCAGGTACTGTCAGCTGCGGAATCACTGCATGCAGTGTCACTGCAAGTCCTTTCATATCCCATTCATCCGGCTCTGTTTCTGAAGAAATAAAACGGTCAACTGTATTTTCAACATATTCTGTAATCATATTATAGACTGTATCACGCATACTTTCGCCATCCAGTACACGTCTTCTTTCTCCATAAATGATCTCTCTCTGTTCGTTCATTACCTGGTCATATTCCAACAGGTTCTTACGAATACCAAAGTTATTGCTCTCAATCTTCTGCTGAGCTTTTTCAATTGCATTGGAAAGCATCTTGTGTTCAATCTGCTCACCTTCTTCTACTCCCAATGCATTGAATACTGACATCAGCCTCTCTGAACCAAAGAGACGCATCAAGTCATCTTCCAGAGAAATATAAAATCTGGATTCCCCCGGATCTCCCTGACGTCCTGCACGACCGCGCAGCTGATTGTCGATTCGTCTGGATTCATGACGCTCTGTACCGATGATCTTAAGACCACCTGCTGCTTTTGCCTCTTCATCCAGCTTAATGTCAGTACCACGACCAGCCATATTCGTAGCAATTGTAACGGCACCATGAAGACCTGCATCCGCTACAATCTCAGCCTCCATCTCATGAAACTTTGCATTCAGTACGTTATGCTGAATGCCTTCTCTTCGAAGCATCTTACTGAGAAGTTCTGATACTTCAATCGTAATCGTACCAACCAGAACAGGCTGCCCTTTTGCATGGGCACGTTTTACCTCTTCTACAACTGCTTTATATTTTTCATTCTTTGTTTTGTAAACAGCATCATCAAGATCCTGTCTCTGCACTGGTCTGTTCGTAGGAATCTCGATTACATCCATCCCATAAATATCGCGGAACTCATTCTCTTCTGTCAGAGCAGTACCTGTCATACCCGCCTTTTTCTCGAACTTATTAAACAGGTTCTGGAATGTAATTGTTGCCAGAGTCTTGCTTTCTCGTCTTACCTTTACATGTTCTTTTGCTTCGATTGCCTGGTGAAGTCCGTCAGAATAACGACGTCCCGGCATGATACGTCCGGTAAATTCATCAACGATCATAACCTCACCTTCAGGTGTCACTACATAATCCTGGTCTTTGAACATCAGATTATGCGCACGGAGAGCAAGGATAATATTGTGCTGAATCTCAAGATTCTCTGGATCTGCAAGGTTACCAATATGGAAGAACTGTTCTACTCTTCTCACACCTTCTTCTGTAAGACTCACATTCTTCTCTTTCTCACTGACAATAAAATCTCCCGTCTCTTCGATCTCTTCTCCCATAATGGCATTCATCTTGGAAAATTCTCCGCTTGCCTCGCCTCGCTTCAGCTGGCGTGCAAGAATATCACATGCCTCGTATAACTTTGTTGACTTTCCACTCTGCCCGGAAATAATAAGTGGTGTTCTCGCCTCATCAATAAGAACTGAGTCAACCTCATCGATGATTGCATAGTTCAGCCCTCTCTGTACAAGCTGTTCTTTATAAATCACCATATTATCTCTCAGATAATCAAATCCAAGTTCATTGTTCGTTACATATGTGATATCACAATTGTATGCTGCACGTCTTTCATCTTTTTCCATGCTGTTAAGTACAACACCAACAGTAAGTCCAAGGAATCTGTGAACCTGTCCCATCCATTCAGCATCTCGCTTTGCCAGATAGTCATTGACTGTAACAATATGCACACCCTTTCCTGACAATGCATTCAAATATGCAGGAAGTGTAGATACGAGTGTCTTACCCTCACCTGTTCGCATCTCGGAAATACGCCCCTGGTGAAGGATTATTCCTCCAATAAGCTGCACACGATAATGACGCATTCCCAAAGATCTTACTGCGGCTTCACGCACAACAGCAAATGCCTCCGGAAGAAGATCATCCAATGTTTCACCATTC
Source organism: Schaedlerella sp. (assembly GCA_036309085.1). GTDB lineage: Bacteria > Bacillota > Clostridia > Lachnospirales > Lachnospiraceae > Schaedlerella. The sequence continues at coordinate 34,101 of JAXJUL010000032.1, forward strand.
TCAAGACGCTGTCTGAATTCTCTTGTTTTATCTTTTAACTCAGTATCTGTCAACGCCTGCATCTCTGGCTCCAGAGCTTCAATCTGATCTACAATAGGATAAATACGTTTTAATTCATTCTCACTATGTGTACCAAATAATTTTTCAAAAAATTTCATACTATATTATATACTCCTTATCTAATAAAAGGTTGTGCCTCGCACAATTTGGAATTTATTTTAACACCATCTTCTTCCAAATTCAACAAATTCATGACTTGTTCATAAACTCTTTACAGGCAAGATACATTTTCATAAGGAATATTGCCCCCAAACAAGTCCAGTGCACTCCCTATCGTAAAATCAATATTTCCTCCGCTTATTTCCCGAAACTGCTCAAGCTGCTCCATGCTTCCAATCCCCCCGGCATATGTGACGGGAATTTTATTCCATCTTCCAAGCAATTCTACAAGTTCTTTTTCAATTCCCCCGGCCTTTCCCTCTACATCTACTCCATGTATCAAAAACTCATCACAATATCCTGTCAGCATATCAAGAACTTCTTCACTCAGACAAACTTCCGTAAATTTCTGCCAGCGGTCTGTCACAATATAATAGCAGCCTTCCTTTTTCCTGCAGCTTAAGTCAAGAACAATTTTTTCCTTTCCTACTGCTTCTTTCAGTTTCCCCAGATTCTCCCAATCTATTTTTCCATCTTTAAATACATAAGATGTCACAATTACATGACTGGCTCCTGCCTCTAAATATTCTTTTGCATTTTCAGCAGTGATTCCCCCGCCAATCTGCATTCCCTGCGGATATGCTGCTAATGCAAGAAGTGCCTGTCGTTTTGTTGCCTCAAAATACTCAGATGTTTTCGCATTCAGCATAATAATATGCCCGCCTTTTAATCTGTCCTTTTTATATTTCTCAGCATAATAAGACGCATCCAGTTCCGATGCAAAATTAGTCTGAGCCTGGTCTCCCTGATCAAGAAGGGTTCCTCCTACAATTTGCTTTACTTTTCCGTTATGTATGTCGATACAAGGTCTGAATTTCATAACCTCTCCTTTCATATTATTTCACAAAACTCGTTCTATTAAATGAAACAGGGGAGCCTCGTATTGCGGTTCCCCTGAGTTGTTCCGTTCTTTTTATTTTCCATTTTGAAAATTATCTGTTATTTTCCTGCTTATGCTGTGTATCAGATGTTGTATTCTTTTTTGCTGTATCATCACGTGTCGCATCATCTACAGCCCTGTTGATTCCATTTGCAGTATCGTCCACTGCTCTGTCAATTCCATCAGTCACATCATCCATTACACTGTTATTGCCATCATGTTTTGTTGTGTCGTTTGTTCTTTTACCATCTGTCGCACCATTCATTGTATCTGCGCCATTATTCCGGTTCGTATCAGATGCATTCTTTGATGTATCTGTTGTTCCTGTGTTATTGCTTCCACAGGCGGTCAGACTTCCCAGTACAAATATACTGCAGAAAAGTAGTAAAAAATTCCTGAATCGTTTCATTGTTACCTCTCCCTTATCATAATTCAAGTACGCAATTACGTTCTTGTATCTGTAATATCTGCTTTTTTTGAATTATTATGTGTGAAAGGCTGTGGAAAATATTTCCTGATTATATTTTAAAGTTTTTCTTTGATCTCGCCTTTTCTGTAAGCATCCAGAAGTTTTTCCATATCAGCAATACGGTCTTTGATTAACATCCCATCATCAGTATCTGCAACAGTACGTCTTTCCACTACTCTTGCTACTACCATGCTGTCAGAATGGATATCGCTTTCTTTTTCAATCGCAGCTTCTGTGGATTCAAATGGTTCATGGGCAACAAGCAGAAGGCCATAAGAGTTGTAGATCAGAGTGTATCCTGCAATTCCGGTTTCTTTCTGATATGCTTTTGAAAATCCACCGTCAATAACAAGAACTTTTCCATTACACTTAATCGGGCTCTCACCATCTTTACTCTTAACAGGCACATGTCCATTGATAATATGAGCATCTTCAGAATATAAACCAAATTCATGAAGAATGCTTGTCATCGCTTCTTCATTTTCAAGAAGCTTATAATATGCATTCTTATTCTCTTTATGTGTTTCTTTTTCTGCAAGGAACTGTCTTTCAAATGTAGCCATCTTTTCTTTTCCAAATAATGGTGAATTTTTGCCCTGCCAGATGTACCACATGATGTCTTTACCATTCTCGCGTTCTACCGGATCCAGTGCGAAGAATCCTTTTCTAACGTAACGTTCCAGTGCATCGTATAAAGATTTTCCTTTTAATGTTTCTCCAAATAACTGTACTTCACGGAGCGAACCATCATCATTTAATGGAACACATCCATGATAGAGAAGATTGCCATTATGAACCTTGTAAAGACCACCTTTTGTAAGAAGCAGACGCATATGTTCCTGCATCTTTTCACATCCAAGAAAACCTCTTTCCAGACGTTCCATAATATCCTGTTCTTCTTCTGTCAGCTTATAAGGATCTTTCGGATCAACAGTTGGGAAATTCATATCACGCATCTTATATTCTTTACCGTTAATTGTGATCATTCCCGTCTCGAAATTGATTCTGTGAAGAAGTGCGCGATTCTCAAGTTCAAAGTCTGGATGCTGCATTGCAGTCTGTCCTTCTACCTTATACTGTATCACAGCAATCGCTTTGTATAACTTCTGATTCATTATGATCTCTGCAGGTGTATTTCTGTCTGTATTTTTCAGTTTAAAGCATTCACAAGGATCATCTTCATATACTCTGAGGGCAAATGTTGCCAATGGTAGAAGATTGATACCATATCCATCTTCCAGAATATCAAGATTGCCATATCTTGCACAAATACGGATAACATTTGTAATACATCCCCACTGTCCTGCAGCAGCTCCCATCCAGAGAACATCATGATTTCCCCACTGGATATCCAGTGAATGATAACTCAGAAGCTTATCAAAAATAATATGCGGACCAGGTCCTCTGTCGAAAATATCGCCTACAATATGTAAGTGATCGATTACCAGTCTCTGGATCAGACCGCAGATTGCAATGATAAACTCTTCTGCACGTCCAATACGGATAATCGTCATAATAATCTGATTGTAATAGGATTCTTTATCAAGAACATCCATTCTTTCTGTAATCAATTCTTCGATCACATATGAAAAATCTTTTGGAAGTGCACTTCTTACTTTTGAACGTGTATATTTACTTGATACCCGCTTTGCCACTTCGATCAGACGATACAGATTAATCTTATACCAGTCTTCCATATCCTGCTCTGTCTTTCTGATCTCATCCATTTTTTCCTTTGGATAATAGATTAATGTAGCCAGTGTGCGCTGTTCTTTTTTGCTTAATGTATTTCCAAATACCTGTGAGACTTTTCGCTTCACAGAACCTGATCCATTCTTCAGCACGTGTGCAAATGCTTCATATTCTCCATGCACATCCGTAATAAAATGTTCTGTACCTTTTGGCAGGTTCAGAATGGACTGCAGATTGATAATCTCTGTAGATGCTGCAGCAATTGTAGGATACAGGTCAGACAGACGCTCTAAATATCTTGTTTCTAAATTCTTCATAGACTTCCTTCTTTCTTATGCTTCCAAAGGGTTCCTGTTAAAACTGGATTACGTCACTCATGTCATACATTCCTGCTGGTTTCCCTGCAAGAAATTTTGCTGCTTCCAAAGCACCTTTTCCAAAGACACTTCTGGAATATGCTGTGTGTTTAAATTCAATCACTTCATCAATTCCTGCAAACAGAACTTCATGTTCTCCAACAATTGTTCCACCGCGGACTGCTGAGATTCCCATCTCTTTTTTATCACGTTTTTTACGTATCTGACTTCTATCGTACACATATTCAAATTCATTGTTCATTGCTTCGTTCATAGAATCAGCAAGCGCAAGTGCTGTACCGCTTGGTGCATCCAGTTTCTGATTATGATGCTTTTCTACAATTTCAATGTCATATCCTGCAGGAGCCAGAACTTTCGCAGCATCTTTCAAAAGCTTCATAAGCAGATTAATTCCCAAGGACATATTTGCTGACTTTAATACTGCTGTCTTTTCAGACACAGCTTTCATATGTATCAGCTGTTTTTCTGAAAGCCCTGTAGTACAGAGAACTACAGGCAGCTTCCTGTCTTCACAATAACTTAAAAGCCCGTCCATTGCCCTTGCATTGGAAAAATCAATCACAACATCTGCTTCTACATCACATTTCTCAATACTTTCAAACACTGGATATGGGTTCTGGATTCCGTCAAAAGTATCGATACCTGCAACAATCTGTGCCTGTGTCTCCTCTTTTACAAGATTGCTGATCATCTGACCCATACGTCCATTACATCCATGCATTATAATTCGAATCATATCAATAACCTCCATTTTTTGTGCAAAATAAACACAAAACTACTCTTATATATAAAAAAGAATATCACAATTGAGTAAAATCCTCAACAATGATATCCTTTTATCAGGTATTTTTATTTTTTTTTCATTTTTTACTCAACCAGACACTCCAGTTTGCTTACAGAAACCTCGTATGCTGTGCGATTTTCTGTTTCGGTGTCGGATATTTTCTTTACATAATCTCTGCTCTGGATACGTCCAAGAATCTGAACGTGCTCTCCAACCTCGAAACCTGACGCAAATCTTGCATTTCTGCCCCAGCAGATACATGGAATATAATCCGATTTTCCATATGGTCTGTTTACAGCAAGCAAAAGATCTGCAATTTCTCTGCCCAATGGAGTTTTTCTGTAAATTGGTTTTTTACAAATATATCCCTCAAGCAAAATATTATTTGTTTTTGCTCCATCTAATTCCTCCTCGGTAAACTCCACTTCTCTTGCAAATACAGATAATACAAGACGATTTCTTTGATCCTCATGGCGATTATATGACCGAAACTGTCCAAATACCATAATGAATTCTCCCGTATAGTCCTGAGACACATCCAACAGACGTTCTGATACCATAACTGGAATTCTGTCTTCCGAACTGCTTAGACGTTTCACAAGGACTTCTACCATATAGAAACCTTCTCCAAATACTTCGTGGCTGTATGTAAATGGTCCAGCCACCTCTCCCATAATCGTTACCTGATTATTTTCAATAATCTTATCTGACATAAGTTGTAATTCTCCCTTCCTCTTTGCAGTATTTTTGAGTCAATACTAAGTCTATGTCCTAACAAAACTGATTAGAACAGCCTGTCTTATGAATCGTTCGACATAAATACGAATGATTCTCCGACATTTTTTTCAAAACTCCTCTTCTTTCATATTAAGACTAAACTTTTTTATATGAAGCCTTGTAAATTTCATTTTTTGTGATAAAATAAGACGGTTGTAACATTTGAAATCTATTTCTAGTCAGAAAAGAGTGAATTTTATATGAAAACAAAACGTGAAGATGTAAGAAATATTGCAATTATCGCTCACGTTGACCATGGTAAAACTACTCTGGTTGATGAGCTTTTAAAACAAAGCGGTGTATTCCGTGAAAATCAGGAAGTGGCAGAACGTGTCATGGACTCCAACGACATTGAAAAAGAACGTGGTATCACAATTCTTGCCAAAAATACTGCTGTATTCTACAAAGGAACTAAAATTAATATTATTGACACCCCAGGACATGCTGACTTTGGCGGTGAAGTAGAACGTGTACTTAAAATGGTAAACGGGGTAATCCTTGTTGTAGATGCCTTTGAAGGACCAATGCCTCAGACAAAATTTGTTCTGAGACGTGCCCTGGATCTTGATCTCCCTGTTATCGTATGTATCAACAAGATTGACCGTCCAGAAGCAAGACCAGACGATGTAATTGATGAAGTACTTGAACTTTTCATGGATCTTGATGCATCAGATGAACAGCTTGACTGTCCATTTGTATATGCTTCAGCAAAATCCGGTATCGCTGTTCTTGACTTAACTGACGAAGAAAAGAACATGGAACCATTGTTTGAAACAATCGTTGATTACATTCCGGCACCAGAAGGTGATCCGGAAGCACCAACACAGGTGCTGATCAGTACTATTGATTACAATGAATATGTGGGACGTATCGGTGTGGGCAAAGTTGATAATGGTACGATTGCTGTGAATCAGGAAATGGTTGTTGTAAACCACCATGATTCTGACAAACATCAGAAAGTAAAAATCAGCAAGCTGTATGAATTTGACGGTCTGAATAAGATTGAAGTAAAAGAAGCTTCTATCGGATCTATCGTTGCAATTTCCGGTATTTCTGATATTTCTATCGGAGATACTCTCTGTTCACCAGAGAATCCGGAAGCAATTCCTTTCCAGAAGATTTCTGAACCTACAATTTCTATGAATTTCATTGTAAACGACAGTCCATTTGCAGGTCTGGAAGGCAAATATGTAACTTCCCGTCATCTCCGAGACCGTCTGTTCCGTGAGTTGAACACTGATGTCAGCCTTCGTGTCGAAGAAACAGAAAGTCCTGACAATTATAAAGTTTCCGGTCGTGGTGAACTTCATTTATCAGTCCTCATCGAAAACATGAGACGTGAAGGATATGAATTTGCTGTAAGCAAAGCAGAAGTTCTTTACAAAAAAGATGAAAACGGCAAGAAACTCGAACCAATGGAACTTGCTTATATTGATGTACCAGATGAATTTACAGGTACTGTTATTGAAAAACTCAGTCAGAGAAAAGGAGAACTCCGTAACATGGGAATATCCAACGGCGGCTATACTCGTCTGGAATTTTCTATTCCTGCACGTGGTCTGATCGGATATCGCGGAGACTTCCTTACAGATACAAAAGGAAATGGTATCCTGAACACTGCTTTTGATGGCTATGCTCCATACAAAGGAGATATTCAGTATCGTAAACAAGGATCTCTGATTGCTTTTGAAACAGGTGAATCTGTAACATACGGTCTCTTCGGTGCACAGGAAAGAGGAACTCTGTTCATCGGTGCAGGTGAAAAAGTATACTCCGGTATGGTTATCGGTCAGAATGGTAAATCTGATGACATTGAAGTAAACGTCTGTAAAACAAAACATTTGACAAATACTCGTTCTTCCAGCGCTGATGAAGCACTTCGTCTGACACCTCCACGCATCTTAAGTCTGGAGCAGGCACTCGACTTCATCGACACAGATGAACTTTTGGAGGTAACTCCAAAAACACTGCGTATCCGCAAGAAAATCCTTGACGCAAGAATGCGTAAACGCAGCCACTTTAACAAATAAAATCACATCCGCTATGACACAGAAAAATCTGTTATCATAGCGGATTTTTACTATACAAAATCATGCTTTCATGTTATACTATGTACATAAACGCAGGTGATTTTTCCCATTCACTTGTGTAATATGAACAAAAAGGAGTTGATCAGCATGAAGTTTATCATCAGCGGAAAAAACCTTGAGGTAACACCAGGATTAAGAGAGTCTATCGAACAGAAATTAGGAAAACTGGAACGTTATTTCACTCCTGACACAGAGATCATTGTAACACTCAGCGTAGAAAAAGAACGCCAGAAAATTGAAGTCACAATTCCGGTTAAGGGCAATATCATCCGTTCCGAACAGACAAGCAATGATATGTACGTTTCTATTGATCTCGTAGAAGAAATCATCGAACGCCAGCTTCGCAAATACAAAAACAAACTGGTAGACAGATACCAGAGCGGTGCTTCTGCAGGTTTTAAGAAAGAATTTGTAGAAAGTGAGAATACAGACGTAGATGATAACGATATCCAGATTGTTAAGACAAAGAAATTTGGATTTAAGCCTATGTTCCCGGAAGATGCCTGTGTACAGATGGATCTTCTCGGACATAATTTCTATGTATTTACCAATGCTGAAACAGATCAGGTTAATGTTGTTTACAAACGTAAAGATGGTTCTTTTGGCTTGATCGAACCAGAATATAATTAATATATTTTTACCTTACCCAAAATAGAAGGAGCTTTTTTAGCTCCTTCTATTTTTCACTTAATCTTATACTTTTGCTGAAAATATGCACGCTTCTGCACGTTCAATCTCCGCCTGTGCATTCGTTGCCTCAGTCAACTCTTTTATTATTCCCTGTTCATCTTCTTTTGAAATCAGAATATACAAAATTACATTTTCTGCATATTCCGAATCCACAATCTCTAATCCTCTTTGTGCCAAGAGGTACTGAATCTTCCCCAGACCCGTATAATCTGTTTTTATTTTCAATTTATAACCTGATATCTTTACAACAACTTCTGCTGCCGCAACTGCCTCTTTAGAAGATGCTGTATATGCTCTGACAAGACCTCCTGTTCCGAGCAGTGTACCTCCAAAATAACGTGTAACTACTATTAAAACATTCCGAAGCTCTGCTCCACGAATCACTTCAAGTATCGGTTTCCCCGCAGTTCCGCTCGGTTCACCGTCGTCGCTGCATCTCTCCAGTGGTTGTTCTTTTCCAATCACAAACGCCCAGCAGTGATGTCTTGCATCCCAATACTTTTTTCTGACTTTTTCAAGTACTCCTAAAACTTCTTCTTCTGAAGAAACCGGATATAATTCTGCAATAAATCTGGATTTTTTTTCTATGATCTCAGCCCTTGCTTCCTGTTCAACTGTACGATAATCCATAAGATTTTCCGCTCCTTAATAACATTTCCTCATTCTACCTTATAGGAAATCTTGAAATTTCACAAGGTTTTCTTAATATTTTTTTATAAATATGAACTTTTTGTTTTTTTTCTTTATTTAAAAGAGGAAGTTTGTTATAATATAATGCACATAAAGGAGGTATTATAGATGGACTATAGAAAACAGAACCTGAATAAAAGAAAGCAAAATATCTCTTCCAAAAAAGTGATGAAAAAGAAACGAGTAGGAGTCCGACTGTTTAAGGCGCTTCTGATCTGTGCCCTTTTGATAGTAATCGTTGGAATTGCTGCTGTAGGTATCTTCGCGAAACGTATTATCGACAACACCCCTACAGTTACACCTTCTGACGTTAAACCTTCTGGTTATACATCTTTTGTATATTCAGAAGATGGCACATTATTAGAAAAATTCCTCCAGTCTGGTTCCAACCGAGTTTATCGAAGCATCGATGAGATTCCTCAGGATCTCGGAGATGCGTTTGTCGCAATTGAGGACGAGCGCTTCTACGAACACAACGGTATCGATTTAAAAGGTATCATGAGAGCTGCACTCGTTGGTATCACAAGCGGCAGCTTCTCAGAAGGTGCAAGTACTTTGACACAGCAGCTAATCAAGAACAATGTATTCCCGGACTTCATGAATGAACAGACATTTATGGACAGACTGGAACGAAAATTACAGGAACAAGTCCTGGCTATTCAGATTGAACAACAGATGTCTAAAGAAGAGATTCTGGAAGCTTATATGAATACAATCAACCTTGGACAGAACTGCCTCGGCGTACAGTCTGCTTCAAAGCGTTATTTCGGTAAGGACGTTTCTGAACTCACTCTTTCAGAATGTGCTGTGATTGCCGGTATTACACAGAATCCATCCGGTTATGACCCGGTTGTATACCCTGATGCGAATGCAACACGCCGTGAAAAAGTTCTCAACAATATGCTTGAGCAGAAATATATCACTCAAGAAGAATATGACACTGCCATGACTGACAACGTATATGATCGTATTGTACAGACAGCAGCCGCTGAGGAAAGCAGTGCTTACTCCTATTTTAATGATGCATTGATTGAACAGATTATTGAAGATCTTCAGACTAAAAAAGGATATTCTGAAACGCAGGCATTCAATGCTCTGTACAGTGGCGGACTTACCATTATTTCTACACAGGATATGAGGATGCAGCAGATTTGTGATGAAGAAGTTGCAAATGAATCTATTTATCCTTCTAATACAGAATATGGTCTTGAATATGCACTGACAGTCACAAAACCAGACGGAACTGTTACCAATTACAGCAAAGAAATGTTAGCCAGCTATATTTCTTCCACACGTGGAATCACACATTCCCTTGCATTATTGTTCAGCTCTTCTGAAGAGGCGAATCAGGCAATTGCAGAATATAAAGCAACCCTTGGTATTACAGAAGAAGATCTTGTAGATGAAAGAATCAGCCTTACTCCACAACCACAGACTTCCGTAGTAATTATAGAACAGAGTACTGGTAAGGTAAAAGCCATGGTTGGCGGTCGTGGTGAAAAGACTGGCAGTCTTTCTCTCAACCGTGCTACAGATTCTACCAGACAGCCAGGTTCCTGTTTCAAGATTGTATCTACTTATGCACCTGCTCTTGATGCATGTGATTATACTCTTGCTTCTGCACTGGATGACTCTGGTCCATTCCAATATCCTGGTTCTACAAGAGTAGCCAACAACTGGGATGGAATCTATCTTGGAAGTGCAAGACTTCGTTATGCAATCGAGCATTCCATGAACGTTTGTGCATTAAATACACTTCAGGATATTACTCCTGAACTAGGTTATGAATATCTTTTGAATTTTGGATTCACTACTCTTGTAGATGGAACTGATGAAAACTACCCTGGATATACAGATATTCAGCTTGCCACAGCTCTTGGTGGTATTACAAGAGGTATCCTTAATATTGAAATGACTGCTGCATATGCTGCAATCGCAAATGGAGGAACTTATATCGAACCAATTTACTACACACAGATTCTTGACCATGATGGAAACATCCTGCTTGATAACCAAAAACCGGACTCCCATCAGGTAATCAAAGAAACAACAGCTGCGCTTCTTACAAGTGCAATGGAAGATGTAATCAATCAGGGAACCGGTACTGCAGCCCGTCTGAGCAATATGCCAGCAGCAGGAAAAACTGGTACAACAGAATCAAGTGTTGACCTCTGGCTTTCCGCTTACACTCCATACTATACATGTTCCGTATGGGGAGGCTATGACCAGAACAAATCCATGTCCGGTCTGAATCAAAGCTGGCACTGTACTCTTTGGAAAAACATCATGGAACGAGTTCATGAAGGTCTCGAATATGAAGAATTTGATATGCCTGATTCTATTCAGAGAAAAACTGTGTGCAGAACAACCGGAAAGATTGCAAACACAGAATTCTGCGATGCTATTACAGAATATTTCGCAAAAGATTCTTACAAAACACAGTATTGTAATGGACATCAGGAAGAAATAGAGAAAAAGGAAAAAGAAGAAGAGGAAAAGAAACGTAAAGAAGAAGAGGAAAAGAAAAAAGAAGAGGAAGAAAACTCCTCTGGTGGTGAAACTACTGGTGGTGAAACTACTGGCGGTGGCACTACTGGCGGTGGCACTACTGGCGGTGGCACTACCACTGGTGGTGGTACTACTACTGGCGGTGGTACTACTACTGGCGGCGAAACTACTGGCGGTGGTACTACTACTGAAACTCCAACTCCATAAAATAATTTTCTTTTTTCTGTTAAAAATTTATAATTCCAATAAAAAAGGACTTTTCAAAAGTCCTTTTTTATTGCCTGTTAACTCTCTATTTTGTTCTTCTCGCCAGGTTCTCCTGAACTCTTCTGTACAATTCCTGTGCAGCATTATATCCCATCTTCTTTTCTCTATAATTGATAGCCGCAGACTCAACAATAATTGAGAGATTTCTTCCCGGACGAATCGGTATATTATGACAAACTACTTTGTTTCCTAAAAATTCTCTGTATTTTTCTTCCATTCCAAGTCTGTCATATTCTTTCTGACAATCCCATTCTTCGAGAGTAATCACCAGATCAATACTTTGTGTTTCTCTTACGCTCTGCACTCCGAACATAGATTTAACATCTACGATTCCAATTCCTCGAAGTTCAATAAAATTTTTCGTTATACTTGGGGCTGATCCAACCAGTGTCTCATCACTCACTTTACGAATTTCTACAACATCATCCGTAACAAGTCTGTGTCCCCTTTTAATCAATTCCAGAGCAGCTTCACTTTTACCAATTCCACTTTCACCCATAATGAGAACACCAACACCATATACATCAACGAGTACACCATGAATTGAAATACATGGGGCAAGCTTCACATACATCCATCGGATAACTTCTGCCATAAAAAGAGAGGTAGTTCTTCCCGTTGATAAAATAGGCTTATTAGCAGCAATCGCAATTTCCAGTAATTCCTTATCAGGTTCCAACCCCTGACAAAAAACAAGGCATGGAATATCATGTGCAAACATTTCCTTGTAAACACATTTCTTTTTCTCTAAATCCATTTTCTGAAGATAAGTATATTCCACAAATCCGATAACCTGCAGACGTTCTGAAGCAAAATGCTCAAAAAAACCTGACAGCAGCAAGGCTGGTCTGTTCACATCCGGAGTTGTAATTATTTTATCTGTAAGACATACTTCTGGAGTAAGATTCTTCAACTCCATCTTTTCTGCTACTTCACTGATTTTAATACTCTGCTGCATACTATTCCCTCTCTTTCTGATTTACTCTATTCCGCATCTTTCTTTTTATGAAAAAAATAATATACGGAACTGGCAGCCTTTTCGTTCATTTCCGGAATCTCACACAATTCCTCTATTGTTGCTGCCTTAATTTCTTCGATACCTGCATATGTCCTCATAAGTGCTTTTCGTCTTGCTGGTCCAATCTGTGGAATATCATCTAAAATAGAATGAACCTGTCCCTTTCCTCTTAATTGCTTATGATACTCAATTGCAAATCTGTGTGCCTCATCCTGAATCCTTGTTATTAGATGAAATGCTTCTGAAAAACGGTCAATTTCTATTTCTTCGTTATTGTAATAGAGACCTCTGGTTCTGTGATGATCGTCTTTTACCATACCGCAGACCGGAATATAAAGTTTTAATTCATCAAGAACTTCCAAAGCGACATTCACCTGACCCTTTCCACCATCCATCATAATAAGATCTGGAAAAGCTGTAAATCCACTAAGTTCCTTTTCTTCTTCTCGCTCTCTGAGACCGTGTTCAAACCGACGGCTGAGCACCTCTCTCATGCTTCCGTAATCATCTGCACCTTCAATTCCTTTTATACGAAACTTTCTGTAATCATTCTTTTTCGGTTTTCCACGCTCATATACAACCATAGAACCAACTGATTCAAAGCCACTCGTATTCGATATATCAAACGCCTCTATACGACAGATATCGTGAATTTTCAGAAGCTTCTCGATTTCTTTTACTGCTCCGATCGTCCTTCCCTCTTCTCTTTGCAAACGCTCCTTGTCTTTGCTCAGAACAAGCTTCGCATTATTTGCTGCAAGTTCTACAAGTTTTTCCTTTGTTCCCTTTTTAGGAACTTTTATTGTAACTTTTCCGCCCCTCTTTCCAGCCAGCCATTCTTCAATCAACTTTCCGTCTTCAAGTTCTGTCTGAATCATAAGTTCAGATGGAATAAACGGAGTACCAGCATAGTATTGCTTTATAAAACTGTCCAGAACATTTTCCAAAGCCTCATCTTTTGATATACGAAGATAAAAGTGATCTCTGCCGATCAGACGACCGCCTCTGATAAAAAACACCTGTACAACAGCATCTTCTCCTTGCATTGCTGCTGCAAGTACATCTCTGTCTTCCTGACTACTGTCAGTAATCTTCTGCTTTTGTGCAATCTTTTTCACGCTGTTCAACAGTTCTCTGTATTCAATTGCCTTTTCAAATTTCAATGCTTCTGACGCTTCCTGCATCTTAGTTTCCAGTTCTTTTAAAACGGTATCATAATGCCCGTTTAAGAAACGAATCACCTTTGCAATGGATTCCCCATACTCTTCTTTTGATATATATCCCTGACACGGGGCCTTGCACTGCTTAATATGATAATTAAGACAAGGTCTCTCTTTTCCAATATCTTTCGGAAGATTCCTGTTGCAGGAGCGGATTTTATAAAGTTTATGAAGCAGATCTATCGTATCCCGTACAGCCTGACTACTTGTATATGGTCCAAAATATTTTGCCTTATCCTTATGCATCTGCCTTGCGAGCATCACACGAGGATAAGGCTCATTAACGGTCACCTTTATGAAAGGATATGCTTTATCATCCATCAACATCGTATTATACTTTGGATGATGCTCCTTTATAAGATTGCATTCCAGAACAAGTGCTTCCAGCTCCGAATCAGTAACAATATACTCAAATCTGCGAATATGAGTCACCATTTGTTCAATCTTGACTCCTTTATTCCTGCTGGTCTGAAAATACTGTCTTACACGATTCTTCAGACTAATCGCTTTTCCAACATATATGATATGATCCTGTTCATCATGCATGATATATACGCCTGGTTTTCCGGGAAGTTTTTTTAATTCTTCCTGAATATCAAACATCTTTACTCTTCTTTATTTCCTTCTGTTGAAAATTCTATTGTCTCAATTCCTGTTTCTGGAACAGAAACAACTTCTCTTTGATCTTCACTCTTTTCTTTAACACTGATTCTGGATTCCTTTTCCTTCTCTTCAATCCCTTCCACTTCACGGAAAATCTTCATAAACTCTTTTCCTGTGATTGTTTCCTTTTCAATCAGAAATTCTGAAATCCTGTCCAATGTATCACGATGTTCAAAAAGAAGACGTTTTGCCTCTGAGTATGCGTTTTTAAGCATACTCATCACTTCTTCGTCAATCTCTGAAGCAGTTCTTTCACCACAGGTCATCACCGCTCTTCCGTCCAGATAACGATGCTGAACAGATTCCAATCCCATCAATCCAAAACGTTCACTCATACCATACTGTGTGATCATTGCTCTGGCAATCTTTGTTGCCTGTTCAATATCATTGGCCGCACCTGTTGTAACAGTATCAAAAACAATCTCTTCAGCAGCACGCCCTGCCAAAGTGCCTGTGATCATTGCCTCCAGTTCTTTTTTAGTATTCAGAAACTTTTCTTCTTCCGGAGTATGCATAACATATCCAAGCGCTCCCATTGTACGAGGAACAATCGTAATTTTCTGTACTGGCTCCGCATCTTTCTGAAGTGCACTTACAAGTGCATGACCTACTTCATGATAAGAAACGATTCTTCTTTCTTCTTTACTCATAATGCGGTCTTTCTTCTCTTTTCCTACCAGCACCACTTCTACAGCCTCAAAAAGATCTTTCTGACTTACAACCTGACGTCCATGCTTTACTGCAGTGATGGCAGCTTCATTAATCATGTTCGCAAGATCAGATCCTACTGCTCCTGATGTTGCAAGTGCAATTGCTTCCAAATCCACTGTTTCATCCATCTTAACACCCTTGGAGTGAACCTTTAAAGTATCCACGCGCCCTTTAAGGTCAGGCTTATCTACAATGATTCTTCTGTCAAAACGCCCTGGTCTGAGAAGTGCCGGATCTAGAATCTCCGGACGGTTCGTTGCTGCCAGCATAAGAAGACCTTTATTCGTATCGAACCCATCCATCTCTGCAAGAAGCTGGTTCAAAGTCTGCTCACGCTCGTCATTACCACCTCCCATGGCAGTATCTCTTGATTTACCGATTGCATCAATCTCATCAATAAATACAATACATGGTGCCATCTGCTGTGCCTGCTTGAACAAATCACGCACCCTCGATGCCCCGACACCTACATACATTTCCACAAATGCAGAACCTGATAATGAGAAAAATGGGACCTGTGCCTCTCCTGCAACTGCTTTCGCCAAAAGAGTCTTACCTGTTCCTGGAGGTCCAACGAGCAGAGCTCCTTTTGGCAGTTTGGCTCCGATTCCAGTATATTTTTCCGGATTGTGTAGGAAATCTACAACTTCCTGTAAAGACTCTTTCGCCTCGTCCTGACCAGCAACATCCTGGAATGTCACTCCAGTCTCTTTCTCCATATACATCTTCGCATTACTTTTGCCGATTCCCATCATACCTCCGCCTTTTGACATCTTCTTTGTCATAAAGCTGATGAGGAAAATAAACATAATAATTGGAAAAATCAGCGTCAGCAAAAGTTCCATAAAAATGGCGGATGCAGTATCTGGAATCTCCTGACCATATTTTACCTTCGCTTCATATAAACGTTCTGACAAGGTTGGATCTTCTACAAGTCCAGTGTAGTACTCCTCACCTTTCGTCGCCTCCATCTCTACTCCGGTTACTTTTTCCAACTGATTCATCAGTTCTGTCTCCAGCTGCTGCCCATATTCTTCGGAAGCTTCGCTCTCTTCAGATTCTTTTTCTGACGTCTTCCCTTCTTCCGAAGATTCATCACCAAAATCTGCTTTTACACCTTCTTTTAATGTAATATTGATGATGGAGCTTCCGATTGTTACTTCTTCAACTTTCCCGTCATCCACAAGCGAAAGAAACTGATCATAACTAATCTCTTCCGGATCAGAACTTCCCATCTTGGAAAATAATGCCATCGCGATGATCGCAGCAGTCAAAGTCGTAACTAATACAACCTTCCAATTGTTCTGGCTATTATTCGAATCTTTTTTATTATCTTTTTTATTATCCATGTATTGTCCTCCTAAAACCATTGATTTTATTATAAATATCGCTTCTATATAAATCAACTAAAAGATTATGAAAATATTGTAAACTGAAATGCATAAAATTATTGTAAAAACCACATCTTTTATAGTATACTACATTGTATAATGTCAAAGATTGGGGATGGTTTTTATGAAAACAGGTTTTGATAATGAAAAATATTTAAAAATGCAGTCTGAACACATTCGTGAACGTATCGGCCAGTTTGATGATAAATTATATCTGGAATTTGGCGGAAAGTTATTTGATGATTTTCATGCTTCCCGTGTTCTTCCTGGATTTGCACCTGACAGTAAGCTCCATTTATTAAAACAGCTCAGCGATCAGGCTGAAATCGTAATTGTAATCAGTGCAAAAGATATAGAAAAGAATAAAGTACGCGGAGATCTTGGAATCACATATGATCTCGATGTTCTGCGTCTTATGGATTCTTTCCGCAACAACGGACTTTTTGTAGGCAGTGTAACAATCACACAGTACTCCGGTCAGGAGAGTGCCCTTCTATTTAAGCGTAAGCTTGAAAAACTCGGAATCCGTACTTATATCCACTATAATATCCCAGGCTATCCTTCTAATATTCCACTGATCGTCAGCGAAGAAGGATTTGGCAAGAACGAATATATTGAAACTTCAAGACCACTTGTGATTCTCACAGCACCTGGTCCTGGAAGCGGCAAGATGGCTACCTGTCTTTCTCAGTTGTATCATGAACACAAAAGAGGAATCCATGCAGGCTATGCCAAGTTTGAGACATTTCCGATCTGGAATCTGGCACTCAAACATCCTGTTAACCTTGCATATGAAGCAGCTACAGCAGATCTGAATGATGTCAACATGATTGACCCGTTCCATCTGGAAGCGTATGGTAAAACAACAGTCAACTACAACCGTGATGTAGAGATTTTCCCTGTTCTGAATCTTATTTTTGAAAGAATTTACGGAAAGAGCCCTTATAAATCTCCTACTGACATGGGTGTAAATATGGTTGGAAACTGTATCTGTGACGATGAAGCATGCAGATATGCTTCTAATCAGGAAATCATACGCAGATATTATGCTTCTCTCGATGCACTTGCAAAAGGTAATTGTACAGAAGATGAACCAAAGAAAATTGAACTTTTAATGAATCAGGCAGGTATTACGATCCATGAAAGAAAAGTCGTAGGAGCAGCTCTGGTACATGCAGCAGCAACCGGCGGTCCTGCTGCTGCTCTCGAACTTTCTGACGGACGCATCATCCTTGGAAAAACTTCCAAGCTTCTCGGTGCATCCGCTGCTCTGCTTCTGAACGCATTAAAGGAACTTGCAGGTCTGAAACACGAACTGCACATTATTTCACCAAAAGCAATTGAACCTATTCAGAAGTTAAAAGTCGATTATCTGCAGAGTAAAAACCCAAGACTGCATACAGACGAAGTTTTGATCGCACTTTCAACAAGTGCTGCCGAAGATCCTAACGCTCTGCTTGCTTTAGAGCAGCTGCCTAAACTCATTGGCTGTCAGGCTCATACTTCTGTTATGCTTTCTAATGTAGATATTAAGACTTTCAAAAAACTCGGGGTACAGCTTACTTGTGAACCAGTTTACGAGACAAGTAAAGCATACCACTAATATTGGTCTTATTACCCTAAAATTCAGTGTCATTCCTTTCACAACTCGACATTTTTTCCAAGAAGGGTATTAAGATAATACAGCCTGCCAACAAAAAACGGCAGGCTGTATTTTTTATGCTATTAAACAAAATTTCTTTACTGAATGCCTTTTTCTTCCATAAATATTATGTTACACTTTATATATCTATATATTTATTTACAGGTGATTACTATGTATATGCAAAATTTAAAAGATGAAAGCTGGTATGTAAAAAGAATCTGTCTTGTCTTTTCTCTCTGCTTCCTTGCTGCCTGCCCTGCTGCTGCTGCATATCTCAATGTCTGGGATGAAGTCTGGAGTGATTGGCTGTTTATTCTCGTCACCCCTGCTCCACTGATTACGGATTATTTTCAGATTGGGAATCTGGCTTCTGCGTTTTTGAACGCCGGAATCTGTGGGCTTTCATGTAACCTTCTTATGTACGGGCTGAAAGCAGATTGCCGCCTGAATTCATTTGCCGGATATTTCCTTGTAGTTGCTCACTGCTTCTACGGACTCAATTTTTTGAATATGTGGCCGCCGATTCTTGGAATCCTGCTGTTTTGCAGATTCTTTAAGATTAATTTTAAAGATAACCTTGCAATTTCACTTTTTGCTACGGCTTTCGGACCATTTATAAGCGAATTGTTATTCCGTTACCATGTAAGTGATGCTTTTGAAATCTTCGAAACCCAGATTGGATGGCTTGGATTTTTATATGCAGTCCTTTTCAGCATCTTTTTGGGATTTGCGATTCCGGCAATGCTGCCGGGAGCATTAAGGTTACATAAAGGATTTACACTATATAACGGTGGACTTGCTTTTGGACTTTTAGGTATTTTGCTCTATGCATTTATGTATAAGACCTTTGGAATCCAGACTCCGGAGAATTATATTTTGGCAAATCCAATCTATACCGCACATAATTCATCTTACCTTGAATTCTCTGTCATATTTTTTTCAATTGTATTTTCGATCTTTTTAATCTGGGGATGGTTTACAAACGGAAAAACTTTTAAAGGATATGGGCAACTTATAAAATCCTCTGGATATAACATCAGTTTTATGGACACTTTCGGTATGCCACGAGTATTGATTAATATCGGTGTCTATGGCTTCATGATTCTTGCTTATTTTACAATTGTCGTACTGTTTACGGATGGAGCAGGTTTCACGGGTGCTACTGTCGGCATCGTTCTCGCCGCCCTGTCCTTTTCAGCCAAGGGACAACATCCTCGCAATGTTTTACCAGTCCTTCTGGGTTATGCTCTTCTTTCTGCCCTTGTATCTGTCATCTGTACGATTGGCGGATTGAATATACCATGGACATTATCTACTCAAGGCTATATGAATGGGGCTGCTTTTGCTACTGGTCTTTGCCCTATTTCTGGATATTTTGGGAAACGTTGGGGAATTGCTGCTGGTTTCTTATGTGCAATAATGTGTACATCTACCAGTGCAATGCACGGTGGATTCATGCTCTATAATGGAGGATTCACCGCTGGGATCACAGCACTGATCTTAATTCCATGCTTAGAATATTATTGGAAAGGTACGCCAAAATAATTGCTCGCAAAAACGGCTGATGAATCAAAATCCATCAGCCGTTTGTTGATTAATTCAATATTCTATTTACACTTCATATTCTATGATACATCTCTCGTATGCATTAATAATCTTTGTATCTTTGTATACATCATATCGTTTATGCTGTCTTCCATAAGTCATATGTACATGTCCATGTAAATGATATTTCGGTTTATACCAATCCATCAATTTCCGGAATATTTTAAATCCACGATGCGGCAGATCTGTTCCATCATTAATCTCATACGTCGGCGAATGTGTCACCAGAATATCAAATCCTCTTCTAAAGAACAACTGACCAAATAAACGAAAAACTCTCTTCTTCATTTCCATTTCTGTATATTGATGATTCACTTCTGGATTATATCTCATAGATCCACCCAGACCCAAAATACGTACTCCTTCATGAACATAAATCTTATCTTCAATACAGACACAGCCTTCCGGCGGACGATTCTCATATTTCACGTCATGATTCCCATGCACATAAAGAACTGGTACATTTGACATTGTTACAAGAAATGAAAGATATTCTGGCGAAAGATCGCCACAGGAAATGATCAGATCAATCCCTTCTAATCTGCTTTTTTCATAATAATCCCACAGATATTTCGATTCCATATCTGATATTGCAAGTATCTTCATAATCGTTTTTCTTTCTGATATTTGTTCTCTTAAATTGCTTCAAATTATTCTTTTGCCTGCCGCACACCCTGTTGTAAAATTACAGACTCCGCCTGCTCTTTTAAATCGGCTTTCTTTGGAATCGAACCAATTACATTTTCCTCAAGCCAATCCATTTTGGAAATTTCTTCCGGCTTCAGTTCCTTTTCCGGATCATCCTGTATAATACCATCCTGCGAGTGCAAAATGCCATAAAAAACATTACACTGTCCAAGACTAATAGAATGCTTCAAAAGATCTATTAAACGTTTTGTTGCACTTGGAAGATTTTTGGAACAGACTACATCAACAACTCCGGCCGAAATCCCCCACCAATAATTGATTGCTTTTTTCTCTGATGTCTGGCTGTCGTCATATTTCCATGTTCCTTCCATAATTGTATGAATCAGCTGCTCATAAAACTTTCCCCAGTGCCACAGCGGCATAGCGAGCTTATGCGGTGTATCTCCATCCATATGATATAATCCAAAATATCTGCTTCTGTCTTTTGGAATCAGCATATCTTTTCCTGATATACAGGATGGCTGGATTTTTTTAATTGTTTCTTCAAGATTCCAATCCTTTGCAGACGTCCACTCAAGATAAATTTTTGCACTGGGATTGGTCATTTTTGCTCCAAGTGCAAATGCATTGATATTGGCAATTGATCCATAGATTGGATAATCTTCCGTATATAAAATCTTATTATTTTCTGCAAAAATGCCTGCAATCGCTCCCAGCAAAAACTTTGCTTCATGCATTCTTGCATAGTATGTACGAATATATCGATGCGTCGTATTCAAAGAACAGTTCAAAACCTTTATTTGGGGATGTGCAATTGCAGCTTTTACACTTGCCTGTGCAAAAGAAGGAGAGGTTGTAAAAATCAAATTACATCCTTCAGTTACCACTTCTTCTAAAATATCATCAATATTTTCCAAGGTTACATTTTCACGATAAATTGTACTGACTTCCTCAGAAAATGTTTCTTCTAAATGCAGTCTGCCAAGCTCATGTGCGTAAATCCATGCCGAAGTTTCCGGTGTTTTCTCATAGATAAAAGCAATCTTCTGTTTTGGTGTACTTTTTGGCAAAAGTGCACTGAAGAAATTCTTCTTTTCGCTGTTTGGATTCATTTTCAGTTCGATCACATCTTCTTTGCCAAGCAGTTGGAATTCTTCCCATGATTTTGTAACCAGATTCTTTAACTCCGTCGTTGTAAGATCATCCAGATCTTCATATCCATATATATTTATAAACGCAAGAAATGCATCTCCTGGTGTAATTGAAAGCTTATCCCCGCCATTTGCCTTATATTCTTTTAAAAATCTTGAATAATTAGAGCTGAACATCCCTCGTTCTTCATCTGTCCAGACTTCTCCCGGTTTTCTTTTAACAATCTCCAGCATCTTTGAAAAATTTCCTACTTCTGAAAACCAGATATAATTTATCTTTGAACCTTCATAAAAATCCAAAAATTCATAATATATTTTATTCTCTTTCTCTTCTGTTCGTTTTGGAATCAGACGTGTTACAATCGCAGAAACTGTTGCAGCATCATAATATTTCAAAACACTGACACGTTTATTCCCTTCCAGAACATAGAATTTATTCATATATTCATAAACTTTAACCGGTTCTCGTATTCCTTCTTCCTCATGGCTGATACTTAAATTAATCCATTTTGCTGCAAATTCTGTTTCCACATCAAGAACAGGCATAAAATTTGAAGCAAATGCTGTACTTCTTCCGAATGTTTTTGTTCCAACAATCTGTTCCGTCGGAATTTGAATAAGCCCAAGCGGGAATTCGGAGTATTCTCCCTTTGAAGGCAAAATACTGTCCAGAACTTCCAAAGTAGGATTTTCTCCATGCATCATCTTTGCCTGATAAGCTTTTCTGCCTGATTTATATGCTTTTTCATAATCCTGTAATGACATCAAATCCCTCCTAACCTAAACTTTACTTTGTCTGTGTATTAATAAATTTCAATCTTGTCTTTGAATACATAATCTTCTGACTGTGATACAATCCAAAATATCCTGATTCCAGATAACTTATACTCACTGCAATCAAGAAAAATAAAAGATATTCACTTCCAAACAACTCTATACATAAAAACATTGTTGAAATCGGTGAATTTGTTACACCTGAAAATAGAGCTGCCATTCCGCAAGCTGCAGAAAGTGCTGGTGAAAGCCCTGTAATCTGTCCAAACAGGCATCCGAATGTTGCACCTACAAACAATGTAGGCACAATCTCTCCACCTTTAAATCCAGCCCCCAGTGTTATTGCCGTGAATATCATCTTTAACAAAAATGCAAATACGAATACTTCTCCTTCAATCGCACGCACTACAATATCCATTCCTGCACCAAGATAGTCTTCCGTCCCTACAACCTTTGCAAGTACAATGATAATTACTGCACCTGCAACCACTCTAATCCACTGATTTGGAAACCATTTTTCCATATAATACTCTGTCATATGTAAGACGATGCAAAAAACAATACTGACAGCAGCGCACAATACAGCGAGAATAATCGTCAATATCACATTTTTCAAATCAAATGCAACTCCTGTTGGAAGTACAAAATGCTCCGCATGACCGCCAACCAATAGGGATATTTCTTTTGCAACAATAGATGCAATCGCACATGGCACAAAGGCTGCATATTGCATAATCCCGACACTGATTACTTCCATTGAAAATACAGTTGCTGTTAATGGTGTACCAAACAGTGCGGAAAATCCTGCACTCATTCCACACATGATCATAACCTTTCGGTCATATTCATCCATCTTCAAATATTTTCCAATAGTTCCTCCAAGACTTCCTCCAAGTTGAAGTGCAGCCCCCTCTCTTCCGGCAGAACCACCGAAAGCATGAGTCAGCATTGTTGACACAACAATCAAAGATGCCATTCGAAGCGGAACATATTTTCCTTTCTGAATACCCAAAAGAACCAGGTTCGTTCCTGTATGATATGGATCAAGCTTATAAATTGCAATGATTACAAGACCTGCCAGCGGAAGCAGATAAAGCATCCAAGTATTTTCTTTACGAAAAGCTGTAAGCTCTGTAATTCCACGTCCGAACAATCCACCTATAGCACCGATGACAATCCCAACAATACAGGCCAGAAGAAGCCAGTGCCCCAACATATATGCCCTTCCTATACATTTTTCTACAAAATTCTTCCTGTCTTTTACATGTTCCTTCAGATAATTTTTCATCTTATCTATCCTTTTTATTTATTTTTGTAAGAACTTCTATAAATTCTTCTTTTGTATACTTTTTGATATCAGCCAGTTCCCCATCAATATAAATTGTTGGTACATGGTCGATCTTATAGATTTCTCTTGCTTCTCTAACAGATTTCTTCTCAATTTCAGAATATACACCTTCATCTATAACTTTCTTATATCCTTCCACATCAAGTCCGGCCTGCATTGCAAGTTCACAAAGAACATCCATGTCTCCGATATCTTTTTCATCAATAAAATATGCTCTGTAGATTAAATCATTGTAAGCTTCTCCACATCCATTGTCTTTCGCATAATAATATCCTTCAAAAGCAAGGCGGCTGTATGGTCTTGGAACGACCTTCGGAGGAAGTTTCATATCCAGACCTAACTGCTTGCAGGGTTCTACAAGAATCTTATAATGCTCTTTTCGATTTGCATCATTATATGTATCTACCCTTGGTTTTGGTTCTTCTGTAAGTTCAAATGCGTGATAAACCATCTCCGGCTGAATATTGAGTTCCGCACAGGCCTGCTTCAACGCCTCTTTTGCCACAAGGCAATATGGACATACGTAATCTGATATAAATAAAATATTCATTTGCCACACCTCTCATGTTTTTTCTTTATGAGTTTAGCATTTTCAAATTCTCTTGTCCAGAACAATGCCTTCTGTTACTAAAAGAATTCTAAAAAAGATGGACTGCAGAGATACTTTCTGCAATCCATCTTTTTTATCTTTTCTTCTTTTCTTTTGCCAAAAATGCAGCTCCGCTTGCTCCTGCATATCTTCCAAACTCTGTCGGTTCTACTTTTCTCCCTACCTTCTTTGAAAGAATCGCGGTAAAATATTCACTGTGGCTTAATCCACCTGTAAGAATAACCTTTTCAGGAAGTTTCTTACGCTGACAAAGCTGAGCAACCTTTGCTGCAACCGAATCTACAACTCCGGCAGCGATATCTTCTCTTTTTCTTCCTTCACCGATATAACTGATCACTTCTGATTCAGCAAATACTGTACATAGTGAACTGATAGAAACCGCCTGACCCTGCATTGCCATTTCAAATAATTCATTCAGCGTGATTCCCAGACGGTTCGCCATAATTTCAAGAAATTTTCCTGTTCCAGCTGAACACTTATCATTCATCAAAAAATCAACGACCATTCCATTTTCCATCAAAATTACTTTTGTATCCTGTCCGCCCACATCAATAATCGCACAGTCATTACCTGCAATCTCTCTTCCTCCACGGGCATGGCATGTAATTTCCGTTATCACATGATCCGCAAAATCAACTGCGATCCTTCCATATCCAGTTGCAACTACCTTGACAGAATCAGAATTCACATCAATTCCATTCTCCAATAACTTTTCTTTAATGATCAATGATGTTTCCTTACTGCTCCATCCAGTCGGCAGAACAAAGCGAAGCTCTTTTTGTCCTATAACCACTACTTTTGATGCCGTAGAACCAATGTCTATCCCAACATAATACATACGCTATCTCCTCTAACAATATCTGTCACGATTCGGCTTTACATCCTTCTCAATCTCTGATATACCCCAGATCTCAATATCATGTTCCTCAATACACTGCTTTACAGCTTCCAGATCCTCTTCTTTTACGAGCAATGAAATCCCACAACACTTACTCGCCTGACGGGGAGTTGGTACAATGACCGGCTTCCTCCCCAAAGCTTTCAGCTCCTTGTATAATCTCATTCCATTATCATGATTGGGAAACAACACATAATGCTGCATTACCTTCATAATATTATCCTTTTAAGTCTTCTCTTCTTTTCTATAATTAATTGTTCAGCATTTCGATAAATGCGCTGATTCTTGTACGAAGCTGCTGTGCATCGCTGTCAACATAATCTGTTTCAATTCCAAGTACAGGAATTCCTGCTTCTTTCAGCGCTTTCTCTACAGAATATCCTTCTGTATCATACAGGCTGCAGAACTTCAGGTTCACGTCAATTACACCGTCAGCCTTGTATTCTTTTGCAAGTCTGATAATGTCATCAATACGTGCTGAGTTAGGTGTGAAGCATGCACAATTGATTCCCATATATCTGTCAGCGATTGCGTCGATCTGTTCGTCAACTGTTTCTTTTGTTTCATCTACAAGACGTTCAAAGTAACGTGTTCCTGTACACATTTCTTCACATACAACAGCTCCGCCACTTGTCTCGATAATGTTGTGAAGTTTCCAGTTTGGAATTGCAAGAGGTGTACCTGTGAGCAGAATTCTCTTTGTTCCTTCTTCGAATACGCTCACACCGTCAGCTACTCTCTGTTCCAGTTCATCACAGAGTCTGTTTGTCATCTGTGTAAATCTTGCAGGATCATCATAGAATGCAATCTGAGATACAAGAAGAACATCTTTTCCACTGATCGGAAGCTTATCATTCTTTCTGAAATCATACAGTCTTGCAAGAGCTTTTCTCTTATCGTTGATCAGCTTAATGCTTGCACCAAGTTTTTCAGCAGTAATTTCGTTACCTGTATATTCTTCTACAACTTTCTTGAAGTCTTTAATCTCTTCTGCCCATGCTTTTACATCTTTTGCACGCTTCATCTGTGGAAGATCCATTACATGAACTGGTACATCTTCTGCGAGAATTTCCCATGCTTTTTTCTTTCCATCACATGTTGTTTCACCTACATACATATCTGCAATACGGAAGAATGGACATGTTCTGTCAAGTCTTGCACCTACAGATGCTTTGATCAATGGACATGTATTTGTCGGAAGAACCTTTTCTCCACCTGGTACCCAAAACTGTGAACCGCCACAAAGTCCTGTAGCGATTGCATCTGCTGCAAATACAATCTCATCTGGTACATAAACACAGAAAGTACCAAATACTTTTCCACCATTTTTCTGATGTTCAATCAATTCTGATGGGCGAATTCCATGAATGTCTGCAACTACCATGTTATAGAAGTCCATAGCTTCTGGACGATTCTCCTGTGATAAATATACATCACCAAATGCCACTGGCAATACCTCACAAAGAGCATCATGTGTTTCAAGATCCATTCCCAAAGATTCCCACATCTTACGATTATCTGCCATTTTTTATCCTCCTGTCTGATAAATCATCGTTTTCATATGAATTCATGGTATCATTCATGCACATAAAAAATCAATGAGTTCGATTTCTCTAACCCATTGATTTTTCATTAATTAAAATTTAATTATTGATTTTTTCTATAGATTTTTTAATGCTTCAATGAGAGTATCAATTTCTTCCTTTGTATTCGATGCACCAAAAGCAATCCGAACTGTTCCCTGTGGATATGTTCCCAGACTTTTATGTGCCACAGGTGCACAATGAAGACCTACACGAGTCATAATTCCATACTCGCTTTCAAGCTGAAATGCCACAATAGCATTATCGATATCCTGAAAATACAGAGAAACTACTGCGACTCTTCCATCAATTTCATTTTTTCCAACCACACGAACTCCCTTAATCTCACCCAGACGCATCAGAAAATATTCTGTAAGTTCCATTTTTTTCTTATGGATTGTTTCAACCCCTGTCTTTTTCAGATATTTCAACGATGTATGAAGCCCCACAATTCCCGGAAGATTCATCGTACCGCTTTCATACTTATCCGGCAGCATCTCAGGTATTTCCAACTGATTAGAAATACTTCCGGTTCCGCCAACGATCAAAGGTGTCAATTCTTTATCCAGATCATCTGAAATTATAAATCCGCCAATTCCCTGCGGACCCAAAAGTCCCTTGTGTCCGGTAAATGCCAGAAAATCAATGTTACATTTTCTCATATCTATCTCTAATATTCCTGCACTCTGCGCTGTATCCACAGCAAAGTAAATTCCATGCTTTTTGCAGACAGCACCAAGCTTTTTAATCGGAACAATCGTTCCACAGACATTGGATGCATGAACCGCGATCAAAAGACGGGTATTCTCCCGAATATGGTTTTCAACTTCCTCCAGAATCAGACTTCCTTCTTTATCAACTGGAAGGATTTCATACTGCACTCCCGTCTTCTCCATCTGACAGAGCGGTCGCATCACTGCATTGTGCTCAAGACCTGTCACAAGCACATGATCCCCCTTTTTCAAAAGCCCTTTGATCAGGTAGTTTAAGGAATATGTGATTCCTGGTGTAAATACAACCTGTCTGGAGCTTTCGGCATGAAACAGTTCTGCCAGAAGTTCCCTTGTCTCCAGAACAATCCCGGCAACCTCATATGCCTGCTCATAATTTCCTCGATTAATATTGAAGGCACACCTTGTCAAAAATTCTGCCATAGCCTCAGCAATCCCAGGTGCTTTCGGATATGAAGTACTCCCATTATCAAAATAAATACTTTTCATTCTCTCTCCTGCTTAGTGGTTCGCATTGCTGAAAATCTGATATACATCTTCCAGCCCCAACTTCTGAATCTGCGCGATCTTTACAGTTCCATTCATCGTTGCATCCATAGAAAGTTCCATTAATACATCATCACTCAAAATTCCAATTCCAAGTTCAGACAAAGAAATCGGCATCTCAAGTTCTTTAAAGTAATCAATCGTACACTTTATTGTTTCTTCTGCTGCTTTTAAGCTATCTTCTTCCTGAATTCCCCAGACAGTTCTTCCATACTGCTGGAATCTTTCCGGATCACTCTTGTAAATGTATTTCGCCCATTCACCCCAGACTGCCGATAAAGATGCTCCATGTGCAGCGTCAAATTTTGCACTGAGTGCATGACCAAATTTATGAACTGAAAAGTCCTTTGCGCCACGACCAAGTCCTGTCAGATCATTATGCGAAAGACTTCCACACCACATAATCTCGCTCATGGCATCATAGTCTTCTGGATTCTGAATCGCAATTCGTCCATTTTTTACTACCGTACGTAAAAGTCCTTCTGCAATCTCATCCGTCATCTGATTCTTCTGATTCGGAATAAAATATCTCTCCAGTGTGTGCATCATAATATCTACAACTCCACATGCAATCTGATATTTAGGAAGTGTATAAGTAAGTTCTGGATTCATAATCGCAAACACTGGACGGTTCACTCCCGATGCACAGCCGGATTTCTTTCCTGTTTCTTCGTTTGTCAGAACTGCCGAACCACTTGTCTCACTTCCTGCTGCAGAAATTGTCAATATAACTCCTACCGGTAATGTCGCAACACGAGGTACTTTTTTCATCCAGACATCCCATAAATCTTCTTCCGAATGAGCCATTCCAAATACAATTGCCTTTGCTGTATCAATAACACTTCCACCACCAACTGCAAGCACAAAATCAATTTTTTCCTCAAGAGCATATTTCACTCCTGCCTCTGCATGTGAAAGTCTTGGGTTTGGCTTCACACCACCCCATTCCACATATGCAATTCCTTCCTCTTCAAGAACTCTTTCCACTCGTTCCAGAAGTCCGCTTTTCTTTACACTTCCACCGCCATATACAATAAGTACCTTTGTTCCGCCTGCCAGCTTAACCTCAGTCCCTGTCTGAAGTTCCGTATCCTTTCCAAATATAACCTTCGTTGGTGTGTAATGAATAAATTCCTGCATTTTCACTTACCATCCCTGTTTAGATTTTTTGTTCTTCTTGCCTGTTCTATAAATGATTTTTCGTGTATTCAAGTCTGGGAAGAATTAAAATTCTTTCTTTTGCATAATTTTAATTGACTCCAGAGCCGAAATCAACATCATCACCACCAATACGACTAGGATAACCAATACTATAACTTTAGTATCTACATTCTCCATTTTTTCAAGAATAAAAAATGCAATTCCAAGTCCTGTTGCAGCTATAGCACCATATTCCTGAACAGGAAATTCTATTCCTCGCACCACGGATGCTGCACCTGCAAAAATGCTGATCATACGAAAACCACAAAGACAGACCAATATTCCAAAAATATATTTTTCTACTACATATTTTACACGATTCACCGGTAAAGTAAATAAAAAGCTCATTCCATTGTCAAATTCATCATAACTGATTGTTGTGAGTGAAAATATGGAAAACATCATTGTCACGTATGGAACTGCCATCGACAGATCCTCATTCGTAATCAAAAATATAATACCGACCATAAGCATGACACCAACCAACTGCTTCTGATCTGTCAGTAGTCCGTATCTTCATGTAAAATGATCTCCCCATCCTGAATCATGTGAGATTGCTACCAATATCTGTAGCTTTCTTTTCATACCCGTTGAAAATTCTTTGATCTTTTTATCCATTGGGATTGATAATTCTTTGCACATGGCGATGAATTTATTTTTCTCAAAATTCTCATACATCAAAACCTATATAATGCTTCTTTGCCTTATTCAATTTTAACATATCACTCAATCCTCCAAAACAAGATGAAATAATTCAATCAATTCCTGATCACTCATTCCACAGATTCTACCTTTTCGGATGGCCATTTCCAAATCAGCTTCTACTTCCTTCTTCTTTTCCTCCAACATAAGCTCCTGATTCATCATCGTCACAAAACTTCCTTTTCCATGAATTGTGATGATAAACCCTTCTTTTTCAAGAACATCGTACGACTTCTTTACTGTCAATGCACTTACCTTAAGTTCTTTTGCAAAAGTACGAACAGACGGAAGCATCTCACCTTCACTTAATTCTCCATTCATGATTTTTGCTTTTATCTGAGACATAATCTGCTCATAAATTGGCTGGATGGATGAATTATTGATTATTAATTTCATCATATCTTTCCCCTTTCGTTACAAACAGTATGAAACAGCGTATAACTGTTGTCAACTGTTATACACTGTTTATATTATTTTTACATTTATTTTTTATATTTTTTTCTTATAATTACTATTCCCAGCACTAAGACAATTGGAAATACAATTGCGAACAAAATTCCCATCTGAAGGTTATTCTGATTCATCTCTGCAACTAATCCTGCCAGACTCGGACCACAGGAACAACCTAAATCTCCTGCCAGAGCAAAGAAAGAAAATAACATTGTACCACCCCTTCGAAGTAGCTTTGTCAATAAACATGGCGGAAGCCAGATCTATTGCAAATTGTTAACATTTTATAATATACATTTTTTATCAGATATGTTAGTATTATAAAGATTATTGTCTATTTGCAACAATATCTTAAGAAATTATTAGGAAGGATTTTATTTATGCTGCAAACAATTGAATCTATCAATACTGTCGTGAATAACTTTGTATGGGGTGTTCCGGCAATGGTCTGTATCATCGGTGTAGGTCTTTTGCTTAGTGTCCGCACTGGTTTTATACAGTTCCGCAAGTTTTCATATGCTTTGAAAACTACAGTTGGAAGAATTTTCCGAAAAAGAGAAGCACAAGACGGTGCTCTTACACCTTTTCAGGCTGTTTGCACTGCTCTTGCAGCAACCGTTGGTACCGGTAATATTGCTGGTGTAGCCGGAGCGATCGCGATTGGCGGTCCTGGTGCTGTATTCTGGATGTGGGTTTCTGCATGTCTCGGTATGTGTACAAAATTTGCCGAAGTAACTCTCGCCATTCATTTCCGTGAACGTAACGCACACGGAGATTTCGTAGGCGGACCAATGTACTACATTAAAAATGGTCTCGGACCAAAGTGGAACTGGCTTGCCTGTCTATTCGCCGGTTTTGCTGTACTTACTGTATTCGGTACAGGTAATGCGACGCAGGTCAACACAATTACAGCGTCTGTTAACACTGCACTTATAAACTTTAATTTTATTACAGCAGACCAGACAGGTACTACAAGTCTTGTAATCGGTATCGTAATTACAATCCTTGTTGCACTTGTTCTTCTCGGAGGAATCAAACGTCTGGGGAATGTAACAGAAAAGCTTGTACCATTTATGGCCATCCTTTACATTGTTCTTGGTCTTGGTGTAGTAATCTTGAATATTGAAAGCGTACCATCCGTATTCTACGCTATTTTCTATGGTGCTTTCAATCCATCAGCCGTAACCGGTGGTATTGTGGGAACACTTTTTGTTAGTATGCAGAAAGGTGTTTCTCGTGGTATCTTCTCAAATGAAGCCGGTCTTGGTACTGGTTCTATCGCACATGCATGTGCGGATACACAGAAACCTGTAAAGCAGGGCTTATTCGGCATTTTTGAAGTATTTACAGATACAATCGTAATCTGTACACTGACTGCCCTTACAATTCTCTGCAGTGGGGTTCCAATTGCATTTGGTGAAGCTGCAGGTGCTGAACTTACAATCAGCGGATTTACTGCTACATATGGTAACTGGGTATCTATCTTCACAGCAATCGCAATGTGCTGTTTCGCATTCTCTACAATTCTTGGATGGGGACTTTACGGGGCTCGCTGTGCAGAATTCTTGTTCACAGAAAAGATTATCAAACCTTTCATGGTTGTTTATTCTTTAGTTGCTATCGTTGGTGCAACAATGGATCTCGGACTGATGTGGAGTATCGCAGATACGTTCAATGGTCTGATGGCAATTCCGAACTTGATTGCATTGTTCCTTCTTTCCGGAACAGTTGTAAAACTGACAAAAGAATACTTTAATGGCGAAGGAAAAGAAGCGAAATAGTAGTTTAAGATAAGGAAGTCTCGGGGAATTAATGACTTTCATTGTGAACCCCATAAAAAGGAGAGCTGTGACTTGCAATAAGTCACAACTCTCCTTTTTTCTTTAGGCCGTTAGTCAAATTATACAACATTACTTTTCTATCACGTTCAAAATCGCCAGAACACATTGCTCCACCTGCGCCTCCATCGAAACTGACGCACTTCCATCTCCTTCCTGTTCTCCATAATCTCCAAACTGTGCGTGATTACCACCTTCTATACAAATTTCGGTATAATCTTCTGGCATCAGTTCTCGCCCTTCTTCTAGCTTCTGCATATTGAGAACTTTATCTTCACTTCCATAAAGGGATAATACAGAAAATGTCTCTGCATCAAGACTTTCGGTCGGATAAGCTGCCAGTAAGATTAACCCTTCCAACACATCCAAATGCTTTGCGGAATAGGATGCGGCCATTGCCCCGCCGAGGGAATGACCAGAAAGATACCAGTTTTCATACTCGTACTCTTTCATAATCCCATTCGCCATATTCATTCCAAAAAATGCAAGATTGCAAGGCATTTTCACCAGAAAACAATCTACTCCATGGCTGGAAAGTTCGTAAAATAAAGGTAGATAAGAAGTATACTCTACCTTTGCTCCCGGATAAAAAATCACAGCGGTTTCATCTCCACTTCCATCCAGAAAGATTCCATCTTCAAATTCACTCATTTCAACTGTCCCGGATAATTCGTTAAAATCTTCAGCCTTTACATTGCTGTGATAATAATCATTGACATAGTAAACTGAAAATCCAACTGCCAGAAGCATTGCTATTCCAATGATCCAGAGAATCTTTCCCCTTTTTTTCTGTTTTACCTTTGATTTTTCCACATTTACTTTCCTATTCATTCACATCATTCCATCCACAAAAAATCCATAAATTCCGGTACCAGCTTCTCCCAGTCTGCTTCGCAATGTCCGCCGCCTACCTGGCAACGAAGTTTTACAAAAGCACCAGTATCTTTGATTTTTTCCTCAACACGTTTATGACACTTATAAGTATAGCTGCTTGTATCCTCATACTCTCTGTCTTCCAAACCATGGGCTTCATTCGTTCCCCACGACATATAGATTCTTGTATCCGGATCCATGATATTTTCCGACATATCCTTCATCAGCCCCTCCATGCAGAATCCCATCGCCGTAGAAATGCAGGCCGCCTTAGAAAACCACTGATTATAGTGAACAGCTCCAAACAATGCCATGATACCGCCCATACTTGAGCCGGCAATTCCTGTACATACTCTGAATGGATGTGTTCTGTATTCTTTGTCGATCATTGGTTTGACTTCTTCGATAATCCAGCGCAATGTCGCATCGCCCATCGGTTTATATTCACAAAAATGTCCCCATTCTGCCGGATAAGGAAGATATTCAGATAATCGTTCTCCATTTTCATGTCCACATTCAATTCCAACGATAATCATTGGTTTACTCCATGTATCAAGAAATTCCTTCAATCCCCATGATTTTCCGTAGGTCGCATCTTCATTAAAAAACAGATTATGACCATCAAAAAAATACATGACAGGATAATGCTCTTCGGACTGTTCATAATCATCTGGCAAATAAATGTGCAGTGGTCTGCTCTTTCCTTTCGGTGAATATATAAAATCACGTTTTACTATCATTATACTTTTCCTCCAACTTTATTTATCTCAGTTTCAGTCCTTCACATTTAGTCAAAATCCATCGTGTGTTCTCTGTCCTGATTTTATTATCCCATTTGAGATAAAAAAAGACAAGAAAATTTGTAAAAAGCATATTAGATTATTTTGAGGAATATGATTAGTGTGAAATATTTTTTAGGATGATTGGTATGGATAAATGTATATCTTCTACAACTTCCAGCTCGAAACATATTATTCCACTGCATGGTCTTTCGCAAAAAGATTTTCCAACCGGATGTGAATCAGTAAGTACGGTGTGTGTCCTTCAATACTATGGAATAGATATTAATGTTCATCAATTTATTAAAGATTTTCTCCCTTGTGATACTTTTTACTGGAAAAACGGAATTCTATATGGACCGAATCCTCACGAATTTTTTGTAGGTAATCCATATAAAAAAGCAAGTCTTGGATGCTATGCTGATGTTATTATGAAAGCTTTGAATAAGCTAAAACGTAAGGGGATTTCCGGTATCGGCAAACTTTCTTTTCAAAAAATTTCTCATGCCACTTTAGAACAGTTAAAACAAGATTACATCAACAAACAAATTCCAGTCATTCTCTGGGTTACAATTCAAATGAAGGAATCTTTTGACGGAATGCAGTATCATCTTGAAGATGGAACACTCTACACCTGGAAGGCGCAGGAACATTGCATAGTATTGTGTGGGTATGATGAGGAAAACTACTATATTATGGATCCACTCGCTGATGGAAAAATTGTTGGATATCAAAAAGAATCTGTTGAGAAACGATATCGGGAGATGGGAATGCTGGGGATTGTGATTTATAAGAGGTAAGCCAAACATAGCTTACCTCCACATAACTTTTAAAGTTCTTTTGAGACAATAAATTCAAGATAATCTTCTGCACCATCTTCTGAAGTAAGTTTCGGTTCTGTAGCACCAAACCAGAAGGAAGATGTAAAAGCGATTTTTCCATCTTCTGTAATTTCAAATGTAGAAATGTATTCACCAAGTTCTACTTCTTCTCCATTTACAATGTAATATACAAGGCAATGTTCACCATTTTTTCTTTCATAAACTTTACCGGCACCTTTTTCCGTACTGGAAAAATCTGTGTTTCTTAAAAATACGAAGTTTCCATCTGCATCAATTCGCAGATACAGTTTCATAGACATTCCCTGACCCATTTCGAGATTACACTCATAAACATTTTCCAAATCTGTGACAAGTATTCCATCAAATTCATAAACTGCTGTATCTTCCAGATTCTCTGCACTTATTTCTTCATGATTCTTTTTGCAGCCAGCCAGCAAAGATGAACAAAACATTGCAAAAACAAGCAGCAAAGAAAGTGTCTTACATGAATATTTTTTTAACATATCTCTTTTCTCCTTTTTCTTTCTATAATAAATGTGCAAATCTGCATGCCACATAATGATCCAGCTCAACCTCAACCAGAGGACTGGCGACTGCACTGCAGTCTTCCTTTGCCTCAGGACACCGTTTACAAAATCTACATCCTGTCGGAGGATCCAGCGAACTGGCGATATCGCCATATAAAGTATTCTGTACTTTCTCAGAGTCCACATCGATATCCAACACAGCTGACATCAATGCCTTGGTATATGGATGCATTGGATTTGCAAATATTTTTTCTGCACTTCCATATTCCACAACTTTTCCTAAATACATAATTGCCAGTCTGTCGCAGATTTTTTTCACAACTGCAAGATTATGAGAGATAAACAAATAAGTAATCCCCATCTTTTTCTGCAGATTCATCAGAAGATTCAAAATCTGTGCATGAACAGATACGTCCAATGCACTGACCGGCTCATCACAGACAAGATATTCCGGATTCAGTATCAAAGCCCTTGCGATTGCGATTCTCTTCTGCTGTCCACCAGAAAAATCACATGGATATCGATAAAGATCTGCTTCGCTAAGACCGACATTTTCCAGCATCTCTATGACCAGTTCTTTTCTCTGCTCCAGAGTATACCCGCCACGGATAACTAAAGGTTCCGCAATCAGTTCGAATACTGTAAACCTTGGATTCAAAGAAGATCCCGGATCCTGAAAAATCTTCTGCATACGTTTGCGGATTTCTTTCAACAATTCTTCTTTTGTAATCTTGTTCAAATCCTGCCCTGCAAACATCATTCTCCCAAAATCAGGAGTTAAAAGACCTAAGGTTGCATTGGCAAATGTTGACTTTCCACAGCCGCTTTCTCCAACCAGACCGAATGTTTCTCCCTTATGAATCTGAATGGATACATCTGTTACAGCCTGTAAATATTTCTGTTTTGAGAAAGGCAGTTCCTTTTTTACTGGAAAATTAATGCTGAGATGTGAAGTCTCCACAAGAATTTCTTTCTTATCTTCCACTTATATCGCCTCCTTCCCCATATAACCAGCACCTTAGCTTTCTTCCATCCTCCATCGTTTTCAACGATGGCATACATTGTTTACATTTTTCCATCGCATATTCACAACGAGGATGAAAGTAACAGCCATGAGGTTTATTCATCGGATTCGGGAGAGAGTCCGGAATCTGCACAAATTCTCCTTTTTCATCGCCCATTTTTGCAACGGAAGCAATGAGTCCCTTTGTGTACGGGTGCATCGGGTTTTTAAAAAGATTATCTTTGGATGCTTTTTCAACAATTTTTCCACTGTACATTACATAAATTTCATCCGCCATATGTACAACCACGCTCAGATCATGGGTAATCAAAAGCAACGCCGTTTCATGTTTCTTCTGCATCTCTGAAAGGACATGTAACACCTGTGCCTGAATGGTTACATCGAGCGCAGTGGTCGGTTCGTCGGCAATAATGAGCTCCGGATTGCAGGCAAATGCCATAGCAATCAGAACTCTCTGTCTCATCCCGCCTGACAGTTCATGTGGATAGGCTTTGTAACGCATTTCAGCATCCGGAACACCGACCAGTTGGAGTGCTTTCACGGAATGTTCTTTCGCTTTTTTCTTAGAAATGTTCAGATGTCGGATAAAGATCTCATCCAGCTGTTTCCCGACTGTCATGACCGGATTCAAAGCAGAAAGTGCATCCTGAAACACCATTGAAATCTTCTTTCCACGCAGTTTTTGCATCTCTTTGTCGGATAACTCCCTAATATCCTCTCCACAGAGCTCCATTTTATCGACACGCATAACCGCAGAAGACGGGTTCAGCAGTTTCATGGATGCAAGAGAGGTTACACTCTTTCCACAGCCGCTTTCACCGACTAAGGCAATGCATTTTCCCTTCTCAATTTCCAGATCAATGCCCTCTACCGCCCGTATAACTCCCCTTTCATCAGGGAAAATGACTTTCAAATTTTTAATCTCCAGAATTTTATCTTTCATCTACAGTTCCTCCTTTTCCATCATCATTCATGGAAAGGAACACTTCTTCCAAATACTGATTGCTCATATGTTTCATTAACATCTTCGCACTGCTCTTTCGTTTCATCTTCGGATTCAGGATTTCTTCAACCGCAAGGCCAAGACGCATGAAGGCAAAGACAGATAAAAAGATCCCGATTCCCGGTGCAATCACTGTCCACCAGTGACCAAACAGCATGGAGCCACCGCTCTGTGCATCAGCCAGCATCTTCCCCCAGCTAATGGCAGTTGGGTTGCCAAGTCCCAGAAAACTCAAACCAGCCTCTGCAATCATAATTCCCGCACATGTAAGTGCCGTATTCATAACGACCAGATGGGATACTCCCGGCAAAATATGACGGAACATAATATATTTCTTTTCCGCGCCGGCAAGTTCCGCTGCTTTTACATAATCGGAATTTTTTAAAAGCAGTACCTGAGAACGCACTACACGAGAAAGGCTCTGCCATCCGAAAAGGACGAATACAAAGACAATCACCACGTAACTATGTCCAAAAATATTTGTGATAACAATTGTAAGCGGCAACGTTGGAATGACGATCATAATATCTACGATACGCATTAAAATATTATCAACAACACCTCCAAGATAACCTGCTGCCACCCCCAAAACAGACCCAAGAGCTGTAATTGCCAGTCCCGTAGTCAATCCCACACTCAGGGAAACGCGTGCTCCGTAAACCAACATACTGAAAACATCCTGTCCCGTCGTAATCGAAGTTCCCAGTAAATGTTCCCAACTCGGAGAAAGTCCTTTTTCATCTCTCTGTGTTACGTCATAGGGATCATAAGGTGCGATCAGAGGAGCAAACACTGCCACAAAAAGAAGCAGAAGCACAAGGATCAGACCGATACGTCCCTGTTTGTGGTTCCAGATCTTCTGAAAGAATTCTTTCGTATTCTTTAAAGATATTTTTGTAAATTCAACTATTTTCTTCATCTTCTCTCTCCTAAAGTCACACGAGGATCCAAAAGACTGTAGCAGAGATCTGTGATCAGATTTGCCGCCAGCGCAAATGCCGATAAAAAGATCATGATTCCCATCATCAATGGATAATCATTCGTGTTATTTGCTTCCAAAAACAAAGTTCCAAGGCCGTTCCAGTTAAAAATCTGCTCAATTACCACAGAACCGCCAATCAGCCCGCTGATACTCATGCCCAGACTGGTAACAATCGCCAGCATAGCATTTCGCAGGGTATGCTTATAGATGAGTGCTTTATTAGAAACGCCCTTCGCCTTTGCCGTGATAATAAAATTCTCATTAGAAACAGCGATCACACTATTTCGTGTGTTTTGTGCATAAGAAATGATTCCTCCGATTACTGTACTGATCACCGGAAGGGCTGCATTATAGGCCACATTCAGAATGCTGTCTATATTCCACTGGAAATTCGACACCATGTTCTGATCTGTGTAGGCAGGAAAGATTTCCCACTGAAATCCGAGAAAAAATGCCAGTAATAGTGCAATGAAAAAAGACGGAACCGCTGTCGCAATCGTAGAAGCATTCATCAGTGCACGATCCTGCCAGCCGCCTCGTTTCCACGCACAAAATGCTCCGATGAGGATTCCTAAAAATACAGAAATCAGCATGCTGGACACAGTCAAAACCAATGTCCATGGCAATCGTCCCATAATCAGATCAAATACTTTCGGACTTCCCGACTGATAAGAAGTTCCCAAATCCCCATGAAATAAATCGGATATGTATCTTGTAAACTGCGACAAAGTTGTTCCATCCAATCCATACTGCTGCCTCGTCAGTTCTTTGATCACTTCGTGCTGCTCGTCAGTCATATTTCCCTGTGCCGGATAATATCTGGAACAAGGATCATCGACTCCAAGTCGTGGAATAAAGAAACAAAGTGTTACAACTACTGCAAACACGAAAAATGTATAAAGAATACGTTTGATGACATATATTTTTTCCATTTATTCCACCACCTGTTCCAAATTTGCAAACGTTTTCATGTTAAATGCCGTTTGTCCCGGCTCTGCCACATACCCGGTAAATCTGTCCGTTCTTGCAACCGACACAACTTCAGAAGAATAGAGCGGAATTTTATAATACGTCTCTGCCGTTTCCTCCTGCAAAGTTTTTATTAGATCAATCTTTAAATCCTGATTCAAGGTGTAACGCATTTCCTCGATTAAATCCGTCATCTCTTCATTCTGATATTTTCCATAGTTAGAAGATCGTTCCTGTGCAACAAAATGTGACCGATACATAACATCTGCATTTGACATGGACAAGATAACCGTCTGTAGTGTCATATCAAAATTGCCGGAGTACAGATACGTTGTCTCTGGTGTGGAACCAGATGCCTTGAACTGCACCTCAATGCCAATTTTCTGAAACTGTCTCTGCAAATATGCCACCAGATCCTGCTGCCCGACTGAAGCAAGAATATCAAAACAGATCCGTTTTCCATTTACCAGACGATATCCGTCCTTATCTTTCTCTGGATACCTCTCGTCAAGAAATGTATTTGCTTTCATCAGCTTTTCATCCATTTCTCCAGATAGAGCATCGGCATCCTCGTTATATAAAACTTCATTCGAAGAAAGAATCAATCCTGCTGGGGCTTTCGTTCCGGCTCCATTCAAGGTTTTGCCAATCAATTCCTCCTGATTAATCGCCAATGCAAGTGCTTCCCGAAACTTCACATCCTGCAAAAGCATTTTCATACCATTGTCATATGGTTCCGAAGGATTTACATTTAATATAAGACAGGTCGCATAAGTTCCGTCAGAACGTAAGACCTGGATATCTTCTTCTTGTTCAAATAACTTCAAATAATTAGAACTGATTGAAGAATCCAGCATATCCACATACCCTTTCCGCAGGGAATAAATCGCCGTATTCTCATCCAGATACAGCACAATCTTTATCTTATCCACCTTATACAAAGGATCTCCGTTCTCATCAGTCAGATGATACTTCTGATTGCGATCCAGTGTGATCACCTGCGTATTTGTTTCATCTGTATTCAAAATCCATGCGCCGCTTCCAACCGGATTTTGATACTGTTCAAGAAATTCGCCCTGTGGATTTTTATTGTTCAACTGCTGTAATTCATTTACCAGAGGAGACCAGATGTGCTCTGGCAGTATCAAAATCGTACTGAACAATGTTGTAACCGCTCCCAGTACCTTATTAACGAGAAGATACATAACTGTATCCTCTTCTCCCGCTCTGATTGGAAATGTTCCGCTATAATCCGGATGTTCTGCCGTAAACATGCCCTGCTGTACCAGTTCTCCACTTTCTGACTCATGACGTAAATCCGAAGTCCACGCCAGTGCCCCTGCATGATTACTCAGTGCATTGTCTGTTGCAATATCAAAAGAATAATAAATATCCTCCACCGTCAGCTTTTCACCGTCTGACCAGTAAATATCATCAAAAATCTCCAGCCGGACAACCATATAATCTTCCGGCACGTTGTTGTAATACTCCTCCACTGCCTGATAATCATTTTCCCCATCATAAGTAAGATCATCGGTTAATGGATTCCCTTCCAGATCGACATAGCACCAGTGCTTCGCTGTCAGAGGTTCAAAGGAACTCTTTTTTTCATTGTAAGAAAACAATGTACTGTAAAGCATGCTTGCCACCGCCGGTGCAATTCCATCTCTTGAAAGCCACGGCATGAAGGATGTCGGAAAGGAAGTTCCGACATGTCCAACATACAGTGTGGCCGCGTCATCTGTCTTTCTGCTATCAATCGAAGTATTGCAGCCGGTAAGTAACATCACAACCATCCCCATCACAATCCCCAGTGCAGAAAGCTTCTTTAAAAATTTATTCTTCAACTTCCTTCACCTCTGACACAGGATATTCCAAGCGTTTTCCGAATCCATTTTTACTTACAGAATTGTCATATACTTCTTCAATTCTAAAAATGTAAGCAGGATAGGATAACCATCTACTCATGTCCGGAGTGTGATACATATCATGCTGTGCATTAATAAACTGCTGATATAGTTCTCTCTTTCCTGAAATGTTTTCATCATAAATCTCGACTTTTCCTTTTAACTTATAGGAAATTGCAGGCGGTTGATGAAAAATCAGTGCTGCCTCCTTATTTGTCTGAAAATTTGTCCATGTATGAGATTTAGCCATCTCAAGACTTCCAATTTTTGAAAAATCTACTCTATGATGTGCCTCTTCTCCATACATATATCGAATCAGCATTTCCAGACCACGCATACCATAAGTCTTGTCTTGTGGATCATATGTTTTAATATGCTTAATATAAGCTTCCAGTGTTTCTTCCAGATATTCATCTTTGGGAAGGAATCCTACTCCTTTTACACTGGCATTCAATCCAGCTGGACCGTAAGAAACAAATGCCGGCTCATGTGAACAGAAATTCAAAAACATCTTCTCCTTTGATTCCATTTTTCCTTTGTACATATTAATTACGTTCTGCGCTCTTGTTTTAAAAGCCCAGTCAAAAAACTTCTGTGATGACTGCATATTTCTTTTCCTCAATCTTTCTATGTAAATTATTCAGTTACTGTACACTTATATCTTGACAGATCCTCTGAGATGCGTATCCGAAGATCTCCCAATGTAAGTTTTCCATTTTCATTAGAACTTGTTCCAGACGGCACTGTTGCTACCTGTGTCAGCCCCCTTGCCCCTGTTTCCGGATGATCTGGATACTGTTTTACATATCCATTTTCTGTATCAATGACAAGCAAACCTCTTTCTGTAAATCCGTTTGCTGAAGATTCATAACTTCCGTCTGTGTATACAATAAATGTTGTCTCGAAACTTTCTGGGGCTTCTTTCGCTGTTCCTGAAAGTTTCACTGCCTGTATTGTATTTTCTGTTTTTGTAAAATCAACCTGTGTTCTCTCTTTTGCACCTGCCGATGCAAGAATCGACATCTTCAAATGATTGCTGTCCACAATCTCACACTCAACTCTGCCAGACATTTCAGATTCTGTCTCTTCTGATTCTGCATCTTCCGGAGTCAATGCAAGCTGCGAAGTACTCACTCCATAAATCCCGGCTTCATAGAAAAATGAACTCTGTCCATATTGTGTGCTGATCAGATAACTGTTATCTTCATAAAAAGATGCTGTATGTGTATATACAGTTCCATCTTCTGCAGTTGTTATTGCTGTATATGTTTCTGCCTGAAACTCAGAATCCAGCCCCGGTTCTTCAAAATTTTCCGGCACAACATAAGCGACCAGTTTGGCCTCTGGATTATTTTCCGATACTGTAGTCGCTCCTGCTGAGCCATAATAAATTTGTTCGCAGACGGTAAAATCAAGACTTCCCTCTTCCGTCACCACAAAACCACTTGTCAGACCATCTGACACAGACTTCTCTTCACCATTCACAGAATTATAGACCATGATGTATTCCTCTCCTGATTTCTGAAATGTACCTGAGCTCTTATTCACTTCAAAATCAAGTGTATTAGAGAAAAGAAAATTTCCTTTCCCATCCAGACGAAGATAAATTGTCAACTTCATTCCCAGTTCTGTAAGATCAATATAATAATCATTTGCCACTTCTTCTGTATCTCCGGCCTTCTGGATTGATGTAGAATCACCGCAGCCGGTCAGTCCTGTCAGACATGCCACTGTCAGAAGACCACAAACAAATTTTTTCATTATTCCCCCTCTTATTCTCTCACTAATTCCATATCTGTTGATGCTCCGCCTGTAGGAATCTTTCCTGTAAGAACGGCAGTATCGTCTTTTATACTGTAAGCTGCAGCATATTCACCAAGAACTTCTGCTGTAAATAAAATCTTTCCATCTTCCATCTCAAAGGTTCCCTCGTCTGTCAGCTCTGGCATCTCTCCGCCGCCTTCCATCTGGATTGCCATCGGTGCACGGTAATAAGAAAATGTTCCATCCTCTTCGAGTGTAATTTCAACTGCAATATCGCATCCCATTGCTTCGATATATTTCTCCCCCGCGTATGTACCCGCATAATCTTCCATCACAA
This sequence comes from Schaedlerella sp., assembly GCA_036309085.1. GTDB lineage: Bacteria > Bacillota > Clostridia > Lachnospirales > Lachnospiraceae > Schaedlerella. The sequence continues at coordinate 77,283 of JAXJUL010000032.1, forward strand.
TTGTTTCTTCCGTTGCAGCAGTTTCAGCGTCTGCATTCTCTTCCTTTCCACATCCCACAAACGCAAGAATGGACAACGTTAATAAACCAGCTCTCATCCATTTTTCTAAATTCTTTCTTTCCATCTTCTTATCCTCTCTTATTTGTTCCTAACTTTTATTAGTTATAACTAATGATTGATTATAAAAATAGATTGCACTTAAGCAATCTACTGAATTCAACGGTTACAATCTTTGTCAGTTAGCTTTCGCTAACTATAACACAGCTTCTTTCTCTCGTCAACCTTTATATTTTTCGCATTTGGAATAATTTTGTTATATTTTTACTTCACATCGTTTTCATTTTCTGTTACTCTAGTAATAGTTGTTTTTTACTATACTTATAATTGGAAAGGATTTTATCCATATGGCTTCTACAAAACAAAAGAAAAAGTTTTCAAAAATCATGCTTCTGCATTATTGGAAATTTTTTTATCGTTCCCTGTTGTTTATTACAGCGACAGTTGTTTATATTATAAACCGCGTCAATAATACAGGTTTTTTGTTTGGCGGCTATGAAGAAAAGCCACTGCTTCTGGCAGTTATCTGGTGTATCTACGTCATTGAAATGCTGCTTCGCTTCCTCCCTTCTTCTTTTGAAAGTATGGGATGCCAGAAACAATTTTCAAAGAATTACCGCCCGCCAAAGAAAGATGAGCAATGTCCACGATTATTGCCTTGGCCAAGAGTTTTGAGTGTGGTTATTTTCTGGGTACTTTTGAACGGTTTAATCGGTTATTTATATCATATCAGGCTCTTTGATGCTGGAATCCTGATTCTGATCAGCCTTGCCTATGCCGTATGCGACATGATCTGCATCCTGTTCTTCTGTCCGTTCCAGACATGGTTCATGAAAAACAGATGCTGCACTACCTGCCGCATTTATAACTGGGACTTTGCAATGATGTTCACACCACTGACCTTCATCGACAATATTTTTTCACAGACACTGGTGTTAATTTCTATTTTACTTTTAATCCGCTGGGAATATGCACTTTACCGCCATCCACAGTGGTTTTCCGAAACAACAAACCAGTCCCTTTCCTGTGCAATGTGCCAGGAAAAACTGTGTCATCATAAAACACAATTAAAAGGATTTTGGAAATCACAGAAAGAAAGATTATTCTAATGGAATAATCTTTTTTTACTTTCAAAATCCTACTTTTCAAAATATTTTTTCACATCCTTCAGATACTCTGTGACCTTCAATTGCTGCGGACAAATCCCTTCGCACTGACCACATTCCACACAATCTTCAATTTTCCCAGCAGTTTTCTTAAGTTCTTTATACTTATCCCCAGCATCTTCCACCGTAATATTTTTTGCCTTATTATATAAAGCGAAATACTTTGGAATTGCAATCTGTGCCGGACAGCCGTCTGTACAATAAGAGCATTCTGTACAAGGAACTGCAATCTGTGAATGGATAATTTCTACCACTTTATTCAGGATCTCATATTCCTCTTCATTCAATGGTTCAAACTCACCCATATAACCTGTATTGTCAAGAAGCTGATCCATATCACTCATACCACTGAGAACCATCATGACATTTTTCTGGCTTGCAGCAAAACGGATTGCCCATGATGGAACTGACAGTTCCGGATGGTATTCTTTCAACAATTTTCCCGCATCTTCTGGTACATTTGCCAGAGTTCCGCCCTTTACAGGTTCCATAATAATGATCGGCACGCCATGTTTTACCGCAACTTCATGACACTTTCTGGACTGGATACTGTCGCTCTCCCAGTCAATATAGTTAATCTGAAGCTGTACAAATTCCATCTCCGGATGCTCTGTCAAAACCTTATCCAGAAATTCTGCTGTATCATGGAAGGAGAAGCCAATCTTCTTTACAAGCCCCTGTTCCTTTTTCTCCTTGATCCAGTTAAAACAGTCCAGCTCTTCATAGATTTTATAATGTTCTTCTCTCATATCATGAAGAAGATAATAATCAAAATAGTCAACCCCAGTCTTCTTGAGCTGTTCTTCAAAGACCTTGTCTCTGTCTTCCTTTGTCTTAATAAACAATGCATGCAGCTTTGTCGCAAGTGTATAGCTTTCTCTTGGATATCTGTCAACAAGTGTTTCCTTGATTGCATTCTCACTTTTGAACGAATGATACATCCATGCTGTATCGAAATATGTAAATCCTTTTTCTAAAAAAGTATCTACCATCTTCTTTGTCTCTTCAATATCAATACTTGCCGGATCATTCTCATCCAGTTTTGGAAGTCTCATAAATCCAAATCCTAGTTTTTTTGCTTCCATAACTCATCCTCCTGATTTCATCTTGTCATTTTATGGTATAACGAAAAATAGAAAAAGTAAAGACCTTTCGCAAATGGCAAAAAATCCTTACTTTTCATAATCTTATTTATTATTTTCTTTGTTTTTAATTACAAGTAAAGTACCAATCATCAACACAATACCGATTGGCAGACAAATCCATGGATTTTGAACAAATCCTGCAATTACATATGTAACAAATGACACTGCCGCTGCTGTGATTGCGTATGGAAGCTGTGTGGATACGTGATTTACATGACTGCACTGTCCGCCGGCAGAAGCCATAATTGTTGTATCAGAAATTGGTGAACAATGATCCCCACATACAGCACCAGCCATACAGGCTGAGATAGACATAATCATCATAGTTTCATTTGTTCCCTGGAATACCGCAACTACGATTGGGATCAGAATACCAAATGTTCCCCATGATGTACCAGAAGCAAATGCCAGTACACAACCAACAAGGAAGATAATTGCAGGAAGGAAGTTTACAAGACCTCCCGCAACAGATTCCATAGATGCTGCAACAAATTCTGCTGCTCCAAGGCTGTCAGTCATTGCTTTCAGTGTCCATGCAAATGTAAGAATCAGAATCGCTGGAACCATTGCTTTAAATCCTTCCGGAACACATGTCATAGATTCACTGAAGGACAATACTTTTCTTGCTGCATAAAATACAATTGTAAATACAAGTGCAAAGAAACTTCCGAACATCAGACCTACGGAAGCATCACAGTTTGAAAACGCTTCAATAAATCCGGCTCCGCTGAAGAATCCACCTGTGTAGATCATACCGATAACACAGGAAACAATCAGTGTTGCAATTGGGAATACAAGGTCAATTACTGTACCTCTTCCGATATTCGCTGCACCTTCTGCTGTTGCATAAGGTCTGTCTTCTGTTGTATAAATATCACCCTTTAAAGCATTTGATTCGTGAATCTTCATTGGACCGTAATCGATATTCAGAATAACAATTGTAATCATCATAACAATTGTCAAAAGCGCATAATAGTTATAAGGGATTGCTCTGATAAAAATGGAAAATCCATCTTCACCTTCTACGAAACCTGTAACTGCTGCTGCCCATGATGAAATTGGTGCAATAATGCATACCGGTGCTGCTGTCGCATCGATCAGATATGACAATTTTGCACGGGATACATTGTGCTTGTCTGTAACAGGGCGCATAACGCTTCCTACTGTCAGACAGTTAAAATAGTCATCAATGAAAATCAATACACCAAGTGCGATTGTTGCAAGCTGTGCACCTGCACGTGTTTTGATATGTTCACTTGCCCAACGACCAAATGCAGCAGAACCACCTGCCATATTCATCATACATACCATAATTCCCAGTACAACAAGGAATACAAGAATTCCAACATTGTAACTGTCAGATAATACGCTTACAATACCACCCTGGAATACATGTGTGATTGTCTTTTCAAATGTAAATCCTGACCAGAACAAACCTCCGATCAAAATTCCCACGAACAATGAGCTATATACCTCCTTTGTGATCAATGCAAGCACGATTGCCACAATTGGAGGTACGAGTGACCAAAATGTTGCATACATTTCTGGAACATATTCTACAGCTTCTTCTGAAGCAAATACAGTCAAACTGCTGCATAACAGAATTGTAAGTACTGAAAGAATTGCCCAGAGAGATTTTTTCTTTCCTCTCATCTTTTTCTTCCTCTCTTATTAATAAAGTCTGTCTCGACAGACTCTCTCTCCTTCGGCGATCGCTTACGACATCTTCTTTGCCCGCCGAAGTGTACATCCTGTCGGAAACTTTTTAATTCATGGAAATGCATTTTCCAGCAATTAAAAAACCATGAACAACTCTCAATCGCGCGTTCATGGCATAATCATTCATCTACAAAATTCTTATACACTGATAGCGCTCCACTTTCGTGACAGTATGCAGCATATTCTGCTGCATCCCAGAAATTATACTTGGGAATACAATTTCTTCGGCGGTCTCCCCTTTCTTCTGAAACAGCTTCCCAAACTATCGCTTCAGAATACTGATGAATCCCGCACCTCTATCAAGTTCTATTGTTCATCTCTTAATGTTTTATCACTTTTCAACAATTGTGTCAACAATTGATACAATATTAACAGAAATATCCATCTATTTCTGGATTTTTCCCGGTTTCAAAGAATAAGTTCCCAGCATTCCTCAACAACTCCATCCCCCCACTCAGACTTATCATTTGATGAGATCTTATAAAATCCGTGCGTCTCGTATACATGACGGGCAATAACCTGAGCCGTGATTGTCAGAAGAAACACCTTCTCGTAACCCTTCTCACGGCAAAACATCAAAGCCATATCCATTAGACGATTGCCATAGCCCCGCTGACGCATTTCTGGCTCGAGCATAAAAAACCGAAGCTGAGCCGTACGCTCATCCACTTTTGCGACCGCAATACTTCCTGCCGGAACTCCATTACACTCAAGAATCTTCAGACAGTCCGTCCTCGCATCAAATTTTTCAACAAAGCTATAAACAATCTCATCTACATACGTAGAAAATGTTCCACTGAGGTGGCGTTCCGCATAGTATAGCGTTTTGTGACGTGAAATGACATATTCAATATCACTCAGTGTAAATGGGCGAATCGTTATCACATCATTTGCATCACTCAGCTTATTTCGGATCATGACCATCGCCTGCCAGACGGCCTGCTGGTCAACCTCACTCAGTTTATTAAAAATCGCGCCAATATGATTGCCTTGAATATCACTCAGCCGATTAATTTCTTTTCGTCCCAACTCCGTCAATCGAATATACCGAATGCGGCTGTCCGTCTGAGACTGCGTTTTTTCAATCAGGCCATGCTTTTCAAACCTCGTAATCATCCGGCTCATATAACTTCGGTCAATATTTAATTGCTGAATCAAAATATTCGCTGTACAACGCTCCGTCTTGCTGATTTCAAGCAAAACATCCTTTTCCGTCAGCGTATACCCCGTCTTAAGAATCGCAGAATCAATCTGCTTTAATAAATTTTGATACACCTTATTAAATCCTTGTATATCCGCAATCTGATCCGCAGAAAACATCATTTCCTCCTAACTTTCAGCCTTCGGCGAAATCTCATTCCAAAGCGTGAATCCCAGAATCAAAATACCACCAATAATCTGCCAAAGAGTCATTGTCTCATTTAAAACCATAACAGAAATCAGCACAGCAACCAGAGGATCGATGTAACTGAGAATCGCTGCCTTTTGTCCCGGCAACTCCTTAAGGGAGGAGAAATACATACAATATGTAAGTCCCGTATGAATCAATCCTACAATCAACAGATTAATCCAGCCGATTCCGTCCATACTTCCCAATGTCACTCCACTGGTCAACATCACATATGGAAGAAGAACAACTATTGCCGCCAGAAACTGCAGAAATGTTCTGTGTATTCCCTCTACATTTTTAATAAACTTATTCAACAAAATAACCGTTGCATAGAAAACTGCAGCACCCAGACCAAATAAAATTCCGATGAACCCCCTGTCACCGCCAATTTCTCCAATTCCAGTGATCATCACAAGTCCCAGTGTAGACATAATAAAACAAATAATCTGCTTCATCGTCATCTTTTCACGAAACAAGAACGGGCATACAACCGTTACGATAACAGGAGCAAAATAATAACTCAAAGTGGCAACAGAAACTGTTGTATACTTATATGCTTCAAATAACAAAATCCAGTTAATACCCATTGCCATTCCCGATGCGAGCAAAAGCGGCACTTCCTTCTTAATCTTTGTAAATGGAATCTTCTGTTTCGTCAATACCAGAAAACCAGCAATCAGACAGGCTGCCAAAACCGCACGGTATAACGCCAGTTCCCCGGAAGAAACTGGAATATTTCGCACAAATGGGCCTAAGGTACCGAATATTGACATCGATGTAATCAGCATCAAACGTGGACTTTTAAGTTGTTTCATAAGAAAATCCTCACAATCTTTTAATAGTTGACTGAATCAATTATATTAAAAATTGTGGACTCTGTCAACTAATCTTCAAAAATATAAAGCTATAGATAATTACAGGCTGACTCAAATATTTTGGTCAGCCTGACTTATATACCAACATATTACAAGAATTATAATCTTAAACACATAATTTCAAAATCAATTTCTTCCCCGTTCATCTTGAAAAATGCAGGATATGTATATAGTCTTTCAAATCCATATTTCTCATACAAATGAATTGCTGCCAGATTATCACTTCGCACCTGAAGATCAATGATTTCAAAATCATTTTCCCTCGCAAACGCAATGACTGTCTCCAGCAATTTTCTGCCGATACCTCTGTTCCAGCATTCCTTTCGAACGGAAATCGCAAAATTTCCTCTGTGACGCATACGGCGAGGCTGACGATTCAACGCAGCATTTCCAATAATCCTGTTCCCTTCCTTCGCCACAAGCATGACATTATCCTTTGAATCCGCCAGCACATCCAAATAAGCAGCTTCCTCCTCCACAGTAATTGGCATCCCCTCTGCACCAAATGTCAGATTATCCGTTTCTGCCCCAACTTGCCTCAAATATTCAAGTAAAGCCTCTGCATCTGCAGCAACAGCTTTTTCAATCATAATGTTCATACCAAAACCTCCCATCCTTCAGATATTTATAAATTTGTAAAAATCTCTATCGCATGGTAAATTATGTCACCATTTCCTTACACTTGTCAACATTTCGCCCTGTATATTTCCCGTTTATCCACACATAATATCTAAAAAAGGAGTGCAATGATGAAAACAAAAACAAATTTCCCACCAGAATATCCTTATAACGATAAGAAAAATGCTTATGACGATGATGATATTCCTCAAATCGATCTGCCACAGCCAAAAAGAGGTCCACTGGATGTTCCCGAACAACTTCAGGTTGTGAAAAAATCTGAGCTAAAATAAAGCTTCAACAATCATTTAAATAAAATACAGAATCCGGGGAAACACGTCACACCGATTTCCCCGGATTCAAAAAATATTCCGTATATGTATCATCTTCAATAATTTCAAATACCTTACATTTTCATCCGCCATCCAGTCGTATATTCCACGCAGCTTTGGATTCTTCACCGTCACAAACCATGCACATGTTGGTAAGTATCGTTTGGGAAATTCTTCTCATTACGTGTTCTCCTTAATTTATTTTGAAGCAATCTCTGTTCTTTCTGTTGGACATGTATCAATCGGTTCAAGAATTCAGATCATCTTTTCTGCCCATTCTTTTTCCTTAAATCCTGTGAGTACAAAATCATCTCCTACTGCCAACGGGCGCTTCACAAGCATTCCATTTGTTGCAAGAAGAGTAAGCTGTTCTTCATCTGACATATCAGCCAGCCTGTCTTTTAACTTCATTTCTCTGTATAACATCCCGCTTGTATTGAAGAATTTCTTCAGTGGAAATCCACTTTTTTCATGCCATTCTTTCAATTCTTCATAAGTGGGATTTTCGTCCACGATTGGACGCTCTTCGAACTCTACCTTGTTTGCCTCCAGCCATTTTAAAGCCTTCTGACATGTGCTGCATTTTCTGTATACTAATACTAACATTTTATTTTCCTCCTTTATTATGATATAATCCTCTCGTGACCAGACAATAAATCAACAACAGGAGATTATCTATGATCAATCGAGAAGACATGATGGAATTAACCCGCCGTATGACACTCGCCCGCACTTCCATGACCCGCATTGCAGGAGCATACATGGATTCAGATGGCTTTATCGACGGTACATTCAATACAAATTTTTTAAACTTAAACAGTGCAGACCGCTCACGTAACCTTGCAATTGCCAAGGCAATCCCATATTCTAAAACAAATGTAAATCTGAAACGGTATCGTTTTCCAAAGGAGTCCATGGAACCAGACAGTATTTTCCGCCTTTTACTCGGCATCAAATCCTGCGGACTGAAAAATGATGGGCTGATGGAAATCTTTTATGAAATGTTCGGCGAAATATATCCTGCCAGACATGACTACGGTGTCTTTTTCTTTCATGACCGCTATGATGTGCCTGTAAAAGCTGCAGACCATGAACGTCTTTGGGAATCTGAAGAAATCTTTGAATACCTCATCTGTGCTGTCTGTCCAGTCGATAAGGATTATGAACCTGGCAAGCCAGAATGGGGATTCATCTTCCCTGCGTTCAAAGATCGTAGTGAAGACTGGAATTATATTGATATCTTTCAGGCAAATGAAAATCGTTCCTTCTCTCAGATGCTTCAATTTTTAGGTGTGAATGCATAATATCTGTTCTTTTTCTGCTTTGGCAGGACTTTTTTGTCTGCCAAAGCAGCTGTTCAATTATTATCTGTATTTTGTTTTTTTATTAACCACAAATCCTACAATTCCTCCAACAATCCCACCGACAATGTGTGCCATATTGGATATATTGTCTTGTAATACAATTCCTTCATAAATCTGCTGTCCAAGAAAGATTGCTGCAACCAGAATGAATGTTAATGGAATTTCTCCATCCTTAAAACTTGTAAAGGAGGAAAGGATGATCAATGCAAAGCAGACTCCACTGGCACCACACAATGCGACTCCTGGAAAGAATATATAATTGACCAGTCCTGTCGCGATCGCAGTAAATAAAATAACAAGAATCACTCGCTTTGCCCCATATTTTTCCTCAAGCAATGGGCCAAGTAACAGTAAATAAGTCATATTTCCAATAAAATGTTCCCATCCGGCATGTCCGAAAACATGAGTAATAAACCTAAGGTAAGTCAGCGGGGAACTTAATGAAGAATGATATGTCATGAAAAATTCCTGATTACTTGTACCACCTGTCACAAAATTCAAAATTAATGCCAGAAGACTAATCGCTGCGAATCCCAGAATTACAGGGGAATTGATTGAGATTTTTAGTTTCTTATTCATTTGTATTCCACTCTTTCTTTTAAATATTCTGCTACCATTGTATCATATTTACCGGCAATTGAAATAAGTTCTTTTCTATCTTCTTCACAACCTTTTCTTCACCCAAAGACAGCTGTCAGCTTTCACTAACAGCACCTTTTACTCAACTCCGCACAATTCTTCAATCCAGTCTATTCTTTTAATAACGTTCAGCCATTCATCCGGGATTCCTGCATATCCATAATATAAACCTGCAAGTCCACCTGCAATGGCCGCTACAGTATCTGTATCTGAACCAAGATTTACTGCTTTAAGCATTGCCGCTTCATAAGTATCTGTGTTGATCAGACACCAGACTGCTGCCTCAAGACTGTCAACTACATATCCTGAACTTCTAATCCCATCTTCCTCAGTATTCTTAAACATATCCAGATTTTTCATTCGATAATAATAAATGACATCTGTTTCTTCTGAATACAAATCCAATCCTTCATCCAGTCCTTTCTGAAGCTTCTCTTTCAGATTGCCTTTTTCTTCGAGAATCGCCTTCGCCATAAAATAATATAATCCGCAGGCAATCTTACTTCTCATATGATTATGTGTAAGTCCGGACACTTCATGAATCATCTGGATTACATCGTATTTAGAAATGTTTCCTTTCTTAAATTCTTCGTAACAATACAGACAGATTGGCATGATTCTCATAAGTGAACCATTCCCATTGTCTCTGTCTGTTTTTCCTCCACAATTACGAATATTCCCTGTGTGAAGATAACGTGTGATTGCTCTGCTGGTCGCACATCCAATATCAAATAATTCTCCAAATGGTGTGTACACACCATCGTCCATCCATGCTGCGAATTTGTCCATCATATCCTTCGGGTCATATCCACTCTTCAGACTGTCAAGTGTTGCCAATGTCATACTGGAATCATCAGACCATGAACCTGCCGGCAGATTAAATGTTCCATATGCTCTCATGCCTATAACAGGATCTTCCTTTAACTCACCTCTGGAAGAAAATTCTACCGGTACGCCTAAAGCATCACCAACTACAACTCCCATGATTCCGTCTAAATATATATTATGTTTTATTGTCACTTTTTATCTCCCTCCCGTGTTTTTGTAATCCCGGTGTTTGCCTTCAATGCAAATACTTGAGTTAAATTCATTATAACACAGATTCTCACCGGATTGATTTACAAGACTTCGAGAAAATGTTAAAATAAAAAAGGTGTTCATACTATATGAATCCCCAATATTATCAGATAGGAGTTTTATTTATGATCATTAAAAATGGATTTCTTATAAACCCTCGTACAAATACAGAGGAAAAAGCTGACATCCGCGTTGAAAACGGAATCATTACTGCAATCGGTCAGATAAATGCTGCAACTGACGAAGAAGTTCTGGACATCGAAGGACTTGTCATCGCACCAGGATTGATCGATACTCATATTCATTTCCGTGATCCTGGTTTTTTATATAAAGAAGACCTTCACACTGGTTCTCTTTCTGCTGCAAAAGGAGGATTCACTTCCGTAATCTGTATGGCAAATACAAAACCTGTTGTAGACTCTGTTGAGACTCTCGAAGATATTTTAACTCGTGCAAAGAATGAAAAAATCCGTATTTATCAGGCAGCCTCTGTTACTTATGGCCTGAAAGGTCATGAGTTGACAGACTTTGATACTCTTGCAAAAGCCGGCGCATGTGGATTTACAGACGATGGAATCCCTATCGTTGATGCAAAACTTTGTTATAAAGCGATGGAAAAGGCAGCAAAACTCGGCTATCCAATCAGCCTGCACGAAGAAGATCCTGCTTTCATTTCTGAAAATGGAATCAACCGTGGAAAAGCTTCTGAACATCTTGGAATCGGTGGTTCTCCATCTATCGCAGAAGAATCTATGGTTGCACGAGACTGTATGCTCGCACTCCGTTCCGGCGCACACACAGTAATCCAGCATATAAGTTCTGGAAAATCTGTCGCACTTGTACGCAATGCAAAGGCAATGGGAGCCAATGTTCATGCTGAAGCAACTCCTCATCACTTTACATTAACAGAAGAAGCTGTTGCTATTCATGGCAGTCTTGCAAAAATGAACCCACCGCTTCGTACAGAAGAAGATCGACTTGCAATCATTGAAGGTCTGATTGATGGAACAATTGACCTGATTGCAACAGATCACGCACCTCACAGTGCAGAGGAGAAAAGTAAAGATCCAATGTGGACAGCACCAAGCGGAATCACAGGTCTTGAAACTTCTCTGGGGCTTGGAATTACATCTCTTGTAAAAACCGGCCACATGACACTGATCCAGCTTCTCAAAAAGATGACATCCAATCCTGCCGAATTATACAAGCTTCCAGGTGGAACTATTGAAGTCAACGCTCCTGCTGACTTCGTAATCTTCAATCCAGAGGAACAATGGACAGTTGATACATTTGCTTCAAAATCAACAAACACACCATTTACAGGTGAAACACTTTACGGAAAAATCCATTATACAATTTGCGGCGGCAAAATCGTATATCAGGCATAAGCACCAAATTTTCAGAGCACCTCTGGCAAAGAGGTGCTCTTTTCCATATCTTAATTATTCGACACTCAAACTATTTGCATTTTAAAATATTATATGCTATAATCAAATCGTTTTAAATTAAAATTATTTTAAGTATAAAAAAAGAGGTAATTAATTATGAGAAACTTTTGTATTACTACAGACTCTAATTCAGATTTACCGAAAGAATATATAGAAAAATTTGGAACTGTTATTATTCCACAGTACTATTCTTTTGGAAATACAGTATATGGTGATGAGCTTAAGATGGAACCCGCAGAATTCTATGCACGAATGAAAGAGGGCGAACTCCCTCAGTCTCAGGCAAATAACCCTGCTGTAATTGAAGACAAATTTCGTGCAATCCTTGATGCTGGTATGGATATCATCCACATTGGCTTCTCTTCTGCACTGAGCGGAAGTTATAACAATGTGTGTATGGTTGCTAATGAATTAAGAGAAGATTATCCAGATGCTAAAATTACTGTAATCGACACACTGACTGTTTCACTCGCAGAAACAATCATGGTAATCCGTGCCAATGAATTAAAATCATCTGGTGCTTCTTATGAAAATATTGTTTCCGCTCTTGAAGAAATGAAACACCATATCAACGTAGTGATCACAGTAGAAGATCTTTTCCACCTGCAGCGAGGCGGTCGTGTAAGCAAGACAGTCGCTGTTGTAGGAAGTGCACTTGGACTGAAACCATTCCTCTACATTAACAATGATGGCGGAATTTCATCTGACGGCACAGTACGTGGAAGAAAAAAAGCAATCAAAGAACTAATCACTCGTATGACGGCTTCTTTAGATGAAAATCAAGATTACTCCTGCCCTGTAAGCATTATGCATGCAAACTGTCTTGATGAAGCCAATACACTTGCAGAAAAAATAAAAGCTGAAACAAGATTCAAAACTGTAATAGTAAATGATATCAGTCCAAGTATCGGTACTCATGCTGGTCCTGGTGCAATCGGAATCTGTTTCTATGGTAAGAAAAAACCTGTTGCTAAATAGACAATTTCATCCTTTTTATAGAGAAGATCTCCTTATAACACAAATCCCCATTATTCCCGTTATAAGGAGGTCTTTTATTTTACAGCAAAATATGCTATACTTGTCCGAAATAAATATCCGGAGGAAAGAATATGTCTGAATATAATGAATATGTAACATTTCACGTGACAGCAAAAGACGGCTCAGATGTTGAAATGGCTGTTGTAGATGAATTTGATTTTGAAAATAAACATTATGTGGTTGGCGCAGTTGTAGAAAACGATACAATCAATGAAAATGGACAATATATTTATCAGTGTTTAATAAATGGGGATGAATTTACTGTTCAAAAAATCACTCGAACTTTTGAATACAATAGAATTGCTGAAGCATATATGAATATGGAAGAGTAGATTTGTATGAATTTTCTGAAAACAGTAATTTTTTCTCTTAATAGTTCTACACATATTTTTTTAAAAAGTACTTGATTTTTTTTGTGGGTTTGATATAATAACCATGTTGCTTGAGAGAGCACAAAACAAACAAGTAATGCGGAATGGTGTAATTGGCAGCACAGCAGACTCTGACTCTGTTAGTAGGGGTTCAAGTCCCTTTTCCGTAGTTCATAGGAACTGAGTAACGGTTTCTAGTTTTCGGAGTGTGGCTCAGCTTGGTAGAGCGCTACGTTCGGGACGTAGAGGTCGTGGGTTCGAATCCCGTCACTCCGATAGTGAAAAACAAATAAATAATGCGGACTGGTGTAATTGGCAGCACAGCAGACTCTGACTCTGTTAGTAGGGGTTCAAGTCCCTTTTCCGTAGCTTGAGGAACTGATTATTCAGTTCCTTTTTTATTTTCCTGTATAGGAAAATAAAAAAAGAATCCGGTATAAAAATTTGCCAACCGAATCCTTTCTCTTTTTATCACTAAAACTTTATTGTAACTGCTGTCCCTTGTCCAACATCACTCTCCACCTCTACATGTGCTCCATGAAGAATCGCTCCATGTTTTACAATTGAAAGCCCCAAGCCTGTTCCGCCCGTTTCTTTAGAATGACTTTTATCTACACGGAAGAAACGTTCAAAAACACGTTCCTGATACTCTACTGGTATACCAATCCCCGTATCCTTTATCTGAACGATAATTCCTTCCTGATTTTCCCCCGCCCAGACATCTACACTTCCACCTTCTTTATTATACTTAATCGCATTTTCACAGATATTATAAATCATCTCATCAAGAATCTGACGGATTCCAACATAGAGTACCCGCTCTCCTGAAACACTCATATGTACCTTCTTTTGACTGGCCAAAGGTGAAAGTCGGCTCACTGTCTCACGGCAAAGCTGATAAAGATCTACTTCTTCTTTTTCAAGTTCTACCGCTTCCTCATCGAGTTTTGAAAGTTTAATTGTATCTTCCACCAGAGAAATCAAACGCCTTGCTTCTTTATATATACGTTCCGCAAAATTCTGCATATCTTGAGGTCGAACAAGACCATTTTTCATAATCTCTGCATATCCTGAAATAGAAGTCAGAGGTGTCTTCAATTCATGAGATACATTTGCTGAAAATTCTTTTCTCATATTTGAAATTGCTTCTTTTTCACGATTCTGCCGTTCCATCTCTGTAAGCAGTGGAGTAAGCTCTACATAAATTTCGTTATCCAACGGGTGCTCCAAATCCAACTCGTTGATCGGCTTAATCAGACGTTCTGTCTGTTTTACTGCAATTAAATAAGAAGCTGCCAGCATCAGTATTGCAAGAATACTAAGAACCGGCATCATTTGAAGAGCCATGCTTATTAACCCTCCCATTGTCTTTGAAACACGAAGAACGGTTCCATCCTGCAAAAGTAATGCATAATAATATTGCTCACTTCCCAGTGAATTTGAAACACGGATGTCCTCCCCTGTCCCATTTGCAAAAGCTTCTTTCACTTCATGTCTGTCTTTATGATTCTCAAATGCAATTTCATCCTGTTTCGAATCATACAATACGATTCCATCTTCTGCAATTCTTGTAAGTCTTGTATTTTCATCTACGTCGTCCATGGCTTCCAGATAAGTTTCTCCGAAAATATCAATCGCAGTCGCGATATATTTTGCCTCCTGTCTTACCTCTGCCTTTAAAAGGCCAAGATTCTGATAATAAGCAATTGCTGCAAAGACAACATAAGATGTTAAAAGCGTAATCGTCAAAAGCATAATCATACTTCTTTGAATTCTACTTCGCATTCATGCCTCCTATACGATAACCAACACCACGTACAGTCTCAATAATATGTCCTTTATCCCCCAATTTCTGACGAAGGGTACGGATATGTACATCGACTGTTCTTGTTTCTCCCACAAATTCATACCCCCAGATTTCTGATAAGAGCTTATCTCTCGTCAATACAATATTGCAGTTATTCATCAAAAGTTCCAGAAGTTCAAATTCTTTCAAGGTAAGTGTAACATTCTTTCCATCTACCTTTACTTGATGCTTCTTAGAATCTACAAATACACCATCAACTTCAAGCCCCTTCTTCTCGTCCATTTTATGGATACGACGAAGCACCGCTTTGATTCTTGAAATCAGTTCCATCATGCCAAAAGGTTTTGTCACGTAATCATCAGCCCCGGAATCAAGTCCGATTACTTTATCATATTCTGTTCCTTTTGCAGTGACCATAATAACCGGAATATCCTTTGTTCTGGAATTTCCTTTCAGTCTTTTTAATATCTCCATTCCATCCATTCCCGGAAGCATAATATCAAGCAAAATCAGCTCTGGTACAGTCTCTTCCAGAGCTTTAAAAAAGGTATTTCCCTCAGCAAATCCTTTCGCAGGAAATCCTGTAGTTTCTAAAGTATAAATTACAAGTTCCCGAATATTGTTATCATCTTCCACACAAAAAATCATAACTCTCTCCTTTTGAATTTTACTTATGACATCGCAATGTTCTTATCATGATAATAGTATAATCTTTTTTCAATTCCAGTGCAAGGTCTTCGATTTTTGAGACAATTTTTACAATCGTGCAGGAAAAAATTTCTCTAAATGAAAAATTTTCGACCTCTTCCACTTTACAATGGACATCTGTTAGAGCGCGCCCATGGCGTGCAAACTAAAAATGGAGAGGGTGTCTCATTCAGAAACACCCTCCCATTGATATTAAGTCTTCTTTTTATTCGATTGTCCACTTTAACAAACGTTCTTTCAGCTTTTCAAAAATCTGCATTACAACAACCAGTACGATTACCATGAAAATGAATCCAACCCATGTATTTGCAAATACACCAAGTTCGGCATTCTTCTTTACAAAGTAACCCATACCTTCTCCACCTCCGTACATTTCCGCAAAAACAAGCATTACGAAGGAACTTCTAAGAGAGTTTACGAATCCAGCCAAAATTGAAGGACTTGCAGCCGGCAGAATAACTTTTGTAAAACGTTTCCATCCTGTCAATTCTAATGTTGCGGCTTTATCAAGATAACGCTTGTCTATTGTCATAATACCTGTGATTGTAGCAAACAATGTTGCCCATACAATGTTATATACAACAAGAAATACAGATGCTGAAAATAAAGTCGGTGCTAAAAGCAGTACAAATGGTGACAACAGGATTGATGGAATTACGCTAAAAGCATAAATCACCGGATGAAGCACTTCTCGAACCTTCTTATTCATTCCAAGAATCGTACCAAATACAATGGCAATCACCAGTGCAAGAAATACAGATGGAATAAGAAGTTTGAACGATGCCAGCATATTTGTCAGCATCACATCCTTATTTGAGAGAAAGGCTGTCTTAATCTTATCTGTTGATGGAAACAGATATGGATTCAGCTTTATCACGTCTGCTACATATACATACAGCATTACTAATCCGGCAAATATCAATGCTGTAATCCAGTATTTTTTTACAAAGCCTTTTACTGTCTTCATCTGTCTGTCTCCTGAGTATTATCTATTATTTATTATTTTCTTCAAAGAATTTAAGCTGTGCTTCGTAGAATTCTGGAGCTTCTTCGCCATATAATTCTGTAGCTTCAGCAAGTGCTTCTTCGTAAAGATCTGTGTTAATGTGTTCTAAGATATCAATCTGGCAGTCTTCTCCAAGATATCCTGTTGCATCAAGGATTCCCCATGCACGAACAACACCATTTTTAAGTGGGTCAACATTTACAAAATAATGTTCATCATCCATCATGTAAGCAGCAACATATTCTGGTTCCTGACCGATCAGTTCAGCATGTAATTCAACAGCTTCTTCTTTGTTAGCTTCATAGTAAGACTGTGCACGAAGTAATGCTCGGAGAATTGCTTTTACTGTATCAGGATTTTCATTTACCCATTCTGTCTGAGCAACCATACGGCAGCAAGAATAGTTTTCCATAATTTCACTCTGATAGCTTACGATTTCAATTTCACCAGCTTCAATGAGTTCCTGAAGACCATAATTGTTCTGTGTTCCCTGAAGAGCGTATTTTACTTCGCCTTTCTGCACAGCAACTAAAGCATCATCATAGTTAGAGTATACTTTCCAGTCAACTACTTCTTCATCTAATGGATCTTCGTATCCAAGGTCCATAACTGCACCTGTGAATGCAAAGTAACTTGGGTTAACAGCAACTGATTCACCAATGAATGATTCGATGCCGTTCCATTCTGTTCCGGCTTTAGCGATAACTGGCATACATCCTTCTACCATGTGTCCGCCAAATACTGTGATATCTACACCGTTTGCAATTTGCTGAAGTGGATTAGATGTTCCAGAGTTAGATACTACGTTTACTTTACCTGAAGCAAGAAGAGCCATAGCATCAGCATTTGCTGTAGCTTCAACTGTTTCGATTTCAATTCCTTCTTCTGCAAAGTAACCTTTTTCGTTAGCGATTGTTACAAGAACGTTTCCGCTTCCGCCGTAGTTCCATGTTACTTTTGTAAGTTCTTTGTCTTCTGTTGATGTTTCTTCTGTTGTTGTTTCTTCAGCTGTCTCTGTTTCGCCACATGCAAACAGACATGCTGTCATAGAAAGTGCTAACAGAAGTGATACAAGTTTCTTTTTCATTTTTCTTCTCTCCTTTTTTTATCTATGTATAAACAGTTCTTCCTGTATATACCACTTTTAGATACGTACCGCTACATCTTTATTAATCTGTGCAATCAATGTATTACGTAATTTTAATACATCCGGATTGTCAAACTGAGTCTCCCTTGTCGCTCTCTTATCATCTGGAATCTTACAGTCATAAATAATATTACTTGGTGACTGTCCAAGAACTACGATACGGTTCGCCAGCAGAAGTGCTTCATCAACGTCATGTGTCACAAAAAATACCGTCTTCTTTGGTTCTCCCTGAGACCACAAATCTAATACAAGATCCTGAAGTTTCGCTCTTGTTACAGCGTCCAGTGCACCAAATGGTTCATCCATCAGAAGCATCGGTGGAGCAATACTGAAAGACTGTGCAATTGCACACCTCTGCTTCATACCACCAGACAATTCTTTTGGAAGTTTGCGATATACGGATTCATCCAGACCAACATCCTTAAGCATATCAAGCGCAATCTGTCTTAATTCTTTTTTATCACGTTTTGGATACTTCTGTTTCAATGCAAGCAGAATATTCTCTCCTGCTGTCATCCACGGAAACAGACCATAATCCTGAAATACAACTCCTTTATCAAGACTTGCACCTTCTACAATTTTACCATCTACAAGAAGTTCTCCTGTTGATGGCTTTTCCAGACCAGCAAGAAGACGCAGCAATGTACTCTTTCCGCATCCTGACTGACCAAGAATACATACAAATTCTCCATCTTCAACTTCTAAATCAATATCTTTTAAAATCAATTTATCACTTCCCGTATAAGAAAAAGATAAATTACTGACCTTTACACTACTCATCTCTAAAGACCTCTCCTTGTAAAATTGTAATTTATTTCAGGTTTCGCAGAACGAAACTCGGTGCAAGATAATCTTGCACCAGATATAACGTGTCTTTCGAAATTTATTATACTATTCAACCATTCCTTTTGACCAATTGATAATCTTAATGTATATACGCACTCATTGAAAATATCTATCCATTATTTTCGCAAAGAAAAAGTGCTGCTGTCATGACTTATCCATCATAACAACAACACTTTAAATCTCATTTCACTATTAAGCTGTAAGTACTTCCTCAGCAATATTTCTTGCATGGTCAGAAATACGTTCCATACCAACTAATGCATCAAGGAATACAAGACCTGCATCTGTACTGCATTTTCCAGAAGCCAGTCTCTTCATATGTGAAGTACGCAGTTTAATTTCAAGATCATCGGCAATGCTTTCTTTCTCAATAACTTTCATTGCTTTATCTTTATTATCTTCTGCAAATGCTTCGATTGCATACTTGTAACTTTCAACACATACAGTAATCATCTCCTTGAGCTGTTCTTCACCGTGTTCAGTAAACTGTGCGTTTCTTTCTGTCAGTGTCTCTGTATACTCGGAAATATTCTCACAATAATCACTGATACGCTCAATATCAGACATAATCTGAAGCATACTTGCAACTTTCTGATGTTCTTTTTCATTCAGGGAAAGAGAACTAAGTTTTACAATGTAGCTTGAAAGCCCGCTGCTTAAATTATCAACAATTGTTTCTTCTTCTTTAATAGCTTCAATTGTCTTTGTATCCCTTGTAAACAAAACTTCTTTTGCCTTATCCAAAGTACGTCCTGTAATACGTCCCATACGGATAATCTCACTCACACAGCTTTCCATTGCAATACCAGGTGTCTGAAGCATACGTTCGTCGAGAAGTACTTTTCCTTCGTCTTCTTCTTCCACTTCGTCTTTTTCAAGCTTCTTAGCAAGCTTGATAATGTAATCAGAAAATGGGAACAGAAGAACTGTTGTACCAATATTAAATGCTGTATGAACTACAGAAATCTGTGTCTGTGTAATAATATTCTTACCAAACTCAGGGAATACAAATGTCAGCAGTATGATCGCTACAATACTAAAGATAATGGAACCGATAATATTGAATAACAAATGCATCTTTGCTGCTGTCTTAGCAGCCTTCTTAGCACCGATACTGGACATGATCGCTGTTACACAAGTACCAATGTTCTGACCCATGATAATGTACACTGCTGCATTAAATGGAACCAATCCTGCTGCAGCCAGACTCTGCAGAATACCTACAGATGCAGAAGAACTCTGAATGATACCAGTTACTGCTGCACCAACCAGAATTGCAAGAAGTGGATTTCCTCCCATTGTTACAAATAAGTTTGTAAATGCTTCAACTTCCTGCAGTGGTTTTACTGCATCAGACATTGTTGTAATACCTACGAACAAAAGACCAAAACCAATGATAATACTGGAAATATCTTTTGAAGAACGTCTTGTTCCTGCGAGCATTAAAACTACACCGATCATAATAGCAATCGGAGCGATATTGCCCGGCTTCAAAAATTCAGCCCACTCTACCGCTGATACGAGCCATCCAGTAACAGTTGTACCGATATTGGCACCCATGATAACGCCCATAGCCTGTGTCAGGTTCATAATACCTGCATTAACAAAACCAACGACCATAACTGTCGTTGCAGAAGAACTCTGAATCACTGCTGTGATCAGTGCACCCAGAAGAACTCCCATAAACTTATTTGTTGTCAGAGCCTCCAGGATACTCTTCATCTTACTTCCGGCAGCATTCTCAAGACCCTGAGCCATGATCTGCATACCATAAATAAACATACCCAAGCCCCCTATGAAAGGGATAATAATGCCTACGTAATCCATAATGTCTCCTCCCTGTGACATCTCTTTTCTTTTTATTTACTTTAATTATACTCATCTGCAAAATCGCAAACAGCTACATTAACTACGATACCATTTTACCCCTTAAAAAACAACTAATATTTTACTGTTTTTTAACTTTATTTTTTCATTTTAGGATCAAATATAAAAGATGCCAGATATCCAAAAACCAAAGCCGCACAGATTCCTCCGGCCCCTGCTGTGAATCCTCCCTGAAAAACTCCCAGAAAGCCATTTTTATCAACAGCCTCTTTCACACCTTCCCATAAAACATTTCCAAATCCAAGAAGTGGAACACTTGCACCGGAACCGGCAAATTCCTGAAAAGGTTTATAAATCCCGCAAAATCCAAGTACGGCTCCGGTACATACAAGGAGTACCATCACCCTTCCCGGCATTAGCTTTGTTCGGTCCAAAAGAATCTGAACGATTGTACAGATCAGACCTCCAATCCAGAATGCATTTATATATTCCATACCATCTTCCTCCTTAACAATGCTCCAATACAATCCCATGTGCGATCCCCGGAACTGTAGCACCTTCGTTAAAACTTACCGTTGAAAGAAGAGCTCCTGTGGGAACGAACAGCACACGTTTCCACTCTCCTTTTCGAATCTTCGGCAAAATATAAGCCGCCAATGTTACTGCTGCACATCCACATCCGCTTCCTCCTGCATGAGTATCCTGCTTCTCACAATCAAAAATCTTCGTCCCACAATCCATATGACGCTTTTTGATGTCATATCCCTTTCCTCTTGTCAGGTCATAAAGAATTTCCTGACCGATTTTTCCGAGGTCTCCTGTAATGATCTGATCATAATCATAGACCGTTCTGTTAAAGTCTTTCATATTCTGCACAACTGTATCCATCGCAGCCGGAGCCATACATGCTCCCATATTCTGAGAATCTTTCATTCCAAAATCCACAATCTTTCCTATCGTAACGCCACTGATCCTTACATGACTGGCTTCTTCTCCCTGCATTTCCTTTGTTCCTACAAGAAATGCTCCACTTCCTGTCACTGTCCACTGTGCAGACGGCGGCCTTTGATTTGCATACCCCAGAGGAAAACGAAACTCCTTTTCCGCACTCCCAAAATGACTGGAGGTCACTGCAAGCATGAGGTCTCCATATCCTGCTGCCACACTCATTGATGCCAGCGCCAATGCCTCTCCCGAAGTGGAACATGCCCCAAACAGCCCAAAAAGAGGAATCTGCAAAGCCTCCACTCCCATTGAAGTGGCAATTCCCTGCCTCAACAAGTCCCCTCCGAACAGGAAGCGCACCTTCTCCGGTCCGATTTTTCTCTTGTTCAATGCCATTACACAGGCTTCTTTCTGCATGGTACTCTCCGCTTCTTCCCACGTATTCATTCCAAACAAATCATCCGCACAGGCTTTATCAACAGATTTGGCAAGCGGTCCTTCCGCCTCCTTACTTCCCACAATAGAACCTGTACTGATAATATAAGGAGATTCTCCAAAACTGATACTCTGACTTCCCTTCGGCTGATTTCCATTATTTTGATTCATATGACCACCTTCACTCTGTCTAAATTACAGAAGAAGTATTTGTATAAAAGGGGAAAATATACATAAAAAAGGAAAGAAAACTATTGCAAATCTTCTTTCCTCGAATATTTTCATTATTTTTGCAGAATACATCCACTGATTATAAATTTACTATAAAAGCAATTGATTTATATTTCTCATTATCCATACAAATAATTCGATCGATCTCATGATTTTTATCTAGCACAAATGCTATTTATAAATTCTTGTGGATGTTTCGATTAATTCATCATAAATTTCCTCTGCATCCACATCTCCTGTAATTTCTCTTAGAATACTTTCATGAATGCATTGCATCTTTTCAATTGTAAGACTTTTTGTACTTGTTAAATATTCCTTATAAGATTTTTTCATTATTTTCTCTCCACTCTGTTTCTATGCTTGTTTTTACTTGCTATTACAATGGGCATATATTTATTTTTTTCTTTTCAGACCCATCCATGATTTATCCCGAATCTGTATTTTGGGCATCCATTTATATTTTCCTTTTTAATTCCCATTATCTTGTTTCTTAGCTTCACGCTTTTTTACAGGTGCCCAACTCCCAAAAATTCCTTGGCTCTTTTTCTTCTGTTGTCTTATAGATGCCCAATCAATCCTAAACGTACTTCCCTTTGAGTTTCCAGTGCTACTCTCCCGTTTCTGACCCAGCACCACTTTCCTTTGGGTTTGCCCAAACATTCTGTCACAAAATGCCCAGTGTGCTTACGCTCACCGGGCATCCACCACTATTATTTTTTCTCTGTGATGTTCCACACAAAGATTTAGAGCCTGCTGCATCATATCGATACAGTAGTTGCTGTAATATTTAAAAATATCATCTAGAGTCATCTGACTTAATTGTATGATTTCACTTTTTATTCTTTCGAGGAATTCAAACATCCAGGTCATTGCTTCATCCGGCATGTTTTTATTTCATCATCTATTCTGTGGATAATTTCTTCTTGTCGGCTGATATGTTTTGCGTCAGCTCTTTGACATTTTCCAGATGCCGTACTGTTTCTTCATGATTCATCGCAAGTCCCTACTCAATTCGCTCTATTTCCTCATGAATTTCACCAAACATAGCACTTGTCATTCTTTGCATTCGATCCAGAATAACGGTTTCTTTTTTGCTTGCGATTAATTGATCCAGCAATTTACGGAATTCATCAAACTGCTCTTCTAATATATTTTTCAAGTGTCTGAAAGGTCTGTCCTCGCCTAAACATCTGCAGATTTCATCCAAAGCACTTACCGTTAAGATTTCGGTCTCTGGAAGAAATTTATGCACTCGTTTATTATTTTATTTTTCATTCTCTTGATTTCTGCCACCACAGAGGTAGTTCCCAGTATCACAATCGGTCTGCCTTTTTGTTCTGCTGCACACAGTGCATCTTCCACAGATTCCGTCCACTCTGTCACAATCCCCTGTCTTTCCAGAACCTCCTTTTGCACTCTGCTGAATATGTAGTGTGGATTATGTGATTTTGTAAGAATGATACTTTGTGCACTCTCATTCATTATTTTTACAACCCCTGCAAAATCTTTATCATCCGGAATACCAACAATTAAAGTAACACTCTCTAATCCAAGATAATTTAATACCTGTTTTACATTTTTACAGCTTGCGGTATTAATACAGGCATCAAGCAGGATAAACGGCTCCGAAGAAATAATCTCCATTCTTCCAGGCCAATCCAATTCATTTAATTTTTGTTTCACAATTTCAAAGTCAATCTCTCCCAATTCATCTTCACATAAAGCCATCGCAAGTGCACAGTTTTCTGCCTGGTGTTCTCCTAAAAGAGGAATCTGGATTTCCGGATAAATCTTTTCGCCGATCACAATATCGAATATCATTCCCTTCCGGGTATAACATATATTTTCGGCATAAAAATCTTCCCCATATACTTTTAATGGCACCTTATATTTTTTTGCCGTGTTTTGAATGATTTCCATTACTTCTGGATTCTGTTTTGCAGAGTAAACACATCTTTGTTCACCTGTGACTATATGAACCTTGTCCTCTGCAATCTCTTCCAATGATTCTCCCAATTCTCTTGTGTGCTCCAAAAAAATGGGATTAATCACCGCATATTTGTGAATCACATTATTCACGTCATCAAATCTTGCTCCTTTTCCACATTCGAAAACATTGAAAGAAGTTTTATTCACATGAAAATATCGAATTGCCAACATAGTCTGTATTCCCATTGGACTTATGCACATATTCTCTGGAATCTTCTCATCTATCTCATCAATTTTAGTTTTTATCAGGCTCATCTGCTCTGTAAATTCATCATCAGAAATATTTTTTCCATTTATCTTAAAACGCTCGCAGAAATTTACCAGATGAGGACTTGTCATCAAGCCGACTTTACGGTCTGACTGCATAATCTGGGAAATCATATTAGAAACAGAACCTTTTCCTTTACTTCCTGTCACAACCACACAAGGAGTATTCGAATTTTTTCTGATCAATTCTTTCGTCAGCTCTGGATGTCTTTTCTGATCATCCCTTGCATGATAATCTTGATATTTCTTCGCTTTCATATAGGATTTGTAAATATAATCCTCAGCTTCTTTTCTATTCATATTTAAAGTCCTTTTTAATTGTTTCCATAATCATTTTTGCTACGTTCTTTCCTGAAGCCATCTCAATTCCTTCCAGTCCCGGCATTACATTAATTTCGCAAAAGTATGGTTTTTCTTTCCCGAACATCAGATCAATTCCAAGAAAATCCAATTTTGTCTGTTCATAAATATCCTTCGCGATTTTTTGAATCTGAGGAGTAATCTCATAAGGTTCCACACTTGCGCCAAGCGCTACATTTGCCCGGAAATCTCCCTGTGACTTACGCATCATACAGGCTACAGCTTCTCCACGAACACTGTAAAACCTCATATCTCGTCCAATACTTGTAGTGATGAATTCCTGAAATAACCATTCTTTCTCCTGTTCATATTTTTCTTTCAACTGTTTGAAATCTTCTGGTTCTTTAATTAGAATGATTTCATTTCCCATGGAATTTTCCAGTCCTTTTGCTACAAATGGACTTCCAAGATACGATTTTATCTGCTCATATTTAATCTGAGAAGTTGCAAGTACAGAACGTGGAATCAAAAATTCTTCGGAACGCAGTCTTCGAATCTGTTCGTACTTATTAATAAAAATCTCATAAATTTCAAGAGGATTATAACTTCTTTCCGTAAGATCGTTAATCCCCCTTTTGATCTTCCCCCATTTATAGCGGTTGATGACAAAATCTCTTTTTTCCAGTTTTTCGCCATTATTATACATTCCATCTTCACAGACCATCGTATCATGAACACCGATGAGCTTTAGATCAATTCCCAATTCCTTTGCCTCTGAGACAAGGCGGTGACAAGTGTAAGCATTTGCCATATTATTATATTTTTCTATGATATATCCTGATAAATCCATTGTTTTTCTCTTTCTATAAAAGCAGATAGAGATATGAGAATACATATCCCTATCTGCTAAAATTCTTTTCTATATTTATAATACTCTTATTTCGAATGCTGTCGTCTGTGGCGGAATACTTGCAGTCATAAAGTTCGCATGCTTCACCAGAACACGCATCCCCCGTGTAAGATTTTCAAAATCTACTGGTCTTCCTGAACGATTGAATATCCTTACATTTTCAGGAACATTGAAGCGAATGATTGTCGATGCATCACGATCGCTGATCGTGGTGAAATTCTTTCTGTCCCTGTCTATATTCAGTATCCTTCCTGTTGTTGTCTGCTCCTGTATCGGTCTTCTCACAATTCTAATCACATAAGCCACAGCCTGCGGCGGAATACTTCTTGTCATCGCCGATGAAAAAGATGCATTCACCATCATCCCCACACGTAGTGCAGATGCTGTTATCGGCATACCTTTTTCATTCAGGATCACAGTCCTAGGACCAGCCACAAGTCTGACTGTCTGTTCCCTTCTTCCACTCCCAGGTCTTCTATAGGTAATGGTAACATAGGTATTCCTCTGTTCCGAAAAAATTTCTTCAATTCTCCCATTAGAAATATTGATTACCGGCATCTTGGATTCCTCCCTCTTTTTAGTTAATATATTCATTTTTACTAAAAATGGGATTCAACGGGTTTCACCGTTTTTTATACGTATTGCTCAAGACGCTTCAAAATATTCTGATATCTTGCATTTTTTGTCTTTTGTAATAAAAGACTTGCCCTCTGTTTTGCCCGAAGATAATGTTCTTTTGCCTGTTTTTCTTCTTTTTCATTTCTGAAATGATCCCCCAAAGTAATAGAAGCCATCATCACATCGTCTGCCAGCATTCCCTTTGCCTTTGCATCAATCTCGAGAATCTTATTCAGTCCCTGCAGAAGTGCCTCTTCAGCATTTTCTTTTTCTTCATCAATCTGCTTATAGCATCCCCCCAGATTCAGAAGATTTCTCCCAAGCAAAAGTGCTGCTGAAATAGGTTCATCCTTTTCGTGCCTTTCCAGAACAAAATTTGCATCTTCCAGTATTTCTGCTGCATGTACGTGATCTTTGTTATAAACATAAATCGCAGCCAGTATATTCATTCTGGAAGCAAGACGCATTCCATGTACTTTATCATCGTATTTATCATAAATTGTCTTATCTACCTGGACTCCGTTCAGTCCAAGCTCTGCTGCTTTTCCATAGTTTCCAACACTTGCATACATAACCGCAATTTCGTTCATAATCGTACTGTGAAGTTCGACATGGAGAAGTCTTCCCTTCTTCGCCTTCTCAGTGATGCATGCCATTGCATTTTTATAAAAGATTTCTGCCATTCCAAAGAGCTTTTTCTGTGCGTCATTCAACTGCTTTGGCTTTGGAAGTATCAGATTGCACTGAAGTCCTGTTCTGTATAAAGATGCCAGTTTATAGAAAGAAATCCCCTGGCGATAATCGTAAGTTTCCTTATCTGCCTGGTATAACTTATTTGAAAAATTCATCATTTCTTTGTAGACTTTTTCCGCATCCACAGGCTTCTTTGCTTTTCTGAAAATATCCCCTTCTGCCTCAAGGATGGCTGCAAGAGCATTACACAATTCCAGACTTTCTGCCTCTATTGTCTCTTCCATTTCCTTTCGAAGTTCTCGAAGATTTTTTATGGCTCCTTCAGAGTCTTTTGCAGAAGTCTTTACGATTTCCACAATTCTTTTCTGCAAAAGCTGAAATCTATTTTCATTCATCTTCATCTTGGTATATTGTAATTGACTCGTCTAACAATCATTTGCAAATATACCGTCTCCTTTCTACCAATTTTTTAATCCGTGGTTAATTACGGTTTTATACATTTGTATGGTATAAAAAAATCTTTTTGTTGTGACCCAAACCAATAATTATTCATATATTTTTTA
This sequence comes from Schaedlerella sp., assembly GCA_036309085.1. GTDB lineage: Bacteria > Bacillota > Clostridia > Lachnospirales > Lachnospiraceae > Schaedlerella. The sequence goes on from JAXJUL010000032.1 coordinate 104,814, forward strand.
TTATACAACACATTTCCATTCTTGCCATATTTATTTCTATTTTGTATTCCTTTTGCGATTCATTCAAAATGCTTCAAATCCCTGCTTTATTTCTATCCCCCAAATTGTATTATCCCTTCATTTATGGTATCTTTACTACATACATATTATGGAGGTATCACTATGGCTATTATCGGTATTGATCTTGGAACAACCAATTCTTTAGTTTGTGTCTATCGCAATGGAGGAGCAGAATTAATTCCTAATAAATTTGGATCTTATTTAACACCAAGCGCAGTCAGCGTACTTGAAGACGGCTCTGTTCTAGTTGGAGAGCCTGCAAAAGAAAGAAAAACAACCCACCCGGAAACAACTGCAACTTCTTTTAAAAAAGACATGGGCAGTAAAACAACATACAAATTAGGCAAACGAGAATTCCTTCCAGAAGAATTAAGCAGTTTTATCATTTCTTCTTTGGTTGAAGATGCCAAAAACTATCTGAACGAAGAGATTGAAGAAGCAGTCATCTCTGTTCCTGCGTATTTTCATGATAAACAGCGTGCTGCTACGAAAAGAGCTGGAAAACTCGCCAATATCAATGTTGAACGAATCTTAAACGAACCAAGCGCCGCTGCCCTTGCTTCTTACAAAGACCAGACTGAGATGAAAAAATTTCTTGTCTTTGACTTTGGAGGCGGGACACTGGATGTCTCTATCGTTGCCTGCATGGAAACCCTCGTTGAAATCCTTTCCGTATCCGGAAACAACCGGCTTGGCGGCGATGATTTTGATACTTTAATGGCTGAGCATTTTCTAAAAGAACATGGGCTTTCTAAAACTACTGTTTCTAATCAGGATTATGCAATCCTTGTTAAGAAGGCAGAACTGTGCAAGCGAAAGCTTTCTTCTTCCGACAGTTCCTGTATGCAGTCCACAATCAACGGACAGACTTACAAAAGTGAATACGATATGAAACGCCTCATGGAGGAAGGAAAAGATATTTTACAAAACATCCGCAAAGTGATCAGTTCTGCCCTCAAAGACGCAGGAACAAAAGCATCTGAAATTCAGGAAATTGTTATGGTCGGCGGATCCAGTAAGATGCCATTGATTCAGTCTTATATTCGCCACCTTTTTCACAGACAGCCTGCAATCCGCACAAACTGCGATGAAATGATTGCCCTTGGTCTTGGTATTTTCTGTGGAATAAAAGAAAAAAGAGAAGCAATGAGTGAATATGTTCTAATGGATATCTGTCCATTCTCACTTGGTACAGGTGTAAATAATCCGGCAGATCCTTCCAGAACTTTTATGAGTATTATCATCCCACGAAACAATGTTCTTCCTTGCTCTATCGAGAAAGAATTTATCACTTCCAGTGATATGCAGAAACTTATTCATTTTGATATCCGACAGGGAGAAAATCTATATGCAAAAGAAAATCTCCTCCTCGGTGAAATGAATGTTGATGTCACCCCCCTTCCAATTGGTCAGGAAAAAGTATATGCTCGTTTTACTTATGACATCAATGGAATTCTGATGGTAGACATCAGAGTTAAGTCTACCGGAAAAATCTATCAAAAAGTGTTATCAGAAAAACTTTCCGATAAAGAGTTGGCAAAACGCTGCAAAGAACTTGAAAAACTGAAAGTAAATCCAGAAGACCTTTCTGAAAACAGACTCGTCCTTGATAAACTTGAAGCTCTTTACAGTGAAATCAGCCCGAATAAAAAAGATTACATAAAAACATTAATCAAAGAATTTGTTGAGACACTTTCTAGTAACAGTCCATCCAGAATTTTAAACTGTAGAAATACAATTCTTGCACAACTTCCAAAACTGGAGACTGCGGATCCACTGGACGAGTTTGATAACTTTGGTTTTGATGATAGTTGGGACGATCCTTGGAATGAAGAAAATAGTAATGAGACATTTTTCAGTGATTTCGATAATACAACCCAGGAAAAACAATTCGATGAAATCGACTGGTTAAAGTTTTACTATAATAAATATACATCTTAATGTTAGTGAGGAAGCAGTATGAACCATATCGAAGCCTATCAGATTTTAAACCTTCCTTATGGAAGCAGTACGGACGAAATTCAAAAACGGTTTGCAAAACTTGTTGTAATTTACAAACCAGACGATTCCCCTACAGAATTCATGAAAATCCATGAAGCCTACAAGCTTCTGACTAAACATTCTTCAACTTCCACTAATCCATCTGACATTTTTTCTGACACTGTGGAAACTATCTTTGATGAATGGGATAATGATTTCCAACAGTTAGATGATGATTTTGATGTCGAAGAAGCAAGAATTCAAGCTGAAAAGGAACAGAAAGAAAAGGAAGAAGCGATTCTTAGAATCCAAAAAGAAGAAAAGTTAAACCAAGCAGCTTTATTAGCATTTGAACAATTAGAACAACTTCTTCTTGAACCTGAAAATCGTTTCACATTAAAAAAATTAAAAGTATTTTTAAAACAGAAAGAGATAATTCCATTTCTGACAACAGATATTTTTATGAATGGAATAAAATCCTTGTTTGAGAAAACATGCATCTGTTATGAATACTGTTCTGCACTACTGAAAACCTATGACTTTCTTACAGAATCTTCACTTCAGAATATGCAGCGAATCGAGATGCGTAAATTCTTGCTGGAGAAAAAAAGCTGTGCACCTGATATTCTGCCGGATCCAATGAGCTGGAAACACTTTCTCCCTATACTCATTGCATACGCACTTTTTATTGCACCGAATAATACAACCTTCATTGGAAATATGATCCATATAACTTCCATCTTCCTCTTCTTCTTTGGAGAATGGTTTCTTAGACAGAAACTGCACTGGCGAAAAAGTTCTGCAATTTGGTTCATTTCCTTGATTTACACCATTATTGGATTTTTTATGATTGAATATAGACTCTGCTATCTGGATCCGGAAAATTCTATGGTTATGTGGTGTTTATGGTTTACACTTTCATTTGTAAACTTTTTTATACGCCTTACAAGACCATTTGGACGTTCCGCTTCCCGTAATATGAAATAATTGGTTTTTATCCATCCAAAACAAAGAGAATCTACGACTCATCCAAAATCGCAGATTCTCTTATTCAATGCACATTTTACTATTATGTAATCTTTCTTCCAATAGAAGTCTTTCGAATCAGATATATGCACAATAATGATGCTCCCATAATCCCAACAACAAGCACTGGAATTACCCAATATGCAGATACTTCATATGCTTTCACATATTTTTTGAAATTATCCAGAAACAGAATATGAATCAGATAGATTCCAAAGGAACAGCCACAACACAGATCAATTGTTTTTTTCACAGAATCTTTCAATTGGAGATTTCCATTTCCCGCCTGCAAAATCATAATGAAAAATGCTGCTGAGCTTATAATAATAAGTGGACATCCATAAGTCAGAAGCTGTTCCATATGATCTCCCATAATAATGCTTCCAATCGTTGTCGCGACCACAGTTCCTGCACTGCTCACAAGATATATCGTCAACCAAAGTCCTCTTCTTTTTGAAATCTGATCTTTATACTTTGTTATAAAATATCCGAGGAACAGATAATAAATATACACTCTGTTTCCAAAAATCGGAATGTCGTAATACAATTTAAAACCTGAATAAAACATAATTGGCTGTAATACAACGATAATGCTTCCCATGATAATAAATGCACGTTCCAGCTTCTGATCCATTCCTCTGCAGATTGCCTGCAAAAATGGAAGCACTAAGTAAATCGGAATCATTACATACAAATACCATAAATGTGCCTCTGCCGGAACTTTCAACAGTTTTTTTACCACAACAGTCTGGTCCATGTAATACGTATTGAAAAAATAGTAAATAATTGTCCAAACTACAAGTACTGGTAGAAATCTCTGAACTCTCTGAAGACTTTTTTTCATTGTTTCATTTCTTCCAAGAAGAAGCGCCCCGCTGATCATAAAAAAGCAAGGTACACTGACTCTGGCAAAGGTATTTAAAATCAGTGAAAATAAATATTCTCCCATGCCGATATGCTCGAATGCCCTGCTGAAATAATTTGCAACATGAATGACAATTACCATTACAAATGACAGGGCTCGAACCATCTCGATGTTATAATTCTTTTGCATGATTGCTCTCCCATATCTTTTTCATTCTTTTAAAATTTTCAATAAAAATATTACTTATTTCTGAATTAACAAAACGAGTGAAAATAAGGTTTATCCGGAATCGTCTTCGGACTCTGCATAGTGCAGAATAAAAAGACTTGGAAACAAGTCTTTTTATTAACATTATACTACTTGCTAAATTTATTTTCTATAGCTTTATTCATTTCCCCTCCAAATCTCCCGTCGCCGGATTATCGATCAATCCTCCATCTTCCTCAAATCTCGACCCATGGCATGGGCAGTCCCAGGAATGTTCCTGAGGATTCCACTTCAACGCACATCCCATATGAGGACATCGCTTTTCCGAAACTGTAATCAGATTTTTTACAGCCTCAAAGCCATTTACCAGAATCTGCGGACGAAGCATTGTTCGGGATGGAGAAAAAACTTCCTCATAAGGATTTTTCTCTCCAAGAATCTGATCTGTCAGAATCTGTGCTGCTGCCATCGAAGACGTCATCCCCCATTTGTTAAACCCCGTCGCAACGTAAAGTCCCTCTGTATTTTTCGAATATTTTCCTATATATGGAATCTCATCCAATGTCATACAATCCTGTGTGGCCCAGCGGTATTTTTCTCTTGCTTTTGGATAATATTCCCTGGAAAATCCCTCCAATTCTTTCCAGTTTCCACCCTGCTTTCCTGTCCGGTGATCACCACCACCGATAAGAAGCAGATCCTTATAATTGCGAAAAGACAAACCTTTCTGCGCCTCATCTACATACATTCCCTTTACATCTGCTGCATTTTCCAGTGCAATCACATAGGACCTGTGCTGATACATTTTCAAAAAGTAACTTCCATGCTTATTAAGAAACGGAAAATGTGTCGCCACAATGATCTTCTCTGCTGTAATTTTCCCATTTTCTGTTATCGCAGTTCCCTTCCCCAATTCCTCAACCTTTGTATCTTCATAAATATTCAGCTCTTTCGCCAATTCCTTCACAAACTTGAGTGGATGAAACTGTGCCTGTTCTCGAAAACGAATTGCTCCTGCTGTCGAAAAAGGCAGTTTCAGATCTTCAACAACTTCTGTCGGAAATCCAATCGTTTCTAATGTCTGTCTTTCCTTTTCCAGCACTTTTTTATCATTCAGAGAATAAACAAACGCATCCTTTTCCATATAATCGCAATCTATATTTTTACATAGCCTGCGATATTTTTTTAATGCCCACTGATTGATATCCAGATATTTTCTCGCACGCTCCACACCAAATTTATCTAATAGTTTATGGTAGATCATCCCATGCTGAAACGTGATCTTTGCAGTGGTATTTTTTGTAATTCCACTGCAGATTTTATCAGCCTCCACAAGCACATAATCTACACCTGCCTGGGAGAGCATATATGCACACAAAATTCCTGCCATTCCCCCGCCAATGATCAACACCTCTGTTTTGATATCTTCCTGAAGCGGAGAAAATTCAGGAAGCACTGTAGTCTCAGACCAGATAGAATTCATATTTTTCACCTCAGAATCAGTATGCGTCGATTATTAAAAAATATTCTTTCTTGCATCCTTTTCTTGATTGTGCTATTCCGACCGTCTATCTAATAACTAAAAATGTACTTTTATTGTTCAATTATTTACATTTTCCTTCCAACATATAAACAATTTCCCACCATCAGCACCTGGATTTTCATGAATTACCTGACAAATTTTCAAAATTTTTTCCTCGTCTTCCTCTAATAGATCTGAAATCTCAGAACAATCCATCCCTTTTTCCATTTTCTTACGCACTATATGAAATAAAGCTTGAACTTCTCCTTCTATTCTTCCTTCTATTCTTCCCTCTATTCTTCCTTCTATTTTTCCTTGTGTCCTTCCTTCTGCTAATCCTTTTTCCCAGGCCTCTTCCCTCAAAGTTTTCCTATACAGTTCTTCATCAAATTCAAATAGACTCACGCTAAAAACCTCCGCTCTGTTTTTGAGCAGTAACTCCTTTAACACATCTTCCTGTATACACTCCATAATTGTACGTTCTATCGCATCTTCCAAATTCATTTCCTGGCTATATTTTCTGCTCTTCTCAACAAAGACCGTATAATCTCTTAAAGATTTGCATTTTTCCATCAATATTTTATTATATCCATAATTTATATTAAGAACTTTTACTTTTAACTCCAATGATGGATCACTTTTATGTACATCGTATGCATTTGACAATCTTAGTTCATCCTGTTCTGGTAAAGGGGCTGTTCCATTATAAAATACGATAAATTGCGGTGATGGAATCTTAATTATTTTTTCTTGATATAGCTCTTTGCCTTTTATTAAATTGGAATAAATATGTGATACATAAAGCAAATCTCGAAGTGGCATATTGGGGTTGATTGTAGACTGATGTTCATATAAAGCCAGATCATCATATACTATATATGAAACATCATTTTTCATTCCCAAGTAAACTGCATTTTCCAAAGTTGTTACTACTAATTCATCCGGATTATTATATTCCGTACCATTCAGTGCATTATACAATTCTAAAAAATTCTTTTTTTCCTTGTATACTATACGAAATAGTCGATCCTTGTATTTTCGGTTTACATGTAACTTTAATTTTGTTTCTTTTCTATTCATCTGTCCTCCTTTTTTCGAGAGGACTCTACACTTATGACAGATAATTTTTATTATCTGTCACCCTAAATCCTCTCTGCTTTTTATTATGTATTTTAGCATTGAAGATTTCTAAGAAATGTCAGACGACACAAAATGTAGAATGGCAATATACCATATTGAATAATGTAGAAAAATAATGCTTGTACACATTGTAGCAGATTCTTATAGGATTGAAAAGTTTTTATTATATGAAAAGTTTATTAATTATTCTTCTGAATTTTATTATCCATCGCAAATTCAGATACTGCCCGGAAATTCTCATCATATGGATATGACTGCTGTCCAAATCGAAGCCACATCTCTGACCACGAAGCCCCTGTTTTTAAAAGTTCTTTTACCTGAGTATCCTTCGCCGTAAGATTATCTTCCTGACAATTCAAATCGACACAACCTTCTTCATCATACAACTTGCATTGAAGATCGCATTCTAATTTATCACATTGATATGCGAATTTTGCTTCTTCCGTTTCCTGTGCATCAAACTCTAAAAACAAGGCTTCTATCTGCTTTGCATCCAAAAGATCCTCAAGAATCTTGTGAACCGCCTCATGTTCCAACTTTGTTTTTTCTTCTTTTGATATCTGAAAACGTGTCAAATCTCCAATCACAGTTTCACCAAGTTCATGAATTGCAAGCATGTAAATTACCTTCATCATATCAATTTCATATTTAAACTCTGATTTCATGGCAATTGCAAGCATTTGAACTCCATAAATATGTTCCGCAACACTCTCGATGCGAGAACGCTGAACGTGCCAATCCATCCAGCCAGTGCGGACTATATTTTTCAATTGATTACAAAGAACATAATACTTGATTACTTTTTCTTCTTTGGACATTTTATTTTTCCCCTCACTTTTGCTTAAGATAACAATCAAATATGAGCATTTTATTCAATGCTTCCATAATCTTTTCCTACTTGAGCATACTTTCATGTATCCTGAACTGATTCTTCTTGGTCTCAATCATCCCGGCTTTTTTAAGCTTACTGATTTCCATGGATAATCCACTTCTTTCTACGCCAAGATAATCTGCAAGTTCCTGCCGGTCATACGGTATTACAAAACTTTCACTCTCATTCTTTTTAGCTTCAACAAGTAAATATGCGATCAACTTCTCTTTCGTAGACCTTTTGGATGTAATTGCCATTTTCTGATTGAACATAATGTTTTTTGCAGCAACAATTTTCATTAAGTTATAAATCAACTGCGTGTGAAAGGAACACGCATTGCTGCAGGATTTCAACATTCTGCGACAATCAATCAGCATTGCATCGGTATCATCACAGGCTACAATATTCATTGGAAGAACCACTTTATCAACACAGGCAAAAGATTCTCCAAATAAATGCGACGGCTCTACACTTGCAATAATACTTCTGTTTCCATAATAATCATTCTGCACAAGCTGAATAGAGCCATTCAGAAGAATTCCTATATTTTTTGCCGGTCTTCCTTCCTCCATGATGGTCTGATTCTTGGAATAATGCTGAATCGTTGCTCCCAGACAATTTAACATGGTGAACAATTTGTCGTCTTCTATATCATCAAACAAAGAACATCTCCTGATTTCTGCAAAATATTTTTTCATACAAACTCCTTTGTTAAATTTTCTTTATCTTATTATACTTATATTCTAAAAACAAGGACGATTTTTAATAAATTTTTCTTGTTGAATTTTATGAGATTACTTCGGTATGAACACCTGAAAAAATTGAAAAATGATTTGAAAATGAAAAATAATTCTGGGATGGCACTGCCGCACCAACAACCTTTTCAGCATTGGCACGGCAGAGAGATTTAAACTTAAATCAATAATATAATCTAGATTAATGACATCCGTGAGATCCACATCCATGAGAACCACATCCGCCTTCGTGATGATGTCCTTCTCCATGGTGATTACATGTTACATTTGGGTTAAATACTAATTCCTGATTTAAAAGTGCATCTACTGCTGCATCAGCATCTCCTGTAACTCCACCAAACAGTCTGATTCCTGCCTGTGCAAGTGCAATCTGTGCTCCACCACCGATTCCACCACAAATCAGAACATCTACACCATTTGCGAGAAGAAATCCTGCAAGTGCTCCATGGCCGTTTCCATTTGTATCAACCACTTCTGAAGAAACCACTTTTCCGTCCTCTACTGTATAAACTTTAAACTGTTCTGTGTGCCCGAAATGCTGCCAAATCTGCCCATTATCGTATGTTACTGCAATTTTCATAATCCGCCTGTCTCCTTCTTTTTTCGAATATCTCTTATAACAATTGTTCTGCATTTCACACAAGGTATAGCTGCCTCCATCAATCAGAAGAACCTTTCCTTCCACAAGACACCTCGCCATCTTACTTCTGGCACTGCTGTAAATTGCCTGCACAGTTGTTCGTGCCACATCCATCTGCTTCGCACACTGTTCCTGCGTAAGCCCCTCGTAATCCATCAGACGGATACACTCATATTCATCCAGACTCATAACAATATTTTCTTCTGAAAAATCTCGTCCTTTCGGCCCGAACTGTGACCAAAATGGCTGTGCACAGACTCTTCTTTTTTTACACGGTCTTGGCATCTTTATACCTCCAATTGTCTCTGTTTTTATTATACTTCATTATTGACATATGTCAATAACTCTTTTTCATTTTAATAATCAATTGCCAGTCCAAAAAGCAATAAAATACTTGTCAGAACAAGATTCAAAAGCTGGAATTTTACACTCCACTTCGCCCATTTCCCATAACTGATATCTGCCAGTCCCAGACTGATCAAAAGTACTGGATTTGTCGGATAAAATACATTAGAAAATCCATCTCCAAATGCATATGCAACAACACAAAGCTGTGCTGAAATTCCAAATACCTGAGCCACAGGCACAATAAGCGGCATCAGAAGAAATGCTTTTGCTGAACCTGATGGTATAAAAAAATTCATGACCAGAACAAGAAGATAAATAAATAAGATCACAGACCACTTCGGAAGTAATTGTGCCGCGACAACTGCTTCATGCAAAACAGTATCCAGAATATTGGCTTCTACCATTGTATATTTGATTGAATTTGCCATCAGAATCATAAGTACCGCCGGTACAACACTGAGAAGTCCGTTCCAAAATGTTTTTCCCAAATCAGATCCCTTCATCCCGGATGTAAGTGAAGCAAGGATTCCTGCTGTCAGAAACATTACCGCTACAATAATCATTGTATAATCCTGTAAAATTTTGATAAAGACAGAACTTAAGATAAGTAAAATTCCTGACCCAAGAATTCCCCCAAAACAGATCAACCCTTTATCCATTGCTTTACTTCTTATAAAAGTATTCATCTGAAGAGTATCTTCCATAGGTTTTTCAATTTTTTTAGCATAGAAATATAAAAAACCCGCCAGAAGAATATAAATCACACCAAAGCTTAACGCCCGAAACCACATTCCCGAAAACATCGGAAGTCCTGCCAGTTCCTGTGCAACTCCCACTGTAAATGGATTACAGACTCCGGCTGCGAATCCACATCCGATTGCCAGAAGGCTCATTCCTGCTCCGACCAGTGCATCCCATCCAAGGCTTACTGACAGTGCAACTACAATTGGGACGAGTGGAACAGCCTCTTCAAAAGATCCAATCAAACTTCCCATTGCCATAAAGAAAAATATAATCAACGCCATCAGCTTATATTTGTTTTTTCCGAATTTGAATGTAATTTTATCAAGCATGTATTTCATCAGTCCACATTTATCCAGACTGTTAAATACCCCGCCGATTACAAGCAGAAAAGCAATAACAGCAATAAGCGATGTATTTCCCTCTGCACCAAGAACAAGAATTGGAGACAACAGCCACTTCCAGAATGGAATCCCGCCTTCTATATATGTAAAGCCTTTTGTTGTATCAATTACCATATTACCATTTTCATCTGTGACTCTAGCAAATTCACCGCCCGGTATCACAAATGTCAATGTATAAGTCAGTACCATCAGCACAAAAATAATTAATGTTGCTGTAATAAATGATTTCTTACCGACATTTAATCCTATTTTCTCCTTTGTATTCATTTTTTAACCTCTTCTTATTATAAAATTATCTCTATTTTACTCATATATAGTCTGATAATCAACCAAATTTTTCATATTCTCTTTATTTCTATGGTAATTTTTCACAAACGTTTTTTAATATCTTTGTAACATTTATGCAATAAATAGAAATACCTTTTTAAACATTGACATATTTTCGAAATTATCTTAGAATATGCACTGTGATGAGCAAGTTAAATAATTAACAAGTGCATCTGAGTATAAATAATTAAAAGGGAATTTTGAGTATAAATAATTAAAGGGGTTATATATGAAAAGAAATTTTAAGAAACTGGCAGCAGTAGTAATGGCAATGTCTATTTTTACAGGCGTATCAAGTGTCTGTGGTAATTGCAACGTTGTTCTTGCATCTGAAACTTCTGTTTCAGAGATGGAATCTGAACTTACTTCCGCACCAAATGCAGAAGTACGCTCTAAATATTCCTCTACAGTAGCCTGCGGTTCTATCCGTTACGTTTCTCAGATGGCAGGAAATAATTTCTTCTATCCTGAATACTGGGGAGGCTGGATGTCTGCTGCCGGAAGTGAATGTTATACAAGTTGTATCTCTATGGCACTTTCTTATATCGGAATCAATATCACACCAAACGATCTTTTAACTCAGGGCGGTGGAGTTACACGTCCACAGCTTAACTGGGGCGGTGCTTCATTTATTACAGACGATGTAACAAATGCCATGAGTAATTACATAAATGGAAATGGAAAATACAGTCCTGCAATCATTCATCTGAATAGCTATTCAGGAGCTGGACACTATGTAATGCTGGCTGGTCAAATTTCAGAAAATGTATATCAGGTTCTTGACCCGGCAATCTCTTCCGTATGGAATATTACATTTAACGGAAACACTGTTACATATACGATCAACGGAAATACACATACTGATACTGTAACTTGTGCATATCAGTACTACAATCCTAACGCATCTATTCTTGACACTACTGAAGAACTGGATCTTTCTCCAGAAAATACTTTGAGTACTGAATCCGTATCTGCTTACGGAACTGTAAATCAGGAGTTCTTGAATTTAAAATAAATAAAATATGACAAAAAAGCATGGACAAAAAAATTCATCCATGCTTTTTTCATTATAGTATACATTTAAAAGAAATTTCTTTATTCTTTCTGATCAGTTCTTCAAACATCTTATATCCAATCTCAGTTTTCAGATTCATCTCATCTTCAATCCAATCTTGCACTTCTCTGTCGGTAAACTTCTCAGGATATTGCTTATAGTACCTGCAAAATGTATATACTGACTGTACCAGATTAATATCTCTTGCAAGGCGTGCATTAAAACTAATTCCACTATAATACTCCGACCAGATATCGTAATAATATGTCATATTAGAAATCTTTGGATAAGTTCCTTTTAAAAATAATTTTCTCAAAACATCATTCTGAGTTTTTAAATCTTTGGTAGGTTCCCACAAACTGGTAATCTGATCGCCAACTTCTGCTTCCGCCATATCATGTATAAGCAGCATGTCAAGAACTTTTCGCTTGTCATATCCTTCTTCTTTTAAATTTTCAGGAAGGAAAAACATTGCCATAATCCAGGTAGTATATATATGTTCTGCAACGCTCTCCGGATCATCTATCTCATAGGCAGTCCATTGAAAACGCTTTACATTCTTTAACTCACTGTATTTATTATACATTGTCTGTGCAATATCAAATTCGCCCTGTTCAAGATATCGTTCCATATCCTCCTGTGTTCCTTTGAAGTAGTAGAGAAGTTTATTTGATACAACATTTTTAGGACGTGTCTGATATATTTTTAAATATTTTACAGCATTTTTAACATATGGCCGGATATCGAATTTAACACTTCCCACTGGAGCCTGCATACGAGCCTGAAGCATTGTCAGCAATGACACAAGGTTATGTTCCACAAAAGCTCCTGTTCTTCCATTTAAGACTTCTTCTATCCTACTGCTCAAGATTCTAATCGCCTGTTCTCCAATGCTGAAATCATCATCCAGATAATAAGAATCATGCATTGCAATTTGATAATTATCTCCAAAGAACTCGATATCATTTCCTCTGTTGATTGCATTTGCCACATCATTTGTAACAACTACGGATAAATACTCATCCATTATATTCGTCTGCCTGTGGAATAATAATCCCATATATGCCGATCTGAACAATATATGTTTTTCATAATTTTCCTGTGTATTACAATTGTTATTTTCTACTACTGATTTTAGTTTAGTAAATTCTTTCTTTAAAAGTTGTACAGCCAAACCAGCAAGATTTTTATATGTAATTCTTCCAAGCCAATATGCCGCATTACTTTTTTGACGGACATCAAACTTCTCATAATTTTCTGTAATAAAATCAAGTAAAGTCTCTTGAAGAAGATAATCATCCTGAAGGTAACAAACCATGAATTTATTAGCAGCAGAGGTAAGATTTGTTCTGAAAAAAGTATAATCTGTTCCCTCTCTGTAATTTCGAATCTTGTTCATAAAATAATATGCGATTGAAAATTCCAGATAAGTATTATGTTTGTGTGGCATTGACCATAACGCACCATCATAGTCATTTACATTAATTCTATAATTCTCATCAAATACATACTCGAATAATTCTTTAGCAACCGAATAGAGTCTGTCTTCATCTCCATACAATTCAGATAATGCCATTTTCTCATACATATCACTTAAAACAATTTCTGCAATATCATAAGAAGACAGAATTTCTGTCACAACTAAACGAATCTGAAAAACATCCAGAACGGACATCCCCATCCTTCTCATCGTATCGTATACACTGTTCGCATCCAAACTGTAGTCGTACATATCCAAAACAACCTGAATTAATCGCATCGATGCCTGTCTGTCAGTGATTGGCACTGAATTCATGATGCAAGTATACCCTCTGTTGTCTCCCAGAATTGGAATTACTCTCTTAATACGGCTTCTGTTTTTTATCAGACCTACATCTACTGCCACAATACGATTATATTTTCCATATGGGCGCCATAGATCAAAAACAACATTCTCCGGTGCAATCTTCGCAACCATGTGCTCACGGATTGCTTCCATAAACAGTACCGGCTTAACTTCTGAATTAGAATTCACATACTCAAAATATTCTGAAAGTTCATTTCCAATGACAGATTTCATCTGTTCATATACATTTCTCTGGTCATATGGAATTTTTTCATAGTAACTGGAGGATATGTAAATAGGAAGATAATCACTATCTTGATGTTTGAATCGGTCCAGCATTTTAAAATAAATTAACTGAAGCAGCATATTCTTGGCACAGCCTGGTAGTCCCTGTACCTGTATACAATTTCCGGTTCCCATAGAAAGTATCTCTACAAAGCGGCTGAAAAACTGTTCATCAATGATCTGCTTTTCTCTTCTCTTATAAAGACTGACTGTCTCTTTAAACAGACTAAGTGCTAATTTTTCAAAGTTTTCATAATTTTCTTTTCCTACGAGTTTTTTTTCAAGACTGTACGGATATTTTTCGATTTTTGATATCAATAAATCCACAATCCCTTCTCTCGTATATGTTATCTTTTCCTCGGAAATACTGTTTTTTTCCCCATTGATTCCTTCTTTTTCGGAACTTTTCCACATTCTTTCTTTTGAAGAATCCGCTTTATTCACGATCGTATTCAATGTATATAATAATTTTTCCAATCCAAGGTTGATATCTGTATGCGCTTCAATCCAGTGTTTTCTTCCCAAAAAATATAAATACTCATCCGTGAATTCGAAATCTTCTATTTTAAATGGAATGATTGATTTTTTGTTATCGAAAGCAAGGCTTACTTCATTGCTGACATGTGCAGACTGATTTGTATTTCTGGAAGCCAAAAGTACTAACGCCCCACAGTTTTTTATTGCTGTTACAATCTGCGGTGCATAATTTTGCCCCGGATTTACATTTCTTGGAGCTATCCAGCATGAAATTCCGTTATTTTCAAGAAATTTGCATACCTTTGTTGCCTTCTCCATCTCCTTTGATGAATAGCTGATAAAAACTACTTCCTTTTTCATACTCTCATCCTCTTTTTAAACAGATATTCTCTAAAGTATCTGATGATATAAAGGCTATTTTTTCTTTTTAGGAACGATAAGTCCAAGAACAAGACCTACCACCATTCCTCCGCCGATTCCCCACATTGTCAGTCCTGCAAGATATCCAAATCCAAGGCCAAGTGTCATTCCAAGATACAGACCTTCTGTTATGTAACATTCACGAATCGGTTCATTACTTTCCTTTTTTTTCTTTCTTTCGGATTTTTTCTTTGTTACATAGATTTCATAAATTACAATACAAACTGCCATAAGAATCCATGGTACTAAATTATTCATTTTAAATCTTCCTTTCTTTCTATATATTTTCACTCACCGGAATCTGATTCCAGAGCCGGTAATAAGTGCCTTTTTTATTCAGAAGTTCCTCGTGCGAACCTTCTTCTGTGATTCCCTCTTTATCTAATACAAGGATTCTATCATAATCTTTGATCGTTGTCAGACGGTGGGCAATTGTTAATGTCGTACGTCCATGTGCCAGTCTTTCCAGACTCTGGCCTACAAGAATCTCACTTTCATTATCCAATGCACTTGTCGCTTCATCCAGAAGCAAAATCTTCGGATTCTTTAAAAACACTCTCGCAATCGCGATTCTCTGTTTCTGTCCTCCGGAAAGTTTTACTCCACGCTCTCCAACATAAGTATCATATCCGTCTTTTAACTGATTGATAAATCCATCTGCACCTGCAAGCATTGCTGCCTGCATGATTTCCTCGCGGGTCGCATTTTCCTTTCCATATGCAATATTCTCTGCAACAGATCCGCTGAACAGATATACTTCCTGCTGCACGATACCGATAACCCCTCTCAGACTTTTCACTGTCACTTCTCTGATATCTTGTCCATCAATCGTAATCTTTCCATCTGTTACATCATAAAAGCGTGGAATCAGATTACAAAGTGTTGTTTTTCCTCCGCCGGATGCTCCGACAAGTCCGATTCTTTCTCCCGGCCTGATCGTAAGACATAAGTTGCGAAGTACAGAATTATGGTCATCCGGATACTCAAAGCTGACTTCATGGAACTGAATCTCACCTTTATCCATCTGCAATTCTTTCGCATCTGGTGCATCCTCAATCTCGATTGGTGCATCCATAATCTCAAAGAAACGTTCAATTCCAGTCATTCCTCTCTGGAACTGTTCAACAAATTCGATAATCCTTCGAATTGTTGCAATCAACGTAGATACATATAGAACATAAGCTACAAGATCTCCCGGTGAAATAAGTTTGTAAATTACAAAAAGACCACCGCCTAATACAACAACCAGATACATCAACCCATCAAACAGCCGGGTGGACGCCTGAAATGCTGCCATAAATTTATAGGTTTTCTTCTTAATTGTCTTAAAATCCTGATTCCCCTGTTCGAACTTTTCAGTCTCCCTCTCTTCTGCTCCGAAAGCCTTCACCACTCTTTCACCAAGAAGACTGTCTTCAATCTGTGAGTTCAGTTCTCCAACCTGTACACGCTGCTGTCTGAAAGCCGCCCGCAAACGCTGATTCATAACAGTTGATACAACTGTCATCAGAGGAACACATAAAAAAATCAGAATTGTCAGCGGAATATTATAATTACACAAAATTACAAAGCTGACAATAAATTTCAAACCTGCAATAAAAAATTCTTCCGGACAGTGATGTGCAAATTCTGTAACTTCAAATAAGTCATTAGTAATCCGCCCCATAATCTGGCCAATCTTCGTATTTGAATAATAGGTATAACCAAGTTTCTGCAAATGCTCAAATGCATCTTTACGCATATCAGTCTCTATATACACACCCATTACGTGCCCCATGTCCGCCATATAATACTGAGCCGCGGCATCTATCAGACGAAGTATCAGATAAAGCAATGAAAGTTTCAAAACGAGGAAAACTGTCAAAGAAGCCAGGTCTGTCATTGCCTGATTGGTTATCGTCCTTAAAATCAGAGGCAGAAACAAATCACACAGACATGTCAGACCCGCACAAAACAGGTCCAGTGCAATTGTTTTTTTGTATTTTTTCATATATGGCCAGAATCGCCTGAGTAAAACGGATGTTGGCATCTGCGTTCTTCTTTCCATATCTTATCCCTCCCTGCTTTCCTCTATTTTTCTCAGGCAAAAACTCTTCAAAAATAAAGGAATCATAATACTTTTCTACTTTTTTCATTCACATTTTGACAATTTTCGTTATATTTTAGAATACCATAATTTCTGATTCTTTTCTATAAATAGTTTCATAAATCAACCACTCAATCCCTCTTTATCATATTTCTCATAAAGAGAAATTTCTTATAAGAAACCTTATTGACGAATCCTTTCTTTTTTTATACTATAGTGAATAGCGATTTGCTTATAAATTTTTTCAAATAGGCGGGAGTAGAAAATTATGTTGGAAAATTTTGACTTAGTGCTCACCATGGAGCTGATCGGAACAGTTGCATTCGCAGTTTCCGGTGCCATGGTCGCAATCAAAAAGAATCTCGATATTCTCGGAATCCTTGTTCTGGGTGTTTCAACAGCATGTGGAGGCGGTGTTATCCGAGATCTTCTGATCGGTGTTCATCCACCAGTTATGTTCAAGCAGCCAATCTATGTAACCATTGCGGCAGTTTCTGTTGTGATCCTGTTTTTAATCGTACGCTTTCATTCCTCTACAATAGAATTGCTGGAATCTGAACGTTATCAAAATATTATGAACTTTTTAGATGCTATTGGACTTGGAATCTTTACAGTTGTTGGTGTCAACAGTGTCATTGAAGGGCATCTTGGGAGATACTTTATTCTCATGATCTTCCTTGGAGTAATCACCGGTGTTGGAGGCGGTGTTCTCCGAGATGTTTTGATCCACGAGACTCCAGCTGTACTTTACAAGCATACATATGCCTGTGCATCCATTGTTGGTGCACTCTGTTACGTCCAGCTATACAACAGTATCAATAAACTGGCCGCTATGGTCATGAGTACACTTATAGTAATCATTCTTCGTCTGCTGGCAAGAAAGTATAAGTGGAATCTTCCAAAAGCTCACTAATTTTTTTCACGTATTTTTATATGCAAACAGGACGTAGGACACATTTCCTCGTCCTGTTTTTAACTTTATTTTTATTCAAAAATCCACTTTGCTTTGCTGCCCTTATCCGTCTTTTTCACAACCAGTTTGCAGTCAATCTGTTCTTTTAATTCATTCACATGTGAAATAATTCCCACAAGATTTTTCTCTCCGACAAGTTCTTTCAAAATATATATCGCTTTTTCTCTTGCTTCATCGTCCAGAGATCCAAATCCTTCATCAATAAACATTGTATCAAGATGAATCGCTCCTGAATTATTCTGTACAATATCAGAAAGTCCCAGTGCCATCGCCAGAGATGCCATAAAGGATTCTCCTCCAGACAATGTCTTGACATTTCTTACAGAATCACTGACCAGATGATATACATCAAGATCAAGTCCTGCCTGTCCTTGATTACTTAAATTCTGAATTTCTCTACACTGAAGAATAAATTCACCAGACGTCATTTTTATAAGACGTCGGTTTGCCGCATGAATAATCTGTTTAAAATACATACGTTGCACATAAGTTTCAAAGTCAAGTTTTACACTTCCGGTTAAAGTTCCATTCGCAGTCTTACTCAAATTACTCATTATTTCATATTTTTCCCTTAAACCAGTCTGTGCTCTTCCATATTCCTTTAACTTGTCAAATACTTCCATATTCTTCATATTCAGACTGTGACGCCGTATCCATTCTGATTTTTGATCTTTTAACTGTGTTTCAAGTTCTTTTAACACTAATTTTTCATCCTGCAAATCCACCGGACTCTTTCCATTGGTCTGCTCTTTCAACGTCTGAATTCTTGTTGCTGTCTGTAATACTTTTTGTTCATACTCCTGCACCTGCCTAAGCAACTCTTTCCGATGCAGAATCCATCGTTTTGCATCCTCATACTCTGATGTATCTAAAAATCTCTGTTCTTCCCATTCTTTTTCAAAAATCTGTTTTTCTGAAATCAAACGTCTGCTTAAATCTTCTTTCTGCAGTTTCAGACTTTCCAGCTTACCAAATGTCTGAACTTCCATCTCTTTTAATCTCTGCACAGATTTCTCCTGCTTTTTGCAGATTTCCTGAAGATTCTTCAATTCCATCTCCAACTCTTTTAAAAGTTCCTTTGTCTTAATCTCATCTGCCTGTGAAATTTCACTTTCTGAACTTTTTAAGATTTCTGCAAATCTTTCTTTTTCTGACACAAGCTTCCCCTTAATCTGCTGAAACTGTTCCATAACAACAGCTCTTTGTGTCTCTTCTTTGTCACGGATTCTCTTTGCTGACTCTACATTTTCCTGTGAAACATCCTGCATACTGAGTTTCGCTTTTTGAGGATGGGCACAAGATCCACATACCGGACAAGGTTGTCCTTCCTTAAGTCCACTGGCCAAAATTCCCGCCTGCTCTCTGAAAAAGTTCTGATACAGAACCTCATACTTTTCACTGGCTCTTTGATAAATCTGATTCTGTCTTTCCACTTTTTGGTAGGACTGTTCAAATTGTTTCTGCAATTTTCGGATTGTTTCATATCTTGGAAGCAAATCCCTTAATCGGATAACCAGCTCCTGTAAAACAGGTACTTTTTCATCGTATATTTTTCTTTGTGTTTCGTATTCCCTGTTTTCTTTTTCAAGCAGTATCTGAATTTCTTTTATTGCACCCTCTGTCTCCGTAATTGTATCTTCCGTTTTTTGTAAATCTCTGCGAGTCTGCAGATATGGCTTTTGGGCAGACTGTACTTTTTCTGCACGTTCTCCATCCACAATCTGCTTCTTCTTTTCTTCTGTCTGCCCTTTTTGAAGAGAAAGAAGTTTCATTTCTTGTTCAATCTTTTCAAGATTCAAAAACAACCTGTTGATTTCTTCCTGCGTCTGGATTTTCAACTTCTGTTCTTCTGTTATTTTCTGCAGTTTTTCTGTCTGGTCTTCCGCCTCTTTTTCCCACTGTTTTCCATACTTCACAACCTGCGATACAGACTCTAATACTTCCTGCATCGGGGGAAGGTCGAGACCTTTCAGCTGCTCCCAATTTTGTTTTAAAGTTTCATCCGTCAGTTCTATACGACTCATTTCCTGTTTATATGACCGAAGATTATTTTCCAACAGATTATAAAGCTTTTTCGCCTCTTCTTTTAAGTTCTCCTGAATTTGAAAATAGACTCTTGTCTGGAAAATCTGTGAAAAAATCTTCTTTCTTTCCTTTGATTCCGCATGAAGGAGCTTTAAAAAATCCCCCTGTGCAATCATTGCAATCTGTGTAAACTGACTGACATCCAAACCTATGATTTCTTCAATCTTTTTGTCTGTCTCCTTCTTTTTCCCCTTAAATTCCTTTCCATCAGGTAAAGTCAGACTTACTTTTGCTGTTTCCTTTACAAATCTCGGAGAACCATCCGCAAGTTTACGTTTTCCCAAACGCTGATATTCTGGATTTCTTCGTACAACATAATTTTCATCACGATATGAAAAAGCAAATTCTACATAAGTATCTGTTTCTCCAGATGCATACTGACTTCTCATCATATTGCCGTCACGTCGCCCACCACTCGTCTTGTCATAAAGTGCATAGGTAATCGCGTCAAAAATTGTTGTTTTTCCTGCTCCGGTATCTCCTGTAATCAAGAACAGTCCCTGTCTTACATTTTCAAAATCAATTTTTTCTGTTCCTGCATAAGAACCGAATGCTGACATAATTAAATATACTGGCTTCATCTATATCCTCTCATCACATATCTGAAATATCTTCTATCATTCTGGCAATCACCGTATGTTCCTCTTTACTCATTTCTTTTCCTTGCATCTCTTTATAAAAATCAGAAAAAACCCGCAAAGGATCCGACACGGTTATTTCTTCCTGAAAATCTTCCAGCATTTTTCTGGTTCTTGTATTATCCATACGAATTTCCAAAATATGTGTATATACTTTTTCAAGCTGTTCTTTTGGTTTATACGGTTCCACTTCATCTGTCAGCGTAATACTAACATAATCCGTTTTATTTTCCGGCAAAGCATTCTCTATAACCTCTGCAAGATTTCCACGAATTTTTCTCACATCACGGAGTGGATGAAGTGGAAGTTTTTCAACTACGACATCTTTTTCTTTTTCTTCAAGTGTAACGATATGCAGAATTTTTTCCTGTGCCGATTCGCTGACAGAATATTTTAAAAGCGTACCACTATATCGAATCTGTGGAATAGAAACTTTCTGAGCACCATGTAAATGTCCAAGTGCCACATAATCAAAGTTTTTCACAGAAGAAATGTCTACCTGGTCAATTCCGCCTACAGAAATATTTTCCGAATCACAGATAGATGGTGTTTCCCCATTTCCTATATAAAACTGGTGAGAAACGAGTACATTCCTCCTTGTCCAATCGATTTGCTCACGCTCTATTATTTTTTTAACCGCATCACTATAATTTTCTGGCTTTTCTTCAAAAATATTTCTTACATATCCTGGTTTTAAAAATGGAAGCAGATAAAAATCAACTTCTCCATATTCATCTTTTAGAACTATCTTTTTTATATACTCGTCTTCTACTTCTGGAGGTCTTCCTACAATAAAAATATTGTGACTCCCCAAAATCTGACTCGCATAATCCAGGCGTTCTGCAGAATCATGATTACCAGCAATCATCAAAACAGGAATTGCAAGTTTTGCCAACGCAGTAAGAAATTCATCAAAAATTGTTACCGCCTCAGCTGACGGAACTGATTTATCATAAATATCTCCTGCAATCACAATTGCATCCGGTTTTATGCTTTCTGCATAATCGATCACTTCTTTTAAAATATGCTGCTGATCTTCTTTCAGATTATAATAATGAAGATGCTTGCCGATATGCAAATCTGAGAGATGAAAAAATTTCATATCCTTCTGTCCTTTCTATAATTGTAATTCCCGATAACGATTCAGACAGGCAAAAATCTCTTGTCTTCTTGGCATTGCCATATTCGCTACTTTTGTTTTGTTCTCACACAGAGAAGAAATTCCATCTTTTTCTACAATTTCTTCTAATTTGTTCACAGTTTTCCGCAAATTGCTCTTTCCATCAAACAAATGCATCTGAGCATATTTCACACAATATCCAAGTGCACTTACCTGCTCGCTGTCTGCAATCTGTTCCACATAGCGTAAATCAATCGTATCTCTGTTAATCTGAACAGATTCTTTTCCGAATATTTTCATTTTTATTCGATCATTTACGCGAAAACCTTTGCTCTGTCCCGGACAGCGGTCAAACACTGGTCTTTCTGCCTCTTTTTCTATCCCACTTAAAGCAGGAAATGCTTTTGCATGTTCTTTTGCATATTCCGTAATCTCTTTTGGAATATATTTATCCATCTGTACAATACTGTCTGCCACATGAAAATATGCTCCTGAACTTCCTGCTACGATAATTGTTGAAATTCCGTATTCTGTATATAACTCTCTGATACGATCAATAAACGGGGTTATTGGTTCCATCTCTCTTTGTATCACTCTTTGCATCAGTTCATCACGAATCATGAAATTCGTTGCACTGGTATCTTCATCAATCAAAAGAAGCTTCGTTCCTGCCTCGATACTTTCCACCACATTCGCAGCCTGCGAAGTACTTCCACTGGCATCCTCTGTATAAAAATATTTTGTATCTTTTTCGTTTGGCAGATCGTTGATAAACATGGAAATATCTGTTTTCTTAATGCTTCTTCCATCTTCTGCGCGAATTTTCACCGCACTGGCATCTGTAATTACATATTCCCTCCCATCATCCGGAATATGATTATATACCCCCAGTTCCAACGCTTTCAATAAAGTAGATTTCCCATGATAACCACCACCGACAATGAGCGTAATTCCTTTTCTAATTCCCATTCCAGAAATCTCTCCTCGATGTGGAAGTTTTAAGGATACTTCCAATTCTTTCGGTGACTGAAAAGCGATTGCATTTTTCATCGGCCTAAATGATACACCAGATTCTCTTGGAAGAACTGAACCATTCGCCACAAAAGCCACCATTCCCATCTCCGAAAGTTTCTTTCTGATATATTCCTGGTCTTCAGCCAATTCAATCACTCTTTGAAGTGCTTTCTTTGCACAATTTTTATAATACAATGTTTGCTCCACACACTCTGGTAAGAAATCAAACATAATCTTAATCAGCTCTTTCGCATTAATCGTTCTTCCATTGGCAGGAAATCCCACTTCTATTCTCAGCACAATATTCCCTGATTTTTTGTCAATCTGGCAGGCAGTACGTTCTAAAACCTCTTGTCCGCATCTGCTGATTCCAATCAATCCACTCTTTCCTGAACCTTTTGCCTTAAATGTATACCTTTCAATCGCTTTTCCAAACTGTCTTATAAGAAAGTCCTGCAGAGCAATCCTCTGACATTTTCCAGAAAAATATTCCTTGGGAAATCCTGCTGAACTTCCGTTCAAATGGATACTTACTTTTGATGGAGATGCAAAAGGATCTCCTTGAACATGGTCAATCGATAAAATGTATCCCTGAAACTGATACTCTCCCTTTGTGTCTTTGTAAAACGGATATCCTCGGTGATCTATTTTATCCAGTAAAGTTTTTAAATCTTTCGCTGTCTGCATTCTTTGCCTCCTGAAATTTATGTAATTTTAAAACAGGATATGCATTTCTGCATATCCCGTTCTGTCTATTTACCACCCTGCAAGAGTTTTCAGTAATTTTTCCACATCATCGTTCTGTATACTTCCATCTCCTGTTAAATCTGCCGCATCAAGATTTATCTCAACATTCCAACCTGCCATATATCTTTGAAAACGCATTGCATCCAATGCATTTACTGTATTGTCAAAATTAATATCTCCCATCAATACATCCTTTTTCAGTTCATATTTCTGATCATAAATAGCTGGATAAATTAAAAGCCCTGAATCTTCTGGCTGATGTTCCTCTGCAAATGTCAAATCCAAGCCTTGTGAAAGGCCACCTGCCATAAAGTATAATGAACTTAATTCCGCTGCATCTCCTATACTTTCATCAATATTGTCATCCCAGGTAATATCTACCCCATACCAGTTCCCATCTTCCATCTGAACCAGATTCCACATATGTGCTCCTGTCTCTCCTGAAGAGTTGTATGCATAACCATTTACAAGTGCACACGGAATACCAAACCTGTCACAAAGTATTTTCATAGCCTGTGCATATCCTTCGCAAACAACTGCTTTTTGCATACTTGAATCATCCACAAAAACCATATATGGGGAAAAAGCGTATTCATACTCCACTGCCTCCATGTTTTCTGCCGCTGCATTGTGATATGTAACCTGTTCTCCGATCCATTTTCGAATCTCCCATGCCTTCTCATAATTTGTAGCTGACTCGTTAATATTTTTTAAAATTTCTGCTACTGCCGCGTCAACAGATGTATTAAATTTCGTTTGAAGTTCAACTGATGATGCTGATGAAAAACTTTCTATTGGTGAAAGATAGATTGTTGGAATTTCTACGATACAAGAGGTCTCTGATACCCACTCAACAGCATATAAATCATACTCCATTTCCATTCCTCTAAGCCAATATTCTTCCGGATAGTCATACAGGAAAGCAAGTGTTGACATATAAAATTGATAAGTAATCCAATTTGAAATCTCTGTGTAAGTTTCATCTTCAACAATATACTCGCCATCAATTGTTGCTTCAAACAAAAGCGGTTCTTCGAAAATTACTTCCAACTGTGAGCAAGCCAGGGAATTTAAATAATTCGTTTTCATAGACTGGTACATTTCCAGCCCTATATCTTCTAACTGTGCGCCATAAGAACCACCATATCCTTCCAATGCAAACAACTGAACTCCAGATTCCAAAGCATACTCCTGGCCAGCTTCAAAAGTTACCGTTTCTCTTTTCAGAATCGTTGCTTCCTGTTCTTCTGCCTGAACTGTCTGTCCAGCAATCACCATGATAAAAACTGCAATCATTGCCAGATATTTTTTCATTTTCCGTTTTCCACCTTTCTTAATACATATAATTTTTAGCTACAGGTAGTCAAATGATCGTTTCTCACTTTTTATCTGTCTGATTTATAACGTCACCGATATTAAATGTTTTTTCTGCACCAAGAACCTTCGTTCCGTCCAAAGTAATCCAAAATGCTTTAGCTTTCAAATTTGTATCATACTCTTCTTCTGGAATATTGTTAAGACGATATGTCAGGAAATAATTGGACAGTTCACTAAACAGCTTTGGTGTTAATGTAAGAATCTCACCTGTATCTTTTACTTTTATCTGTTCATATACAGTTCCGGAAGACTTAACTATTTCTTTTTCTCCAATAATAATATTAAATCCTACTGTATTATAATGTAATGTATCAACAGTTGTAACAAAACGAATATCTCTTACAGGATTACTTTCCGTAACCAAAGATATCTGCACCTTTGTTGTTAATACATTTTCATCAACAAATTTTGCATAAGCAGTTCCTTCTGTTTCAGAATATACATCAGATAACTCAGCATCTGCAAACCATCCTGAAAATACATAACCTTCAATCATAGGCTGCTCATTTTCAATACCATAATAATCGCCTCTTTCGAGACATACAACTGCGATTTTATCTTCCCCTTTATATAAGTTCTCTTTTTCTTCAACTTCTTTGCTCTCGCTGTTTATTACAATAAGTGGATTCTCAAGCGCATCACAACCTGTACAAATTCCCTCCACAAAATTATGCTCTACTTTAATCGTTGCAGTGTTTCCTGTAAATGCTGCTTCTGCTTCATCAACATTAAAAGCCTCAATATTTGTTGTATTAAGTTCTATCGTTTCACCACATTTACCAGCCTTAAATGTCAACGTTGCTACTGTACCTGTATTGGTATTATTTGCCAGATTATCCGCATCATCTGTGTAATCTCCCGCAATCCAAAGCAATCTGTTCACATCTTTCGGTGATTCTGTAAATCCTTTCAGAAGTCCTTTATCTTCCACTTTAACAAGTTCCATAAATTCTGTATCAAATGCATAATCCACTATCAGTGACTGGATTCCCGGATTGCTTTCGAGAACTACATCCACTGTAAATTCTGTTCCACTCTTTACAGTATCTTTCTCTGGAACAAAACTTATGACTCCAGAAACCGGTGTCTCAACAGGTGTATCCGGTGTTTCAGCAGGGGTTCCTGGTGCAGTTCCGGCACCTTCAGTGCTCATTTTAATAACAGTAATAGCATAGCAAGTTGTAATTGGAGAAATATTGGTTGTCTGATTTCCAGAAAATCCTTTCTGTGATGCAAGATAGTTCGTACTATGCCACCAACGATCCTTACTATCAGATACACTTAACCAGTTCTTTCCTGTAGTATGAATATAATCAAAATAATCTCCTATATAAATCCCAACATGATGAACTGATGAACCGGACAAACAAAGGTGAGATGAAGCATCTAAATACTGACTTCCATCCCATGTCCAGATAATATCACCTGGTGTAGCATATCCGTCTTCTATAATTGTTTTAATTAAATCAGATTCACTGGAAGAATTTACATAAGTACGGTATTCTATATTATTGTTTTTCACCAAACTTACCCATCCACTCATTGCAGGAACTGAGTTTTTTGCTCCACCTGATGATGTAAGAACATGCCATACAAATCCTGTACAGTTCATAGCAGCAACACCATAAGTATCTATTCCATAATTATAATAGCAATCCCCATTGGGATTTCTGTGATCTCCACTAACATACGGAGTAGTGAGATAATAGGTATCATTAACATGAGCTTCAAGCGTGTTGAGAACTTCAGCCCTCGAACAGCCAAGCACATCTTCAATCGTGTTTTTCCCAGTGTTGTGTTTGTAAATAGTTGTACTGCCAATTCGAGACATTGGCATTGGAGTGGCATTTTCCACTTCATCCTCTGGATACAAAGGATAAATAATTTCTGAATCAGTTTTTGTTTCAGCAGTACTTTCTGTTGCAAAAGTGGTTGTTCCGAACATATTTACAATTAATCCAATTGCTAACAGAAAACATAAAAATTTGTGTTTCATGATACCACACTCTCCCTTCTTTGCATTCCTGCACGATACTGTAATTTTATTATATTCTGTCTATTTCAGCAAGCAAACATTAATATTAATTTCCATCTGTTATTTTCATACTAAAAAATGGCACCTGATTTGCAAGTGCCATCTGCTTTCTTTTTTTAAATTAAATTCCCAGCAGATTTGTCATCTGCTCTTCTGTCAATTCCATATGATAGAAAAGTTTATAAAATTCAGTTGCTTCTTCTCTCACATCATAATCATAATACTCTGGATATAGCAGTCCAGCCAGCCAACGCACACCCATCACACGGTTTGGTCCCGGTGGTCTGTCCACCCAGCTGAACGGTGTATTTGGTATTCCATATACATCCTCATTTTGTACTGCTGTAAGTGTTGTGTAATTAGAATCTTTCATTAATGACTGTGCTGCTTCATTTCCACCGAAATCAGCTTTTGGCTCCCCATTCACAAGAATAAAATCTGGATTCCATGCAAGAAGCTGTTCACCTGAAATCTCAATGCGGCTTCCGCCTTCAGCTTCTACATCAGCAATATTAACTGCATTTACAAAATCAATGATTTCTGAATGCATAGAACCTGATGGTGCCGTTTCAAGAGACTGTTCACCATTTCCGTAATAAACTGTCGCCTTATCTTTTTCCGCAATCTCTGTATTTCTTACTGCTGCAAATGTTTCTTCTACATAAACTGCAAGTTCTTCTCCTCGTTCTTCTTCTCCGAACAACTCCCCAAGAAAACGGTATGCTTTTGCAGTATCTTCAAAATCTTCACTCACAATTACAACAGGAATACCTGTACTTTCTGAAAGTCTGTCAGCTTCTTCAATCGCAGCTTCATCATCTGATGCAATATTCAAAAGTATATCCGGTGCCTCTGCAATAACTGCCTCATAATTAATGCTGTCACCCTGACCATAAGCCGGAAGATCATGATATTCTGTAAGAATAATTTCTTTCTCTAAATCATTCAATTCATAATTCCACCCCAGCAATTTATCTGGATTCATCGTGTATATATAAATTGCAGACACGGTGCTTACTGAAAATACCTTATTAATCTCATCCGGAATTTCTACTGTTCTTCCGGCCATGTCTGTAATCTCACGTTTTGAAACGTCTCCCACATTCGACTTTTCTGTTTCTGTTTTCTCTCCTTCTGAACCAGAACCACAGCCAATAAGCATTCCCATAATCAGACATAAGACCATAAGAATTAACAATAACCTGTTTCTTTTTTTCATAAACTTTCTCCTCCTGGTTTTATTCTCATAGCATTTTCACATTATAATCCACAAATTAGTTATCCCAATTCACGTTTTGAATTGACAATTACAAATTACAATGGTATACTTTCCACAGATGAATTTGTAGAATTTGCACAATTCTGTGTGATATTATTCCATTTGCGTTTGGTGATTTTTACTATTTATTCATATTATAGCATTATTAACACAAGGTTGTA
Organism: Schaedlerella sp.; assembly: GCA_036309085.1. Classification (GTDB taxonomy): domain Bacteria; phylum Bacillota; class Clostridia; order Lachnospirales; family Lachnospiraceae; genus Schaedlerella. The sequence goes on from JAXJUL010000032.1 coordinate 133,276, forward strand.
TGTTGTAGAAACAACATTTTTTCAGAAATATTTTATTTTTACAAAGGAGAATTTTTATGAAAAATACACGTCAGTTTTATGAAGCACAAGCCCAGTCGATATCTTCAAAATATCGTTTAAAAATGGGAATGCTTCTTATCATCACAATCTGCATCACCCTCTATTCCTTCTGGGTTGGATATTTTTCACTTAAACCAATTGAAGTTGTGAATGCTTTTCTTTCAGGTCTCGGCTTCGATGTAGATATTATTCCACAGGCCGTCACCATTTTTTGGAATATCCGCCTCCCTAGAATTCTTGCCGCCCTCCTAATTGGAGCATCTCTTTCTGTTTCCGGAGCGGTTTATCAGGGAATGTTTCGAAATCCTCTGGTTTCTCCTGATATCCTTGGAGTTTCCGCTGGTGCCAGCATGGGCGCTGCAGTTTCTATTTATCTGGGATTTACTGACTGGTACATCCAGATAGGCGCATTTATCTGCGGAGGTCTTGCAGTTATATTATCTTATGCAATCAGCAAAAAAAGCTCTTATTCACAAACTTTAAGCCTTGTTCTTACAGGAACTATGATTGGCTCTTTATGTAACTCGGTTGTTACTATGATTAAATATATCGCCGATCCAAATGATATGCTTCAGCAGATTACTTTCTGGCTGATGGGAAGTCTTACAAAAGTCACGATGAAAAATGTAATCTTCAGCGCTATACCCATGCTTATTGGCATGACAATAATTTTTATTCTTCGCTGGAGAGTAAATCTTATGGCTCTGGACGATGAAGAAGCTCAGAGTCTTGGAATTAATATTAAAAAATACAGAATCATTTTTATTACAGCATCTACCCTTTTAAGTGCAGCGTCCATCTGTCTTGGAGGAATGATCGGATGGGTTGGCTTGATGATTCCTCATCTATGCCGTTCATTATTCGGTTCAGACTACAGCCGCCTGATTCCCGGCTGTATGTTAATGGGCGGATGTTACCTTTTATTAATGGATGATATTGCACGTTCTCTTCTGACTATGGAACTTCCAATCGGAGTTGTAACTTCCATTATGGGTGTGCCATTCTTTATCAGTTTAATTTTAAAAAGGAAGGAGAGATAAACAATGTTATTAGAAATTAAAAATCTTCGCGGAGGTTATGATAAAAAAGAAATTTGCAAAGGAATCAGCTGCAGTCTGGACAAAGGCGAAATTTTAAGTGTTCTGGGTCCAAACGGCTGTGGTAAGACAACATTTTTCCGTCTTCTTCTTGGCTCTCTGAATGTAGGCAGCGGAAAAATTTTGATTAATGGACGAGACAGTTCCCAACTTTCTAAAAAGGAACTCGCACATCAGATTGCCTATATTCCCCAGCATCATTCTCCCATCTTCGCTTATTCTGTATTGGAGATTGTTATGATGGGGCGTGCAAGCCACATTTCCTCTATATCTCATCCACGTAAGCAGGACATTGATCGTGCATTTGCAGCCATGGAAATGCTTCACATTGAACATCTGGCAAATCATAAATATACCGCCCTCAGTGGCGGTCAGCGGCAAATGGTACTCATCGCACGAGCAATCTGCCAGGATGCAAAGATTTTCGTTATGGATGAACCTGGTGCAAGTCTTGACTATGCAAATCATCAGCTTCTCATGGAAGTTATTGTAGAATTAGCCAAAAAAGGCTATGGAATTATCATGTCCACCCATAGCCCCGAACATCCTTTTTCTATTGCACACAAAGTATTACTTTTAAAAGAAGGGGCAAATGTAGCTTTTGGTTCCCCTTCTGAAGCAATCACAAGCGAAATTCTTGAACAGGTGTATGGTATAGAAATGGATATCGTCCATATTTTAGATCGATACGGCAAATCTCATACACTTTGTATCCCTCTTGGAAAAAAACTATAATAAAAAATTCACTGGTAAACTCTTACGCAGAGGCACGTTTGTGTGGCAGAACCTTCTTTATTCGCGCCTCTGCGATTCCACGGAGCATTACTATTCCAATACTTTACTTCCAATATTATTCCATATATTCATCTTCTTTTGCAAGCATCTCAAACTCCTCCTTTTTTTCAGCATTCATAAAACGCATCCAATTTAAAAGCCCTGATTCTGGATATTCTTGTTTTTTTACTTTAGGAAGTAACCCTTGCAGTACAACAGAATCTGACAATAATTCTTTAAAACAGAAGTCTACTTTCGGTTTCATAATAAAGTCTTTTTTCATATATTATCATTTTCCCTAATAAAAGTTTTCTTTTAAATATGAAATTTTTTAATATTTTCTACAAGACACATTTTCTACTACAAAAAACAGGGCGGATGCAACTCATATCAGTTCCTCGCCCTGTTCAGAACTGTCAATTCCCAACAGCCCCATTCTCTTCTAAATTATTTTCCTGCATTATTCTTTTAATGCCTCATCAAATCTATCCAACAATTCAAACTTATTCTTGGAAACTTTTAAGAACCCTTCGTTTTCCATTTTTTTTAAAGTATGAGACAACACACTTCTATTCAATCCCAGATAGTTTGCCATCTGTTCACGATCGAATCCAATACTAAATTTATTCGAATTATTTTTTTCTCTTTGAAAACAAAGATACCGATATACCCTTTCTCTTGCATTTTTTACAGATAAAAGTTCAATCTTTTTATATCTTCGAATATTTCCACTGGCCAAAAAACTTGCACAGGCCTGATAAAGTGTTCTTCTTTCTTCTTCTGTAAGTATATCCGATTTTTCAAGTACAGACATTGGAATCAGATAGATTCTGGAATCTTTTGTAGCATAAATATGATACGGGCTAGTTTTTCTTGGACTAAAGGCTGCTTCCACCCCTACCATATAATATTGTCTAAGTTTCTGCATCAATTGTTCACTTCCATCCACAAAATACTTTGACTCACACAATTCTCCACTCAGAACAATTCCAATCTCTGAAATATGCTGCCCCTCTTCAATCAAGATTTCTCCTTTTTCTGTGTTTACAACTCTTGATGGAATTCTTGAAATCAGATTCTCCAATTGTTCATACTCAAATTGCTGAAATAATACACAATTATGTAACTGTCTTATCATTTTATCCTTCTCCCAGCATTTTCAAAAGAAGACTTATGATGTTTTCTTTCAAGGCATTACGATTTTCTTCAGTAACCTCAATCGCACATACATCTTGTCTTTCTGAAATTCGTTTCAGCCAATCAATGGAATCATCTTTTCTAAGTACTCCCAATACATGCGTATCTCCATCCAGTATTTCTGTAATTTTCCCGATAAAATCAGGACTATTTTTTTCAAACTTTCCACATTCATCAAAGATCAGCAACTGTTTTGTATCCAGCTCATTTAAGATTTCCATTCCACAGGTCTCGTATGCAAGGGTCTCCAGCAATGGTTTTCCTTCAAACTGTAAAATCACCTTTCGTTCTCGATTTACAGATGAATCGGATGTCATTCTTTCCATACACAGATTTCTTTTTTCGCTCCATCTTTGATCAAAAAATGTTATGAACCCATCATACTTTAACTGAAAATCCTGCTTTTTTTCCAGCTCAGAAAGCACACCTCGAATCAGTGTGCTTTTCCCAACTTGTATATCCCCTGTAAGAAAAATATGTTTTATCTTCATTACCAATGTCCTTTTATCAGCCTTTTGTTGCACGATGCTCAATCAGTTCTGCTGCGATACTAATGGCAATCTCTTCTGGAGTTTCTGCTTTAATCTCAATTCCAATCGGAGAGTGGATTCTGGCAATATTTTCAAGTGAATGACCCGCTTCCTGAAGTCTCTTGGTTGTTGCTGCGACTTTATGCCTGCTTCCGATACATCCCACATAAGTAGCTTCTGTATAGAGCACCTGCTCCAGAAGTTCATAATCACTCTGATGACCTGGAGTCATAATCACAACATAGTCTTTTGCATCAATTTCGATATAGTCTTTAATATTACAGAAGTCTCCATAAACAACATCTTTTGCAAGTGGAAACGCTTCTTTCTTAGCATATTCTTCACGATTATCATAAATCACAACATCAAAATCAATCGCTGTCAGAACCGGCACCAGAGCTTTTCCAACATGTCCGCCCCCAAAAATCCATACTTTTCTTGGACGATGAACCGGCTCAATATAATACTGTGGCTCACCTTTAACAAGTACCGGATTTCTTTTTAATTTTCCTTTAAATACATCCTCTGTAATCTGACCACTAAACTGAAGTCCTTTTTCCTTTGTATAAATAGCAGCATCTGTGATCATTCCTTCTGACATTCTGTTGATGATCCATCCTTCTTCCGTCTCCGTTAACAAATGATACACTTCTTCCAGCCATGCCAGATCATTTTCAGACACACCGGAAAAAAACTGAATATAAATCGTAACATTTCCACCGCAAATCATTCCAATGTCTTCAACATCATTTTTTGTAAGACAATATCCCTTTACAAGAGACTTTTTCTCTTTCAAAGCTTCTTTTGCAATCCCAATTGCATGAAGCTCCACAGCACCTCCGCCAACAGTTCCCATTGTTGTTCCATCACCAAAAACTGCCATCTTCGCACCCGCTCCACGAGGTGAAGAACCTGAAGATCCAAGAATACTACAAAGTACGACATCTTTATTTTCTTTTAACTGTCCTATCATTTTTTCAAAAATCTTTTTCATGCTGCTCACACTTCCTTTTGTATATTTTATCCATATTAAAATGAATGAGTCCCATTCTTTTTTCAGCAGGAAAAACATATGGATATTCTTCATTTTCCTGTTTTATCAAACGTTCCTTTACATCTTCCAGTGTTATCTTTTCTTCTGTCTTGTTATATAATTCAAAAAATCTTACGGCTTCCTTAAGATTTTTGAACGGCTGATCAAGGCTTGCTGTCATTTCCACATAATCACATATACGCCCCTTCTGCTCTAGTTCCTCCAACATTCCCTGAGCAGAATGCCTATGCTTTCTTGGTTTGTGCTCCTTGATCTTAAATCTGTGTTCCTTTGCAAGACGACGAACTACAAACTGCTGACTAACTTCAAGATGCTTGCCAATCTGATCGATCTCTTCCAGGGATCCGAACATACAATAAACCGTTGTATCAATCTGATCCTCTGGTTTCCATTTAAATGCATCCACACAAAGAGCTTCTACATTTTCAATCTGCTCAGCCTTCAGTCTTTTCTTTAATTCGTCAATCACATCCTCTGAAATATCAACCGCATACACCTTCTTACAATACTTTGCAATCTCAATCGCCAGATATCCCAATCCACATCCTACATCACATACAATACAGTCTTCAGTAATATGCGGAATAATGTGAGATGCAAGTTCTTCATAATATATGGAATCTTTTGCCGCCTGATTCATAAATTGAATCATCTCTGGATTCCATTGATAAATCCCCATAATTTTTTATTCCTTCCTGTACTCTATTCAACACAAATTTATCTATGCTATTATAACATATATCTTAACAGAATTATGTTGTCATAACAACAAAAAGAGTTTCCATTTTCCGGAAACTCTTTTTTAACAATTATTATATTTCAAAAATAAGATCCCCATAAGACGGCATTGGCCATACTTCTTTATCCACGATCATCTCCAATTCATCAATAGGTTTTCTAAGTCTTTCCATAGCTGGTACTACATTTTCATAATAAAAATTCGCCTGAAGCTGTGCACTTTCCTTCTCAGCTGCCTCTTCTGCGATCACTTTCAAATCCACAAGTCTGTTTTTTGTCTCTTTCAGTAATTCACTAACTACACTCAGAGCTTCCATCTGAACTTCTGGATCAATACCTACATTCTTTACAACAAGAACTGTATCTGCCAGTTTCTTTGTATACCCAATAATTCCCGGAATAATCTGCTTGCTTGCAATATCGATCATTGTTCTTGCTTCAATATTAATTGCTTTAGAATAAGCCTCAAACTGAATCTCTGCTCTGGATTCCAATTCTGTTCTTGTAAACACACCAAAACGTTCAAACAATTTCACCGCTTTTTCTGTTGTAATCGCAGGAATTGCCTCCACTGTAGATTTTAAGTTTGGTAATCCTCGACGTTCCGCTTCTTTCACCCATTCCTGAGAATATCCATTTCCATTGAATACGATTTTTTCATTTTCAATCATATAATTCTGAATCAGTTCATTTACATCTTCTTCAAAATTTTCTGATTTTTCCAAAATATCACACGCATCTGAAAATGCTTCTGCAACAATTGTATTAAGAACTGTATTTGCATTTGATACAGAATCTCTTGATCCAACCATACGGAACTCAAATTTATTTCCTGTAAATGCAAATGGTGAAGTTCTGTTTCTGTCTGTCGCATCTTTATTGAAATCAGGCAGCGTCATAACACCCGTCTGCAATGTTCCACCTTTGATAATATGTGTTGCCTCACCTTTTCGAATCAACTGCTGCATAACATCTTCAAGCTGTTCGCCGAGAAATACAGAAATAATAGCAGGAGGTGCCTCTGCAGCTCCTAATCTGTGATCATTACCTGGATCTGCTGCCGACTCACGGAGCAAATCTGCGTGCTTGTTTACAGCTTTTAAGATACAGGCAAGTACCAGAAGAAACTGTGTGTTCTGATGAGGTGTCTTTCCTGGTTCCAAAAGATTGATTCCATCATCTGTAATCAATGACCAGTTATTATGCTTACCTGAACCATTTACTCCTCTGAATGGTTTTTCATGAAGCAGACACTTCATTCCATGTTTTTCAGCTACACGTTTTAAAGTCTGCATCATAATCTGATTGTGATCTACCGCAATATTTGCTTCTACATAAATTGGTGCCAGTTCATACTGTGCAGGTGCTGCTTCGTTATGCTGTGTCTTGGCTGCAACCCCAACCTTCCACAATTCAATATTAACTTCTCTCATAAACGCCGCAACTCTTGGACGGATTGTTCCAAAATAATGGTCATCCAGTTCCTGTCCTTTTGGAGGCATCGCCCCGAATAATGTACGCCCTGTATAGATCAGATCTTTTCTCTCTGAAAATTTCTTCGCATCCACAAGGAAATATTCCTGTTCAGCACCCACAGATGGAGTTACTTTTCTTGATGTTGTATTGCCAAATAATCTTAATAATCTAAGAGACTGTATATTGATCGCCTGCATCGAACGAAGGAGAGGTGTTTTCTGATCAAGTGCTTCTCCCGTATAAGAACAGAACGCTGTTGGAATACAAAGTGTTGCTCCTGCAGCATCCTCTCTTACAAATGCAGGTGAAGTACTGTCCCATGCGGTATATCCTCTGGCTTCAAATGTTGCACGGAGTCCACCTGAAGGGAATGATGATGCATCAGATTCTCCCTTTATAAGCTCTTTTCCAGAGAAACTCATTAAAACTTTTCCGTTTGGCATTGGTGCAGTGATAAATGAATCATGCTTTTCAGCTGTAACACCTGTCAAAGGCAGAAACCAGTGTGTATAATGAGTCGCACCTTTTTCAATTGCCCATTCTTTCATTTCATGAGCAATGACATCGGCAGTCTCGAAATCCAAATCTTTCCCTTCTTCAATCATCTGTTTCAAATCTCTATATACTTTTTTTGGGAGGCGCTCCTGCATGGCTGTATCATTAAACACATTCTCCCCAAAAATACTTGCTACATTTATTTTTTCTGTGCTCATTTATTTTCCTTCTTTCCTGAAGATTAATCTGCTTTCTAAAAGTTTTATCTCTCTTTGGACCTCTGAGATTCTCGTACCTGGGCATATAGAAGCTTTCCTGCACATCGTGCCCATTTCATCTTTTGCTTTTGGGCACATACCACCTATTTGCCCACTTGATTAGATTTGGATACTATACTTTCCCTTTTTTGCATATATCCACGACACTTTAATGCCATCTAAAACCGCAACTATTCTATCCTATATATACCTACAACTATTCTCTATCCAAAACACTTATCAAAAAACTTTTATGCTTTAATATAACATAGTTTCCCCTAAAAATAAAGAAATTTTGTTCCAATGAAAAAGAGTTTGCGCAGCAAAACTTTTCTGTCCGCGCCTCTGCGATTCCACGGAGTATTTTTACGGGGAAATTGAGGAATAATTAGAAAATAGCCTTAAGCAAAGAGAGATGCTCCGTGGAATATGCCCGTGCCCAAAGGCACGCATTTCCACGGAGCATCTCTTTTTCTCATTATCAAAATCGGAAATCGATATTACCTGATTTTTCCATCTTTCCTAATAGAATCTTAATTATTCAGCTTTGCCAACTGATCCAAATAATTCCATTTTTTCTTTAACTTTTGCGATAATAGCGTCGCAGCCTGGTTTAAGAAGTTTTCTTGGGTCATATCCTTTACCCTGACGGTCTTTTCCTGCTTCGATGTATTCACGTGTAGCTTCCTGGAATGCAAGCTGACATTCTGTGTTAACGTTGATCTTAGCAACACCAAGGTCGATTGCTTTTTTAATCATGTCATCAGGAATACCTGTACCACCGTGAAGTACTAATGGCATATCGCCTGTAAGCTGCTGGATTGCGTCCAGAGTTTCAAAGCTGAGACCTTCCCAGTTTGCTGGATATTTTCCGTGGATGTTACCGATACCTGCTGCAAGGAAGTCGATACCAAGGTCAGCAATCATCTTGCATTCCTGCGGATCTGCACATTCGCCTTTACCTACAACACCATCTTCTTCTCCACCGATAGCGCCAACTTCTGCTTCAATTGACATACCTTTTTCATTTACGATCTGAACGAGTTCTTTAGTTTTTGCAACGTTCTCGTCGATTGGATAGTGTGATCCGTCAAACATAACAGATGAGAATCCAGCTTCGATACATTTCATACATCCGTCATAGCTGCCGTGGTCAAGGTGAAGTGCTACTGGAACTGTGATATTAAGTTCTTCAAGCATTCCGTTAACCATACCTACTACTGTTTTGTATCCGCACATATATTTTCCAGCACCTTCTGAAACACCAAGGATAACTGGTGATCTTGTTTCTTCTGCTGCTAAAAGAATACACTTTGTCCATTCAAGGTTGTTGATGTTGAACTGACCTACTGCATAATGTCCTGCTTTTGCTTTCTGAAGCATCTCTTTAGCTGATACTAACATAATAATTTTCCTCCAATCCTATTCAGCCTTATGGCCGATATCCGTTTTAAAATCTTTTTCCATTATATCGCAACTATTAAAAAAACTCAATCTGTAATTAAAAACTTTGTGTATTTTTAACAAAGACTTTTTCATAAAAGAAAAAACTGCCAGATAATCTTACGTTATCTGGCAGTCTTTACTCATCTATTTCAAAGAAATCAGATGATTCTTTCACTTTTATATTATTTTACAACTTTTGATAAAGCAGCTGGGTCACATACAACTGTTACATCCGGATGAAGCTGAAGAATGGATGCAGGAACCTGTGGAGTGACTGGTCCGAAAAATGCTTTTGCAACAATATCCGCTTTATCAACACCATTTACAACAACAAGAATCTTCTTAGCTTTCATAATTGTTCCGATACCCATTGTATATGCCTGCCTTGGAACCTCATCTGCTGATGCAAAGAAACGTTTGTTAGCTTCAATTGTACTCGCAGTAAGATCCACACAATTTGTTGTCACTGTATATGCATCTGCCGGCTCATTGAATCCAATGTGTCCATTGTGTCCAAGACCAAGAAGCTGAAGATCAATACCTCCATAAGATGCAATCACTTCTTCATAACGTGCGCATTCTTTTTCTGCATCTGGCTCTGTGCCATCAGGTACATTTGTATTATCTGGATTAATGTTCACACGATCAAAAAGATGCTCATGCATAAAATAATAATAACTCTGGTCGTTGTCGTGTGTAAGTCCTCTGTATTCATCCAGATTTACTGTCTTAACCGTTGAAAAATCCAAATCTCCTTTTTCGTACCATTCTACTAACTGGTCATATGTACCAATCGGGCTTGAGCCTGTTGCCAGACCCAGTACACAGTCCGGTTTCATAGTAACCTGTGCAGCAATAATAGAAGCTGCCTTTTTGCTCATATCCTGGTAGTCTTTTGCTTCAATAATTCTCATTTTTTGCCTCCTCTGGTCAAAAAAGGAAACAGATTTTCAAAGCAACCTCATGGTTCTTAGAAAATCTGACCTAATCTTTAAATCATAATTAATTTGCTTTTTTAAAACATATAAATACTAGCAAACTCAAAAAAAGCTGTCAAGAATTTTCTTTATTCTCTTTGTAAAATTTTATGCTCTGTTCACAAATATATGATCAATTCATCGCATCTACATTTTTTATAAAAAGAAAAAAAGCCAAAACCTTTTCAATTACAAAAGCTTTGACTCTTCTTCAAATGACTCCTAGGGGAATCGAACCCCTGATTCCAGCGTGAGAGGCTAGCGTCTTGACCGCTTGACCAAGGAGCCATGTTCAATAATGATGCCTGTGTCTCCCACAAGCATCATTAACTATATCATAAAATTTATTATATTGCAAGCAGAAATTCTAATTTTTTTCAGATTTTTTTTCTTCTGGGAGAGACTGTGATTTTACACTTAACTGATACAAAGATTTCGGGTCCACCATAATCTGTAATGCCTGCTTATGATTTTTCACCTTAATTTCATCGTGTCGTCCACCAAATTCACCATCTAAAGTCCATGGAATTTCTTCAATCGATTCGAACTGCACCTCTTTCGCTTTAAAAGAAATAATCTGTTCTGTTTCAATCTTTCTATTTGTCAGCGATGTAATAATTTCATTCAGTTCAATCGGATTCTTAGGTTTCTTAATCAGAGTCACCTCAAACAATCCATCATCGAAGACAACATTACGTCCAACAATACGCTTAAATCCACCAACAGATTTTGAATTTGTCACCATACCATACATGAAATCTCCGTCAATAAACTTTCCATCATATGTTACTTGAATACGATAAGATGGAATATCAAAAATTCTCTTTGCTCCTTCCAGCAAATATGCCAGATGCCCCAGCACATTTTTGATGCTCTGATCTGTAGCATAAGACACATCTGTAAATAATCCAAAAGCTGCAATGTATACAAAAATATCATCATTAAAAGAACCTACATCACATGAAAATGGAACACCATTTACAGCAATATAAGCTGCTTCCAGCATATCCTTGGAAATATTAAGACTGTTTGCAAAATCATTCGTTGTTCCAGCCGGAATATAGCCAATTGGAATCTTCTTTTCACGCTTTGCCATACCTGTTACAACTTCATCCAGAGTTCCATCTCCTCCGCTGCATACGACCAGATCGTAATCTTCTTCGAATGACAGCGTTTTTGCCAAAGCATCATGATATCTCTGCGTCGGATAAACGGTGACTTCATATCCACTTTTCACAAAAATATCCAAAACGTCTGACAACTTTGGCTTTAAGTTTCCTGTTCCTGCATTTGGATTATATATAAATAACATCCTTTTCATAAAATCATCTACTCCTCTATTCCGGAAGCATTTCCATCTTCATAAACTCTTAAATTCTTCCCATAAGTTTTAAAAAGGTTGTACAAGAAATACAACCTTTTTGATCACTTTATTATTTTACGGAATTCATAAAAAATGCTTTGATTCCTTCCGCTGCTTTTGCTTCATCTGCTCCGTCAGTTACAACTTTCAGCGTATCTCCTTCAACAAGACTAAGGCTCATCATGCCCATGATACTTTTCGCATTGATCTTTTTGTTCTGCATCTCAATGTAAATTCTGCTGCTATACTGGCTTGCTTCCTGTACCAGCAATGCAATTGGTCTCCCATCAAGACCTCTCTCATGTTTTACAACTACTGTTGTCTCTATCATAATAATCCTCCTCGTTCTTGCCTGACTTTATCCGCCAATTCTCCTATTTTTCGAAGACGATGGTTGACACCTGATTTCCCCACCGGTGGTGACAGAAGTTCCCCTAATTCCTTCAACGACGCCTCACGATTTTCAAGACGTACCGAAGCAATCTCCTTAAGTCCCTTCGGCAGTTCCCCAAAACCTATAGTGTCTTTAAGATATGTAATATCTTCTATCTGCTTCATAGCAGCGGATACTGTCTTATTAATATTGGCAGTCTCACAGTTCACCTTTCGGTTCACCGTATTCCTCACCTCTTTTAATATTCGCACATTCTCCATATCCATCAGTGAAACATGTGCTTCCATAATATTCAAAATATCCACAATCTGGGAACCTTCTTTCACATAGACAACAAACACTTTTTTTCTTGGCACAATCTTCGCATCAATCGAAAATATTCCCAGAAGCCGTATCATCTGAACTGCCATCTCTTCAGCATTGCAGACTATTTCAAAATGATACGACTTTGTCGGGTCACTGACTGAGCCTGCTGCTAGAAATACACCTCTTAAAAATGCCCGTTTACAACAAGTCTGCTGGATTAAGATCGGATTCACAATATGGATCTCATCTAGACCGCATTCTTGTTCTTCGAGCAGCTTTGTTGCCTGCAGAATCCTCAATGCATCTTCATGTCTCTTTATGATAACAGAATATGTATTGCTTTTTCTGCTCATGTTCCTCCGTATAGAGATATCAGATTCTATATTAAATGTTTTTTTAACTAATGTAAAGACCTTTCTTGCAACAGCCTGATTTTCTGTATTGATTTTTAGCCAATATTTATTCCTGCTCGTTATAATGATAGATCCACAAATACTAAGAAGAGCTGAAAGTTCTGCAATCTGGCAGTGTCTTGCCGGATTCATCTGCCTGGAAAGTTCGTCTTTTATATCTCCTGAAAATGACATTTTTTACCGCCTCTATCTTGCCTTTGTAACAGCATCCTTCTGAATATCACGATGTTCTATACGTGTTCCGTACTGGTCTGCCTTACTTATAAACTGATACAATGCATTTGCAAGAGTTACTGAACGATGCTGTCCGCCAGTACATCCCAGAGCAATAATTAGCTGATTCTTACCCTCCTGCACATAATTAGGCAAAAGAAACTCTGCCATATCTGTCAGTTTCTTCAAAAATTCCTGCCCTTTTTCGTTATCAAGTACAAAATCCTGCACAGCTTTATCGTTTCCTGTCAACTTTCTCAGTTCTTCCTGATAATATGGATTCGGCAAAAAACGCACATCAAAAATAATATCTGCATCCTGAGGTATTCCGTATTTAAAACCAAATGACATTACTGTCACATACAGGTTCTTAAACTCTTTTCCTTCGGCAAATATCTTTTCAAGCTCTGCTTTCAGTTCCTTGATCAGCAGCTTACTTGTATCTAATATATAAGTCGCACGCTTCTTTAAGAACCTGATCTTCTCTCGTTCTTTCACGATTCCCGCTGCAACATGACCGATTCCGCCAAGTGGATGCTGATGTCTTGTCTCTTTATATCGCTTGATCAGAATATCATCCTGCGCCTCAAGGAAAAGAATCTCAAATTCAACCCCTGATTTCTTCAGCTGATCAAGTTCTTTATCCATCTTTTCAAGTGACTGTCCGCTTCTGATATCAAGCCCCAGTGCAACCTTGTCCATTTCTGTTTCCGCTTCATTCAGCATCTCTGCAAATTTTGAAAACAGGGCAATCGGAAGATTATCCACGCAAAAATATCCAATATCTTCCAGAACTTTCATTGTTGATGCCTTTCCGGCACCAGACATTCCTGTCACAATTACAAATCTCATAATTAAAATTCTCCAAGTTGTTTTACTTCTGGTTCCAAACGTACGCCAAACTGCTCTTCTACTTTATCAGAAACTTGTTCCATTAAAGATATGATGTCTGCAGCAGTTGCATTCTCCTTATTGATCACAAATCCACAATGTTTCTCAGAAACCTGTGCGCCTCCTACCTGAAATCCTCTAAGTCCCGCATCCTGGATCAGTTTCCCTGCAAAATGTCCTTCCGGACGCTTAAATGTACTTCCTGCACTTGGATATTCCAACGGCTGCTTTGTTGTGCGCTGTTCTTTCAATTCATCCATACGTGCACGAATTGCTTCTCTATCTCCTTTTTCAAGTCTGAGAACTGCACTTAATATAATATCTCCATTCTTGGAAAATACACTGGAGCGATAACCCAGTTCCATCTCATCTGCAGAAAGTGTCTCCAACTGACCTTCTGGTGTAAGCACTACAGCTTCCTGAATAACATGTTTGATCTCGCCGCCATAAGCTCCAGCATTCATCATCACAGCGCCACCAAGTGTTCCCGGAATTCCTGAAGCAAATTCAAATCCTGTAAGTTCCTGACTCAATGCTTCTGCTGCAATCTTTGAAAGCAGAGCTCCTGCCTGTGCATATATAAATTCACCTTCTGTTCTAATTTCATTCATCTTCTGGTAAATTTGAACGATTGCACCACGAAATCCCTGATCACCCACAAGAAGATTGCTTCCATTCCCCACAATATAATAAGGAATTTCATTTTCTTTCAGAAACAGAATCACTTTTTTTACCTGCTCTGTATTCGCTGGTGTCAGGAAATAATCTGCCGGTCCACCCACACGAAACGTCGTATGCTTTTTCATCATCTCCTGCTCTTTTACATTCTCTTCTCCAAGTATCTGGCATAAACTTTCTAATATATTCATACACCCTCCCTAACTTCTATCTATATAAATTTATGATTATCTTTAGACTTTTTAAGGCTTGCACAAAAATGCAAACCTCTCTTTTTGATAATACACTAAAACATACAGAAATTCAAGTACACCCGTCTCTTCATATAACCGATTCGAGAGCAACCACTTGCAAATTTTCCCTAGATGATGTATATTTAAATCGTGTACTCGTCTATAAGATTACATAATATAAAAGATACAAAAGGAGTGAATTAATAATTGGACACGAGTGACGCCTTGCAACTAGTCGTATTAGCTATTTTACTAATGTTTTCTGCATTCTTTTCTTCTGCAGAGACAGCACTGACAACGGTCAGTAAGATTACCATGCGTTCCATGGCTGATGATGGGAACAAGCGTGCTGCTATGGTTCTTGATGTTGTTGAGAACAAAAAGCAGAAGATGATTAGCGCAATTCTCATCGGCAACAACATTGTAAACCTTTATGCTTCATCACTTACAACAACTTTAGCAACTGAAGTTTTTGGAAGCAAGCTTGTTGGTGTGGCAACCGGTATACTTACACTTTTAATTTTGATCTTTGGAGAGATTACACCTAAGAATCTTGCCACTTATAAAGCTACAAAATTATCTTTATTGTACATTCCGGTAATTCAATTACTTATTACGATCATGACACCTGTAATCTATATTCTGAATTTTGTCTGTCATATCCTCATCCGTTTGTTTGGCATTGATCCAAACGCCAAAACTGATACTATGACAGAAGATGAACTTCGTACCATCGTAGACGTAAGCCATGAAGACGGAGTCATCGAATCAGAGGAAAAAGAGATGATCTACAATGTGTTCGATCTTGGAGATGCCAAAGCCAAAGACGTTATGGTCCCTCGTATCAATGTCACATTTGCTGACGTTAACTGCACATATGAGGAACTTATCAACATTTTCAAAGAAGAGATGCACACTCGACTTCCGATTTTTGAAGGCACAACTGACAATGTCATCGGAACAATCAATATGAAAGATATTCTGCTTTTTGATGACAAAGAGCATTTCCAGATCAGAGATATTCTGCGTGAAGCATATTTCACATATGAATACAAAAGTATTTCTGAACTTCTTGCAGAAATGCGCAGTGCTTCATTGAACATTGCCATCGTATTGGATGAATATGGTGAGACAGCAGGTCTGATTACTTTGGAAGATATCATCGAAGAGATTGTTGGCGAAATCCATGACGAATATGATGAGAATGAAGAAGAATTAGTCAAGAAGATCAATGATAATGAATATATCCTCGAAGGTTCTTTAAGCCTGGACGATGTCAATGACAGACTTAATCTCGAACTTGAATCTGAAGATTTTGATTCTCTTGGCGGATTCATCATTGAAAACCTTGAACGAGTTCCTGAGGAAAATGATGAGTTCACCACAGAAGAAGGAATTCGCATTGTCGTTGAAAAAATGGATAAGAATCGTGTTGAAGAAGTACACGTTTATCTTCCAGCAAGACCATTTTCTAAAAAACATAACTCTGACCATTCTGATCAGAATGAATAACAAACATATGGGAGCTTCTCAACAAAGCTCCCATATATAATTCAGGATTTATTCACGAATCCCGAATTATATAATGGAGATGTACCGAAGAGGCCATAACGGGACTGACTCGAAATCAGTTTGTCGGATAATCCGGCACGAGGGTTCGAATCCCTCCATCTCCGCTTTTCTTGAAACTTTTCTATTTTATCTAAATTTTCTTAATAGATTTTTCACCTTTTATTTTTATTGTTTCTCTATTCCTCATTCAAATATCGTGATATAATTTATCTATCTATGTAACTTTGAGGAGGATTTCATGAGAAACTATTTAGAAAAAGGAACCTGGATCCGTCTTCCAGGTGGGGAATGTTATGAAATTACCGATACTCCTGTCGGCGAAACCAATGGATGCCTGATCTATCCTGCGATTCGTCTGCTTCATTTACCAGATGGTTCTTATAAACCACGAGAGATGAAGTTCGCTGTAAAAGAATGTTTTCCTGTCTCTTCTGAATATACATTTCTTCGTTCTGAAAACGGAGAAATCATTCCTGAATCTGACAATGAAGAAAGCTGGTCATATCTTACATCAGCATGGCAGATGCAGATGAATGAAGTATATACGATTTCCAATATATATAAGAGCGAATTGCACCAGTCCTCTATATTGAACGGAGCTGCCCGAGTGGAACTTTCTTTAGACAAGGGTCAGACTTTTCATTATGTAAACAATACAATTACTATTTCAGAATCTCTTTCTCCAAAGGGTAATGCTTTACGTACATATCTGAAAGATATGCAACATATATCTCCTTCACTTGCACTGCGAATCATTCAGCAGCTTCTTCATCGAGTAAAGGAGATTCATGATGCTGGTTATCTGCATCTTGATATTCAGGATAAGAATATCTTCATCAAAGGCTCCCTTTCAGACAGCGATGATTTCACATCCATCATTGATTTTATTTCAGCCCGTCAGAGAGCAGAGAATGGAAAATGTGATGTGATTAAAGACAAGGTACTGTTCGGTACATCTGGCTACACCGCTCCGGAAATTCTGAACAAAAACGACGGAACACTTCAGTTGGGTCCTGAAGCTGATTTATACAGCATAGGCTATCTCCTGCTGTTTCTTTTAACCGGTAAATATTACTCTGTCTCAGAATTATATTTTAAAACTAACGATGAAGATTTAATGACATTGACTCTTCCTGCTCTTTCCAGCAAAGAAGAGTCTGACCAGAAACTTCAGACAATCCTCTGTAAGTCTCTGGAATATGCTCCGGAAATTCGTTATCACTCCTGTGATGAAATGCTTGCAGACATCTCAGATTTTCTTGAGACAGTACCAAACTGCCGCAATGAACTTCCATCTATTTCCTGCGATGCATTTATATGCTACAGACATAATACAAAAGAAGGACTTGTAGCCCGTGCTTTACAAGAACAATTAGAACATTTGCATGTTCCTCGCTTTTTAGAAGAAAACGTCCAAAATTTTGAGCATATTTTTTTGGATGTAGGAGAACTTGCCTCCTGTTCTGATCTGGGACTTCAGATTCATGAAACAATAAAAAATTCCAGCTGGCTGATCCTTATCTGTTCTCTGGAAACAAAGGATTCTTTATGGATTAATCAAGAGATCAAAACTTTCCTGAAATACCATGATCATTCACGAATTCTTGCATTGATCACGGAGGGAGAAGCTGAGAATGTTTTACCTGATGCATTACGCAGACACAACAATGATACGCTGAATATTCATACTATTGATATCCGCGAACAGACTCTTGAAGATGTCATTAAAAACTTAAAAGGAGATACTCTTCTTAAGATAGCTGCTCCGATCTGGGGAACTACTTATGATTCACTGCAGCAAAGAAAACGAACACAGACTTTCCAACGTACTGCATACGCTGCAGGTATTGCCTTTGCTCTGCTTTCTGGTTTCACTGCATATCTGCTTTTCCAGAACCAGAAACTCAATGAAAAATACGAATTTGCCATGGAAAATCAGGCACGCTATCTTTCAGATATTTCACACGATTTATATTTGGCTGGCGATAAAAACACTGCTCTATTAACTGCTCTTGCGGTTACACCTGATACAGATAATGGTACATCTGTTGTTCCTGAACAGATGTATGCACTGAATACCGCCCTTGAGCCTTATAAATCTGATATTTATTCAGATTACTCTACAATATATACAAGCGAAATATCTTCCATTGTAAAGTGCAGTTCCTCCCCTGAAGGTTCCTATATCCTTACTTTAGACCAAGAAGGCAATGTACATTTTCTCGCAGGAGATACCGGAAAAAGTCTCTGGACTGTAGACTCAAAAAGTGTTAATGCAGACTCCTTCCGCAGTATTATGCCAATTTCAGAATCATCTGCCTGTCTGATGACTTCTAATACAATCTGTATGGCAGATTTAAATACAAAAGAAATTAAAATCTTATTACCAACGGAATACTCACTTCCGCAGAAAGATAGTGGATATGCCGTCTGCAACAATTTGCTTGCTGTCAATGATCATAATTATATTTACATTTACGATCTCAGTGGAGCAACGCTCCTGCATACTATCAACTTAGAGGGCAGGCTTCCAGATAAGACACAAAGTACAAATGTAATGGCTTTCCAGAATTCTGGTAATAGTCTTGCAATCGGTCTTTCCGAAAATATTCTGATTTATTCTCTTGAAAAAGAGACTCTTTCAGAATTTATTAAAACAGGCGCAAGCGCATTGATGTTTATAGATGAAACTCATCTCGCTGCAATCCATTATACTGCACCTGATTCTGAGGCAGATATCAACAATCTCTGGAATGGTGGAAGTTTTTCTTATCATCTGGCAGTTTACAGTACAAAAGAGGACACTGCAAAAGCATCTTCTGAAAAGAGCTCCGACAATGAAAAAGAGGCTGAAAAGCCAAAAATAAAAAATCCTGTATATAAAAGTTCTGAATTTGAATTATCCAGTCCTCTCCATACAGGTCTGACATTGAATAAAGATAATAACCAGATTTTCTGTTGGTTTGAAAATAACCTTCTGATCATTGATTCTGCATCTTTAAAATCAGAAAAAAGGGTATCTTTTAATGAAAATATTAACGGTGTATATAACTATGATAATTCCCAATATCTGGTGGGATTAGACAATGGTAAAATACAGCTTCTTACAGTTGATGATGAAATTTCACAACAGGAGATTTTCTCCTTAAATGATACTGTCAATAAATTTTTCTATCATCAAAATCTGGATTCTATCATACAGCTGCACAGTCAGATTCTGACATACAGCAGTACCTCAGGCAATTCAGATATGAAACTACTCTATGTTGAAGATATCATAAACTCAGATTACTTCTTTAAAGATATAACATATGAAACTGGGGTATCTACAAATTACCGTTGTATCGAATTATCACATAATGCAGGATATAATACAACAGCTCTCGCAGTCTATGATGCAAACACAGACGAAGAAATTTACAAATATGAGGCGGATCCGTCCAGTAGTCTTCTGAATATATCATTTGGGCAAGATGCTGAAAATTCATACCTATGCTTTACAGTACATACTGCCTCTGGCGAAACAACATTTTGTAAAATCAATCTGACAACAAGAAAAGTGCTCATTCAGGAAAATGTAACGAAATATAATACCGCCTATTTCTTCCACGATGAAAATATTGCCTACAGTCGCGATATGAACAAGATTTTGGTCAAAGAAGCTCTTGGCACATCAATCTTCGATATTTCCAAAAGCACGATTAAAAAAGAAGGAACACTTCTGGAAGATGTTTCTATCAGTAAAATGCTTTATAGCCAGGATAATAAATACATCATAATTCAGGGAACAACTTCCAGTTCTCAAATATGTATCTATATTTATAATACGGAAACAGAATCCTTTACCGAGTCCACAATCATCTGTGACTCTGATTCTCCGGTACTGCGTGTAGGATATACACAATCCATTTTCGCAGTCCATGACAAAGATTCTCAGATTGATATTTATGATTGTTTAACAGGAAGCCTTATACGCAGCATTGCTTTGAACAGTACAGATTATGGCGATTTCATTTTCTTTAATGAAGACAACAGTTTAATCACACAAACTGATTCTAGCTTCACCGTATGGGATATCACAAATGGAAACATCCTGACCCAATACAGTTCTGATCAGTCGCTTCCTCTAGGAACTTTATCCGCTGAAGCTGGATCTTCTTACTTTACACTAAAAGATTTTTCTGCTGACTCACAAAGTGAAGACACAATGTTCATGTTCTATGCAGATGATAACCAGCAGATTTATCCATTTGCTGAGATTGCTCACGGATATGCTGATCTTGCCTCAATGCAGGTATACCATTATTCCGGAATTGATCTGACCTATACTGACATTTATAATTATGCCGAACTGGCTGACATGGCGGAAGAATTTCTTAACGGAAAAACATTAAGTGATGCTGATAAACAAAAATATCACATTTCTAAATAATTGCACTAATAACGAAAGAGAGTCCGCAAAGCGAACTCCCTTTCGTTATTTATCTAATATGAAATCTTCTTTTCAACTCTGTATGAGCTCTTCGATCGCCAATGATCACCGTTCCTGAAAAGAGCAGAACAGAAACAGCCAGAGGCGACAGCGCCAGGTAAGGATTTCTTTCCAATCCCTTAATATAAAGCACTGCCGGAATTATACTGCACAATATCATTAAAATCTGCCACATCATATAACTCTGCCAATTCTTATGATTCCAGATCATACATCCCAGAATAACCGCGTCAAGAATGAGAATCATAGATGGAAGTACATAATCCACAGACCATCCACGGTATCCAATCACAATATCAATTCCAACTGACATCAACACAAGTATGACTGCAGCCGTCACTACCTTTATCCTATAGTCCGAATTTCCAATAATTGTATAACGCACGATCATATAGATCCATAACAACACCATTCCTGTAATTACACTCCACCAGATTTCTGACGATATCTGCAAGTTAATACTGACCAGAACAGCCTCTGCAAAAATTGCACAGAACAGATATATTCTTGCAAAAAGCATTCTTCTTCGTAGCGTAATTCGCATATCCGGATACATATTTTCCATTATCTCATTCTCTGCAAGTACAGATTGACAAAGTGGACAATATTCTGTTTCATCCAGAATTTCAAGATTACAGTTTTTACATCTACTCATAATGTACCCCATTACTTTCTATTTCAACCTTAATTCCATCCTGCACCAATTTCCTGAAAAATCCCCTCTGAATAGACGGATCCATTAAATCATAGCTAAATGTAAAAACCACTGTATCTTCATAAGAACATATCGTTCCTTTGATATGCTGTCCTTTTGAAACAGCCATATATACATGAAACATCTCCACATATTCCTTATATGGATCTTCCATCACAATTTTTCCGACATTAGATATTGTTGCCGTATTTGCAAGTGCTGATTTTGTATATACACAACGCATCGCAAGATTTTTCAATGGAAGCGGCACTGCTCTAAGAAAGTAATTTTTCTGATTTGATACATTATAGGAAAAAATATTTTCCAGATGTTCACTCGTAAGCTGATCACGCAGACTTGTTCTGACAGCTTCTAAAACTTCCTGAAAGCTATGCTTATCTTTCACAGGATGAAATTCAGCTGATATCATTACAAAGAAATTTTTCGTAGTGATCGAATTAAAATAAGGCCTCAAATTGACCGGAACAGCTATGCGAATTGGTCTTTTTGATGCGCATCCATGTAAATATTCCTGATAAACACTCCATACATACACAGAAATCAAGTATTCATTGATTGTAACCCCATATACTTTGCATGTCTTCTTTAATTCATGAATGTTCATATATCCATGCATGACACCAAACTCACCTTTTCTCAGTAATTCTCCTTTAATCAGATATGCTTTCTGTGTCTTATACATCTTTTTAGATACTTTTTTATAATTTTTCAGAAAGCTGTCTTCTCTGTTGAGCGTCGTTTCGCAGCTCAGCGCATCTCCTCCCTGCCCGGCAAGTTCTGGATGTAAAATTCTCAAATATTGATATGTAAGCTCTTTCAGGAAATTAAATGCTCCCATTCCATCTGTCAGTACATGAAATACTTCCAGATTGATACGATATTTATAATATGTAACCCGAAACATATAGCTGTTGTTTTTATTCGCATGTATAAACCGACACGGAAAATTATCTTCTTTCCTCACTTCTGGTGCCGGTTTATTATTCTCTTCAAAATAATACCAAAACACACCTCGTCTGAGCCTCAGATTAAAACCATCAAACCTTGGAAGCACGATATCCAATGCCTGCTGAAGAAATTCTGGTACGACTGGTTCTGTAAGAGTTGCACTCATACGAAACACATTACTCATCTGTTCACCTGCGATCACAGGAAAAAGATGTGCTGTGTTATCCAGACGTTCCCAGCGGATATTCTTTTGAAATTTCTTCTTATCCTTTTTTTCCTCTGCTGACGCGCCTTCTGTTTGAAATTTTTTCTTTCTCATACTCCTCCATTCTTATCGAAATCTATTCATCCTCTTCTGGTTTCTCATCAGATTCTTCACACATCTCATCGTCCTCTGTCTCTTCGTCAGACTCATTATCTAACTCATCGTCCTCTGTCTCCTCGTCAAACTCATCCTCTGACTCTTCATCTTCTGATTCATCATCAAATTCTTCGATTTCCATCACTTCGCCATCAAACTTTTTGCCAAAACTTTGTAATTCTTCAACAAATTTTTCTTTCTTTTTCTTTGAAACTTTTTTTACAAACTCTCTTATCAATACTATGAAACCAATCAGAAATGCAATTACAGCTAAGAGTAACGGCCATACAACAGGAAACATATCTTTCAAAACAGCGATTGCCTGAGCTGGATAACTTCTTTCTACACTTTCAGATGCTACCAGATTCACTTCAGCCAATACTGCTCCCTCATAAGAATATACAGCTTTTCCAAGCACGTCTCCTTTAGTAACAGGAGTCTTAACAGATTCAGCAGTTTCAATCTTTAGTTCAATCTGTTTTTCGGTCACATTGTTCGGTAAAAGTACAGATACTTCCTGGTTCGGTATTAAATTCAAAACCTCTTTCTTCCATGCATATAATAGTGGAATCTCACCAACAACATCTTCAGCATTACACAGAACTCTCTGAGAAATCTCATTAAATCCCCATTCGAATAGTGCCTTTGCATCCAGCATTTCTCCATGTTCGCTTATCCTTTTCTTTTCTTCTTCCTTTTCCTCTTCTGCTACTTCTTCCTCGCTCTGCTTCTCTTCAGCACTCTCTTCTTCCACCATAGGACTGCCCAAAGCAATTACAATATAAGACTGCTCACCCTTTGTTGCAGAAGCCGCAATACAATACCCAGCTTCATCGTGAGAACCTGTTTTTATTCCATCTGCATACTCATAGTAATATTTTCCTTCATCTGCATTTTCAAGAAGCATTCTGTTTGTTGCCTTGATAATTCTTTCTTCTTCACACTTATTTGTCGGAGGAATCTTATACTCAAGAGCACTTGTAATTTCCTTGAAATGTGGTAATGTCAGTGCATACTGAACAATCTTTGCAAAATCCTTTGCTGTAGAATAATGTTCTTCATCATGAAGACCATGTGGATTTACAAAATGTGTATTTACACAGCCAAGTTCCTCAGCTTTTTCATTCATCAGATTAACAAATGGTGTATCCCTTGTTTCTCCTGTAAATTCAACCCCTGCAATATTTTCATCATAATAAATATGCAGTGCCAGAGATGCATCATTTCCCGATGGAATCATCATCATATTAAGAAGCTGTAATACTGTTAGTTCCTCGCCGGCCCGAACCCCTGCGACTGATGAATCCGTTCCTTCCAGATCCTCTTCAATTCTGTCTGCAACAGTGATCACTGTATTCTCTATATCTGGAATATTTTCCGATGCAACAATATATGTCATAACCTTTGTCAATGATGCCATCGGAAGAATTTCTTCCGCATCCATCGAGTAAAGAACGGCTCCATCTGAAGGATCAAACATATACAGTGCTTTGCAATGTTTTTCAAATTCATAGGTAAATCCTTCTTGTGCATAAGTCGGCACTGTAAATGTACAAGCCAGTATTACGGCTGATAAAACCAATGCTATAAAATTTTTAATTCTGTTTTTCATTTATCTTTTCATCCTCCATTCTCAAATGCATACCACACTTTATTTTAGCTGATTTTCGTCTACTTAGCAATTATAATAATGCTTCTTTTATTAACTAATCATTTTATCCTGCATACACTAAATAAGAACCTGTTTAAGGAGCTATGAACATGCCTTACTCAATCATGCTTGATGCCGGACATGGAGGAACCCGTGATCCTGGCGCTGTTTACAATGGACGCATGGAAAAAGATGATAATCTTGAACTTGTACTGGCAATCGGAGAAATTCTCGAAAATAACGGTCTTGATATCGAATACACTCGAACCACGGATGTTTATGAAAGCCCTTACGAAAAAGCTCAGGAAGCCAATAATGCAGATGTAGATTTTTTTATTTCTGTTCACAGAAATTCTTTTCCTGTTGACAATCAAGTCTCAGGTGTAGAATCTCTTGTGTATGACTTATCTGGCATCAAACTAAAAATGGCCGAAAACATAAACAGTCAGTTAGAAACCATTGGTTTTGTCAATCTTGGAGTAAAAGCTCGTCCAAATCTCGTAGTCCTTCGTCGCACAAAAATGCCTGCTGTTCTTGTTGAAGTAGGATTTATCAACTCAGACACCGATAATATGCTTCTGGATCAAAATTTCGATGCAGTGGCCCAGGCAATCGCATCCGGAATCCTCGATACCTTGGAAACAAATCAAATCATACCTGAACCACGTCCTGATATTCCTCATGGGTCCGGCAACATGCCAATGCAGCCCGAGACACCTCCGAGACCCGGAAATATGCCAGTACAGCCCGGGATGCCTCCGAGACCCGGAAATATGCCAGTACAGCCCGGGATGCCTCCGAGACCTGGTAATATGCCAATGCAGCCTGGAATGCCTCCGAGACCTGGTAATATGCCAGTACAGCCTGAATATCGTGTCCAGGTAGGTGCTTACAGAAATCCTGTATATGCCCAACGGCACCTGAATGAACTTCTCGAGCAGGATTTTCCTGCTTCTATCAATGAAGAAAATCGTTATTTTCTTGTTCAGGTTGGGAATTTCCGCACTCTTGATGAGGCTGTCGAAATGGAACGAATGCTTCGCCGTGCCGGATATCAGACTATCATTTTGCGATATCCACGTCCTCGATAATATTCACAAAAAAACTGCAGTGTCGGTCTCATTTTCACCGACACTGCAGTTTATCATTGATTTTATTAACAGTTATGCTTCTAATCCTTCTGCCTTAATCACATCAATTACTTTATTTACATATTCTTCGCAAATCTCATCAGAAGCAGCTTCAACCATAACTCGAATCAATGGTTCTGTACCACTTTCACGAACAAGAATACGACCCTCGCTTCCAAGTGCTTCCGCCACATCCTTTACTGCCTTCTGAACTGCTGGATTCTCTCTTGCAGTAATTTTATCTGTAACACGAATGTTTTTAAGAAGCTGTGGATAAATCTTTACTGGCTCACACAATGTTGCCAAAGACTGTTTTGTCTCAAGCATTACTTCCATAAGCATAAGTGATGTCAGGATACCATCTCCTGTTCTTGCATATTTGCTAAAAATAATATGTCCAGACTGTTCGCCGCCAAGAACATGTTTGTTCTGCATCATATTTTCATAAACATACTTGTCACCAACTGCAGTCTGCTCATAACGCATTCCAATCTTATCACATGCTTTATAAAGACCAAGATTAGACATTACAGTAGTTACGATTGTATTGTTCCTGAGTTTTCCAAGGTCCATCAGATATTTTCCACAAACATACAAAATCAAGTCTCCGTTAACAACATTACCGTTCTCGTCAACCGCGATACAACGATCAGCATCACCATCATAAGCAAATCCGACATCGAGTTTTTTCTCTTTTACAAATTTCTGTAAAACTTCAATATGTGTAGAACCACATTTTGAATTTATGTTTGTTCCATCAGGTTCATTGTTAATAACATATGTCTTTGCTCCCAGAGCATCAAATACACTCTTTGCAATGGAAGAAGCACTTCCGTTTGAACAGTCAAGTCCTACTCTCATATCCTTGAAAGAACGGGTTGCAAGAGAAATCAAACGGCCGATATAACGATTTCTGCCTGCTGCATAATCAACTGTACGCCCAATATTCTCACCTGTTGCAAGTGGAAGTTCTTCAATCTCTCCATCAATATACGCTTCTATCTTTTCTTCAACTTGAGCTTCCATCTTGTGTCCCTGTCCGTTGATAACCTTAATACCATTATCATAGAATGGGTTATGACTTGCTGAAATCATAATACCACAGTCAAAATCTTCTGTACGTACAACATATGAAACACTTGGTGTTGTTGTTACATGCAAAAGATGTGCATCCGCTCCTGAAGCTGTAATTCCTGCTGCCAGTGCGTATTCAAACATATAACTGCTTCTTCTTGTGTCTTTACCAATTACGATTCTGGCTTTGTGATCTTGACCAAAATACCAGCCAAGGTAGCGTCCTACTTTAAAAGCATGTTCTACAGTCAGAACAACATTCGCTTCTCCTCGAAAACCATCTGTTCCAAAATATTTTCCCATCGTAAGGTCTCCTTTTTTATCTATAATAATATTTTATTAAAACATTCTCCTATTTTTGCCTTAACATTCCCTATTATAGCACTTTTTTTCCGATGTACAACTATTTTTTTAATAACATTAACACTCCTTTGATAATTAATGTTGTCAGAATTCAACAAAAAAACTGCATACCTAACGATACGCAGTTTCTCACTTTCTTTTTATGAAACTTCCTATTTAGCTTCGATTTCCATAATCATGTTTACTCTACGTTCATGACGTCCGCCTGCAAACTCTGTGTTCAGGAATGCATCAACGATCATCTTGGCAATTTCAGCACCTACAACTCTTGCACCAAATGCAATGATGTTCGCGTTATTATGCTCTCTTGCCATCTTAGCTGTAAATGGTTCGCTGCACACAGCTGCACGAACACCTTTTACTTTGTTCGCTGCGATGGAAATTCCAAGACCTGTACCACAGATCAGAATACCAAGGTCTACTTCTTTGTTAACAACAGCATTCCCTACTGCCTCACCATATGTTGGATAATCACAGCTTTCAGATGTCTTTGTGCCATAGTCAACAACTTCATGCCCCATAGCTTCTACAAATTTAATAATTTCTGCTTTCAGTTCCAGTGCGGAATGATCATTACCAATACCAACTTTCATTTTCATTACTCCTCTTGATAAAATTTATATAACGTTGTCTTTCCTTTTATTATAATCCATTCTGAATATTTATTAAAGCATTTTCTCTATTTAAATTTTCTTTATTATGGCAATTTTCGATAGTGTTTTAATCTCTGCATTTTGCCCTGCTGATAAATATTTCAGTCGAGAGCCCATAATTCTTTTCATAAATTCATACTGTTCAAGCCCAGTACAATGCCCTGTATAATATTTTGTCGGATACTTCATCAATTTCTCTGCAGCCTCAGAAAGTTTTTTCTTGTCTTCCCCTTCAATATTCATCTTCATGAAATGAAATCCAGCAACTAATACATCTGGCTGAAACCACTCCACAATATTCAATATACCTTTATGAGAACAACCACTAATGAGAACTTTCTTATCATTTTCACAAATTAACAAATATTGTTCATGACGAAAATCCTCTGGCACAAGCTTTTCCCCTTCCACCATTTTAAGTCCGCTGCAATCCATCCCTACTCTTTTTTCCCTGTCATTGCACGAATACAATACTATATCCTCAACAATTTCCTTCTTATCTTCGACGAAGATCAGGCGTCCATTTGACAGCAGTGCTTTATCAAGTCCGATATCTTTATTTTCAGCATTGAAATGTGGTTCAAACGCATATTTATTTATATATATGGGAGCTTTATGATTCATTTCCAGAAAATATTTCAGTCCGCCTCCATGATCATAATGACCATGTGAGAGAACCGCAAAATCAACCTGACTCAAATCAATCCCCATATGTTCCGCATTTTCCACAAATTTATTACTTTGTCCCATATCAAATAAAATCTTAAATTTTCCAGTTTCAATATAAAGACTAAGACCATGCTCCGCTTTTATCTCTTTCTTTTGTGCCGTATTCTCTGCAAGTACAATTATTTTCAACGTTTCTGTGCCTCCTGCATTTTATTTCTCAACATTTTCATCAACATAAAATATTTCTCCTGTATCCAGACAATATGCTGCCAGCTTTCCACCATACACACAGCCACAATCAATCGCAAGATGTCCATTTTCTTCATACACCAACTGCTTCCCGTCTTTACGAATTCCGAACGTAGGCGTATGTCCTGTCACCAGAAATGTATTCTCATCTTTAAATCCATTCAGACCTGCATGAACAAGGATATATCTTTTTTCACCTACAAACAGCTCCTCATATAAAGAGAACTCTTCCAGATATTCCAGCATATCTTTAAGTACTTTCACTGGCTGTGGACCTCTATCTACCACATCGCCAAGGACAAATAATTCATCTTCATCATTAAATTGTATCTTTTTTAATAATTCAAGGTACTCATCATAACATCCATGGATATCTGAAATTATATAGATCATGGTCATTTCCATTCCTGCTTCATAACTCCTATGAATTATATCACTATTGTTATTTCCTTGTAAGTCTGGAGTGCATCTTTTATGAATCTTTACTTCAAATTCAAGATTCAGTTAAGAGAACCTTTAGTAAAATTAAGATGTCGCAAAGGAACATTTTTTTGTATTGAACCCCCAAATTTGATTTGTTAGAATTCGTCTCGTATTTATAAATTTTCAAAATTCGACAGGAGGAATATTATTATGGATATATTAATGTACCCAATTTTGGCACTTTACGCAATCTTAGGAGGAGGCTCATCAATCCTTTTCACAGGATATATGATCATTATCATTGCTCAGAAGATTAAAAACAAAATTCTTCACGGAGCATCACTATACGCTTAATAATGTTTTTCAAAACACGGAGCTATTATATCCAGAAGATTATCATTGTCTTCTGAATTAATAGCCCCGTGTTTATTTACAGATTCAATTCAAAACTTTAGCATAGCAAATGTAAAACTCATCTTTTCCACGAATACGCATATTGAAAGTACATACATTTTCCACTTTAATTTCCTACTGATAATCAACTTTGTTTAAAGTATACGCCAAATATACAACTACAGATAGATTGAACTTTTTCTGTCTATATATCTTCCACACTCACTCTTTCTTACACGCAAAAAACCCCAGAAACCGAAGTTTCTGGGGAAATTTTACTATTTTATACAAATACTAGATTATTGATTACTCAATAATTTTAGCAACTGTACCTGAACCTACTGTACGTCCACCTTCACGGATAGCGAAACGAAGTCCTTCTTCCATAGCTACTGTATGGATAAGTTCAACTGTCATTTCTACGTTGTCACCAGGCATGCACATTTCGATTCCTTCTGGAAGCTGGCAAACACCTGTAACGTCTGTTGTTCTGAAGTAGAACTGTGGTCTGTAGTTGTTGAAGAATGGTGTATGACGTCCACCTTCATCTTTTGTAAGAACGTAAACC
>JAXJUL010000033.1:0-31044 GCA_036309085.1 Schaedlerella sp.
CTAATAGGTCGAGGGCATAACCAAAGTGGTGATAGGAGAACATGGATGATGAAGAAGATTTCTTGTATGCAGTTTTGAAGGTACACAGCAGAAATGAGACGGAATCGAAAGGTTCGGTCTTTTTTTTTGCTATACGAGGAAATTACTTTGTATGTTCTGAAGTTCGTCAGGACGAACGCAAATATGATTTTAATTTACACAGAATAATTCTTGTGCTAAAATATAACATGGCAAAAATGGTATTTTATAAAATCTAGTAAACGAAACTTAAAATGGAGGTGGGGCTCTTGGAAAAACAAAGACAGCAGATTGGTTTTATTGTAAAACAGATTAATAATATTTATGAAAAAAATCTGAATGAGAGATTAAAGAAGCTTGGGATTACATCTTCACAATGTGCGGTACTTGATTTTTTGTTCTATGCCAATGAAGATGAAATCAGTCAGCGTGATGTAGAGATTGCGTTGAATCTGAAGAATCCGACAGTTACAGGAATTTTGAAACGTCTGGAAGAAAAGGGATTTATCTTATGCGTTCCGAATGCAAAGGATAAAAGAAAGAAAAATATTTACCTTATAGAGAAGGCATATGATATACAGAGACGTATGGAAGCGAATCGCAGAAAACTTGACAGCGAATTGACAAAGGGAATGACGAAAAAAGAAATTTTATTAATGACAAAATGGCTGGAAAAGATGCTCTGCAATATTTCAGAATGTAAAGGAGAATAGGATGAGTTACGCAGATAAAGTATTTATTGACATGTGTAAAGATATTATTGAAAATGGAACAAGTACAGAAGGCGAAAAAGTACGTCCAGTCTGGGCAGATGGAACACCTGCTTATACAATTAAAAAATTTGGTGTAGTAAATCGTTATGATCTGTCAAAAGAATTTCCGGCACTTACCCTTAGAAAGACTGGGATTAAAAGCTGCACAGATGAACTTCTTTGGATTTGGCAGAAAAAGTCTAATAATATCAATGAACTGAACAGTCATATCTGGGATAGTTGGGCAGACGAAGATGGATCCATAGGAAAGGCTTATGGATATCAGATAGGAGTAAAACATCAGTATAAAGAAGGAATGATGGATCAGATTGACAGAGTGATCTATGATCTCAAGAATAATCCGTACAGTCGTCGTATTATGACAAATATTTATGTACACCAGGATCTTCATGAGATGAATCTCTATCCTTGTGCTTATAGCATGACATTTAATGTTACAAAAGAAGCTGACAGCGATAAATTGACATTAAATGGTATTTTGAATCAGCGTTCTCAGGATATTCTGACTGCAAATAACTGGAATGTATGTCAGTATGCAGTTCTTCTTCATATGCTTGCACAGGTATGCGATATGAAGGTTGGAGAATTTGTACACGTAATTGCAGATGCACATATTTATGATCGTCACATTCCATTGGTAAAAGAATTGATCGAAAGAGAACCTCTTCCAGCACCAAAATTCTGGCTGAATCCAGAAGTAAAAGATTTCTATGCTTTTACAACAGATGATGTAAGATTAGAAAATTA
The DNA here is from genome assembly GCA_036309085.1 of Schaedlerella sp. Lineage (GTDB taxonomy): Bacteria > Bacillota > Clostridia > Lachnospirales > Lachnospiraceae > Schaedlerella. The sequence continues at coordinate 1,539 of JAXJUL010000033.1, forward strand.
TGAGACACATCCTCAGATTAAAAATATTCCTGTAGCAATCTAGGGTGCAGAGGACGTTTGAGGCGGAGAGAAATGATAATAATAATAGGGTTAGGAGAATAAAGATGAAATTAATCGCAGCAGTTGATTCAAACTGGGGAATTGGCAATAAGAATAAATTATTAGTGAGCATTCCAGCAGATATGAAACAGTTTCGAGAGAGAACAACAGGACATGTCGTAGTTATGGGAAGAAAGACATTGGAAAGTTTCCCAGGTGGAAGTCCATTAAAAAATCGTACAAATATTGTTCTGACATCAAATAAATCTTATAAAGCAAAAGGTGCAATTACCGTACACACAGAAAAGGCACTTTTAGAGCTACTGAAAGAATATGATTCAGATGATATTTATGTAATTGGGGGAGGAAGCATTTATCAGATGCTGCTTCCATATTGTGATACAGCATATATAACAAAGATTGATCATGCATACCAGGCAGATACTTATTTTCCAAATCTGGACAAAATGGATGGCTGGAGCATGACAAAGGTTAGTGAGGAGCAGACTTGTTTTGATCTGGAATACTTTTTTGCAGAATATAAGAAAACAAAATAATAAAAAAAAGTGTCTTTCTATAGTTTTAAGTATGCTTCTTCTAGTGCTGACAGGATGTCAAAGTGCGGAGTATGTGGATTCAGCAGAAGAGAAGAATACTCAGGATAGAATAAAAGTAGTAACAACAATATTTCCGCAATATGACTTTGTTCGTCAGATTGCCGGAGAGAATGCAGATGTGCAGATGCTTTTGGTTCCTGGTGAGGAGACACATTCTTATGAGCCCACTCCACAGGATATCATTTCTATTTTACATTGTGACTTGTTTATCTATATCGGTGGAGAAAATGATATCTGGATTGAGGAGATTCTTGAGATGCCAGAGATGAAAGATGTGCATACAATGAAACTTGTAGATTGTGTAAATGAACTGGAAAGGCATGAGCATGAAACATTTGATGAATGTTCAGAGAATCAACCTCTTGAGGAAGAATGTATAACAGAAATACAACACAAACACACTGAAGCTTGCAATCACAGTGAGGCTGAAAATGTGGAAAGTGTCCACACATTTGATGAGCATGTGTGGACATCTCCAGTAAATTCGATGGAGATTGTGGATAACATTACGGAAGAACTTTGCCATCTGGATGAGAAAAATGCACAATTCTATCAGAAAAACTGTGAATACTATATAGAGCAGCTTGAGGTGCTGGATGAACAATTCAGAGAAGTTGTTCAGAATGCTGACACCAAAACGTTGTTATTTGGTGACAGATATCCGTTTAAATATTTTGAAGAAGAGTATGGTCTGAATCATTATGCTGCATTTTCTGGTTGTGCTGCGGATACAGAGCCGAGTGCAGCAATCATGGCATACTTGATTGATAAAGTGGAAGAAGAAGGAATTCCTGTAGTTATGAAAATGGAACTGAGTAACGATAATATTGCGGAAGCAATTGCAGAAGCAACAGGAACAAAGGTTATGACATTTAATGCATGTCACAATCTGACGGCGGATCAGTTCAATGCAGGAGAGACTTATATTAGTTTGATGGAAGAGAATGTAAAGACATTGAAGGAGGCATTGCAGGTATGGCATTGATCCATTGTGATAATATTTCAGTAGCATATGAAGGACAGACGGTTGTATCTGATCTGTCATTTCAGATTCATCCAGGAGAATATCTGTGTATTGTCGGGGAAAATGGATCGGGTAAAAGCACACTGGTAAAAACTCTTTTGGGATTGAAAGATCCTGCAAAGGGAAAAATCATACTTGGAGACGGATTGAAAAAGAATGAAATCGGATATCTTCCTCAGCAGACAGATATTCAGAAAGATTTTCCAGCCAGTGTTTATGAAGTTGTAATTTCTGGAAGATTGAACAGCAGAGGGTTCTTTCCATTTTATACTTCGAAGGATAAAATGCAGGCGGAAGATATGATGAAGATGCTTGGGATTGAGGATTTAAGAAAGGTGTGTTACCGTGATCTTTCCGGAGGACAGAAGCAGAGAGTTCTGCTTGCACGAGCACTTTGTGCAACTAAAAAGATTCTTCTATTGGATGAGCCGGTAACAGGGCTAGATCCGATTGTTACAGCAGAATTTTATCAATTGATCAAAAAGATTAACAAAGAATCAGGGATTGCCGTTGTAATGGTTTCTCATGATATTGAGAGTGCGGTACGGGATGCATCCCATATTCTTCATTTGCAGGAAACCGCATTGTTTAGCGGAACAAAAGAAGATTATTTAAAGAGTCCGATTGGAAAAAGATTTTTAGGAGGTATGACAGATGCTTAGTACAATTTTAGAAATGTTGTCATACCCGTTTATGGTAAGAGCCTTTGTTGTTGGCACGCTTGTTGCTTTATGCCTTGCACTTTTAGGGGTAAGCCTTGTATTAAAAAGATATTCGATGATCGGCGACGGACTTTCTCATGTTGGATTTGGGGCTCTTGCAGTTGCAGCGGCATTGAATACAGCTCCAATGAGTGTGGCGATTCCTGTTGTAGTTGCAGCTGCGATTCTGCTTCTTCGAATTAGAGGAAACAGTAAGATCAAAGGGGATTCAGCCATCGCTCTGATTTCTACAAGCACACTTGCAATTGGTGTAATGGTCATTTCGATGACAACGGGAATGAATACAGATGTTTATAATTATATGTTTGGAAGTATTCTGGCCATGAGTCAAGAAGATGTTGTTATTAGTGTCATCCTGTCAGTGATTGTACTTGCTTTGTATATCTTATTTTATAATAAAATATTTGCCGTGACATTTGATGAAACATTCGCACAGGCAACAGGGGTAAATGCAGATCTGTATAACACATTGATTGCAATTTTGACAGCGGTGACAACAGTATTGGGAATGAGAATGATGGGAACACTTTTGATTTCCAGTCTGGTCATTTTTCCGGCGCTCACTTCAATGAGAGTATGTAAAACATTCCGAAGTGTAATCATTAATTCAGCAGTAATTTCTGTTGTATGCTTCTGCTTTGGAATATTGATCTCATATTTTTGGGCGACTCCCGCAGGGGCAAGTGTTGTAATGGTTAATCTTTTAATGCTTGGAGTGTATTCACTGACAGGAATGATCAGAGATATAAAATAGTTGCTCTTTTTAGTAGAAGAGGAGAAATTTTTCAGGTTGACAAAGAATATAGTTACAATTATAATAAACAATAACTTGAAAAATGCAGTGATAAGGTATCTGAAGGAATTCCAGTATCGGATGAGAGCAGAGATAATCTCTGAATTTAGGTGGTAACACGGATGCATATTCGCCCTAAGCTGTTCATAGCTTAGGGCTTTTTCTTTACTGAGAAAAGTGAGAAATATAAGAAACAGGAGGAAGTGGCATTGAGACAGATTACAGGAAATAGATTGCTGGTAAAAGCCTTACAGGAAGAGGGCGTAGAATTTTTGTTTGGTTATCCGGGAGCATGCACAATCGATATCAGTGACGAATTATATAAACAGGATAAAATTAAGATTATTTTACCAAGACATGAGCAGGCTTTGGTACACGAAGCGGATGCTTATGCAAGAACAACAGGAAAGGTTGGTGTCTGTCTTGTTACAAGTGGTCCTGGAGCTACAAATCTTGTTACAGGTCTTGCAACAGCAAATTATGACAGTGTTCCGCTTGTATGTTTTACAGGACAGGTTGCAAGACATTTGATTGGAAATGACGCATTTCAGGAAGTAGATATAGTCGGTATCACACGCAGCATTGTAAAATATGGTGTGACAGTTCGTAAGCGCGAAGATCTTGCACAGATTATTAAAAAGGCATTCTATATTGCAAGAACAGGAAGACCGGGACCGGTTCTGATCGACCTTCCAAAGGATGTTATGTGTGAACTTGGAAGTGCTGATTATCCTAGAAGTGTCAATATCAGAGGATACAAGCCAAATACAAATGTACATATCGGTCAGATGAAGCGTGCAATTAAAATGCTGAATGATGCGAAAAATCCTCTGTTCCTTGCGGGCGGAGGTGTATGTATTGCCGGTGCACAGGAAGTATTTACAGAAGTTGTTGAAAAGACAAAAGTACCTGTTGTAACAACTGTTATGGGACGAGGTGCTATTCCGACAAATCATCCGTTGTTTATTGGAAATCTTGGAATGCACGGAGAATATGCTGCAAATATGGCAGTAAGCGAATGTGATCTTCTTTTTTCCATAGGAACACGTTTTAACGACCGTATTACGGGCAAATTACATAATTTTGCACCGAATGCCACAATTGTTCATATAGATATTGATACAGCCTCTATTTCGCGAAATATTCACGTAGACGTACCAATTGTTGCTGATGCATGGGCTGCACTTGCTAAAATGAATGAATATGTGGAAGAATGCAATACAAAAGAATGGCTTGAAAAAGTTGCTGAATGGAAGAAGATTCATCCATTGGATATGAAAGAACATCATTCTATGGGACCGAAAGATATCCTTGATGCAATCAATAAGCAGTTTGATAATTCTATCATTGTTACAGATGTAGGTCAGCATCAGATGTTTACAGCGCAGTTTGCAGAAATCACAAAAGATAAGCAGCTGATTATGTCAGGTGGACTTGGCACAATGGGATATGGGCTTCCGGGGGCGATTGGCGCCCAGCTTGGCAATCCGGATAAACACGTGATTATGATCTCCGGTGATGGAGGACTGCAGATGAATATTCAAGAAATGGCTACGGCTGTGCTTGAAGAACTTCCTGTTATTTTGTGTGTATTCAACAATACTTATCTCGGAATGGTGCGTCAGTGGCAGAAGCTTTTTTATGGAAAGCGTTATGCAATGACAAACCTGCGGGCAGGTGCTTTGCTTCGAAGAACAGAAGGAAGAGAGCTGCCGGAATATACACCTGATTTTGTAAAACTTGCGGAGAGTTATGGTGCAAAAGGACTTCGTGTAGAAAAACGCGAAGATATTGAAGCAGCTTTTGAAGAGGCGAAAAAGAATACAAAGAGACCGACTTTGATTGAGTTTATTATTGATCCGGAAGAAATGGTTCTGCCTATGATCAAACCGGGCGGTACTTTGGAAGAGATGATCGTAGAGTGTTAAAACATAAAAGAGAGGAATAAGCAATGGATAATACAATGAAAAAACGTTGGATTTCTTTATATGTAGAAAATGAAGTCGGAGTACTTTCAAAGATTTCAGGATTATTTTCGGGTAAAGGATATAATCTTGACAGCCTGACGGTTGGAACAACAGAAGATCCTACAGTTTCAAGAATGACGATTGCAACTGTCAGTGATGATGAGACATTTGAACAGATTAAAAAGCAGTTAAATCGTATGATTGAAGTAATTAAGGTACTGGATTTTACAGATGTATTTATCCGTATGAAAGAAATTATGTACATCAAAGTGCGTGGATGTTCACTTGAAGATAAGACAGAGTTGTTCCAGATTGCAGAAACATTTAAGGCAAGAATTATTGATTATGGAAAAGACAGCCTGCTTCTTGAGTTTGTACAGACAGCAACGAAAAATGATGCGGTTATTAAACTGATTAAAGCAGATTTTCAGAATATCGAAGTTGTACGAGGCGGAAGTGTAGGAATTGAATCTATTAGTATGATGGAGAGATAAAACAGAGTGCACTCTTGAATTATGAAAAAATGTGTATTATAATGGAATGCATATAGTTGAAAAAGATATCTGATTTAGGAAGATAACAGAATGGAGGAGATATAGATGGAAAAGAAAAATATTGACTGGGCAAATCTTGGATTTGGATACATTCAGACAGAGAAACGCTATGTGTCCAATTATAAAGATGGAAAATGGGACGATGGCTGTATTACAGAGGATGCAACAATCACTCTGAATGAATGTGCAGGAGTTCTTCAGTATGCTCAGACTATATTTGAAGGTATGAAAGCGTATACAACAGAGAATGGACAGATTGTAGTGTTTCGTCCTGACCTGAATGCATCAAGACTTGTTGATTCAGCAAAGAGACTTGAGATGCCTCCTTTCCCGGAAGAACGTTTTATTGATGCAATTAAACAGCTTGTCAAGGCAAATGCAGAATATGTGCCACCATATGGTTCAGGAGCATCTCTTTATATCAGACCATATATGTTTGGTTCTAATCCTGTAATTGGTGTTAAACCAGCTACAGAGTATCAGTTCCGTGCATTTGTAACACCAGTAGGTCCGTATTTCAAGGGTGGTGCAAAACCACTTACAATCTGTGTGTCTGATTTTGATCGTGCAGCTCCGAACGGAACAGGTCATATTAAGGCAGGTCTTAACTATGCAATGAGCCTCCATGCAATCGTAACAGCTCATGCAAATGGTTATGATGAGAATATGTACCTTGATTCTGCAACAAGAACTAAGGTAGAAGAGACTGGTGGAGCTAACTTCCTCTTCATTACAAAAGATAATAAGGTCGTAACACCAAAGTCTGATACAATTCTTCCATCTATCACAAGACGTTCTCTGATGTATGTAGCAGAGCATTATCTTGGAATGGAAGTAGAAGAAAGAGAAGTATACTTTGATGAGCTTGAAGATTTTGCAGAATGTGGACTTTGTGGCACAGCAGCAGTTATTTCTCCAGTAGGTAAGATTGTAGATCATGGAAGAGAAATCTGCCTGCCTGCAGGAATGGAAAAGATGGGACCTGTAACACAGAAGTTATATGATACACTTACAGGTATCCAGATGGGCAGAATTGAAGCTCCGGAAGGTTGGATCAAAGTGATCGAATAGCAATAATGATCATTGTTATAATAAGGAAGGGATTGCATTTAAGGATGCAGTCTCTTTTTCATTTGTAGAAAATGCTTTATTCTTTACAATAAAATTGTAGAATGGTATGATAAACAATGGAAAGATTTTATCAAATGTAACGTGATTTGAAGAGAGGGAAATGACTGTGGATGCATATACAAGTTTTGCAGAAGTTTATGATACATTTATGGATAATGTTCCATATGAAGAATGGGCTTCCTATTTGCAGGATACGTTAATTGAATACGGAATAAATGATGGTATTGTTCTCGATCTTGGATGTGGAACAGGAACTCTGACAGAGATTTTTGATGAATACGGTTATGATATGATTGGAATCGACAATGCAGAAGATATGCTTGAGATTGCGATGGAAAAACGTGTTGAATCAGGAAAGGATATTCTCTATCTTTTACAGGATATGAGAGAATTTGAACTTTATGGAACAGTGCGTGCGATTATCAGTGTATGTGATTCTGTGAATTATATTACGAGTCCGGATGAACTTCTTCATGTATTTAAATTAGTCAATAATTATCTGGATCCAAAGGGAATCTTTGTTTTTGATTTTAATACAGTATATAAGTATCAGCAGATTCTGGGAGATCGCACGATTGCTGAAAATAGGGAAGAGTGTAGTTTTATCTGGGATAATTATTATTATGAAGAAGAGAAGATTAATGAATATGAGCTGACTCTGTTTATAAAAGATAATGAACTGAGTGAAGAATGTGGACAGGATATTTGTTTGAAATTTCAGGAAACACATTTTCAGCGTGCATATAAGTTAGAAGAGATTAAAGAACTGATTGCAGGAGCGGGAATGGATTTTGTAGCAGCTTATGATGGATTTTCCAAAAATAAAGCGACAGAATACAGTGAGAGAATCTGCGTGATTGCAAGAGAGAATGGAAAATAAATTATGGAGGATAGATATGAGTGATTATATAGTAAGAGCAACTGCAGGAAACGCACAGATCCGTGCATTTGCTGCAACAACAAAGAATCTTGTGGAAGAGGCGAGACAGCATCACGGTACAAGTCCGGTGGCTACAGCAGCCCTGGGAAGACTTCTTACAGGCGGCGTTATGATGGGAAGTATGATGAAGAATCCTACAGACGTTTTGACGATTCAGATTAAATGCAGTGGTCCTGTGGCAGGTCTTACGGTGACAGGTGATGCAATGGGAAGAATCAAGGGATATATCGAAAACCCAGAAGCAATGCTTCCGCCAAAGAATGGGAAACTTGATGTAGGTGGTGCACTTGGTCAGGGCGTTATGACAGTGATCAAGGATATGGGATTGAAAGAGCCATATTCAGGTCAGACAATACTTCAAACAGGAGAGATTGCAGAAGACCTGACTTATTATTTTGCAACATCAGAACAGGTCCCGTCTTCTGTTGGACTTGGAGTTCTAATGGAAAAAGATAATACTGTTAAATGTGCAGGGGGATTTATTGTTCAGGTAATGCCATTTATCGAAGAGGAGATTCTTTGCAAACTTGAAGAAAATATTTCCAAAATCCAGTTTGTGACATCTATGTTGGACGCAGGATTTACTCCGGAAATGATTCTTGAAAAAGTTTTGGAAGGTCTGGATGTAGAATTTACAGATACATTACCAGCGAGATTTTATTGTAACTGCTCAAAAGAACGAATCGAAAAAGCAATCATCAGCGTAGGAAAAAAAGACATTCAGGATATGATCAATGATGGAAAGCCAATTGAAGTAAAATGTCATTTTTGCAATGCAGCTTATGAATTTTCAGTAGAGGAACTGAAAACTCTGCTGAAAAAGGCAGTAAGATAGTATAGTCTTTGTTTGAAAAGTGAAAAATACCTAATAGAATACGATAGGAGAAAAAAGTATGAAACAGGGATTTGTTAAAGTAGCAGCTGTAACTCCAAACATCAGAGTAGCGGATATCGCGTATAATACAGAACAGATTTGTATTGGAATTGATCAGGCTTCTCAGGAAAATGCAAAAGTTGTTGTATTCCCGGAACTTTGCGTGACTGGTTATACATGTGGAGATTTATTCCTGCATGAAACACTTTTGGCAGAAGCAGAGGAGGCTCTGCGCGAGATCGCAGCATATACAAAAGAGAAAGATATGCTTGTATTTGTAGGACTTCCGTTTTGTGTGGCCGGAAAGATCTATAATGTTGCAGCAGCTTTAAATCACGGCAAGATTCTTGGGTTTACAACAAAAGTAAATCTTTCTGATAAAGGAGAGTTTAATGAACTTCGTTATTTTGCACCAGGACCAGCGGAAAGTTTTGTTATAACATTTGATGAGGATGAGGTTTTCTTTGGACCACAGATCTTATATCAGGCAGATACAATGAAACAGCTTGTCGTTACTGCAGAGATTTGTTCAGATATGTCTGCTCTGGTTCCACCTTCTGTTCAGGCTGTAACAGAGGGGGCTACAATCATTGTTAACTGTGCTGCAAGTGATGAACTGGTTGGAAAAAAAATTTTCCGGGCAGAACAGATAAAATGCAATTCTGCAAGAATGCATGCCGGATATGTTTATGCAAATGCAGGTTCAGGGGAATCTACAACAGATCTTGTATTTGGTGGACATAATTTGATTGCTGAAAATGGTGTGATCTTAAGTGAATCAGTTCCATTTTCTGATGGAATTCTTGTTTCTGAAATTGATGTGAAATGTTTGTTGAATGAGAGAAGAAAAAATACTTTATTTCCTCAGAAGCAGGCACACCTTCTTCCTAGAATTTCATTTAAGGTTAAGAATGAAGAAACAGAATTAAGCAGAACTGTTGCCAAGAGTCCATTTATTCCAGAAGATAAGGAAGAATGTAAAAAAGTATGTGAAGAGATTTTGACAATTCAGGCTCATGGGTTGAAAAAACGTCTTGAGCATGCTCATGCACAGACTGCAGTAGTTGGTATTTCAGGTGGCTTAGATTCCACACTTGCATTGATTGTTACTGCAAAAGCCTTTGAACTGCTTGGAAAGAATAAAAAAGAGATTATTGCAGTTACAATGCCTTGTTTTGGAACAACAGACAGAACGTATCAGAATGCCTGCCGTATGTCTCTTCAGCTTGGTGCTACATTACGCGAAGTACCGATTGCAGATGCGGTAAATGTTCATTTCAGAGATATTGGGCATAATCCTGAAGATCATAGTGTTACATTCGAAAATGCACAGGCAAGGGAACGTACACAGGTTCTGATGGATATAGCTAATCAGTATGGTGGAATGGTAATTGGAACAGGAGATATGTCTGAGCTTGCACTTGGATGGGCAACTTATAATGGCGATCACATGTCTATGTATGGTGTAAATGGATCTGTGCCAAAGACAATGATGCGTTATATTGTTCGTTATGCAGCTGATACAACAGAAGATAAAGAACTCAGAGATGTTTTATATGATGTGCTGGATACACCAGTAAGTCCAGAACTTTTACCTCCAAAAGATGGAGATATTGCTCAAAAAACGGAAGATTTGGTAGGTCCATATGAATTACATGACTTCTTTATGTATTATCTTGTACGTTACGGATTTGAACCAAGCAAAGTATATAGATTAGCCAGATATGCATTTGGAGATGAGTATGATGATGAAACTGTTTATAAGTGGCTTCGTACGTTCTGTTGGAGATTCTTCTCACAGCAGTTCAAGCGTTCTTGTCTGCCAGATGGTCCAAAAATTGGAGTAATAGATCTTTCACCAAGAGGGGGATTAAAGATGCCAAGTGATGCATGTGTTGCAGTCTGGATGAAAGATCTGGAAAATGTGTTGAAATAAATAAGAGGATAAATAATAAAAAGTCTGATGCCGGAGCATCAGACTTTTTATATGTAAAATTGTTAAAATTATTTAACGATGATACGTGTACCTGTCTTGCCATTGATACCATCTTTAGCTTTTTCAAGCAGAGTGATGAGTGCTTCACGTCCTGGTTTGGAGTTAGCAAATTTAACAGCAGCCTGTACTTTAGGAAGCATTGAACCTGGAGCAAAGTGTCCTTCACCAATGTACTGTTCAGCTTCGTCAACGGAAATCTGGTCAAGCCATTTTTCTTCTGGTTTTCCAAAGTTGATAGCAACTTTTTCTACAGCTGTAAGGATGATCAGGCAGTCAGCATCAAGTTCTTCAGCAAGTAAGCAGCTTGCGAAGTCTTTATCGATAACAGCGCCAGCACCTTTAAGCTGATTTCCTTTACGCATAACAGGGATTCCGCCACCGCCGCAAGCGATAACGATTTCACCAGCGTCAACCATAGCACGAATAGCAGAAATCTCAACGATTTCAGCTGGCTTTGGAGAAGCAACAACACGACGATATCCACGTCCTGAGTCTTCTTTCATAACATAGCCGTATTTTTCTTCAAGCTGTTTAGCTGTTTCTGCATCAACGAATTTTCCGATTGGTTTGGAAAGGTTCTGGAATGCAGGATCGTCTTCGTCAACACGTACCTGTGTGATCATTGTAGCAACTGGAATTTCTTTCATTCCACGTTCTAACATTTCAGCACGAAGAGCGTTCTGTAAATCGTATCCGATATAAGCCTGGCTCATAGCAACACAAACAGAAAGTGGTGTAGCTGGCTGTGTTGGATCTTCGTGTGTAAGAGCTGTCATAGCGTTGTTGATGATACCAACCTGTGGTCCATTTCCATGAACAACAACTACTTCGTTGCCATCTTCAATAAGGTCAACGATAGCTTTAGCTGTAATTTTAACAGCATCCATCTGTTCTGGTAAGTTGTTTCCAAGTGCGTTTCCGCCGAGGGCGATTACAATTCTTTTATTTGCCATGATATTAGTCCTCCACTTTAACGATACATTCTACTTCACAAAGAACTCCCTTTGGAAGGTCTTTAACTGCTACGCATGAACGAGCTGGGTTACCAACGAAGTATTTTCCATAAACTGCGTTGAATTCAGCAAAATCAGCGATGTCAGCTAAGAAACAAGTTGTTTTAACAACTGCTGTGAAATCTACGTTCTGGCTGTCAAGAATACCTTTGATGTTAGCCATAACCTGTTCAGCCTGCTCTGTGATTGTTGTTCCTACAACTTCACCTGTAGCTGGTGAAAGAGGAATAGCACCTGATAAGAAAGCAAGACCGTTAACAATGATACCCTGTGAATATGGTCCAATTGCAGCTGGTGCATTTGGAGTATTAATATATTTCATTGGATAAATCCTCCTAAAAATATAAATGTCTTATTACGAATAGCAGCGGTTCCTCAAAGAGAAACCGCTGCCGGTTTATGTGTTTGAAAAATCTATATATTCAGATTATTCGAATACACGTGCTGTGGATTTTTCTTCCAGTTTTTTAAGTGTAGCTGCTGGATCTGCAAATTTTGCAAGGAAGATCATTGCAGCGATGATATATGGTTTGAAGCTAGCTTCTTTGTAAAGTGGATCTCTGTAACGATCGAATACTGTAGCATCAACTTCACCTTCAGCACAGCTTACGCCTGTGATGTCAGCTGGCAGACAGTGCATGTAAAGAGCTTTTCCGTCTTTTGTTGTTGCCATAAGTTCTTCTGTACAAGCCCAGTCTTTGTGTTCAGCGTTCTGAGCAAGGAGTTCTTTTTCAAGAGCTTTGATACCTTCTGTATCTCCGTTTCCGTAAAGAACTGTACGTTTTTCCATAGCAGAGAATGGAGCCCAGCTCTTTGGATAAACGATATCAGCATCTTTGAAAGCTTCAGCCATGCTGTTTGTCTTCTTGAAGGATCCGCCTGTCTTTTCAGCGTTAGCTGCTGCAACTGCTTCAACTTCTGGGAAGATTTCATATCCTTCTGGATGAGCAAGAACAACGTCCATACCAAAACGTGTCATAAGACCGATAATACCCTGTGGTACAGAGAGTGGTTTTCCGTAAGATGGTGAGTAAGCCCATGTCATAGCAAGTTTTTTGCCTTTAAGGTTTTCAACTCCGCCGAATTCGTGGATGATGTGAAGCATATCTGCCATAGCCTGTGTTGGGTGGTCGATATCGCACTGAAGGTTTACAAGTGTAGGTTTCTGTTCAAGAATACCATCTCTGTTTCCTTCTGTTACAGCGTCCATAAATTCATGCATGTAAGCATTACCTTTACCAATGTACATGTCATCACGAATACCGATAACGTCAGCCATGAAGGATACCATGTTAGCTGTTTCACGAACTGTTTCACCGTGAGCTACCTGTGATTTTCCTTCGTCAAGATCCTGAACTTCAAGACCAAGAAGGTTACAAGCAGATGCGAAAGAGAAACGTGTACGTGTAGAGTTGTCACGGAATAAAGAAATTCCAAGACCACTTTCGAATACTTTAGTAGCGATGTTGTTTTCTCTCATGTAACGAAGAGCGTCAGCTACTGTAAATACTGCCATGATTTCGTCATCTGTTTTTTCCCATGTAAGGAAAAAGTCACCATTGTACATATCTTTGAAGTTTAAGGAATTAAGCTTATCGATATAATCCTGTAATGTTTTCATTGTTCAAAATCCTCCGAATTAAATTTTTTGAATTTTTAAATGTTTTAGTTAAAAGGGGCAGCCATATATGGGGGATTCTGCCCCTTATCAAGACTTATTTAATTAATTTTTAACAAAATTAATTATTTAAAGTAGCATGTTGGAAGAGCAGCGTAAACTGCAGCACATGTTACAAGGTCCTGTTTCCATGTCATTTCGTTTGGAGCGTGAGCCTGAGCTTCTGCACCAGGTCCGAAACCGATACATGGAATGTTGTTTCTTCCCATGATAGAAACGCCGTTTGTTGAGAATGTCCATTTGTCTGTAAGTGGACGAGCCTGACGCATTTCAAGTGTATTAGCAGCACCAATACGCTGTTCGCCATAAAGTCCCATGTAAGCTTCTTCAAGAGCTTTTGTTACTTTGTGATCTTTTGGAATAGCCCATGTTGGGAAGTAACATTCGATTTCGTATGTTAAACCTTTCCATGATGGTGTGTCGTAGTTGTACATAGAAACAACAACGTCATCAGCATATTTCTTGCATGCAGGAAGATCACGAATTTCCTGAAGACAGCTTTCCCATGTTTCACCAAATGTCATACGACGGTCAAGGGAAACTGAGCAAGAGTCAGCTACTGCACAACGGCTTGGGGATGTATAGAAGATCTGGGATGTAGTAACTGTACCACGTCCAAGGAATCTAGCTTCTTCCCAATCAGGGTTGTATTTAGGATCAAGCATCTTAACAAGACCTTTGATTTCTGTTCCTTCTTCAGCGTCGTTTTCGTTCAATGCACGAATGTCCTGAAGAATGTCAGCCATCTTGTAGATTGCGTTGTCACCACGTTCTGGAGCAGATCCGTGACAGGATACACCTTTAACGTCAACACGGATTTCCATACGTCCTCTCTGTCCACGATAGATACCACCGTCTGTAGGTTCTGTAGATACTACGAATTCTGGACGGATTTTATCTTCGTTGATGATATACTGCCAGCAAAGACCATCACAGTCTTCTTCCTGAACAGTACCAACTACCATAATTTTGCATCCTTCTGGGATAAGATCAAGATCTTTCATAATCTTAGCGCCATAAACACCAGATACGATACCACCACACTGGTCAGATACACCACGTCCACCGATTTCAGTTTCTGTTTCATATCCTTCATATGGATCAAATGTCCAGTTGTTGATGTTACCAATACCTACTGTATCAATATGAGCGTCAAATGCGATGATTCTGTCGCCTGTTCCCATGAAGCCCATTACGTTACCCTGTGGGTCAACGATAACTTCATCAAAGCCTACTTTTTTCATTTCTTCTTCGATTGTGTGAACGTGAGCACCTTCATCACAGCTTTCGCCTGGATTTTTTACGATAGCACGTAAAAATGCTGTCATATCAGCTTCATATGCCTGTGCAGCTTCTTTGATTTTGTTCAAATCCATGATAAACCTCTCCTTTGCTTAAATAAAAATTTTTTTTATTTCTCATTGCCATCCCAGACAATAGATTCATATCTTTCAGGGTCTGTGTCACCTTCTGTAGAGAAGAGAAGTACTTTAGAGTCTTTATTAAGACCAAGATGTTCTCTGAGTTCTTTGTATTCATCCATAGTCATGATGCTTGCAAGAACACCGAATGGTACAGCACCTGATTCACCAGATGTAACTGGTTTGTCACCTTTGATAGGTGCAGCGAGCATACGCATACCTTTTGCAGCAACCCAGTCAGGAGCAGCTACGAAAGTATCTACGTGATTCTTCAGGATATCCCATGAAATTGTGTTTGGTTCGCCACAAGCAAGACCTGCCTGAATTGTAACCATATCGCCATCAACGATCTGGATAGATCCATCACCGTGTTTAGCACCTTTGTACAGACATGCAGCAGCTTCTGCTTCAACAACAACAACTGTTGGTTCGTTATCAGCGTAGAAGTTAGCGAAAAATCCCTGAACTGCACCAGCAAGAGAACCAACACCAGCCTGAACGAATACATGAGTTGGACGATCGCATCCATATTCATGAAGCTGAGCGTTAGCTTCGAGTGCCATTGTTCCGTATCCCTGCATGATCCATGCTGGAATTTCTTCATAACCATCCCAAGCTGTATCCTGAACGATGATTCCGTTCTCTGTTTCGTTAGCCATAGCGTTAGCCATACGAACACATTCGTCGTAGTTAACTTCTTCAATAGTAGCTGTAGCGTTTTCAGCAAGAATGTTGTTCAATCTTGTCTGTGTTGATCCCTTTGGCATCAATACAACAGCTTTCTGTCCAAGTTTGTTAGCTGCCCAAGCAACACCACGTCCGTGGTTACCATCTGTTGCTGTGAAGAATGTAGCCTGTCCAAATTCTTCTCTTAATGCGTCAGATGTAAGAACTTCGTATGGAAGTTCAGAAACGTCTTTGTTAGTTTTCTGAGCAATGTATTTAGCCATTGCGAATGAACCACCAAGTACTTTAAATGCGTTCAGACCAAAACGATAAGATTCGTCTTTAAGATAAACCTCACCAAGACCAAGTTTTTCAGCCATTTTGTCAAGCTTTACAAGAGGAGTTACGCAATACTGCGGAAAACTCTGATGAAAAGCACGAGCTTTTTCAATTTCAGTTACTGCCATAACGCCAAGATTGCCGTCTTCTGTTTTTGGCATCTGATTGACTGCCCATTTAATTGTTTCCATTTGAATAAACCTCCTTCATAATTTTGGTTATTTGAACCCGATTAGTCGTCGGGATTCAATTTGTTCCCTGCATCCATGTAATTATAAAGCGTAAATTTCGAAATACCTAATAAGGCTGCGATTTTATCGCCTGATTTCGTGATAAGAAAAGCGCCGGCATTATCCAGAAAATGTACAATCTGAATCTTGTCTTCTCTAGTCATAGCAGCAACTGGTTTTCCCGTCATTGCCAGTGCCTGTTCGATCAGGGAATCAAGCAAATCACTCACATTATGTGTGATTTCCAAAGGCTGAACAGACTCTACAGAGTCATCGGACTGAGCATGTTCATATTCCGTTGAAATCAATGTGTTGATTGCTGTTTCTACAGGCAAAAGAGCGGTGATGTCGAAATTTATTGAAAAAATATAATCAATCTGTCCATCTTCACCGCGGATATACATGGTACTGGATTTTAGAATCCGTCCATTCTCAGATTTTGTCAGATAAGATAACCTGTCTTGAATTAAAGCAGGTTCGCTGCTTAATGTATCAAAAACAATTCTGGAAGGACCGTCTCCAAGCTGGCGTCCGGTTATATGTCCGTTCTCTATGTAGACTATGGAGTGTTCAATCTCTTCTTGTGTCAAATCGTGGATAACAATCT
Source organism: Schaedlerella sp. (assembly GCA_036309085.1). GTDB lineage: Bacteria > Bacillota > Clostridia > Lachnospirales > Lachnospiraceae > Schaedlerella. The sequence goes on from JAXJUL010000033.1 coordinate 18,150, forward strand.
CGCAGAGATCTCCAAAATGTACAGCAAGACCACGTGCAATCTGCTTTAACAAATCAAGTCTTGATTCCATAAACAACCGTCCTTTCTATAACTACCAGCGACAAGCCATTTGCACTGCTTTTCTATTTTGCTTCTAAGATAATCATAGCACAAAAAACAGGAAAATCAATAGTTTTTCTAAAAAAAATTGGAGTATCTAAAACTTTTTTAGAATACCAAATGAATTGTGTTGCATTTCTACCATTTTAATGATATTCTATAGGTAGCGTAAGCGGCTAATGCGCTCTTTTTGCGCATACGTGAACTATAAATAGTAGGAAAAGGAGACGAAACGAATGCTGATTTTAGGAAATGGCAGAATGATTACTCGTGATGCAGCGAATCCTTATTATGAGAACGGTGCTGTAGCTATCGACGGGACAAAGATTGTAAAAGTTGGTACTCTTGAAGAAGTGAAAGCAGCATATCCTGATGCAGAATATATTGATGCAAAAGGCGGAGTTATTATGCCAGCATTTATTAACTGTCATGAGCATATTTACAGTGCAATGGCAAGAGGATTGTATAACAGACATTTTGATCCGTCTAAAGGATTTATCGATGGAATTCTTGATGGAAACTGGTGGACAATTGACCGTAACCTTACATTAAAAGATACATATCTTAGTGCAATGGTAACTTTGATCGACAGTATCAAGAATGGTGTTACAACAACATTTGACCATCATGCAAGCTTTGGTGCTATCACAGGTTCTCTTTATGAGATCGAAAAAGCCGCTAAAGAAACAGGTGTACGTTCCTGTTTATGTTATGAGATCTCAGACAGAGATGGTATGGACAAAGCAAGAGAATCCGTTATGGAAAACTGTGACTTCGCTCGTCATGCATTAAAAGACGAAAGCGGAATGATCGCTGGTATGATCGGTATGCATGCTCAGTTTACAATTTCTGATGCAACAATGGAACTGGCAGCTGCTAACAAACCTGCAGAAGTTGGATACCACATCCACGTAGCAGAAGGTATCGAAGATCTTCATGATTGTCTGAAAAAATATGGCAAGAGAATTGTGAACAGACTGTATGATATGGATATCCTTGGAGAAAAGACTCTTCTTGGTCACTGCATCTATGTAAATGAACATGAAATGGATCTGATCAAAGAAACTAACACAATGGTAGTTCATAATCCAGAATCTAACATGGGAAATGCATGTGGATGCCCTCCAACAATGCATATTTTTAACAAAGGTATCCTGACTGGTCTTGGAACAGACGGATATACACAGGATATGACAGAGTCTATCAAAGTTGCTCTTTGCTTACACAGACATAATCTGTGTGATCCAGGTGCTGCTTGGAATGAAGTTACAACAATGCTGTTCGAAAACAATGCTAAGATTGCTAACCGCTACTTCAAACCAGAACTTGGTGTTCTGAAAGAAGGCGCTGCCGGTGATGTGATCATCGTTGACTATGATCCACGTACACCATTACATGCAGGTAATGCTAATGGACATATCTTATTTGGTATGCAGGGACACAGCGTTAAGACAACAGTGGCTAACGGTAAAGTTCTTATGAAAGACCGTGAAATCCCACACATCGACGTTGCAAAAGTTATGGCCGATTCTCGTCAGGCAGCAGCTGAACTTGCTAACAGAATTAATGCTTAATACGATAGTGTACGGTATAACACATTATACATATACAACTGTATTCGGTAAATGATTTCTGGAATTACAAAATGATTTGCTGAGGCAGTTGTATCATACAACTGAATAGCGATAAAAAACAAATTTTAGAAGGAAGAATAGGAGGTAGCTTTAAAATGGGCGAGAAAATGACACCTATGTCTTTTGACAAATTAGTGGACTGGATTCTTACAGAACACAAAAATTCCGGTACAGTATTCGGAGAAAAGAAACCTTATATTGCTAATGCAAAGAACAATCGTACAATTTTTGGACGTACTCTTGAAACACCAATCGGACCAGCAGCTGGTCCACACACACAGTTAACACAGAACATCGTAGCAGCTTACTATACAGGAAGCCGTTTCTTTGAGCTGAAAACTGTACAGATCATGGATGGTGCTGAACTTTCAGCATGTGTACCAAGACCATGTATCAAAGCTGATGATGAATGTTATAACTGCGAGTGGTCTACAGAACTTTATGTTCCACAGGCTATGGAAGAATACATCAAAGGATGGTTCCTTTGCAAAGTTATGGCTAAAGAATTTGGTCTGGGAGATCCAGATGGATTCCAGTTCAATATCTCTGTAGGTTATGACCTTGAAGGTATCAAATCTACAAAGGTTGATACATTCCTGAACACAATGCAGAATGCAGCTGACTGTGACGTATTCAAGAACTGCAAACAGTACCTGCTTGACAATCTTGACAAATTCGAAAAACTCACAGCAGAAGACGTTGAGGCAATTCAGCCAGAAATCTGTAACTCAGCTACAATTTCTACACTGCATGGATGTCCTCCACACGAAATCGAAAGAATCGCTATGCACCTTATCACAGAAAAAGGTTACAATACATTTATTAAATGTAATCCAACTCTTCTTGGATATGAATATGCAAGAAAACTTATGGATGACATGGGATATGACTATGTTGCATTTGGTGATTTCCACTTCCTCGATGACCTTCAGTATTCAGATGCAGTTCCAATGCTTCAGAGACTTCAGAAGGTTTGCGATGAAAGAAATCTTGCATTCGGTGTTAAGATTACAAATACATTCCCGGTTGATGTAAAAGCTGGTGAACTTCCAAGTCAGGAAATGTACATGTCAGGTAAATCCCTGTATCCATTATCAATGTCAGTAGCAAACAAACTTGCTCAGGACTTTGATGGAAAACTCCGTATTTCCTACTCAGGTGGTGCTGACTACTTCAACATCGATAAGATTGTTGGCGCAGGTATCTGGCCTGTAACAATTGCTACAACAATGCTTAAACCAGGTGGATATGACAGAACAGTTCAGATTGTTAACAAGATTGAACAGACAAATCTGGTATTTGAAGGTGTAGATAAAGAAGCTACAGCTAAACTTGTTGCAGAACTTACATCAGATAAACATCACGTAAAACCAATCAAACCATTGCCATCAAGAAAGATGAACAAGGAAGTTCCATTGGTTGACTGCTTCACAGCTCCATGTAAAGAAGGATGTCCAATTCACCAGGATATCACAACATATCTTGATCTTGTTAATGCTGGAAAATATGAAGAAGCTATGGATGTTATCACAGAAAAGAACCCACTTCCATGGATTACAGGTACAATTTGTGCACACAACTGTATGAACAAATGTACACGTAACTTCTATGAAGAGTCTGTACATATCCGTGATATGAAGCTTGTAGCTACACAGAACGGTTATGATGCACTTATGGCTAAACTTGAAGCTCCAGCAGTTACAAAAGAAGGTAAAGTAGCTATCGTTGGTGGTGGTCCAGCAGGTATGGCAGCAGCTTACTTCTTAAGAAAAGCTGGCAAAGACGTTACAATTTTTGAACAGCACGGAGCACTTGGCGGAACAGTTCGTCACATTATTCCTGAGTTCAGAATTGCAAGCTCATCTCTTGATAAAGATGCAGCTATCCTTGAAAAACTTGGCGTTAACATCAAACTTAACACTAAGATCGAAAGTGTTGAAGCACTTAAAGCTGAAGGTTATGATACAGTAGTTCTTGCAACTGGAGCATCTGCACCTGGAACACTTAAACTTGAAGCTGGCGAAACAAAGAACGCAGTAGAATTCCTGGCAGAATTCAAAGCAGCTGATGGAAAACTTGACATTGGCAAGAACGTTGTGGTTATCGGTGGTGGTAACACAGCTATGGATACAGCAAGAGCTGCTAAACGTACAACAGGAGTTGAAAAAGTATCTCTCGTATATCGTCGTACAAAGAAATATATGCCAGCTGACGCAGAAGAACTTGAATTAGCTATCGAAGATGGCGTAGAATTCGCAGAACTTCTTGCACCTGTTAAACTTGAAGGTGGAAAACTCCTTTGCAAAGTTATGCAGTTAGGAGAACCAGATGCATCTGGCAGAAGAGGTGTTGTAGAAACAGAAGAAACTGTTGAAGTTGACGCTGATACAGTACTCGTAGCTGTTGGTGAAAAAGTTCCTACAGCATTCTATCAGGCAAATGGTCTTAACGTAAACGAAAGAGGAAAAGCTCTCGTTAACGAAGAAACATTAGAATCTAACGTTGATGGCGTATATGTTGTTGGTGATGGTCTTGGCGGTCCAGCTACAGTAGTAGAAGGTATCGCTGATGGTCTTAAAGCTGCAGAAGCTATCATCGGTGAAAAACTTGTAAAAGATTACGACAATGCACTTACAGCAGAAGCTATTTATGGAAGAAAAGCTAATCTTGTTGAAAAACTTGATGGCAAAGCAGAAGCTGCTCGTTGTCTTGGATGTTCAACAATTTGTGAAAACTGTGTAGAAGCTTGTCCAAACCGTGCTAACGTTGCAATCAAAGTTCCAGGAATGGAAAAAGCTCAGATTATCCACGTAGACTATATGTGTAACGAATGTGGTAACTGTAAGAGCTTCTGCCCATACAGCAGTGCACCATACCTTGATAAATTCACATTATTTGCAAACGAAGAAGATATGGCTGACAGCAAGAACCAGGGATTCATGGTTATCGACAAAGATGCTGTTGTAGCTAAAGTAAGAGTTCTCGGTGAAGAATTTACATGGACTAAGGGAGAGGAAACAAAACTCGCTACAGGTCTTCAGGCAATCATCGAGGCAGTTTGCAAGGACTACGCTTACATGCTGTAAAATATAAATACAGGCTTATATTAAATAATATAAACTTTACAGGTTTGACGGGGTATATAGCCCCGTCAATTCCTATATTTACGCATTTTAAATAGAAAAAATATATACATTGAAAAAGAAAATTACTGATTATGTCAGATTATATATAGAAAAATATTTATAATAAAGGTATATAAGAAACCATAAAATGACTAAAGGAGGCATAAGAGGATGAAAGTGTTGATTAAAGGAGCAGGGGATCTTGCTACAGGAATAGCGGTTCGTCTGTATAATTCAGGTCATCAGATTCTTATGACTGAGATACCAGAACCAATGACTGTAAGACGCTATGTTGCATTTTCAAGAGCAGTTTATGAGAATGAGGCAGATGTAGAAGGTGTTCACAGTGAATTAGCATCTTCCTATGATGAAGCACAGAATATTATTGCAAATGGAAACATTGCTGTAATGATTGATCCGAAGGCAGCTGTAAAAAATGAGTTTAAGCCAGATGTTATTGTTGATGCAATTCTTGCAAAATATAATACAGGAACAACAATAGAAGATGCACCATTTGTTTTGGGAATTGGACCAGGATTTACAGCTGGAGAAGATTGTCACTGTATTATTGAGACAAAGAGAGGTCACACCTTAGGTACATTAATCTGGAAGGGAACTGCAATTCCAAATACAGGAGTTCCGGGAAATGTAGGCGGCTATACATTAGAACGTTTAATTAAAGCAAGTGCAGATGGAATCATGGAACCTGTGGCTCATATCAGTGATCAGGTCAAAGAGGGTCAGATTGTAGCGTATACAGGCGGCGAACCAGTATATGCATTGATGAGTGGTGTTGTAAGAGGTATGCTACAGGATGATGTGCAGGTTACAAAAGGACTGAAGATCGGAGACATTGATGCTCGCTGTGAAGTCAGTCACTGTTTTACAATTTCAGACAAAGCACGTGCAATTGGCGGTGGGGCACTGGAAGCTGTAACACAGTTCGAAAGAATGCAGAAAAAGTATGCTGTGGTGGTGCTGGCTGCCGGCGGAGCAAAGCGTTTTGGAAGTAATAAATTACTTGCTTATGTCAGTGGCGAACAGATTTATGAGCGTATGCTGAAAAAACTGAAAGGTTTCACAGGGTTTGAACGATACATTGTGACTGGTTATGAAGAAATTAGGGATGCCGCTGAGGCAGTAGGCGTTCAGAGTATTGAAAATAAAGATGTAGAAAAAGGTATTTCTTTGTCTTTAAGTCTTGGGCTTAAAAAATGTCTTGAAAATAATCCAGATATTCAAGGTGTATTATTTACTGTTTGCGATCAGCCAAATCTGACATTTACTACAATGTGGAATCTGATGCGTCAGGCAATGCTTCATCCGGGAAAAGTTATCTGTGCAAGTCACGGACAGACTCTAGGCAATCCGGTGCTTTGGGATCGTAAGTATTTTTCAGAGTTATTAGAACTTGGGGGAGATGTTGGCGGAAAATCATTACTTTCAAAACACTATAATGAAGTGGTTCGTGTAGACACACAGAGAATTGAACTTCATGATATAGATAGAAGAGAAGAATTGCATGATTTTGTGGCATTATAATATCAATGTTTGTGATTGATCCTAAAATAGAATGATTATAAAAAAGAACAAGTGTCTGGATAGAAGATATGCAGATACTTGTTTTATTTTTTGATTTGACTTATAATAGCAATAAGAAATATATTCGGGAGGAGATGCTTATGTGGACAAGATTTGAATTGAAGACGAGAGCAAGAGAAGCATTTCGACGTAATTATTGGAGTTGCGTAGCAGTTGCATTCGTTATAGCAATCATTACAGCAATAACAAGTGGAAGTGCCGGACAGAATTCTCAAGAATCTTTGGAGAGCATAGAAGGAACAGGAAGTATAGAAGAGCTAGCAATTCTTCTTAGTGTACTTATAATTACGACAATCACTGTAGTTATTGCAGCTATTATAAAGATTGTTGTAGGGAATGCACTTCTTGTTGGCGGAAGCCGATTTTTTGTTGTAAACCAGATTGAGCAGGCAAGAGCCGGAGAACTTGGTTTTGGGTTTAAATGCGGAAGTTTTGGAAATATTCTTGTTGTTATGTTTTTGAGAGATTTATTTATAACATTATGGGCATTATTACTCATTGTTCCAGGTGTTATCAAACATTATGAGTATCTGATGGTTCCTTATATATTAGCAGAGAATCCTCAGATGAACAGAAAAGAAGTTTTTCAAATCAGTAAACAGATGATGAAGGGACAAAAGATGAATACATTTGTTTTGGACATGTCATTTTTTGGTTGGAAACTTCTGGCTGCATTAACTTGTGGAATTCTTGGTATATTCTATGTAGAACCATATTATCAGGCAACCATGGCAGAATTGTATACTGCGAATAAGATGCTTGCATACCAAAATGGATATATCAGATAAAAATAAAACTGCTGTAGAATGTTGAATTTTACAGCAGTTCTTATATTATAGCATATGCATACGATTTTCATGAGCAGTATGCCATTTATCAAGTTGATTTTTATACATTTGAAAAAGCCATTCGATTGCTTGTTCCATTCCTTCTTCAGTCATTGGAAATGAGGAAGATTCTTTCTCTTTGTCTGGAGTTTTCTCGAATGACCATGGATCAGGATAAATATATACAGAAAAACTTGTTTTATCATCATCTGCACAGAAAAAATAACGCATCCCGTGATGCTCACCAGAAAAAGGTTCTTTTTTCAGTCCGCCAACAGGAACGAGAGTTTTATCGATCATCAAAATCTCCTTAAAATAATATATTATAAGAAACTCCCTTTGCTGCAATCAACAAAGGGAGTTTTATATTGGAATTAAATCAAGTTCTTAATTCTAGTAAATGCCTCTTAAATCCTGGATTACTCCACGTGGACATTTAACAGCACACATACCACAGCTTAAACAGTAAGCATCATTGATAACTGCACAATTGTCAACAACTTTAATTGCACTTGCTGTACATGTCTTTTCACAGATTCCACATCCAATACAGCTTACATTACATGTTTTACGAGCATCAGCTCCTTTTTCTTTGTTAGAACATTTAACAACGATAAAGTTAGCGCATTCGTGAATACGGATAATACCCTGTGGACATGCTTTTACACACTGACCGCAAGCGATACATTTATCTTCATCAACAACTGCAACACCAGTGTCAGTGAAAGAAATTGCGCCGAATTTACAAACTGCTTCACAGTTTCTGCAGCCAACACAGCCATCAGCACATGTTTTGACGCCAGCACAGTTGCCATCACAGGCTACAATTGCTGAACGATATGGAAATTTCTTTTTGATTGCCATAACTAATTATCTCCTTTCATATGGTGTACCAGTAATAGGAAGGATGTATCTACGTTCTCCATCTAACTGATAGTAAGCTTCTGTGATTGCTGGAGCTGTTGGGATAGAAGTGATTTCACCAACACCCTTAGCGCCACATGCAACATTAAGACCTGGTTTGTCAATAACGATTGCCTGAATTTCAGGAATTTCGTGCGCACGGAAGAGGCCTAATGAACCATATTTTTCGATTGGTTTACAGTTCTCATCAATTGGATACTGTTCACGAAGCGCATATCCCATTGACATAAGAACTCCGCCTTCAATCTGACCTTCAACAGAAAGTGGGTTAACAGCTTTACCAACATCATGAGCAGCAACCATTTTCTCAATCTTACCTGTCTTACGATCAAGAACACACATCTGTGTAGCATAACCGTATGCAACGTGAGATACTGGATTAGGTACATCTGCACCAAGTCTGTCTGTCTTAGCAAGATATTCTGCGTAAACTTCTTCACCGATCATATCTTTTAATTCTCTGCCAGCTTTAACTTCCATGAGCTTTTCACATGCACGACGGCAAGCTTCACCAGTAACGAGAGTCTGACGGGAACCAGATGTTGTTCCTGAGTCAGGAGCGATCCATGTCTGGCTGCGTTCGTAAACGATATCTTCTCTTGCGATATCTGTATTGTCAACGATCATCTGTACAAGTACAGTACCAAGTCCCTGACCGATACAGGAAGCACCTGAGTAAATGTGTACTTTTGCGTCATCTTCAATGATCAATTTAACACGACCTGTATCTGGGATACCTACACCTACACCGGCATTCTTCATAGCACAGGCAAGACCAACTGGTTTACCAGCAGCAACAGCTGCATCATATTCATCTTTAATTGCTTCAAGAGTTTCAACAAGACCTGTAGAGTTATCTACGATCTGTCCGTTAGGAAGAACCTGTCCTGGTCTGATAGCATTTACATAACGAATCTGCCATGGAGTGATACCAATCTTTTCAGCCATCATGTTAAGCAGAGATTCTGTAGCAAAACATGTCTGTGTAACACCGAATCCACGGAACGCACCTGCTGGTGGGTTATTTGTATAGTAAGCTGTTCCTTCAATTTCGAAGTTTTCATAAGCATAAGGACCTGCAGCATGTGTACAAGCACGCTGAAGAACTGGTCCGCCAAGGGATGCAAAAGCACCTGTGTCAGATTCACAAGTAGCTTTAACGCCGAGAATCTTACCATTTTCATCACAACCCATAGTGAAGTCCATAACGAAGTGATGACGTTTTGGATGAACTAACAGAGATTCTTCTCTGGAAAGTACCATCTTGATTGGCTGTTTTGTGTGATAGCAAGCCAGAGCAGCAAGATGCTGAACTGTCATATCTTCTTTACCACCGAAGCCACCGCCTACGAGAGCGTTCTGTACTTTAACCTTAACGTCTGGTCCTAAAAGAAGCTGACATTCATGCAGAGTCTGGTGTGCAGACTGGTCTGTAGAATATACAAAAATTGTGCCATCTTCTTCAGGGAAAACGAAAGTAGCTTCTGGTTCAAGGAAAGCATGTTCTGTCCAAGGTGTTTCAAAATGATGTGTAAGAACGTGAGGTGCGTTAGCAATTGCTTCTGCTGCATTACCACGGCTTACGTGTTCGTGGGCTTGTACGTTGCTTGCATCTGTTTCAAATACAAGTGGAGCACCTGGAGCTTTTGCTTCTTCAATATTATGTACTGCTGGGAGTACTTCGTATTCAATTTTTACAAGTTTTTTTGCCTTTTCTAAAGTAGCTCTGTCTTTTGCAGCGATCAGAACGATAGCATCACCGAGATAATGTGTCAGTTCTCCAACTGGAACAAGAGTATACTGGTCATGTTTTAAGTGACCGATCATATTTTCACCAGGAATATCATCTGCTGTTAATACAGCTTCAACGCCTGCCAAAGCTTTTGCTTTTGCTGTATCAATGGATAATACTCTTGCACGTGGGTGTTTACTTCTTACTACACCTGCATAGAGCATGTCATCTGAATAAAAGTCATCTGGATACTGTCCATAACCGAGAACTTTTTCTTCTACATCCAGACGGTGAACGCGTGAACCCAGTTTCCAGTCATCAGCAGTTTTTCCAGGAATCACACCTGTGCGCATAATCTCAGCAGCAAGCTTGATAGCTGCGATAATTTTTACATATCCTGTACAACGGCAGTAGTTGTTGCGCAGAGCATATTTAATCTCATCTTCTGTTGGATTAAGGTTCTTATCTAAAAGACCTTTTGTACAGATTACCATACCTGGAATACAGAAACCGCACTGTACAGCACCTGCTTCACCGTAAGCATATGTGAAAACTTCTTTTTCCCAATCACTGAGACCTTCAACAGTAACAATATGTCTTCCTTCAAGAATTGTTGTATCAGGAACACAGGATTTACATGTTTCTCCGTCGATCAATACCGTACATGCACCGCAGGCACCCTGACTACAACCATCTTTAACAGATGTAAGCTTCAGGTCATCACGAAGAAAACGTAACAGTTTTTTCTTTTCGTTTGTCTGAACCTGCTGTCCATTTACATAAAATGTTGTCATGTTTTCTAACCTCCCTTTTGATAATATGGCTATAAGAAATAAGTTTCTTAACAACCAAAAATCATATCAGCCATTTTTAGACTCGAAAACAATACATACATCTTAAAAATAGATATATGCATTTTGGATAGAATTAGCGAGTCTACATATTATATATAATCATCATACCATTTTAATTAAAATTTTACAATATAAAAGGCAGAAAAGAAAGTATGAAATAAAGTACAAAAACAAGATATGAAAAGCTTTGAAGATAAAAAAGGAAGGCTTCACATCTTGTTTTTGTAAATAATTTGATTATTTTATTGCTTTTTTGGCGAATTCTGTGTTTACAAGATTGGTGTATGGAACACGATTATTCAGTTCTCCTGCGTCCTGTAAAATATTTTGTAATAGTTCAAAACTTTCTTTTTCAAAGATTAGATTTTCCTTCCATGTTTCCTGGTCATAATATCGTGTGACAATCGCAATCAGAGTTTCCTGATCAGTTTCTGGAAATTGAGGTTCAATGATAGCAGCAATTTCTGATGGTGTGTGTGTTTGTACGTAATTCATGCCTTTTTGCAGGGCATTTACAAAATGTTGAATAATGTCAGGATTTTCATTAATATAGCTTTGTTTTGCGCTGAATGCAGTATATGGGACATACCCGGAATCTACGCCAAGAGACGCAACCACGTAGCCGGCATTTTCTTTTTCAAGAGTTGTGGCTGCAGGTTCAAATTCTACGGTGAAGTCTCCCTGACCTCCAGAAAATGCAGCGGCAGTGGAACCAAAGTCGATGTTTTGATTGATTTTCAGGTCAGTTTCAGGATTGATACCATTTTGCTTGAGAATATATTCAAATACCATTTGTGGCATGCCGCCTGTTAACACTATATTCATGTAAATCTTGGTCATATGTTGAGCCATTGACGTTTTCAGACAGCATGCCCTGATGAAAATTTGCCAATATTTCCTCTATTTCAATTTTTGATTTAACAATCGTATATGGTTTCAATGAGTTGTCGCTTGGCTCTACAATTCCCATATCCATCATAAGTCCGATATAAGGCAATACACTTTTCTTGGATTTAGGGTATCCCAAATCGGTAAGTGCTTTCGATAAATATTTTGCAGAGGTAAACCCACGTTCTTCTTCATAAATGAGTCGTATGGTCTGATAAATAATTTCGTTTTCACGACGATTCATTTGCTGGGCCGGACTATATTGAATCAGTCCAGACAGCCCATACTTTAATTCGATTTCTGGAAGTCCTTCTTCATCTACTTCGATACGCTCGATTAAGATTTCGATATCTTTGCGATCAAGAATGCCCTTTTCGATAATCTTATCAACTACCTGTAAAGCATTCTGGAGTTTTTCTTTTACATCTTCATTCTCAAGACTGGTATCATTTAATTCTTTTAACTGTAACTCCAATCCATGAATCTGTGAAAGAATATCCTGCTGCAGAACATCGTAAGTTTCATTAACAATATCCTCGTTGCCATGAGTATTAGATAAATCTCTGACTTTCTGTGTAAAAAGAATCTTTAAATGCTTTTTTCGTTCAGAAATATTGTTTTGAATTTCAGAACGCTTTTCTTCAACCGTTCTTTTTTCAGAATCAAAATCTTTCATATCATAGGTTGCAATCACTTCTGATAGTGCATTACGACAGAGTTTGATATAAGTTACAACGTCTTCCATTAAATCATCTTCTTCGATTAGATGAGCTTTGGAACAATAGCGTTTACCTTTGGTGTTGTAAGTAGTACAGATATAATACTTACGCTCTCTACTGGAAGTAGTTCTCTTAATTGGAGTTAAACGACTTCCACAATCTTTGCAGAACAGACAACTTCCAAATGGATTTGGTATTTCAGAACCAATCCATTGTCCACGACTTCCACGATAATTGTTCTTCACACGTTTTTCTTTCATTTCCTGAATCAAATCAAAAGAGGCTTTATCAATGATAGCAGGGTGATGATTTTCAAAAACATACTGTTCCTCCTTTGGTACACGCTTGTCTTTTCCATGAACGGTAGAACGTGCACGTTTTCGCAGACGAAGCGTACCAATATAAAAATCATTTCCAAGCATATCCTTTACCATAGAATCAGACCATTCTGTAGCAATCTGACGTTTTGTAACTTTTCCTTCTTCTAAATC
>JAXJUL010000034.1:0-1941 GCA_036309085.1 Schaedlerella sp.
CAAGATTTGGGATATAATGGACTTGAAAACATGAAAAAAGGAAGACCAAGCAAGGAGTCCCAAATGAAAAAGAAATCAAGCCTGACACCACTTAATGAATCTGAAAGAGAAGAGTTAATCCGTCTTCGTGCCGAAACGGAATATCTAAAAGCAGAGAATGCAGTCATAAAAAAAAGGATCGCCTTGAGACAAGAAAAGGAAGCTGCGCGACTCAAGGCGAAAAAGCAGCAATCATCAAAGAACTCCGCAGCCAAGGATACCAACTAAAGGATCTGCTCAAAGCTATGAATTTAGCCAGGTCCACATATTATTACGAAATCGGCAAAGATGATGCTGTCGCCGTAAGGAACGCATCTTTAATGGCTGAAATCAAAGAAATATATGAATATCATAAAGGCAGATATGGTGTCAGACGGATTCACAGAGAACTTGTAAATCGCGGCTGTAATGTAAACCACAAACGCGTACAAAGGCTGATGCACAACATGGGTCTTCTTGGAAAAAGACCAAAAGAAAAGTATCACTCATACAAAGGTGAGGTTGGAAAGATTGCTGATAATATTATTGACCGTGATTTTAGCACAACTGCACCATTGCAGAAGTGGACTACGGATGTGTCGCAGTTCAATTTTGCATGGGGTAAATGCTACATATCTCCAATTCTGGATATGAACACGAATGAAGTTATATCATATGACTTATCTTTAAGTCCAAACCTTGAACAGATACGGCGGATGTTAGATAGTGCATTTGCAAAATTTCCGTGTGTTAAAGGTCTGATCTTACATTCAGATCAGGGCTGGCAATATCAGCATCAATATTTCAGAACAACATTAAAAGAACATGGAATTATTCAGTCTATGTCTCGAAAAGGTAACTGCTATGACAACTGTATTATGGAAACATTCTTTGGCAGAATGAAAAATGAAATGTATTACGGCTACGAAAAGGGCTATGATTCTTTTGATGCCTTTGCAAAAGCAGTTAAAGAATATATTCATTATTACAACAACGAGAGGATTCAGAAAAAAACAAAATGGATGCCTCCGGTAAAATACCGTGAAGCATCCATATACGCTTAAGTTAATTTTTGATGTGTCCAGGAAACTGGGTACATATCAATACCGTCTCTTTTCGTATGCATAGGTTTATTTGTTTAACTTCTGTACCTGTTCTCTGTAATCTGCCAGGTTCTTCTTCAGCAGATTTGGTGTGTCCAGTCCGTATGGGCACTGTGCCTTGCACTGGCCGCATTCCAGACACTGGTCAATCAGCTCCATATCTGCCTGGTGTGCTTCGTCCATGTAGATGTTTACCGGTGCACGGCGGATCATCAGGGACATTCTTGCACAGTCATTGATTTTGATGCCTACAGGACATGGCATGCAGTAGCCACATGCTCTGCAGAAGTCACCGGATAACTGTTCGCGTTCGGATTTGATGTACGCCTTCATTTCATCGTCCAGTTCCGGCGGATTGTTGTAGCAGTCGATAAACTGCTGCAGTTCTTCCTGTTTCTGTACGCCCCAGATTGGCAGTACGTTTTCAAACTGATCCTGGAAAGCGTAAGCTACTTCTGCTCTGGTAATCAGACCGCCGCTCATGGCTTTCATGGAGATGAAGCCCATATCCGCTTCTTCACACAGGCGAACCAGTTCAGCTTCTTCTTCTGTTGCCAGATAGCAGAATGGGAACTGCAGTGTTTCATAAAGTCCGCTTTCGATAGCTTCTTTTGCTACAGCAACACGGTGGTTGGTAATGCCGATGTGGCGTACCTTGCCCTGTTCCTTTGCTTCCAGCATAGCCTCATAAAGGCCGGTTCCGTCGCCAGGTTTTGGACAGAACGCAGGGTTATGGAACTGGTATAAATCCAGGTAATCTGTCTGCAGATTCTTCAGCATAGTTTCCAGATGAGACCAGAAATCCTCAACGGTGTTACAC
>JAXJUL010000035.1:0-53319 GCA_036309085.1 Schaedlerella sp.
CACTGTACAAGACATACCTGTATTTCCATGTTATCGGAAGCCGGTGTACAGGATACCACAATCAAGAAAATTGTGGGGCACTCTGGAGCCATGACATTAACTGAAAAAGTATACACACACTTAGACATGCAGGTTCTTGTAGACGCAATCAACAAGACCTTAGAAAATCAGGCAGATGTTAAGTCTGCCTGATAAAAAAGGACACCCTCTAGTGACAAGCACTAAAAAGTGTCCAATTTTTTTAAGATATTTTTGTTGCAAACGTGTTGCAAACGCGTTGCAAACTGAATAACTTTCACGACATTTCACACCAACTCAGGGCTTCTGATGGGTACAAAAAAACCCCAGAAACACAAGGTTTCTGAGGTTTTGTATACTTTTTTGTATTCTCTTCGATAATCGATGATTAACGTTTTGAGAACTGTGGTGCACGACGTGCGCCTTTGAGACCGTATTTCTTACGTTCTTTCATACGTGGGTCACGTGTAAGGAATCCTGCTTTTTTGAGGATTGGACGATATTCTTCTGAGTCTACCTGAAGGAGTGCTCTAGAGATACCGTGACGGATTGCTCCAGCCTGTCCTGTGTATCCACCACCGTGTACGTTTACAAGTACATCGAATTTATCAGCTGTTCCTGTAGCTGCAAGAGGCTGACGAACAACAAGTTTCAGTGTTTCAAGACCAAGATACTCGTCGATGTCTCTCTTATTGATTGTAATGTTTCCTGTTCCAGGTACAAGATATACTCTTGCGATAGATTTTTTTCTTCTTCCTGTTCCGTAATATTTTGTATTAGCCACTGTAATGTCCTCCTTTCAACCTTTCCTTAAAATGTCAGTACTTCTGGTTTCTGAGCCTGCTGTGCGTGCTCTGGACCAGCATATACGTGAAGTTTCTTAAGCATCTGACGTCCCAAAGGTCCTTTTGGAAGCATTCCTTTAACTGCAAGTTCAACAACCATTTCTGGTTTTTTGTTCATCATTTCAGCAAGTGTTGTTTCTCTGAAACCACCTACGAAATCTGAGTGATTGTAGTACATTTTCTGCTGAAGTTTCTTTCCTGTTACTTTAACTTTTGCAGCATTAACTACTACTACATAATCTCCTGTATCAACGTGTGGTGTGAATTCTGGTTTATTTTTACCTCTAAGAATTTTAGCAACTTCTGAGCAAAGACGGCCAAGTGTCTGTCCTTCAGCGTCAACCACATACCATTTTCTTTCAATCTTGTCTGGGTTAGCCATATAAGTTTTCATGGGTATTCCTCCTGTGAATTTCTAAGTTCATTAATTTAACAATATCTAAAAATCATCTATGAAATCAGCATTCTCCGGGGCTTTGGCGAATACTGTTTCTCCCTTTCGCATACCTTCACATTATATTACTGTGTCCCTTAAATGTCAACTGTTTTTTTCTCTTTTTGAGCATTTTCTTTCTACTATTAATAAGAAAAATGAGAAGGTATTTTCAGCCTCCTCATTTAATTTTATTATTTGTTTTTTGCAAATATAAATCCCATAAACTTAATAAATGTATAAAGGACAACTGCTGTTACGGCTTTCATTATCCCTCTTTTACAAGTACTTTTTCAATCTCTACAATATACATTGTATGATAGTCTTTTGCCGGATACCATTTTTCATCATTTTCAACCACATCAAAACATTCTGGTTTCATGTCTTGATGATATTGCTTTTTACATACAAATACCATGTCAGCTTCTTCGTAAGCTGTTGTTCCGTCTACATAGTATGGTGTCAGCCTTGCTTCTTTATCTTTGTCATAATCACGGCCTGATTTTGTTCCGCAGAAACTTAAAGCCTGACGATATTCTTCTTTGAAAAATGTAAGTGTTAGGCGATCGTTTTTGTCTACAAATCCTTTTGTATATCTCTGTGGACGAATGTAGATTGTTGCCACATTTTTCCCCCACATAATGCCAAGTCCGCCCCAGCTTGCTGTCATTGTATTATGGCTTTCTTCATCTCCTGCTGTAATCAGAAGCCATTCTTTTCCAATTTTTGTAAATGGATTGAATCCCAGTTCTTCGATTGAAATTTCTTTAAATGCCATTTTTGTTCCCTCGAATTTTTATTTTACAATTACTTTACGGAAGTTTTTCTTTCCTTTTTTCAGAACGATTCCTTCTCCTGCAAGTGCTTCTTTTGCAAATGTTGTTGAGATGTCTGTTACTTTTTCTCCATCAACAGATACACCTCCCTGCTGTACTGCTCGTCTTGCTTCTGATTTGGATGGAACAAGACCACTCTTTAAGAGCATTGTAAGAATGTCAATATTTCCCTCTGCGAAATCTTCTTCTGCAAGCTCAGCAGTTGGCATATTTGCCGCATTTCCCTGGCTGAAAAGTGCACGTGCACTTTCCTGTGCGCGTTTTGCTTCTTCCTCACCATGAACAAGTGTTGTAAGCTCGTAAGCAAGAATTTCTTTTGCCTTATTAAGTTCGCTGCCTTCCCATTTGTCCATCTTGTCAATTTCTTCAAGTGGAAGAAATGTCAGCATACGGATACATTTAAGAACATCTGCATCGCCAACATTTCTCCAATACTGATAGAAATCAAATGGAGTTGTTTTCTTTGGATCAAGCCATACAGCACCTGACTGTGTTTTACCCATCTTCTTACCTTCTGAGTTCAGAAGAAGTGTGATTGTCATTGCGCTTGCGTCTTTTCCAAGTTTACGACGAATCAGTTCTGTACCGCCGAGCATGTTGCTCCACTGGTCATCACCGCCGAACTGAAGGTTACAGCCATATTTCTGATATAATGCATAAAAGTCATAAGACTGCATAATCATGTAGTTAAATTCAAGGAAGCTAAGTCCTTTTTCCATTCTCTGTTTGTAACATTCTGCTGTAAGCATTCTGTTTACGCTGAAATGTGCACCTACTTCACGGAGAACATCTACATAGTTAAGATCAAGAAGCCAGTCAGCATTATTTACCATGATTGCTTTTCCTTCTGAGAAATCAATGAACTTACTCATCTGTTCTTTGAAGCAGTCACAATTATGCTGAATTGTTTCTTTTGTCATCATCTGACGCATATCGGAACGACCGGACGGGTCACCGATCATTGCTGTACCACCGCCAATCAGAGCGATTGGTTTATTTCCTGCCATCTGCAGACGTTTCATCAGACAAAGCGCCATGAAATGTCCTACGTGAAGGCTGTCCGCTGTTGGATCGAATCCAATATAAAATGTTGCTTTTCCATTGTTGATCAAGTCTTTGATCAATTCTTCATCTGTCACCTGGGCAATCAACCCACGCGCCTGCAATTCTTCATAAAGTGTCATATTAGTTTCTCCTTTTCACTTAGAATTTTTCCTCTGTTGGAACTACTTTTCTACCGGAACAGCATATTTGGGTTCTGAGTGATACTCTCTCCCCTTCCCCGGAATCACTTCCCAACTGAATGAAAAAAGAGCCTCTCCATCCAAAAGGACGAGGGCTCTAAAACTCGTGGTACCACCTTTATTCACAGACTGCTCACGCCGCCTGTCTCCATGAGTGCATATCAATCATATTTTCATCTATATAATATCCATCACTCAGTGCTGTAACGGGCACCATTCCGTCGCAGCCTACTCACAATTCCAGTAATGTCCCCATTTCACAAAATCTGATTCTTCAGATTCCATCAATTTCAATCACTCAAAACCATTTTCGGTGCGAAGCTCCGAGATGTATTCGATAATTGTAGAATCATGCGCCTCTCACCTGCCGGCAACTCTCTGTTTTCTCCTGATAATTCCTACTTATTCTCTTCATAGCTTTTTGCTTATCTGTGCATATACTAACGCATTTTCAAATAATTTGTCAACCACTTTCTATTATATGCCACACAACATCATCATCAAAAATATTCATCAAATAATCAACAACTATTCCTCATAATCTATCCCTGCCAGAACAAGTCCCTGTGGCGGTGCAGTCAGACCTGCCGCCTGTCTGTCCTTCGCCTCAAGGATATCTTTTACCTGTTCTGGCGTATAAAATCCTCTGCCAACTCGGATTAAAGTTCCTGCGATGATACGCACCATATTGTATAAGAACCCATTTCCTGATACACGAATGATGAGGACTCTTCCTCTGTTCTCAGGAATCTCTTCTATATCAAGATTATAAATCGTGCGCACCGTAGTTCCTGCATTTGTTCTCACACAACAGAAACTTGCAAAATCATGCTCTCCAACTAAATATGCTGCAGCCTGACGCATTTTCTCCAGATCAAGGTCAAATGAAACAAATGTGTGATTCATTCTCCGCAAAGGATCTGGTATCTTAGAATTTAAAATACGATACTCATAATTTTTTGTACATTTACAAAATCGAGGATGCCAGTCTGCAGGCACTTCTTCTGATTTCACAACAACAATATCCTCCGGAAGTTTCTGATTCAATGCATAGGAAAATCTGTCCGCAGGAATTGTACTTTCTGTATCAAAAACCGCAACATTTCCCCGAGCATGAACTCCGGAATCGGTACGACTTGCACCTGTCACTATAATCTCTTCCCTGGTAAGCTTTGATATTGCACGATTCAACATCTCTTCAATCGTAATACCATTCGGCTGAACCTGCCAGCCACAATAATTTGTGCCGTCATAGGCAACTGTAAGTTTTATTCTTCTCATAACCTTCGTTAAAAAATCCATATTTTAAATGGAATAAATCTTCCGCACACAATGATCACGATTAAGTAAGCGAGCACTGCTGCATAAGCCACATAATCTCTTTTTTGATAGATCAGCGGCTTCATCTTTGTACGTCCCGCACCGCCATTATAACAGCGGGCCTCCATTGCCATTGCAAGATCATTGGCACGTCGGAACGCGGAAACAAACAATGGAACCAGAATTGGAACCATTGCTTTCACCTTTTCAATCAGATTACCACTTTCTAAATCTGCTCCTCGTGCAGTCTGTGCCTTCATAATCTTATCTGTTTCTTCAAGAAGGATGGGAATAAATCTAAGCGCGATTGACATCATCATCGCCACTTCATGCACAGGTACTTTGATCTTCTTCAAAGGTCCCAGCAGGCTTTCAATCCCGTCTGTCAAAGCATTTGGCGTTGTTGTAAATGTCATAAGTGAAGATCCCAGAATCAGATAAATCAGGCGGACCGTCATAAAGACTGCCAGTCTGAGTCCCTTTTCTGAAATCTGTATAAATCCAAACTTAAACAATATCTCCCCACCCTGGGTCAAAAAGAGATTCATACCTGCCGTAAACAGCAGAAGAATTACAACCGCCTTCAATCCTTTACAGATAAATTTGAACGGCACCTTACTCAGATGAATCACAACCGCCAGAAAAAGGGTGGCAACTGCATATCCCAGCACACTATTCTGTACGAACAATGAAATCAAAAACAACAGTGTGCAGGAAATCTTTACTCTTGGATCAAGTCTGTGTATTACACTGTCAGCAGGGTAATACTGCCCGATTGTAATATCTCTAATCATGCAAACTCCTTCATTATCTCATCTGCTGCTTCTTCTACTGTCGTCACATCGGCGGATACCTTCAGTCCTCTCTGCTTCAATTCATGCATGATATAAGTCATCTGAGGAGCTGCCAGACCGATCTGCTCCAGTTCTTTGTAATTCTGGAACACCTCCTTCGGCGTTCCGTCATATAACTTGTTTCCTTTATTCATTACAATAATACGTTCCACATATCTCGCAATATCTTCCATACTGTGAGATACAAGAACAACTGTCATTCCGGTTTCCTTATGAAGATATGCCACCTGATCAAGAATCTCATCTCTTCCTTTCGGATCAAGTCCCGCTGTCGGTTCATCTAAAATAAGTACTTTCGGACGCATTGCAAGTACACCTGCGATTGCCGCACGGCGCTTCTGTCCGCCGGACAATTCAAATGGTGACTGCTTATAGTATTTTTCTGGAAATCCTACCAACTCCAGAGCTTCTCTGGCACGTTCTTCTACTTCCTGCTTTGAAAGGCCAAGATTCTTTGGTCCAAAACACACATCCGAAAATACATCCACTTCAAAGAGCTGATGCTCCGGATACTGAAACACAAGTCCAACCTTGCTTCGAAGTTCTTTCATATTATATTTTGGTGCGTAAATGGATTCTCCTTCATATAAAATATCTCCGGATGTTGCTTTGATCAGTCCATTCAAATGCTGAATCAGTGTAGATTTTCCAGAACCTGTATGTCCGATAATTCCAACAAACTGTCCCTGAGAAATTTCCAGAGAAATGTCCCTGAGCGCATGTTTTTCATACGCAGTTCCCGGGCTATAAACATAATTCACATTTTTCAATTCAATTGACATACTTATCCACCATTCTGTATTGTTTTCCCCACATTTTACGAACTTTCACTACTTGTCCCCTTTGAAGACAGTCTGAGAATTGCTTCCACAAGTTCTTCCTTCCTTAGAATTCCTTTTGGAATCGGAAGCCCTCTCCTTCTTAATTCTTCTGCCAACATTGTAACCTGCGGCACGTCCAGACGATATTTCTTCAGTTCATCTACACGACTGAAAATCTCTCTTGGCGTTCCTCGCATTACGATATGACCGTCATCCATTACATAGAGCCAGTCTGCATCGATTACTTCCTCCATATAATGTGTTATCAGAATCACTGTCACATTTTTTTCTTTACGTAGTTTCTTCACTGTACGAAGAACTTCCTGTCTTCCAACAGGATCCAGCATTGCTGTCGGTTCATCCAGAACAATACACTCTGGTTCCATTGCAATCACTCCGGCAATCGCAACTCGCTGCTTCTGACCTCCAGACAGCTTATTCGGGGATGCACTTCTGTACTCCAACATCCCAACAGATTTCAGACTTTCTTCTACACGAGTCCAGATTTCTTCTGTTGGAATCCCCAGATTCTCCGGTCCAAATCCGACATCTTCTTCTACGATTGTTCCGATGATCTGGTTATCTGGATTCTGAAATACCATCCCGGCAGACTGGCGTACGTTCCAGATCTCATCCGGATCTTTCGTATTACGCCCATTCACCCACATCGTACCTCCGCTTGGAACAAGGATAGCATTCATATGCTTGGCAAGTGTAGACTTTCCAGAACCATTATGACCAAGAATTGCAACAAACTGTCCTGGACGGACATCAATATCCACACAGTCAACTGCACGGTTCATGCCTATTACATTGCCTTCTTCGTCACGCTTTTCATATTCAAAAACAAGATTTTCTGCCTGTACCATTTCCATAGTTTCTATACTTCTCCTGTTCAAAAAGGAAGTTTATGCTCTTGCTGGTTCTGGATATTCTGTGCCAAATGTTTCAACAGTTACTTTCTTCATCACCTGTTTTTCAAGTGGTCTGTCACTGTAGTCTGTTGCTGTTTCTGCGATTTTATTTACAATATCCATACCTTCTGTAATTTTACCAAATGCTGCATAAGCACCATCAAGATGTGGTGAATTCTTGTGCATGATAAAGAACTGTGAACCTGCTGAATCAGGGTGCATTGCACGAGCCATGGAAAGAACACCTTCCGTATGTTTCAGTGTATTCACAAAACCATTCTGTAAAAATTCTCCCCCGATTGTATATCCAGGGCCTCCCATTCCTGTTCCGTTTGGACATCCTCCCTGAATCATGAATCCTCGAATTACGCGATGGAAAATCAACCCATCATAAAATCCTTTTCCAACCAGTGAAATAAAGTTATTCACAGTATTCGGTGCAATCTCCGGATACAGTTCTGCCTTCATAATGTCTCCATTTGCCATCTCAAATGTTACTACTGGATTTGCCATTATCATTTACCTCTTTCTTCTATATTCTTAAGCCTTGTTTGTGGGCAATAAGGAGCATTTTTCTCCTATTTAACCTGTATATTGTAACGGATATTAAGGATTTCGTCAAACCTTATCCTCATTTTCCTGCTGCTGACATTTCTGTACAATTTTTCGATTGTTTTTTAGTCACTCGTGACATTGTTGACCGTAGTATTTTGTTTTATACTGGTATCAGTTAAAAGCGTACTAATTTCCAAGGAGGATTTTTAAATGGCACAGTTATCATTAAAAGGTATTGAAAAAAAATATCCTAACGGATTCCATGCAGTAAAAGATTTCAATCTTGAAATCGAAGATAAAGAATTTATCATTTTCGTAGGACCATCAGGTTGTGGTAAATCTACAACACTTCGTATGATTGCAGGTCTTGAAGACATCACTGACGGTACATTCTCAATTGACGGAAAGGTTATGAACGATATTGAACCAAAAGACCGTGACATCGCAATGGTATTCCAGAACTACGCTCTGTATCCACATATGACAGTATATGACAACATGGCATTTGCTCTGAAACTTCGCAAAACACCAAAGGATGAGATTGATAAAAAAGTTCGTCATGCAGCAAAAATCCTTGACCTTGACAAACTTCTTGATCGTAAACCAAAAGCTCTTTCCGGCGGACAGAGACAGCGTGTTGCCATGGGTCGTGCTATCGTTCGTAATCCTAAGGTATTCCTTATGGACGAACCTCTTTCAAATCTGGATGCAAAGCTGAGAGTTCAGATGCGTATCGAGATTTCTAAACTTCATGAACAGCTCGGTGCTACAATCATCTATGTAACACATGATCAGACAGAAGCTATGACACTTGGAACAAGAATCGTTGTTATGAAAGACGGTGTTGTTCAGCAGGTAGATTCTCCACAGAACCTTTACAACAAACCTGGCAACCTCTTCGTAGCAGGATTCATCGGATCACCACAGATGAACTTCCAGGATGCAGTTATCAATGTAAACGGCAACAAAGTTACAGCTACAGTTGGAAAACATGTCCTTACAGTACCAGCTTCCAAGGCTGAAGCTCTTAAAGCTTACGATGGCAAAACTGTTGTTCTTGGTATCCGTCCTGAAAACGTTACAGATGACAAGAACTTTATCGCAGCTCATCCAGAAGCAGTTGTTGAATCTGAGATTAAAGTTTACGAACTTCTTGGTGCTGAAGTATTCTTATACTTCGACGTAGAAGGAACACAGATGACAGCACGTGTTAACCCAACTACAACACTTAGAACTGGTGATAAAGCTGTTTTTGCACTGGATATGGACAAAACACATTTCTTTGATAAAGAAACAGAATTGACTATTACAAACTAATTGTTTAAAATATAAACAACAGCCAAGCATCTGCTGGGCGTAAACAGGGCTGTACCGGTTGTACAGCCCTTTCATTTTGCTATTTGTGTGGGGGAACATTTTTTAATTTTAAAAACTTTAGAAAAGCAGGAGATATTATGACACAGAACTCTGAATTACTCTCCGCCCTGAACGAACTCCGGCGGATTACCGGCATCACATTCAATATTGATACCGAAACTCCAGATGAAACCGCACAGGCTGTCAGTCAGCTTCACCGGCTTTTGGCAGCATACAAAGAAAAGTATAACAAAACACATTTTTTACAAAGTATTTTGCATGGAACTCTGTCTGATTATGATATTTCAGAACAGTCTGCCAAACTTCGTATCAAACCGGATGAATCACGTATTCTATACCTTATAGAATCAAAAAATACTATGGATGACACTGTTTCTACGATATTGCGTTCGATATTCCCTCCTCAGATGGGAGCCTATATCGTGCCGATTTCAGATACAACACTCGCACTTTTACTTCCATGTTCTTTAAAATCCAACTTTGAAGAATATTCCAGACAGACTGCCTGCAGTATCACCGATACATTGAGCATGGAGGCTCTTACATTTGTATGGATTGCATGCAGTCCTCCGTTATATCATTTAAACGAACTGCAGGATGCCTACCAAAAGGCCTCCCTCTCTCTGAAGATTGGAAAATTGTTTTACTCC
This sequence comes from Schaedlerella sp., assembly GCA_036309085.1. Lineage (GTDB taxonomy): Bacteria > Bacillota > Clostridia > Lachnospirales > Lachnospiraceae > Schaedlerella. The sequence continues at coordinate 9,868 of JAXJUL010000035.1, forward strand.
GAGCAGAATATCTTTTTATATAACCAGCTCGGCATTGGACGTCTAATCTACCAGCTTCCACTTTCTGTCTGTACAGACTTTTTAAGTGAGGTATTTCAGAATCAGATACCAGAGTCTCTTGATTCTGACCTGATATCCACACTTGACCGTTTTCTTCAAAACAATCTAAACATTGCTGAAACCGCGCGCCAGCTCCATATGCACCGCAATACTCTGATTTACAGACTGGAACAGATTGAAAAAAGAACCGGTCTTGACCTGCGTAAATTCGAAGATGCCATGACCTTTAAAATTGCTCTCATGGTCATGAACTATAGAAATAAAAAACAGGAGGATTTATCACATGAATGATTCACTTTATGAATTGATCGTTGTCAGAAAGCCCCGCACAACAGACATGCTGATTCGCATTTTAATGATTTTTGCAACTATTGTTGTCTCTTACATCTCACTTATATTTGCCGGATCTCTTTTCATTCTCGCTGCGGCTGGAATGATTGCAATCACAGTTTTTCTTGTTTTCCCAAGACTAAACGTGGAATACGAGTATTCACTTTTAAATCATTATCTGGAAATCAGTGAAATCTACAACAAAGAGAAACGCAGAAAAAAAATTGATATCAATATCCAGGAAGCTGAAATTATTGCTCCTTTTGATTCTCCAAGACTGAAACATTATCATGCAGAAAAGACATTGAACTTTACTTCCGGATCTTCAGATGTATCCATTTATTCCATTATCATTCCTTTCAATCAGACAACAACTCAGATTCTTGTTGAAGCGGATGCAAAAATGCTTCAAAGAATGAAAGGCTGGATGGGACAGAAGATGTTCTTAGATTAATCGACAAAAATCCATCGTACCGAAAATCTTCCGTGCGATGGATTTTCTTTATACTCTTATTTTTGAAAATACTTCTCCAATTGGCGCCCGTATCGTCAAATCTGTCGAAACGCTTCTTCCCGTTTCTGACATATTGACTACTACAAGATATTTTCCTCTGAAATAATCAATAAAACCTGCTGCCGGATATACAATAAGGGAGGTTCCGCCAATGATCATCATGTCTGCATCGCTAATTGCACGAATCGCGCCGTTTACCGTTGCAGAATCCAATCCTTCTTCGTACAAAACAACATCTGGTTTGATAATGCCTCCACATTTCTTGCATCGCGGAATTCCATCCGCATATTTCACATACTCCGCATCATAAAATGTATGACATTTCATACAGTAATTGCGAAGAATACTTCCATGAAGTTCGTAAACTTTCTTATTCCCCGCAGCCTGATGCAGACCATCAATATTCTGTGTCACAACAGCTGTAAGTTTTCCGGCCTTTTCAAGTTCTGCAAGTTTCAAATGAGCTGGATTAGGCTTCGCCTCAAGAATCATCATTTTATCCTTATAAAAATCAAAAAAAGCTTCTGTATTATGCATAAAAAAACTATGACTTACAACCTCTTCCGGTGAATACTTATAAGACTGATGATAAATCCCATCCGCACTTCGAAAATCCGGAATATTACTTTCAGTAGACACCCCGGCACCACCGAAAAATACAATCCTTTTACTGTCATCAATCATCTGCTGTAATTTTATGATTTGTTCCTCTAACATATGTAACACCTTCTTTTTTGAATTTTAAAAAACTTTATTCCAGAATGATTTTTATAAACAAAAGTGCCAGCACAACTAAAATGATGGGCTTTACAATCTTGCTTCCATTTTTCATAACAAGACCTGAGCCCATATAATGTCCAGCAAGGCAGAACACCGCACCTGCAAGTCCTAACGCAAGATTTACATAACCGCTGAATAAAAATGTAAACAGCGCAGCTACATTTGATGACAGATTGATCAGCTTTACATTTCCAGATGCTGTACGGATATCCATCTGTGCAATCTTTGTCAGTGCTAGAAGCAGGAATGTCCCTGTTCCTGGTCCATAAAACCCATCATACATCCCGATGAGAAGCCCTACGGCAGCTACAATCGCAGCACGTTTTCGAAAAGAAATTGTTGGCTCTTTTTCCTCGTGATTCTTATCTATAAAAACAGTAATCGCTACGATTGGCAGAATAATCATCATCATCCAGCGAAGGTATTTATCATCTACCAGAAGCACCAGTTTTGCGCCGATCACAGATCCCGTAAGTGCACAGATGATTCCCGGTAATGCCAGTTTACGGTCATAATATCCATTCTTGCAATAACGAGCCGTTGATACTGTTGTTCCAATTGTAGATGCCAGCTTATTGGTCGCAATTGCACTGTGCATCGGCAGACCTGCAAATAAAAATGCAGGCAATGAGATTAGTCCGCCCCCTCCGGCAATCGAATCAACAAGCCCTGCCAAAAAAGTGAGAGGACAGACAATCAGAAATGGTATAATTTCCATTTAAAAATCCCCCTGTTATCTTATTCATCTCTTACATTTCCTTTTTTAATATGTTTTTCAACAATTCCCTGCATACACTTCCAGATTTCCTTTGAAGTTTCTTCGATGTGTTCGTTGCGTTTGTATATCTGAGACTTCTTTACATTATGTTCTGCCCAGCTTGTCCCTTTCGAAGCATCATTCAGAAGAAGCGGCTGAAAATTATCCAGCAGATGCGCGTATTTTGCATCTGCAGTCTTATATTCTTCAAATTCCTCCCAGAGTTCTCGCAAATGCTTTCCCTGTTCTTCCGGAAGCATTCCAAAAACCCTGTCTGCCGCCTTCACTTCTCTTTCTCGCTTTGTCTTCGCACCTTCTGCATCATAGGCATAGGTATCCCCCGCATCAATCTCCACCAGATCATGGATGAGAACCATAAGCATTACTCTTCCCACATCTACAGATTCTTCCACATATTCCTGCAGAAGATACGCCATCAAAGCAATATGCCAGGAATGTTCGGCATCATTTTCCTTTCGATTCTCATCTGCAAGATACGTCTGACGGAAAATATTTTTTACTTTATCAATCTCTATAATAAACTGTATCTGCTGTTCCATTCTTGTCATTTTGTACCCTTCTTTCTGCATTTCACAACCTTGTAAATCCACACTCCGATCAGAACAATGATCAGGAGCAAAACAAACACTACTGCAGCGATCATAAGTGCATATTTATTTGGACTCTTGAGCAGGTCTCCAATGTTCTTACTGTCTTCCACAACTTTTCTCCCCTGATTTTCTCCATAAGATTCAGGTACATTTGAAATCCCATCACCATCAGTATCTTCAAACGAATCCATATATGCCGCAATCGCAGCCCAGGCTTTCATTTCAACACCGTTTTCTGTCACAATTCCTTTTTCCAGATCCTCATGTACTGTACCATTTTCATCTTTTGGCTGTACTGACAAGAGACCAAAAGAAAGTTCTGTAACAGAGCCAAGCATCTGGCAACTATACAAATCTGTCACACCACGGTACAGTTTGTCATCTTCAATTTCAATCTTCTCTCCATTTTCCCCAACGAGATAAGTGTCTGTCACACGATTCAGGATCATTCGATTCGGATTAAAAGAAAAGTTCACACCCCCCAGATAAAGACGTGCAGAATTCATAAGATCTGAGATTGATGCATCGACTTCCAAAAGAGTTTTTAACTCTGCACCCGTAAGATAAAGACTCACAAGAGGATATCCTGGAACTTCATCAGGACCGATTCCAAGAGAAAATGAATTATATACATTCTCTACGGTAATATCGCCCTTTGCATAGGTCTCACGGATTGTTCCCGCAGGAGCCACCGCAAAATCTACCGGAATCCCGTTAAAATCTTCTGCATTTTCCACTGCATAAATATAAGAATCAGCAATAATACTTCCGAGGTTTCCTTCTTCATGTTTGCCGCTCAGGTCAGAAACTGTACAAAATTCCACATTATTCTGCGCCAGAACCTGTGTACGCTCATAGCCAAATTGCTTCAGATAAACTTCATCTACAATCTTCATAAATTCATCAATCTGAGCCTGTGTTTCTTCGTCCTGCTCTACCGCTTCATCAATTTTAATCAATTCATATTCATCCATTGTCCATCGTCCTTCATCCTTCTGACTCATAGACAGGGAACCAAGATTTTCTCCATATTCTCCGCATGACACAACATAAGTATCCCCATGGACAATAGGTTCTTTCAATTTTGTATGTGTATGCCCGCTTATAATCACATCAAGTTCTGGAACTTCTTTTGCAAGAATCTCATCCTCAGACTTCTCTTCCTCTTTCCATGTCCCACTGTGAGAAACGCAGACGATCATATCCACATCTTCCTTCTTCTGAATCTCGGCAACCGTTTCCCTCACAGCTTCCACCGGATCCTGCATTGTCAGAACACACATCGGCGCACAGTCAAGTGCATCAATACCAAATACACCTGTCACAGCAATTTTTACACCGTCTTTTTCGATCACTACATATTCCTTTACTCCATAAGTATCAAAAGCAGTTTTGAGCATCTCCTGCTCTTCTGTCATACCTTCTGCATCCATTGCATCCCAGTCAACATTACAGAGAACCATCTGTGGCATGACAACATCTTTCTCCGATGCATTTTCGAGCATCTGTGCAAGTCCTGCTGAGCGGTAATCAAATTCATGATTACCAAGAGTTGTGACCTCAAATCCCAGTGCTCCAAGCATCTGAAGTTCTGTCGCTTCTTCTCTGAAAATACTCTGTACAAGGGTTCCCATCGAAAAATCTCCCGCATCGAGAATCAAAGTTTCTGCATTATCCTCTTTCTTTTCATCAATTAAGGTCTTAACCCTTGCAAGACCTCCCGCCATCACACTCTCGCCATTCTCATTAACTGTAGCAAAGGTATCAAAATGAGAATGTATATCATGTAAAAACAGAATATCGACTTCTTTTCCCTCTTCCTTTGCATTTACAGAAAATGGACACATAAGTATCAAAAACGCCATCATTAAACATCCTGTAAAATATTTCGCTTTGTTCACGTTATCACCTCTTATTTTATTACTTCTAAAAATGAAAATGGTTCTTCATCCTGAAGAAAATGCATCAGCATATAGGCACACATGATTGCAACATTTTCTTCACGTAAAATTCTTTTTACTTCTTCACGGTCAGCAAGAACAACTTCGATCTCCTCACTTGCCTCAAGAGCATCACTGCTAATCTCACCAGATGAATGACCAAAAACTGTCGCACAAGATTCATCAGCCATTCCAATTGTCGTAAAAAACGGTTTTTCATAAGCAGGATCTACTTTCATCGGAGTAAATGTAAGACCTGTTTCTTCATACATCTCTCTTACTGCACCTTCATGAAAATCCTCTCCTGGTTCCACAAGCCCCGCAGGAAATTCATAAATATATCCACCAAGAGTATAACGATACTGACGGATCAAAACAACCTTGTCATTATTTTCCCCATATAAGCTGTAAATAATTACGCCATCCGGTATATTTTTCCCAGTATTCATCTTAAGCTGTTCTTTTTCTTCTGCACGTGAAGCCACAAAATAGTTCACTGGTGTATTATGTACACTTGTCGCCTTTACATTGTATAAATTTACAAACCGGTTGTTCGTCATCTTTTCAACACTGTGTATCTTTCCCAATTTATATACCCTCACTTTCTCACAATTCAAAGCCTGCTTTTATCATACTACAAAATAATTTGCTTTTAAACAGATTTTCTTTGCTTTCATTAGTCAAAACTAAAATTAATTTTTCCTTATAAATTATACTTCACTTTTATTTTTGCAGTGATATAATAAAATCAAGCTAGAATTTTCAAACCGTTTTCTGGTTATCATTCTGGTTTAGAGCAAATAAGGGGGTCTGATTTATGAATATTCAAAACGATTTACCAAAAAATTTTCAACTGCGTGACTTATTCAATATCCCTAACATGCTGACCATTCTTCGTATCGTACTTCTGCCGTTCATCGCATGGACATATCTTCATGACAAGATGATGATTGCCATCTTTTTGCTTCTGATTTCTGGAATCAGTGACATTTTAGATGGATTTATTGCGAGAAAATTCAACATGACCACCGCTATTGGAAAAGTTCTGGATCCAATTTCCGACAAGCTGACACAATGGATCATTCTGGCTTGCCTGGCAATACGCTTCCGTTACTTGCTGGCTCTGTTTTTCCTCCTGTTCATCAAAGAGATGATCATGGGATTAACCGGATTCTATGTTGTTAAGAAAACAGGCATGGTATACAGTTCCAGATGGCACGGAAAAGCAACAACTGTATTAATTTATACAACAATCATGGTACATTTTTTATTCCCGAATATTCCAACAGTATTTGCAGAAGCACTGATGGTGGCAAGTATCTGTATGATGTTCATCTCCATGAGATTCTACATCAAGGATAATATCAAGAGATTAAACGGATGTAAAAAATGCAGCGAAAACACTTGCAAATTATAAAAAAATCGCTTAGGCCATTGAAGGTTTAAGCGATTTTTCAAAAAAACAACTGCATATCTGGATGCAGCTGCTCTTTTACTATTATACTATATATTCACAAATTCTTTCTGATTCATGTCTTTATGGAATATTAAACAAAATCCCAATAACACACACGAAAAGTGCTGCAAGCCATGCAACTACACACTGCCAGATCACAACTCCTGTCGCCCACTTTGTACCAAGCTCACGTCTGATTGCTGCAATTGCAGCCACGCAAGGGGTATACAAAAGGCTGAATACAAGAAGTGAGGCTGCACTTAAGGATGACATTGCCATCGCAACATTTCCTCCAAAAAGGATTTCCAATGTGGAAACTACACTTTCTTTTGCCATAAATCCACTGATCAGTGCTGTACAGATTCTCCAGTCACCAAGACCAATCGGCTGAAGCAATGGCGCAATCAAACCAGATACAAATGCTAGGATGCTTTCCTCTGATGACTGTACCATATTCATATGGAAATCAAAGCTCTGTAAGAACCAGATCACAACTGTTGCAAGTAAGATTACGGAAAATGCTCTCTGCAGGAAATCCTTTGCCTTTTCCCAAAGAAGCTGTGTTACATTTTTTGCACTTGGAAGACGGTAATTTGGAAGTTCCATAACGAACGGAACTGCTTCACCACTGAACAATGCACCTTTGTACAAGAAGGCTGCGATGATTCCTACAATAATTCCAAGTACATAAAGACCTGCCATAATAAGCCCTCCATTTTCGGGGAAGAATGCATTTACAAAAAATGCATAAATAGGCAGTTTTGCTGTACAGCTCATAAATGGTGTCAGCAAAATTGTCATCTTACGGTCACGTTCACTTGGAAGTGTTCTTGTTGCCATTACCGCCGGAACTGTACAGCCAAAACCGATCAGCATTGGAACAATGCTTCGTCCGGAAAGTCCGATTTTTCGAAGCAGCTTATCCATCACAAAGGCTACACGGGCAACATAACCGCTGTCTTCCAACATAGAAAGGAAGAAAAACAGTGTTACAATGACAGGAAGGAAACTTAATACACTTCCAACACCTGCGAAGATACCTTCTACAACGAGACTCTGAAGAACTTCATTGACACCTGCTGCTTCCATTGCCCCTGCCGCAAGTCCAATCACCCATTCTACTGCTGTTTCCATCAGACCCTGAAGCCATGCTCCGATTACGTTGAATGTCAGATAAAACACTCCAACCATAATCAGAATAAATGCCGGAATTGCTGTATATTTTCCAGTCAGGAACTGGTCAATCTTACGACTTCTTAAATGTTCTTTACTTTCTCTCGGCTTTGTCACTGTCTGTGCACATACTTTTTTGATAAAACTAAAACGCATGTCCGCGATCGCTGCACTGCGGTCCAGTTCTCGTTCTGTCTCCATCTGAGAAACAATGTGCTCTACCATCTCTTTTTCATTCTGATCCAGCTTCAGACCTTTTAAGATCAACTCATCGCCTTCAATCAGCTTGCTTGAAGCAAACTGAACCGGGATTCCCCCCGCCTCTGCGTGGTCTTCAATCAGATGCTTAATTGCATGCAGACATCTGTGTACTGCACCCTTATGATCACTCTCATCACAGAAATCCTGTCTGAGCGGACGTTCCTGATAATATGCAATATGTACCGCGTGTTTGATCAACTCATCAATTCCCTGATTCTTTGCTGCTGAGATTGGTACAACAGGAACACCAAGCTGCTGTTCCATCGCATTTACATCAATGTAACCGCCGTTCCCCTCAATCTCGTCCATCATATTCAGGGCAACTACCATTGGAATGCTCATTTCTAGGAGCTGCATTGTCAGATACAGGTTACGCTCAATATTCGTCGCATCAACAATATTAATGATCGCTGTTGGTTTTTCACGCAATACAAAGTTACGGGATACAATTTCCTCACTACTGTATGGTGACATGGAATAAATTCCCGGAAGGTCAGTCACAACCGTATTTGGGTATCCTTTGATTGAGCCATCTTTCCGGTCAACTGTGACACCCGGAAAATTTCCCACATGCTGGTTTGAACCTGTCAACTGGTTAAATAATGTGGTTTTACCACAGTTCTGATTTCCCACAAGTGCAAAGGTCAGTTTACTTCCCTGTGGCAGTGGTTCCCCGTCACCCGGCTGATGGTACTTCCCAGCTTCTCCAAGTCCTGGATGCTCAATTTTCTTATTGGAAACAGTGGTTTTTTCCTCTGTCAAATCCTTTTCTACAGGAACGATGGTTATCTTTTCTGCATCAGCGATTCTGAGCGTCAGTTCATATCCATGAATCTGCAGTTCCATAGGATCTCCCATCGGAGCGAACTTTACTACAGTTACTTCAGTTCCCGGAATTACACCCATATCAAGAAAATGCTGACGCAGAGCCCCCTCGCCGCCGACTGCTGTGATCACTGCTGATCCGCCGATTTCCAGATCATTCAATGTCATAAGCTTTTTCTCATCTGTTTTCATTTTTCTCCTCCTAATGTCAGTCTGACATTTTATCTATCAGAAAATTTTATCACATATTCTGCCTTATGTATATTCTTTATTCGCACATTTTAAAGCTTAATGCATTAGTCGGACAACATTTTATACATTCTCCGCACTGTACGCACTCTTGGTCTCCAACTTTTTTCACATCCATTTTGCATTTTCGGATACATTTTCCACATCCATTGCATTTTTCCCCGTCGATTTTCACACCGACGAATGCAATCTTGTGGAAAAATGAATAAAATGCACCGAGTGGACATAAGAAACGGCAAAAACTTCGAAAAATAAAAATCGCTGTTCCAACAATAAGTGCAAGCAGAAATATTTTCCAGAAAAATAATCCTCCCACCATCTGTCTTAGTTCCTCATTCATCACAAGCAGAGGGATTCCTGCATCCAAAGTTCCCGCCGGACATATGTATTTACAAAATCCAGGTACTGCCATTGTAAGCGGAATTGCAACAGCAAAAACCACAAGAATAATGTATTTCAGACAGGATAGCCATTCTGACCATCTTCCTTTGGAAATCTTCTTTGTTGGAATCTTATACAGTAATTCCTGAAAGAACCCAAACGGACATAAAAATCCACAGATGAATCGTCCAAAAACAACTCCCATCAGAAGAAGCATTCCCAGAATATAATATGGGAGCTTATACTTCGCTGACACAAGTGAGCTTTGAAGACTTCCGATTGGACAAGAGGCAATTGCTCCCGGACAGGAATAACAGTTCAGTCCGGGAACACAGACCATCTTAGCACCTCCCTTGTAAATTTTTCCATCCACAAATCCTGCGAAATTACAGTTATAGAGAAGCGCACAGATGACCTGCGTCAGACGGCGCTTCTTTTCTTTCATCCATTTCATCATTTTATCTACTTCCTATTCATCCAATTCCTATACATTCATAGCAGATTCTGATTGCTTTATTCAACATATCCCATTGACCATTCTGACTGATTCCAATTCCAAGCAACACAAGAGCTACAACAAGAACCCATATTTTTATACTTTTCAAGTCTTATTCCCCTTTCATTGCTTCTTCCAATGCACTCTTATAAATATTATACTGCGTCTGGGCATCTGCTGCACCTACATAAATATCTGCAATTTTTCCATCTTTTCCGATAACAAGCGTGTATGGAATCCCTTCACTTGGATATTTCAGACAGATCTCATACATCTGATCATACGCAATTGGAAAATTATATCCGTTCTCTTCTACGAATGCATTCACTGTTTTGGACTCCTCACCAACATTTACAGCAAGAATTTCTACCTGATCTCCCAGTTCTTTATAAAGCTGCTCAAATGCCGGCATCTCTCCCACACAAGGTGAGCACCATGTTGCCCAAAAATTCATCAACACAACCTGACCTTTGTAATCAGATAATATAAAACTGCTTCCATCTGTCAGTTCTGCTGTAAAATCCGGAGCTTCATCTCCGACTGACAGTTCCTGATATGTTACCTCTTCTGCTTGTTGTTTTACTTCTGTATTTGTTTGTGTTTCCTCTGTTTTTCCACAAGCTACAAGCATTAAACAACTTAAAAGAAATATAACTACTTTTTTCATATATTTTTCTCCTTCAAAAAGCCCTTTCATGAATTTTACATCACGAAAGGGCTTATGTGAATCACTTCCTGTATTTTACAAATTATCAACCGCAGCCTTTTCTACTGCAAGTCCATTCTTATATCTTTCAATAAATGCTTCGTATCCTTTTACATCTTCTGGATCTGGCACGATTGTTGTACTTTCTGCATCCTTAAATACTATATTTTCCAGATAATCGCAGAGGCTTACTCCACCTTTCTGAAGCATATAAGCTGCGAGGATCGCAATTCCCCATGCACCTCCTTCTCCTGCTGTCTTCATAACAGATACCGGAGTGTTCAGTGCAGCTGCGAGAAAGTTCTGTGCTACGCCTTCTGTCTTGAAAATTCCTCCATGCCCCCATATTACATCTACTTTTACACCTTCTTCACCGAACAGAAGGTCATTACCCACCTTAATCGCTCCGAATGCTGTATAGAGATGTGATCTCATGAAATTTGCAAGGCTGAACTTACAATTCTGTTCACGAACAAATAATGGTCGTCCCTCTGACATATGAGTTATATGTTCTCCTGAAATATAATTGTATGCCATCAAACCTCCACAGTCTTTATCACCTTCGAGTGCTTTGTTATAAAGTCCTCCATAGAGCTGCCCAACATCTACGGACACTCCGAATGTTTCTAGACATTCTTTGAAAAGGTTCACCCAGCTGTTCAGATCAGATGTGCAGTTATTACAGTGTACCATTGCTACAGAATTTCCTTCCGGAGTTGTAACGATATCGATTTCCGGATACACTTTTGATAATTTCTTTTCCAATACGATCATGGAAAATACAGATGTGCCGGCAGAAACATTTCCTGTACGCACCTTTACACTGTTTGTAGCAACCATTCCTGTGCCAGCATCACCTTCTGGCGGACACATTGGAATTCCTGCTTTTAATTTTCCACTTGGATCCAGTAATCTTGCCCCTTCTTCTGTAAGAATTCCTGCTTCCTCTCCTGCTGTCAAAGGTTTTGGAAGAATTTCTCTGATCTTCCATGTATAATCTTTATCAGAAACCTTATCATCAAACTTGTCGAGCATGTCTTCATAATAAGATTTTGTTTCTGCATCAATTGGGAACATTCCGGAAGCATCGCCGACCCCCAGTACTTTTTCACCCGTGAGCATCCAGTGGATATATCCTGACAGCGTTGTAATATAAGCAACATCTTTCACATGTTCTTCATTATTAAGAATTGACTGATATAAGTGTGCGATGCTCCATCTCTGTGGAATCTGATGTTTAAATAATTTCATCAATTCAATGGATGCAGGTTCTGTCATAGTATTTCTCCATGTACGGAATGGTACAAGAAGTTCTCCATCTGTATTAAATGCAAGATACCCATGCATCATCGCACTAATTCCAAGAGCACCGATCGTCTCTAATTCTACACCATATAATTCTTTTACATTATTGTTCAGATCCTTGAAACAATCCTGAACTCCTTCCCACACATCTTCCAAATGATATGTCCAGACACCATCTTCCAGACGGTTTTCCCAGCCATGTCCTCCTGATGCAAGCATCTGATTCTTATCATCAAGAAGAACTCCCTTGATTCTGGTAGAGCCAAATTCAATTCCAAGAACTGTTCTTCCTTCTATAATGGATTGTTTTGCCAATCTTATATTCATGCTTCCTCCTGTCCTCTGCTCCTGGCAGATTCATAATTCCTGAATATTCCTATACATTTATAATACCATAAATCTTTTTGTTTTCGTTCAAAAAATTATATTCTTTTCATTATTTTGATAAAGTTGACTGTAATTTTATTTGACGTTAGCACGCTAACGTGTTATAATAATTTCAATTTTCAGGAAAACAACTTTGACGGAATTATGCTATCTTTATGAGAGTTTCAGAGAACCGGTGGTTGGTGTGAACCGGTACGGATGAAGAACAGCAATCTCACTCCCGAGTTGACTCTGCGAAGAATGGAGTTTCATTTGAGTAGTGGAGTACGGCTGCCCCGTTATCGGCTTTGAGCTTATATTTTGAGTTCGAGAGAGATAGTTTGTCATGAGACAGACTGTAAGCAAGGTGGTATCGCGGATTGTTTATTCGTCCTTGAAGCTTTTCACAGGCTTCAAGGATTTTTTTATTCTATTAATTATTTAGGAGGTACACTATGGACCGCATAAGAATCAGTGACATTACATTAAAACAGACAGGAAAAGATTTTTCTTTGTCATTCAAAGAAAAAATCGAAATTCCAAAATTACTGGATAAGCTTGATGTTTCTGTAATCGAACTAGAAGGAATAGAACAGACTAAAATTGACTCCTTACGTATTAAATCAATCGCATCCACTGTAAAAAACAGTATCATTGCAGTTCCTGTAGCTTTATCTCAGGAAAGTGTTGATCTTACATGGAATGCATTAAAAGAAGCCAGACATCCTCGTCTGCAGGTTGTTGCATCTGTAAGTACAGTTCAGATGGAATATATTTTCCACAAAAAACCAGATATCATGCTCCAGGCAATCGAAGAAACGATTCGTGCCTGTGCGGCCAAAACAGTGGATGTTGAATTTATTGCAGAAGACGCTACAAGAAGTGATGAAAACTTCTTATACAAAGCTGTAAAAACAGCTATTGAAGCCGGTGCAAAAACAATCACTGTATGTGATGCAACCGGATTGATTCTTCCTGATGAATTCGGAGCATTTTTAGACAGACTCTATAAAAATGTTCCGGTACTGAAAGATGTAATCCTCGGTGTTTCATCTTCAAACGATCTTGCAATGGCAGATGCCTGTGCAATCGAAGCGATCAAGCACGGTGTCCGCGAGATCAAGGCTTCCGCTTATCAGTGTGACTGCGTATCCTTGCCGCATATCGCAAGACTTCTTGCCTCAAAGGGCGATGCTTTCGATGTAACCTGCTCTGTACGCACTACAGAAATCAAACGAATCATCCGTCAGATTGCATGGATGTGCGAAACAAACAGAAGCAAGAACTCTCCTTTTGATAATGGAGTACAGGAAGTTGTTGAAGACGTTGTCCTCAGCAGCCATGACAACATGAGTACAGTTCTGAAAGCTGTTGAGAAACTGGGCTATGACCTGAGCGAAGAAGACGGAAGCAAAGTATGGGCTTCATTTCAGAATATCGCAAAACGTAAAGAACATATTTCTACAAAAGAGTTAGATACAATCATCGCTTCTGTTGCAATGCAGGTACCTGCGACCTATGTGCTGGATACATACAGCATCACAAGCAGCAATATTACATCTTCTATGGCTCACATGAAGCTTACAAAACACGAACAGCCAATCGAAGGCGTTGCATTGGGTGACGGACCAATTGATGCAGCATTTCTTGCAATCGAAAATATTTTAGGCTGTCACTATGAACTGGATGATTTCCAGGTTCGTTCCGTTACAGAAGGACGTGAAGCGATGGGAGAAGCAGTTGTAAAATTACGTAACAATGGAAAATTATATTCCGGACGCGGAACTTCTACAGATATCGTAGGTTCCAGTATTCATGCATATATCAATGCTGTTAATAAAATTGTTTATGAGGAGGCTGAGGCATAATGAAACTTTCCTTTTCAACACGAGGATGGGCACACTTAACATGGGATGAATGGCTTGACATAGGTGTCAGTATGAAATTTGAAGGAATTGAAGTTTACAACTTACCGAAGTTTCCCGATCTCATTGACAGAGGAGCTCCATTCCACAAGTACAATATGGCTGCAACAGCACGCCAGTTAAGAGAGAAAAAACTTTCTATCCCTTGTTTTGACACATCCTGTGATCTGTCTTCCAATGAAGAGAACTTCGTTCCTTCTTTGAAATCTTTGATCCAGATTGCCAAAAATATGCAGATCCCTTACGTAACTGTCGTTGCATTACAGGAAAATGAAGACCTTGTCCGAACACGTCTCCAGGGACTTGTTAAAGACGCAGAGGCTGCAGATGTTACAATTCTGATCAAAACAAGCGGAATCTTCGCTGATACTGGAAGACTTCGTACATTACTTGATGATTTTGCCTGTGACCAGCTTGGTGCTTTATGGGATATGCATCACCCATACCGCGACTATAACGAAAGTGCAGACACTACAATCAAAAACCTCGGAGCCTATGTAAAACATGTACACTTACGCGACTCCGATGATAAGACTACATATAACCTGATTGGCGAAGGTAATTTACCTGTAGCTGAAATGATCCGCGCACTCTCTTCCATCGATTACGACGGATTCGTTTCTCTCGAATGGAAGACAGAGTGGATGACGGATCTTCCATATTACGAGGTAATCTTCCCTCACTTTGTAAACTACATGAGCCGTTTTGAAAAGACACGCGGCAAAAAGAAAGTCCTTTATCCAAACCATAACGGAACAGGGCATTATGTATGGAAGAAGGACGAACTTGTTAACCTTACATTTTCTCAGGTGTTAGACCGCATGGTGGAGGAATTCCCAGACCAGTATGCATTCAAATACACTACTTTGGATTACACTCGTACATACGAAGAATTCCGTGAAGATGTTGATAAATTTGCCCGCGCATTGATTTCCATGGGCGTAAAAGCAGGCACAAAGGTATCCATCTGGGCAACGAACGTTCCTGCATGGTATATCACTTTCTGGGCAGCAACGAAGATTGGCGCTGTACTGGTTACTGTAAATACTGCTTATAAGAGACATGAAGCAGACTACCTGTTCAGACAGTCTGATACTCATACACTTGTCATGGTTGAATCTTGTCTGGATTCCAATTATAAAGAGATTATCAATGAAATCTGTCCGGAGATTGCATCTACAGAACCAGGAAAACCACTCCACTGCAAACGTCTTCCATTCCTGCGCAATGTGATTACTGTAGGATTCAAACAGCCTGGCTGTCTTACATTTGATGAAGCTATGGAACGCGGAGACCTTGTTCCTCAGGAAGAACTGAACCGCATGGCTGCACGCGTACGCCCGGATGATGTATGTAACATGCAGTATACATCCGGAACAACAGGATTTCCTAAAGGTGTAATGCTTACACACTACAACGTAGTAAACAATGGAAAATGTATCGGTGACCGTATGGGGCTTTCTACAGCAGACCGTATGATGATTCAGGTACCTATGTTTCACTGTTTCGGTATGGTACTTTCCATGACAGCCTCTCTGACACATGGTGCCACTGTTTGTCCAATGCCATATTTCTCAGCAAAATCTTCTCTTGCATGTATCAATCAGGAGAGAATCACCTGCTTCAATGGTGTACCGACAATGTTTATCGCCATGTTCAACCATGAAGATTACAGAAAGACCAACTTCTCTTACATGCGTACAGGTATCATGGCCGGAGCAGGCTGTCCGCCTGAACTGATGCGCCGCGCTGCAGATCCGAATGAAATGAACATGACCGGTATCGTCAGCGTATACGGACAGACAGAATCTTCTCCGGGAAGTACAATGTCTGCATGGACTGATCCTCTGGATCTTCGTTGTGACACTGTTGGATATGATTTTCCTCATGTGGAATGTAAAATCATCGATCCTGAAACGGGTGAAGAAGTTTCAGATGGTGAAAACGGTGAATTCTGTTCCCGTGGCTACAATACTATGAAAGGTTACTACAAGATGCCGGAAGCTACCCGCGATACAGTTGATGAAGAAGGATGGCTCCACTCTGGTGACCTTGCATGCCGTGACAAAGACGGAAACTACCGCATCACAGGACGTCTGAAAGACATGATCATCCGTGGCGGCGAAAATATTTATCCAAAAGAAATCGAAGAATTTATTTATACACACCCATCTGTACAGGACGTACAGGTTATCGGTGTTCCTGATAAAAAATATGGTGAAGAAGCTATGGCCTGCATCATTCTCAAGGACGGGCAATCCGTTTCTGAAAAAGAAATGCATGATTACATTGCTGCAAGCATGGCTCGCCACAAAGTACCAAGATATATTGAATTTGTACCTTCTTTCCCTATGAATGCTGCAGGTAAAGTTCTGAAATACAAGATGCGCGAAGAAGCCTCCATACGTCTTGGTCTCGAAAATGCTGCAGGTATCGATACTGCAAAAAGCAAAAATTAAATAAAACTTTTGATGAGGTTATGATTATGACAAAAAATTATGTAACAATGGACGGCAACGAAGCTGCTGCTCATATGGCCTATCCTTTTACAGAGATAGCAGCCATTTATCCAATCACACCATCATCGCCTATGGCCGGTCTCACAGATGCCTGGTCAGCCAAAGGGCGTAAAAATATATTCGGTCAAACAGTAACTTTGACAGAAATGCAATCCGAAGCCGGCGCGATCACAGCAGTGCATGGTGCCCTTCAGACAGGCTCACTTGCAACTACTTATACATCTTCACAGGGACTTATGCTGATGGTTCCTGTGCTTTACCGTATTGCAGGTGAAAGACTTCCTGCTGTTCTCCATGTAGCATCTCGTACCGTAGGCACACATGCTATGAGTATTTTCGGTGATCACTCCGATGTTATGGCCTGCCGTCAGACAGGATTTGCGATGCTTGCTTCTGGAAGTGTTCAGGAAGTTGCAGACCTTGCACCAGCTGCTCATTTATCCGCGATCAAAGGCAGAATTCCTTTCATGCATTTCTTCGACGGATTCCGTACTTCACACGAGATCAATAAAATTGAACTCCCTGATCAGAGTGCACTGGAAGCTCTTGTTGATCAGGATGCTTTAAAGGCATTCCGTGACAGTGCTCTTAATCCAGAGCACCCAACACTTCGCAACACAGTACAAAACGGTGACGTTTATTTCCAGGTTCGCGAAGCAAACAATGAATTTTACGATGCCCTTCCTGACATTGTAGAAGAGTATTTACAGAAAATTTCCAAAATTACAGGACGTGATTATCACGTGTTTAATTATTACGGAGATCCTGATGCAACAGATGTTGTAATTGCAATGGGATCTGCAAGCGGAGTCATCTGTGATGCTGTAGATGCATTAAGAAAACAAGGAAAGAAAGTCGGATATTTACAAGTACATCTGTACCGTCCTTTCTCCGCAAAATATTTCTTGCAGACGCTGCCGGAAACAGTAGAAAGAATCGCAGTGTTAGACCGCTGCAAAGCGATGGGAAGTGCCGGTGAACCTTTATTTGAAGATGTGTGCAGCGTACTTATGAATAGCGAACGCCAGCTCAAAGTAATCGGCGGACGTTATGGCTTAAGTTCCAAAGATACAGACCCTGCACAGATTGTTGCTGTATTCGAGAATCTGGCTTCTGAAAAACCGGTTCGAAGCTTTACAATCGGTATCAACGATGATGTAACTCACCTTTCCCTACCTGTAAAACCATTTACAGACCAGAAAAACGGAATGGTACAGTGCAAGTTCTGGGGACTTGGCGGTGACGGAACAGTCGGAGCCAATCACAACACTGTACGTATCATCAATAATAATACAGATAAATTTGCTCAGGCTTATTTTGAATATGATGCGAAAAAATCATTTGGTGTAACTAAATCGCATTTACGTTTCAGTGATGAACCGATCACAAGTTCTTACTATGTAAAACAGGCAGATTTTGTAGCCTGCCACAATCAAAGCTATATCAGCCAGTATGATATCGTAGATGAGATTGTTCCAGGCGGTATCTTCCTTCTGAACTGCAGCTGGAAGGAAGAAGAACTGGAAGCTCATATTCCAGCTTCTGTACGCCGTAAAATCGCCGAAAAAAACATCCGGTTCTATATGATTGATGCCAACAGGATCGCACAGGATTTGGGACTTGGAAGCCACACAAATACTGTTCTTCAGGCTTCTTTCTTTGCCTTGATGCAGATTATCCCAACAGAAGAAGCTCTTGATATGATTAAAGATGCCACACGTAAGACTTATTTTGCCAAGGGTGATGACGTTGTCGCCCGTAACGTAGCTGCCATCGATGCCGGTGCTGCTGAACTCGTAAAAGTAAATGTTCCTACTTCCTGGGCAGATGCAACAGACGAAGCTGCATCTACGAAAGAAAATGTTCCAGAAGTTGTAGAAAAACTTCTGAAACCAATCAATAAACAAAAGGGTGATGATCTTCCGGTCAGCGCATTCAAAGATTATGAAGACGGACACATTGACATGGGTCTTACTGCATTTGAAAAACGTGGAATCGCACTGAAAATTCCAGTATGGGAATCTTCAAAATGTATTCAGTGTAACAAGTGTGCATTAGTATGTCCTCATGCTGTTATTCGTCCATACTTGTTAAATGACGAAGAAAAAGCAAATGCACCGGAAGGCTTTGAAACAATTCCAGCTTCTGGAAAAGCTGCGCATGGACTGCATTTCTCTATGCAGATCTCTACTTACGACTGTACTGGCTGCGGCAGTTGTGTAGCCTGCTGTCCAGCAAAAGAAACAGCGCTTTCCATGGAACCTGTTACTCTGGAGGAATCCCAGAAAACACTTTGGAATTATGGTCTCTCTATCTCTGATAAGGGGGATCTGTTCTCACCTTACAGCGTAAAAGGAAGCCAGTTCCGTCAGCCTCTGATTGAGTTCTCCGCTGCCTGTGCAGGATGTGGTGAAACTCCATATGCGAAGCTTTTGACACAGCTTTACGGTGACCGCGTATATTGGGCAAATGCAACTGGCTGTTCTCAGGCCTGGGGTGCTCCAATGCCTGGTATCCCATACACAACGAACAAACGCGGCTTTGGTCCTGCATGGACAAACAGCCTGTTTGAAAATAACGCAGAACTTGAACTTGGTATGTTCTTATCTGTAAAACAGCAGAGACTTGCTCAGAAAACTCTTGTAAAATCTTATGTTAAAGAAACAGGAAGTGAAACTGCAAAACAGTGGCTGGATGCATTCGATGATTTCGATCTTTCCCGTCAGACTACGGATGCCCTGATCACAGAATTAGAAGCCTCCTCTTCTGACATTGCCAAGAAAATCCTGAATCGTAAAGACCAGCTTGCGAAAAAATGTTTTTGGATGTTTGGCGGCGATGGTTGGGCATATGACATCGGTTTCGGTGGTCTTGACCACGTAATTGCGACAGGAGAAGACATAAACGTATTTGTTGTAGATACAGAAGTTTACTCCAACACAGGCGGTCAAAGTTCCAAGGCTACTCCTCTCGGCGCAGTTGCACAATTTACCTCTGCTGGAAAGAGAAGCCGCAAGAAAGACCTTGGCGCAATCTTCCAGACTTATGGGAATGTATATGTAGCACAGGTTGCCATGGGAGCAGATGCAAATCAGCTCATCAAAGCATTACATGAGGCTGAACAACACAAAGGACCATCTGTGATCATTGCTTACACACCTTGCGTTGCTCACGGAATCAAAGCTGGAATGCACAATGTACAGCATGAAATGAAACGTGCCGTAGACGCAGGATACTGGACATTGTACCGTTACAATCCAAATGCTGAAAAACCAATGAAGGTAGACTCTAAAAAGCCTACTCTGGACTACGAAGAGTTCCTTGATGGCGAGACAAGATACGCTTCTTTGAAACGTACTTTCCCAGAACATGCTGAAACGCTCTTTAAAGCAGCAAAAGAAGACGCCGATGTAAAATATCAGAAATACAAAACTTTAGAAGAATTATAGGGAATATAAGATAACTTGATATATAGGAGGATTGTATGATTCGCTTAGAGGTGATTACCGCAGAAAAAAATAATAATATGATTTTTAATCCAGTAGGAACAACTCTTGAACTTGCTGATTTTTACAGGCAAAAAATGGCTGAGGCAGCAGATGCCCATCAGGATATTTTATATCTTGATGGAATTCCATTCGAAGAAAAACGTTCTATGAATTTCCAGAACATTGGTATTCTCGAAAAATGTATCATGGATTATCTTCAGGATCATGAATTTCCTAAAAAAGTCTGCATCATTTGCGACAGTGATGAAAAAACAGAACTTTATAAAGTTGTCTATAATTTTTATTATCCGGAAATAGAAGATGACAAACTCGATGACGATCGATGGAATTAACAATAAAAATGCAGGCTCCGAAGAACCTGCCATCTATGATATCATTAGAGCTATTTGATAAAGGGGCTGTCGGCCCCTTTACTCTTTATCTTTACAACTTTCAATCATTAAGCATAATGACACGCTGCAAAGTGTCCATCTTTTACTTCTCTCAAAGCAGGCATTTCTTCCTTGCACTTGTCTGTCGCCTGTGGACAGCGTGTACAAAAACGGCATCCTTTCGGCACATTCATCGGGCTTGGAAGTTCCCCTTCTATGAAAATTCGTTTGGACATTCTTCCAACTTTTGGATCCGCAATCGGTACTGCCGAAATCAAAGCTTTTGTATATGGATGAAGAGGGGACTTAAACACATCTTCACTTGTTCCAATTTCCACCATAGACCCCAGATACATAACACCTATTCTATCACTGATATGATATACCATCGACAAATCATGTGCTGTAAACAAATACGTCAGTCCCTGTTCTTTTTGAAGGTCTTTCAGCATATTTACAACCTGTGCCTGAATCGACACATCAAGTGCCGATATTGGTTCATCACAGAAAATAAATTCCGGATAAGCAGCTACTGCTCTTGCCACCCCGATTCGCTGTCTCTGACCTCCGCTGAACTCATAAGGAAATTTTTCCATAACTTCTTCATTCATATTCAGGATTTTTAAAAGTTCCCTGATTCGCTTATCGATTTCTTCTTCTGTATACCCACTTGTTTTCAAAGGCTCCTCGATTAGCTGCTTTACATTCCAGTTTGGATTCAATGCTGAATACGGATCCTGGAAAATAATCTGCA
This sequence comes from Schaedlerella sp., assembly GCA_036309085.1. Lineage (GTDB taxonomy): Bacteria > Bacillota > Clostridia > Lachnospirales > Lachnospiraceae > Schaedlerella. The sequence goes on from JAXJUL010000035.1 coordinate 31,156, forward strand.
ATTTTTTACGATATTTTTTCCACTCATTCCCTGACATGTGCATCAGATCGTTTCCCTTGTAGAGAACCTGTCCATCTGTCGCTTCAAGCATCTGAAGAATACAACGCCCCAGTGTGGATTTTCCACAACCAGATTCTCCAACTAATCCAAATGTCTCACCTTTATAAATTTCAAAAGATACATCATCGACTGCCTTTACTTCACCTTTCAGACTTCCAAAAAAGTTCTTAATTGGGAAATACTTTCGGAGATTTTTTATTTCTAATAATACTTCTTTTCCCATATTAATCCACACTTCCTTCCGTCATCTCATAAAAACATTTCGCTTTATGAGTCTTTGAATAATTCTTAAATTCTGGCATCTCTCCCTGACATTTTTCTGTTGCAGATACACATCTTTCGGCAAATGGACATCCTTTCGGCAAATGATAAAGAGATGGTGGAGCTCCATCGATTCCTGTCAATTTCTCATTTTTTGTATGTTCTGGGTGAGGAATCGATTTTAGTAATGCTTTTGTATATGGGTGCTTTGGCTGATAAAAAATTTCATCCACAGTACCTTCCTCCACAATAATCCCCCCATACATAACTGCGATTCTGTCGCACATATTTGCCATAACTCCCATATCATGACTGATGATTACGATAGACATATTTCTTTCAACGTGAAGTTTTTTCAAAAGTTCCAAAATCTGTGCCTGTATGGTAACATCAAGTGCGGTTGTTGGTTCATCTGCAATCAAAAGTGATGGCTCGCAGCTTAACGCCATCGCAATCAGTGCACGTTGTCTCATACCGCCACTGAATTCATGGGGATATTGCTTCATACGTGTTTTTGGTGTCGGAATCCCCACCTGTTTGAGCATTTCAATTCCCAGCTTTGTCGCTTCATCTTTTGAACATTTCTTATATCTTCTGATAACCTGTTCTAAGTGATATCCAACTTTTCGAAGTGGATTCATGGCAGTCATTGGATCCTGAAAAATCATCGCTATTTCATTCCCGCGATATTTTTGAAGTTCTTTCTCCGATAATTCAGAAATATCTGTACCCTTATATATAATTCCTTCGGATTCGATTTTCGCATAAGACGGAAGCAGTCCCATAACACTCTTCATGGTAACACTTTTACCACTTCCCGATTCCCCCACGATACCTAAAATTTCGCCTTCATCTACATGTAGATCAATTCCACGAATTGCCTCCACGCATCCTTTACCTGTCTGAAAGGAGGTGCGCATTTGTTTTAATTCAAGTATACGTTTTGCCATTTATTTTTCCTCCTGCGTCACACGTGGTTCTGCATACAGCCTTAACAAATCGCCCAATTTATTAAATGAGCAGATTGTGAATACAATCAATAATCCCGGAATAAAGGCCATGTATGGAGCTTTAGAAAGATTCGTCTGTGCTGTTTTAAGCAAACTTCCCCAGCTTGACATAGGCGGCTGAATACCAATTCCCAAAAAACTCATAGAACTTTCTACCATAATTGCATTTGCAATTGCACTTGTTGCTGCTGTAATGATAACAGGGAAAATTGTTGGCAAAATATGCTGAAGAATGATTTTAAACTTAAACACCCCTATTAACTCTGCATACTGTACATATTCTCTGTTCTTTGCACTCATCGTCTCAGTTCGAACCAGTCTTGCAATTTCCATCCAGCTAAAACATCCGATTACGATAATAATTGAAGCAAGTCCTTTTTTGAACAACAGACTGACTACTGTTACCATGATTATCCATGGAATCGCACAGATAACATCTACAGCACGCATACAGATACTATCAACAATCCCACCAAAATATCCAGAAATCATCCCGACAACTACACCAATTGTAACCGATGTAAGCATCGCCATGACTCCTACAATCAAAGAAATTCTTGCTCCATATAGAACACGTGCAAAATAATCTCTTCCCAGCTCATCCGTGCCAAACCAGTGCTCTTTAGATGGTCTCTGAAGCATATTTCCCACGTCAATTGCTTCTGGATCAATCCCTGTAAAACTGACTATAATACTTGCCATGATAATTGTTACAATAAAAAATGCTGCAAGCCACATACCCTTATCTGAGAGGAATTTTCTTTTTACAATCTCTAATCTTCTATTTTTCATGTTCACTACCCCTCAATTCTAATTCTTGGATCAATCAATGCACATAAAATATCTGACAAAAGATTTCCTACAATAACCAGCGTTCCGGAAAGCAATAATACATCCATAACAATAGGATAATCCAGATTTTTTATTGCATTTACAAAATATACACCAATGCCTGGCCATGAAAATACAGTTTCTGTAATAACCGCACCAGTTACCAGCATTGGAAGGGCCATACCAAGCTTTGTCACCAATGGCAATAAAACATTCTGCGAAACATGTTTAAACAGAATCTCTGTCTTGCTGCTTCCATATGCTCTCTGCACAAGAACATAATCTTCTTCTAACTGTGTGATTGTTGAACTTCTTACATAACGAACAAGGTCAGGCAAAAATCCGATGATCAGCACCGTATATGGCATTATAAAATGCATAAGAAAGTCTCCAAAAGAATTATCTCCAATGGAATGCATTCCAAGGATTGGGAACCATTGTAATTTACATCCAAAAAAATAAATAACCAAAAGCCCTACCCAGAATGTGGGAACAGATAATCCCACAGAAGCAAATGTACTGATGATCTTATCTGCAATTCCATCTTTCTTATGTCCTGCAATCAATCCAAGCAAAATTGCCAGAGCAAATGCAGAAATGTAAGATGGAAGAACCAACTTGATTGTATTTGGTATCTTAACTGCCAGGTCATCGGCAATATCTGTATGATTAATCAGCGAATATCCTAATTCTCCCTTACATACATTCTTCACCCAGCGAAAATATTGTACATAAACCGGATCATTCAACCCATAATCTTCTCTAATCGCCTCAATCTGTTCTGTTGTCATCTTATCTGTTGTAAGAGCATCAACTGCATCATATGGCGCCAGATTTATCAGTGTAAAACACAATGCTGTGATGACGATCATAAGTGGGATTGCCTGGAGAATACGTTTTATAATATATTTTAACATGTTATTTCTCCTTTTATAGAATGTTCAAAAAGAGGAGGACATAACTGTCCTCCTCCCAGAAACACTATTGATTAGTAGTGTAATTTAGACATATCTTCAAATGTATAGATAGGAGCAAGTGTTGCTTCTTCGATTCCCTGAAGTGCTGGATTTGTAACGATGATTCTTAAGTTTGTACCAAATGGGTAGAACAGTGCTTCATCTGCAACCATCTGCTGAGCTTCTGTATAAATTTCAGCTCTCTTTACTGGATCTGTTTCTAACATACCAGCTTCAAATAAAGCATCTAATTCTGGATTAGCATAATTGATCATGTTACCTGTTCCAAACATTCCTTTGTATCCATCTGGATCAATTGTCATGATATATCCGCCAAGATACATATCATATGTTGTATCTTCATTGTCATAAGCTGATTCAACGTATGCAGCCTGTTCAACACCACAAAGTTCAACTTCGATGCCGATTTCCTTCAGCTGTGCCTGAATAACCTGTGCCTGTGCTGTCTGAGCCGGGTCAACTCCGATATAGCAGATTTTCAAAGTTATTGCTCCGCCAGCAACTAATTCTTTTGCTGCTTCGATATCCTGATCATACTTTTCTACATCTTCTGTATAATATCCGTTTGTAGCTGGAAGGAATGAATAGCTGATTGTTGCATAATCTAAAGAGCTATATGCAGCAATCATAATTTCCTCTCTGTTAAGTGCTTTTAAGATACCAGTTCTGTAGTCTTTATCCTGCATATTTTCAGAAACTCTGCTAAGACGAACATATGCAACACGACCTTCACTATATGGTGTAATTGTAAAATCTTCTAATCCATCCAGTTCAGCTGCTGAAGCAACCCATGCATCAACCTCTCCGTTCTGAAGAGCTGCTTTTGCTGTAGCATTATCAGTGATGATCTGATAAATAACTGTATCAATATTTGCTTCACCATTTACATAGTTAGGATTTTTAACAGCTTTTAAATACTGTCCAGATTCATATGAATCAAACATGTAAGGACCACATCCAACGATTGTATCTTCTGTCATATTCATATCCAGAGAATCTTTTCCTTCAAAAATGTGTGATGGTAATAAGTTTACATTAGAAACTGTTTCTGGGAAACTTGCGATTGGTGATGCAAGAACGAATTCTACAGTTGTATCGTCAACTTTTTTAACTTCAGCTGTGAATGATTCGTCTGTTTTTGCATATTCTGCAAATGTGAAAAGAACGTCATCTGCTGTAAGATCATCGCTGTCTGACCATAATGCACCTTCTTTTAACTTACATGTATATGTAAGTCCATCTTCTGTTTCAAAACTTTCTGCCGCATAGAAGTTATAACTTCCATCTGCTGCAAGTGTGAATAATGGTTCATTGATCATTTTGATAAATGACATACCTTCACGTGTATCTGTTGTGAAGTAGTTTAATGTGTTACCTGTGTCTGACTGAATAGCATAAGTAAATGTTTCTTTTACTTCTGCGTCAGAACTTCCTTCTGTAGTTGATTCTTCACTTCCGCCACAAGCTACAAGACCAAGAGTCATAACAGCTGCAAGAAATAAAGATATTATTCTCTTTTTCATTGTTTTATCCTCCCTATTTAATAATGAAAACCGAGTTGTTTCAATCAAAATCTTAACATTTATAATCAGCAGTGTCTAATTGATAATTTATATATTATTTTATACTTATTGTTATTTCCTATGCACATTTCACCCCGCTAAAATATATCCTTCCCTTATTTAAATTGACAAATGCTATTGCCAGAGAGCATGGGGCTGATCACATCAATGCACGGTCTATCTCTAAACGTCTTGGCTGCTCTTGCCTGGATCGGTCTGTATGTGGTGATAATGAATATTACGTTACAGTTCTGCGACGGTTTCGATAATCTGGCAGACAAAACAGTAACTCAAATGTTAATACCTGTGAGTTGTATTTTATTGCTGGCAATAATTCCCACAATATGGATTGCTCAAAAAAATCTTACTGAAAAATATGGCCTGTGTTACTTTAAAGGGAATCTTAAAACATTCTTATGGTTTATTCCACTGATTCTCATGTCCTGTACAAATCTAAAGAACGGGCTTGCACTCACAACACCTCTGACAGTAACGCTTCTAATGATGGCGAACACTGCTATCGCTTGTTTGCATTAGAAGAAGGACCTTTTACAAATCTGTTATCTGCGATATTTGGTTCTGTAACTCCAGATTTAATGCAAATCTGCAGTGCAATGCTGATTATAATAGTCTCTGGCGGTTATGTGCTCTGGCTGTGGAAAAAGGCTGAATAAAAAGCAGAACGATCTTTACATTCTTAAAAAGAACAAATAGGTTACAATACTGCAAAGCGTTATAACCCATTTGTTCTTTCTATATTCTTTAAATCAACTGTATTTCTATGTCCGGCGCAATCTTTTCTCTAAATGTCATCCCCATTCTATTCTTTCCAGTTTTTGATTCTTGTTTTTATCAAATAAGCTTTTTCATATCCTCTTCTGGTGTAGAAATTGGAGCGATATTGTAATTCTTCACCAAGAAATCAAGTACATTAGGTGAAACAAATGCCGGCAAGGATGGTCCCAGTAAAATATTCTTAATTCCGAGATGCAACAAAGTTAATAAAATACATACTGCTTTCTGTTCATACCAAGAAAGCACCATAGAAAGCGGCAACTCATTTACTCCACATCCAAAGGCTTCTGCAAGCGCAGCAGCAACCATAATTGCACTATACGCATCATTACACTGTCCCATGTCCATAATGCGTGGGAATCCACCGATGTCACCTAAGTCTAAATCATTAAATCTATACTTTCCACAAGCAAGAGTTAACACAATACTATCTTTTGGAGTCTGCTTCACAAATTCTGTGTAATAATTTCTTCCAGGTCTTGCACCATCACATCCGCCTACAAGGAAGAAATGTTTTATTGCCCCTGCTTTAACAGCATTAATCACCGCCTCTGCATTAGATAAAACTGCATTATGACCAAATCCAGTCATAACTGTTGCACCTCCATTGATTCCTGTAAACTGTACATCTTCTTTATAACCGCCAAGTTCTAATGCTTTTTGGATAACTACTGTGAAATCTTTCTCTTCACCCACATGAACGATATCAGGATAGGAAACTACCTCTGTTGTAAATACACGATCTGAATAACTATCCTTTGGAGGCATCAAACAGTTTGTTGTAAAAAGAATTGGAGCAGGAATATTAGCAAATTCTTTCTGCTGATTCTGCCACGCAGTTCCAAAATTTCCTTTCAGATGTGCATACTTCTTTAATTCTGGGTATGCATGTGCCGGCAACATTTCTCCATGAGTATAAACATTAACTCCTTTATCCTTTGTCTGCTCCAGCAACTGTTTTAAATCATAAAGATCATGTCCTGTAATTACAATAAATGGTCCTTTTTCAACCTTTAATGATACGCTTGTCGGCTCTGGATTTCCATAGGTTTCCGTATTGGCCTTGTCCAAAAGAGCCATACATTTGAGATTGATTTCTCCTGCTTTCATTGCAATCGGAAGTAATTCATCCATTCCCCAATCCTTCATTCCGATGGCAAATAGTGCCTTGTAAAAGAAGGAATTTACTTCTTTGTCTGTATAACCTAAAACTGCCGCGTGATAAGCATATGCAGCCACACCTCGAATGCCAAATAAAATCAATGATTTGAGTGAACGGATGTCCTCGTCTGCATTCCATAATTCCTTCATATCATAATTAGTGTTTCTGCCACAAGGCGAAGCACAACAAGAACATTGAGGAATAAGTCGTTCTTTTTCTGCTTCAACACGTTCTATGAGTACTTTGATAGTTGCATTGTGGAAATTCACATTGGTAATAGTCGAAAACAATCCTTCTAAAATCAACTTATCCGTATTTTCATTTATGAAATCTTCATTTCCTTCGGCTGCTCTTGCTAAGCCGATCAGTGCCCCCGTAAGTTCATCTTGCCAAAGCGCGGTATCCGCTTTTTTTCCACATACACCTTGTGCTCCAGTACATGCTGTACAACCAGCTGTCTGTTCACATTGAAAACAAAACATTTTTTTACTCATTCTTACCATCCTCCAGTCCCAAATTCTCTTTGACTTTATGAACCGATTATAATACAATAAATATAACAAGTCGGTTGTTTTTACAACAAAGGAGAGATTTATGGAAAATTATATTGGAACGTTAAAACGCACACAACTATTCTCTGGTGTAGGAGATCAAGAAATCTCTGCTATGTTAAACTGCCTGCAAGCGAGATTGCTTACATTCAAAAAAGGGGATTATGTTTTCCGAGAAGGAGAGCACATCGATAATATCTCCGTACTGGTGGAAGGAAAGCTTTTAGTACAGCACGATGATTTTTGGGGAAATCGGAATATTGTTAATGTAATACGAACAGGTGAAATGTTTGGAGAAGCGTATGTTGCACCTGAAAGTGGTACACTTCTTAATGATGTCATTGCTGTCGAAGATAGTTTAATTATTTTCTTTGATGTTAAAAGAATCCTAACTGTATGTTCAACAGCCTGTCGTTTTCACTCTATGGTAGTACAGAATCTTTTCTTTGCAATTTCAGAAAAGAATAGAAAGCTCGTACAAAAAATTGGTCATATGTCCAAACGCTCCACTCGTTCAAAGCTTTTATCTTATCTTTCAGAGGAAGCCAAAAAAAATAATACCAACCAATTCACGATACCATTCACCAGACAGCAATTAGCAGATTTTCTATGTGTTGATCGAAGTGCTATGTCTAATGAACTATGTAAGATGCGTGATGAAGGTCTATTACGATTTGAAAAGAATCATTTTATATTGCTGTAGTTTCAGTGACAATGCAAATTACATTAGATAAACTTTCCCCCGTTAGAAACGTGCGCTGCCAGGCACACCAATTAAATGAACATTTTCATTTTTGATTTCATTGTAAAGGTTCTGATTGCTGATATATCCGCAAGATACGATCACGTGATCAGCAGGAACTTCTGTTACTACTTTTCTTAAGCCGTGAAGAGATACGTGGCAGGCTCTGCCTCTGGAGTTTGGCACGTTACCAAGTTTCTGAGCAACATATGCAACACCATCTTCGTATTTTCCATTTCAACAACTGTAACATCACAGTTCTTAAGTGCTAAATCATAAGCGATTTCGCAGCCTGTAAGACCAGCACCTACAATAACAACTTTCTCATCACGAATATCTTTATTCAGTAAGTTATCGATTGCATATACAACATTTTCATTGTCGAATCCATGTGTGGAAAGTTTTCTTTCTGCTGCACCTGTTGCTACGAATACTTCATCAAAATCCACTGCATCTGCTGCCACAAATTCCGTGTTAAATACAACATTTACACCGAGATCTTTCATCTGTTTTTTCAAACAGAGTTACCTGATGTCCACGGATTGCGCATACTCTTGCTGCTTCCATACCGCCAATACCACCGCCTACAACGGCAATTTTTTTCTTTGTCTCTGCTTCTTTTAATTCAAGCTGTTTTTCAAGACCACATCTAGGGTTAAGTGCACAACTGATATCTTTGAAAGGAGGCTGGAAAATACGGCTTAAGCATCCCATATGACATCCGATACATGGACGGATATCGTCTTCTTTGCCTTCTGCAACTATATTTGCAAAATCTTTATCTGCAAGAAAAGGACGACCAAGACCCATCATATCACATTTGCCTTCTGCGATTGCTTTTTCAGCGATTTCAGGATCATCAAATTTACCTGCACATACTACTGGCACATCAACTACTTCTGCAATTCTTGCAACATCTTCCGAGTTACAAGCTTTTGGCATATATACAGGTGGATGAGCCCAGTACCAGGAATCATATGTACCATTATCACAGTTGAGCATATCATATCCGGCATCTACTAACATCTTCGCTGCAATTAAACTTTCATCCATATCACGACCAAATTCTTCGTAATCTTCTCCCGGAAGAGCACCTCTGTTGAAGTCTTTTACATAACTTTTAACACTGTAACGAAGAGATACAGGATAATCTTTACCGTATTTTGCTTTGATTGCCTGTACGATTTCGATAGGGAAACGGAGACGGTTCTCTAAACTTCCGCCATATTCATCTGTACGATGATTGAATGCAGAAATTGTGAACTGATCAATTAAGTAACCTTCGTGTACCGCATGAACTTCTACACCGTCAATCCCTGCCTGCTGAGCCAGATAAGCACCTTCTGCAAAGTTTTCTACATACTGATGGGTTTCTTCCACTGTCATTTCACGTGTTGTTTTTGTTGGATCCCAAACCATAGGCATTACACTTGGAGCTGGGTCACCAGGATGTACACTGGAACGTCCGGAAATGGCTGTCATCTGAATAAATACTTTTGCACCATATTTGTGGCATCCTTCTGCTAAGTATTTCTGTTGTTCCACATATGTTTCCGGATTCGCAAGAATGTGAGGAAGACCTAACCAGCTGATCATTGGTACAAGACCTGTAATCTTCACTTCTTCAAATGATCTTTCCATAAAAAGTTCAATTGCGGTATCATATATTCTCTTTCTTGTCTCTAACTTCTGTAATTCTCTCTGGTCATTGCCTCTGCCCTCTCATTATCCATCGCTCAATATTCAAGGTAAAATTATATAACAAAACAGATTGCAAACATCTCCAGCGAAACCAAATCTAAATCAGGTATTCTTATATCAACTCACCATACTCGATTTACCGCAATCTTATGTGCTTTTGCAGATTCTGCTTCTGCGATGTTTACCGGCATCAGATTAGTCAAAATCGCTAAGTGCAAAAATCATGATTCTTTCCCTCGGATTGTTCCCTTCGAACAGATCCTCGCAGGAAATCTCATCATAGAATTCCAGTTCATCCACTGTCATAAGATAAGAAATATATTCTTCCGACGGATAATAAAAGAACAACAGCATTTCCCTTGGAGCCGCATAATATGATTCCAAGATTCTCGCCATGACTTTGCGAAGCAGCTCCACCGAAAACGGATTGAAGAAATAACACCGATTAACTTCCACCGGTACTTCATAGGCTTCCGCTCTCGCCATGGTCATTTCTGCTCTGGTTCTTGAAACAGCTGTCTTTTGGTTATTTAGTGCGCCCTGATAAATGCGCTCATCATATTCAATTCCAATGGTCATTGCTTTTGTCTGATAAGACAGAAAAAAATCCACTCGGCCTTTTCCACATCCATAATCCAGAAGCACATCTTTTTTTCGGATTAGTCCACTATTCGCCAGACGTTCCAGCACGCTGTATGGAGTTGGTTCATATGGGTAATGATATTGGTCGGAATTCGAATCGTCCCGTCCACTTGTTTTTATCTGCAGGAGTTTATCCCATGTATTTTCATTTGCTAACATTTTTATATCTCTTATTATCTTTATTATTTATTCACTTTGAGAACTGCCCGAAGCTTTTTATATTCTTTCTTCCATTCTGCAGAAATGCGGAAGGAATCATTGATCTTCTGTATCGCTTTTCCAGCAATATTATAATTCAGATCGCATTCTTGTAGCCACTGATATACATAATCCGGTTCAAAAACTGCCATCTCTGCAATCAGCCATGCCTCTCCCATCTGCACATAATAATGCTCATCATTATGAATCAGGTTAAGAATGTCCTGTGCCTTGTTACGTCCAAGTTTTGATATAAACATGACATATCCCCAACGGCGTATAAATGGATCTTCTGAAATAGTATACTCTTTCGCATATTGCATTGCCGTATCAAAATCCATTTCCGAAACAAAATTTATCAGCTGGTCCGTATGCCACCAATCTGAAAATAATAGATTATTGTGAATGAAATCCATGCGTTCCTCTACACTCTTTATTTTCTTCAAAAATACATAGTAATAGATTCTATGTAATTTTTGATCTTCCAGTATATACGGACGTAATAAAGAAGCATCTGCCTTTTCCTTCACATACCTGCGGATCAAACGGTCAATATCACCTGTTTTATAGTTTTCCGGCAAAGCGCTGATATCAGCATTTACCTGTTCTACTGTTAAAATCATTTCCATGGTTATAGACCTAAACCATTCACCCATTCTGCTAATTCTACTGAATTCACATTTGGTTGCAGTACTTTGCCTTCAAATAATTTTGCACCTGGGCAGCTAGGTATAAGTTTCTCATTCGTCTTACCCATACCGCTTCCACCAGAAGTTGCAAATGGAATAATTGTCTTTCCTGTCATATCATAACTTTCCAAGAATGTATTGATAATCGTTGGCGCTACATACCACCAAATCGGAAATCCCACAAATACGATATCATATTCGTCCATATTATCACGTGTTTTTGCAATTTCCGGTCTGGATGCAGGATCTTTCATTTCCAATGTACTTCTTGAATTCTGATCCATCCAATCCAGATCTGCTTTTGTATATGGTACTTTCGGTTCAATCACAAAGAGATCTGCTCCAATTGCTTCTGATAATGTTTCTGCAACTTTTGCTGTTACTCCGCTTGCAGAAAAGTATGCAACTAATTTTCTATTCATAACATAACCTCCAAATTCATATTGATGGTAACATTATAGCATCAAACTTATAAATATTTTCATATAGATTTATTTTTATGGAAGACGACTTAAATATAATCCGCCGTTTTCCTTCAACCACTTCTGACATCTATGGTATTCCGGAAATACGCGCTCCACTTCTGCATAAAATGCAGCTGAATGATTCATATGTTTTCTATGACACAATTCATGAACAACCACATAATCGATTACCTCATCTGGAAACAGCATCAAAAGGCAATTAAAATTCAGATTTCCTTTGCCAGAACAACTCCCCCATCTGGATCGTTGATTACGGATCGTGATCCTGCCATAATCTACACCAACCATCAGAGCATACTTCTTAACTTTTTCTGGTATCACAACCAATGCTTTATCAGCCAGTTCCCTGATCTCATCCATACTAAATGGCAACATCTTATCTGTCTGCGCTTTACGTTCCAGCATCTTTTCCCAATGTTTCTCAATCCAATCCCGTTTTTCATTTAGAAAAGCATTGATTTCACGGCGACTCATTTTTCTAGGCGCACGCACAGTAAGCCCGTCCATTTTCATTTCAAGTGCTATGGTCTTGCGATTGCTATAGATAATATTTATCTGTATATCTTTTTCATTCACAATAGTAATTCTCCTGAGCAAATTTAAATGTTTCTTTCAAAAAAACACGTGCCACTTTCGCCGGTTTTGTAGAAAAACCAACCAGGTCAAATGCATGGAAGCATCCTTCAAATTCTTTTAAGTGAACCGGAACTCCATTTTCTCTTAGCTGATTACAGTAAATAATCGTTTCATCATGAAATGGCTACAACGTTCCTACATATGTACAGCACGCGGGCATTCCACTTAGATCTGTCGCTCTTGAAGGTGCAGCATAATATGGAATATTTCTTTTCATTCCACTTAAATATAGTTTCCAACTCAGACGATTCGACTGAGTGTTCCAAACCGGTGCATCATTATTTTGGGAAGATGCTGTCTGCTCCCTATCATCCAGCATTGGATATAACGGCATATGAAATGCCACCGGTTTCTTCTCTTTCTTTTTCTTAGAAAAACACACAAGCAAACGCAGCTGCGTTCCATCCTTTCTCGTCACATAGCACGTTTTCACTTTCGTACTAAGCGAAAGCCAATGCCCCTTCATAAACTTATCCAGCATTTTATTCTGCATATGAAATATCTTTTCTGAGTATGCCGGACTGAAAGCACGTATTGCACTTCCAATCAATCTGACCTCTTTGTTAATCTTCTTGCTTGGAATATTATATTTTTTCACAGAAATCACTCCTGTTCTTATTTCTGATTTCTATTTTATCAGAATATCAGCGGATAATCAGCAAATTTTCCCTCTGTAGATAAATCTTCCATTTTCCCATTTTGTTTTGCTCCTTTAAAATATAATGCTTCCTACAAAGCGCAAAAAGAAACCCCATCATTAGGCGGGGCTTCGTAAAACAGTTATTTTGAAAAATGCTTGAAAACGACTGTTTTCAAGGGACGGCGTGACTTCGGTCACGCCGTTTCCTTTTTCGCAAGTTCTTCCAAAGGGATAAAGCCGATGCCGTCATATTCAATGTGGATCTTCTGTCTACGCTTGCCGCTGGACTTGTCGGGTGCTTCCACATAGATCGCCTTTATCAGCTCTCGCAGCATACACGGGTCGATTTCCTCGATGTCCACGTATTTGTCTGCCGTTCGGATGAACCTTTCAATATTTTCGTTCTGTCTTTCCTGTACTTCAATTTCCTGTCGCAAAGCGACAACCTCTGCTTCAAGTTGCTTCTGTTCCGCTTCGTAATTCTGACTCATCATCTCGTAGCGTTCATCGCTCAGATTGCCTTTGGCATTGTCCTCGTATATCTTGATGAACAACCTTTTCAGCTCTGCGATTCGGCGTTCGTTTCGTTCAAGCTGTTTGCGGCTCGTCTGCAGCTTTTCTGTCTCCATATCAGAAAGAACTGTACTTAAAAAACCGGCTGAAAAATTTTCTGCCGAAGTCTTAACAGAAGTTTCTAAACTATAGAAATCCTTTGGGTTTTTCAAAATTTTTCCTCAGCTGCAATAATCTCTTTTACTAATACCTCTAATAATGCTACACTGTCCATGAGAGTAATCCTCCTTTGATTTATGATTTTTTAGGCGAAACCATTATACCTTAGGAAGAGATTACTCTCATCTTTTATTTGCTCTATTCAACTAACATTTTCTTTACACCAATATGCTTCTCACTATATTCGGAATTTCAACGAGCCAAAATCAACGGGAGCAGAAAAAGACCCCTCTACTGGTTAGGACATTCAGCGGCAAATTATCAATGGTCTGGCAAATAGATTTTGAAAACTGTCCTCATATACCTCCAGAAGAAACAGTCATTTTCGTACCCTGCGCAGATAATTTCTTTTCAAGTGGTAGCCGATGAAAACATCATTTTTAGAACCACTCTAAGATAAAAAATAATTCTGCCCAAGTTGGACAGAATTTTCAAATCGCACCTCCGACCAAGTCGGTTGGAAGTTAAAAACTCCACTTCTGACCAACTTGGACAGAAGTGGAGTTCATAAATTTTTCTACTTACACCATGGCTTTTTTGTATTTATCTATCATTTTTCGCAAACAAAGAAGTGCTATTGATTAGTATTGACGCAACTACGAGAAACCATAATACTTTTCCCATTCCGGGAACAACATCCATTAACGCACTCCAATCTTTATGTGAAACCCATTTTTCGACTAAACTATACTCGGCGCACATAGTTAACGACGTTAAAGATAAACTGATAAATGTAAACCACTTTGCCTAACGACCACGTACCGTCCAAATAACATTTAATGCAGCTGTAATAATCGCAGCGACACGTAAGAAGAACCACATATTATCACTCCCTTTATCTATTTTTAATTAGTAGCAGTTCCCGTGTTTAACCAATACAGTCGCCGTTTCACCGGGTAAGACTTCATTACTTATGCCGTACTGGTATTCGCAAGAGATCTCTGCATCATCCAGCGGATACTTTGCTCCGGTAATGGTGATACCTTTGGTACAGCCGGTAATATTCAGAAGAGAGAAGAACGCATACTGATCGCAGATAGATACAGGCTTACCCGACACGATCTCCATTTCGGAATAATCGTCTATGATACAGTCTTTCTTTCCAAGGGAATCGAGGTACAGCAGGATAGACACATTGCCGAGCGTGTGATCAAGTCTTGCCCCGACAACTCCAATCAAAAGAAAGTTACCGAACCCTCTGCTGATTGCTTCTTTGACAGCATAGACAGTATCGGTATCGTCCTTTTCACAGGGGAGCACTATGGTCTCTACATCAAGGTGCGGATTCTCATGGGAATCAAAATCACCGACAATCAAACTTGGCTTTGTTTGCAGATGCTCCAAATGTTTCAAACCGCTATCGCAGAAAATCACATAGTCATCAGCATATAGCTTTTCACGGATGAAACCATAATTGTTAATGTCCGCACCGCCGATGATTACACAGCGTTTCATTTTCTTCATCTCATTTCTGGTCTTTTCTTCTCATCTTGCTGACTGCAACACAGAGCGTAATCGTAATAAGCATATCGGGCAGGGTGTTTCCGACAATAATATCCACTCTCATCAGGAGTCTGTAAACCACAAAGCCTACAAACCAGATAATCAGATTGCAGATGTTGAATGCGCTTGTTTCCGTATTCTGCTTCAGAATAAAGAAGTCTGCAATCTGAATGGCGATCATCGGTGCGAACACAGAACCGATAAAATATAGGAAATCTGTAATATCGGCAAGGGGCAGGAATATCGCACCGACCGTACCGATTATGGTTACGGCGACTGCAACCCACTTTCCGTTGATCTTAGCTGACAGTGATTCACTGGAAATACCGGCGGAATATGCGTCGAGGAAGGTTGTTGTAACAGTAGAGAATATGACAATCAAAAGTCCTGCAATGCCAAGACCAGCTTTTACCATGATCTGGGCAATATCGGATTCACCGGTAAAGATGGCAGCGCCCATACCGATAATGTACATCCAGCAACTGACCACACCGTATGTGAGAGCGCTGACCGCTGTAGCTTTGACGGGCTTCTTTGCCTCTCTGGTATAGTCACTGATCAGCGGCAACCAGGATAGCGGCATAGCGACAGAAAGCTCCACGGCAGCACCAAATGTCATGCCCTCACCGCTGATATTCAATGCACTGCCCTTACCGAAAATCACAAAACTGAGAATAATCGTCAGGACAAACAATGCTCCCATTGCGACAGTGTTTACTTTGCCGAGGTTCTTGATGCCAATTAGAATCCAGAGGACAATGAGCACTCCGATTACAACGCACCAAATCCAGCTACCAATATTAAAAATACCGTTTACTGCCAAAGCACCGTCATAAATCATGATTCCGGTCCAGCCAACAAGTTGGATGATGTTCAGCAAGGAGAAAAGCAAAGCCCCCTTGCTGCCGAAGCTCATCTTTGTTGTTTCCATTGCGCTCTTACGAACCTTGCCGCCAATCAGACCGGCAAGAAAAAGCATTGCACAACCGATGACGTGACCGATCAGGATTGCAAGCAATCCCTTTGTGAAGCCGATAGGGGCAAAATATGTACCGGTCAGGATTTCAGCGATGGAGACAGCAGCTCCAAACCAAATCAGTCCGTTCTCAAAAACAGAAGTGCGTCTTTCTTCCATTTCACCGCACCTCCTTTGCGTACTCACCCTGCAAGTCGAAAGCATGATTCATCGGACCGGAACCTTCGCCAAGATCGAGCATTGCCGCCAAAGCACCAGAGATATAGTCCTTTGCTCTCTGTACGGATTCAGCAAGGGTAAATCCCTTGGCAAGATTGGATGCGATAGCACTTGAGAGTGTACATCCTGTGCCATGGGTGTTAGGATTGTCAATACGCTTGCCCTCAAACCAAACCAGTTCGCCATTTGCGTAAAGCAGATCGTTTGCATCATTGATACTGTGACCGCCTTTCAGCAGAACGGCACAATGATAGCTGTCTCCGATTTGCTTTGCCACAGCAATCATATCCTCTTTGCTTTCGATGGTGCAACCGGAAAGAACCTGTGCTTCGGGAATGTTCGGTGTAACAAGCGTTGAAACGGGCAGCAATTCTTCGATAATGGTCTTTACTGCATCGTTCTTCATCAGAGCAGAGCCGGAAGTTGCCACCATCACGGGGTCAATGACCACATTCTTTGCATCGTAGTACCTCAGCCTGTCCGCAATCACACGGATCAGCTCGCTGGATGCTACCATGCCGATCTTTACGGCATCGGGATAAATGTCCTCGAATACCGCATCAATTTGTTGTTTCAAGAAATCCGGTGTTGATTCTTGAATCGCTCTCACGCCGGTTGTGTTCTGCGCAGTCAGTGCGGTGATCGCACTCATGGCATAAACACCATTCATGGTCATTGTTTTTGTGTCTGCCTGAATACCGGCGCCTCCACTGCAGTCACTTCCTGCAATGGTCAATGCTGTTTTCATTTTCATCGTTTTTACTCCTTTCGTTTTTCAGCATCGTTTTATATAGCGGCATAAGGTGGTGCCCCCAATCTACCGCTTGAAGCTGTCGGCTTATTTAGCCGACAGCAAACTTCCAAAAGTTTGTCAGATCAAAATAGTCCGAGAGATACATGTCCGCAAGATGCAATAGCTCCTGTTGTCTGCTCTCGTGTGAATCATATACACCAACAACCATAAAGCCATCTTGTTTGGCTGTGTAAGCAGCATGGTATGCGTCTTCAACAACGGCAGTGGTACTACGATCCGTTTGCAGATGTTCCATTGCTTTGCGGAATATATCCGGTCTGTCTTTCCCTCTTGATATTCCTGCGGTGCAGTTCTTCCAAGAGAGCAATTACACCCGTTTTCGGCTCAACCATATGAAAATAGAAATCTTCCACGGTACGGTTTACCCCGTCCATGATGTCCTCCACGGAAAGCGGGATATGATACTTCTCACGAATATACTCCGCAGATTGAAGCAGACTCATTGGTTTTAGAACCTTCTGCAAATCAGCTTCCGGTTTCTTTCCGATGGAACGCAGATATACTTCACCTGCGGTATCCCATATGAACATGGAATCAAACAGCGTTCCATCAAAGTCGAAAATGATACCTTGAATCATTCTTCTACCACGGCCTTTACTCGCTCCTTCAGAAGCGCAGTTGCTTTTTCAATATCCTCTGCTCCGAAAATGGCAGATACAACAGCAACACCGGAAACAGAACTGCCCTTGATTTCGCAGACATTGTCGTAGTTGATACCGCCAATAGCGACAGCAGGAATAGATACAAAAGATACAATCTCACGGAGCTGCGCATTGGTGATCCGAACCGCATTGGTTTTTGTAGGCGAAGGAAATACTGCGCCCACACCCATATAGTCAGCACCGGCAGCTTCAGCGATTTTTGCCTGCTCCACCGTCTTGCAGGTAGCACCGATGATAAAATCTGTGGAAACACGCTTGCGAATTTCTGCCACGGGCGCATCCTCGATACCCACATGAACACCGTCGGCTCCGATTTTCAGGGCAACCTCAACATTATCGTTGATAATCAGCGGCACATTGTATTTGTGGCACAGATTCCGAACCTGAATAGCTTCCTCAACAAAGCTGTCCTCATCCAATTTCTTTTCACGAAGCTGAACAATCGTGGCTCCACCTTTCAGCGCATCTTCTATCTGTTCCAAAAGGGTCTGTTTGCCGACCCAAGCCCTATCTGTTACGGCGTACAGCAGCAACATGTTCTCGTTCAATTTCATCTTATCCCTCCATAGCTTTCATAAGCCCTGTGACATTTTCACTTACCATCAAGCTGCTCATGAGGCAAGCTCCGCTGGCTCCCGCATCACGCACAAGGGCGATATTGTCAGCATCAATTCCACCGATTCCATATACAGGAATATCCATGGCAGCACATACATTTCGCAGAAATTCCAGTCCTCTGCCGGGCAAACCTTTCTTGCAATCTGTTTCAAACACATGACCGGCGGTAATGTAAGTACAACCTAAAGCCTGGGCCTCTAAAGCATCCTCCACGCTATGGCAGGATGCGCCCAAGACTCTAAAATGAGCCTTGTGTTCCTGTGAAAGCTCCCTCAGAAGATGCAGCGTCAAATGAATGGCATCTGCTTGAAGGGAGATAGCAACATCGGGAAAGCTATGCAGGATGCACTTTACTCCGTGTTGCTCACAAATCCCCATAACCGCTGCTGCCAGTTCCTTATAATCCTCCGGGTTCATGTCTTTTTCACGGAGAATGATTCCTGCCGGGTGACAGGCTGCAATCCGTTCAATCCTCGTCAGGAAATCTTCACGGCATAGTTTTCGATTGGTGACACAAAGAATATCAGACATACACATAATCATTCAGAACCGGTTGTAAACCTTCACCGGACATATCCTTGTACATGGTTTCAAAGCTGCGGGCATCGTCAATTTCAAACTGCTCATCACCCTTGACGGCATCATCTTGCTTGCCGATGTACTTGCTCTCGTGGTCTCCGATGCCGGTCGATACGCCAGCAGAAACCTTGGTAGCGGCAATTTTCACGATACCATTTCTGAACTCTGCACTTTCACGGGAGGATACCGTAATTCCCACAAACGGCAGGAAGATGCGGTATGCGCAGAGAATCTGGCAAAGTTGCTTTTCTCCAACATCAAGGGGATTGATCTTGTCATTGTTGATGATAGGGCGTAGTCTCGGACAGGACAGGGACATTTCTGCATGGGGATATTTGCGCTGCAGATAATACACATGAAGTGCGCTTGCCAGTGCATCCTTTCTAAAATCGGACAAACCAAGAAGCGCAGAGAAGGCAACACCACGCATACTGCCACGGAGTGCTCTCTCCTGTGCGTCAAAACGATACGGCCACACACGCTTGTGTCCAAACAGATGGAGCGTTTCGTATTTGTCGGCATCGTAGGTCTCTTGGAACACGGTTACATAGTCAGCACCACACTCGTGGAGGTATTTGTATTCATCGGTGTTCACAGGATAGATTTCCAAACCGACCATGCGGAAATACTTTCTTGCCAGCTTGCAGGCTTCACCGATATACTGCACATCGCTCTGCGCACGGCTTTCGCCGGTCAGGATCAGGATCTCCTCCATACCGGAGTCGGCAATCACTTTCATTTCATGCTCAATCTGCTCCATATTCAGCTTCATACGGTTGATGTGGTTGTAGCAGTTGAAGCCACAGTAAACGCAGTAGTTCTCGCAATAATTGGCGATGTACAGAGGGGTAAACAAGTAAACTGTATTGCCGAAGTGCTTGCTTGTCTCCATACGGGCTTTCTGCGCCATTTCTTCCAGAAAAGGCTCTGCCGCAGGAGAAAGTAAAGCCTTGAAATCCTCAACGCTGCAAATTTCGTGGTCGAGAGCAGCACGAACATCACGAGCAGTGTAGATGGAATAATCAAAGGAATGCATCTGAGACAGTACCTGCTGACAGACATCGGATTCGATGATCTCCATGCCCGGTAAATATTCCATGTGATTCTTACGACTGGATGGGTCTGTTTCCAGTCTGTGTTTTTTCTCCAGAGCAGCCGGTGACAGATACTCGGAATCCACAAAGAATTGATTTTCCATGAGTCTCCTCCTTAATCACGCAGGAATCCGGTCAGAGGATCGGAAGCAGAAGCACCACGGGTCAGCACACGACCAAGACCAGACAGATATGCTTTTCTGCCTGCTTCGATAGCCTGACGGAAAGCAGATGCCATCAGCGGCAGATCCCCGGCAGTTGCAAGGGCGGTGTTTGCCATAATAGCAGCTGCACCCATTTCCATGGCTTCGCAAGCCTGCGAAGGTCTGCCAATGCCAGCGTCCACGATGATAGGCAGATCAATCTCATCAATGAGAATCTGAATGAATTCTTTGGTTGCCAAACCCTTGTTGGATCCAATGGGAGAAGCCAGAGGCATAATGGTAGCGGCACCGGCATTCACCATATCACGGGCTGCGTTCAGATCGGGATACATATAGGGCATGACTACAAAGCCCTCATTTGCGAGGATTTCGGTAGCCTTGATCGTCTCCTGATTGTCGGGCAGCAGATACTTGGTATCACGCATAATTTCTACCTTAACGAAGTTGCCGCAGCCAAGTTCTCTTGCAAGGCGAGCAATACGGACAGCTTCCTCTGCGTTTCTTGCACCGGAGGTGTTGGGCAGAAGGGTGATGCCTTCGGGAATGTAGTCAAGAATGTTTTCATGCTCTTTGGTGTTTGCACGGCGAACCGCAAGGGTGATGATCTCCGCACCGGCATCCTTGATTGCGGCTTCAATGAGCTTCATGGAATACTTACCGGACCCCAAAATAAAACGGGAATTAAATTCGTGACCGCCAATGACGAGCTTATCGTTGTTAATCATAATAAATCCTTCTTTCTTATACTTCATATTCGCCTGCGAGGATACGCAGGACGGTGTGAGCCTGATGTGCGGCGCAAAGCATAACACGAGGCGCTACCAGTCCAATGGTGTTTGCCACATCGCTGACTCCATCACCGCATAGGTAAAATCGTTTCATAACTTTTCTTGTTTTGATGGTATTGGGCGTATCTATACCAGCCATGCCGGAAGCTGCAACCAAATAGCACCGGGGTAATTGCTCCAAAACACCGTTTACAAGCATTGCCTTGGACTCTGCATTGTCAAATGCTTCGCATACAATATCTGCATCTTTTAGGAGATCAATGAAATTCTCCTCTGTGATCTTTTCTGTCACAGTTTGGAGTTCCATATAGGGTGCAATCTCTAACAGATTTTCCGCAAGAGCATCCGCTTTATAGAGACCAATTTGATTTGCCTTGTATTGCTGACGGTGCAGATTGGTAATGTCCACACGATCAAAATCAATCAGCAACAGCTTACCAATACCGGCTCTTGCCAAAGCGATAGCAATATTCGATCCCAGACCGCCTAAACCACAAACAGCGATGGTGGCAGAAGAAAATCGTTTGTGAAGGTCAAGTCCGTGGCGAGTAATTAGAGCGTCCTTCCATTCGTTTTTAGACGGAATCAATCAACCACCTCCCACGAAACTAACGATTTCCAAGCTATCGCCATCTTCAAGAACGGTAACGTCATACTGAGACTTAAATACGATGTCGCCATTACGTTCTACTGCGATTCGCTTAGGATCGTAGTTGGTTATCGACAGATACTCCGATACCGTCTTTCCTGCAATATCCAACTCTGTGCCATTTACTTTTACCATAATCGCACCTCCTAAAATAAAAATACGGGAAACCTCCGATTTGGAAGTTTCCCGTGACGCTCACAAAAGTCCCTACGTTGGCATTATCCAAATCAGGTATATGGGTCGAAGGTTGCACCTTCCTCTCAGCCTGTACTACAAGCTCCCCGTGTATGGAATTGTAAAATAAAAACAGGAGCCATCCTTTTGGATGCCTCCTATAAAAAATCCTTGTGTATGACTTCCTACGACGGCATTATCCGCATCAGGTTATAGGGTCGAAGTTCGGTTACTTCCTCTCAGCCTGCAC
>JAXJUL010000036.1:0-90562 GCA_036309085.1 Schaedlerella sp.
ATATAAATCTTTTCAAGATATTCAATGGGAGCATAAGTGTTCGTGAATGCCTGAAAATATGCAATATAAGAATGAACGGGGCGTTTGGTAAGAAGATCCTGCTTACCCTGTTTCAGCTGTTCGGTAATGCTTTGAGAAGCAGAGCCGGCAAAATCACCAGAACCCTGTGCGCTGCAGAAAATGCAGCCGCCATATCCCACCTTACCGTCACGATTTGGGCAGGTCATGTTTCCGTTCAGTGTAATCTTATATACCTTTTCATTATAAGTATTCTTTAAATCATAATCCATAGAATGATAGCGTTTCTCACCCCATCTTTGTGGAGAACTGCTGTTTTTAATAAGGAAAGTTTTTGTCATTTAAATAAGTTCCTTTACTGCCTGGCTTACAACATCTGCTACGCGAGGGTCGAAAGCTTCAGGTAAAATATTTGTTTCGCTTAATTTTTCGTTTGGAACAAGCCCGGCAATTGCTTTGGCTGCTGCAAGTTTCATTTCTTCTGTAATCTGTACAGCACGGCCTTCTAAAGCTCCTTTGAAAATACCAGGGAAGGCAACAACATTGTTAACCTGATTTGGAAAATCACTACGTCCTGTACCAATGACTTTTGCTCCAGCTTCTTTTGCAAGGTCAGGCATAATCTCAGGAACAGGATTAGCCATCGCAAACAGAATAGCATCCTGATTCATGGAAGCAACCATTTCTTTTGTGACAATTCCCGGGGCGGATACACCTACAAAAATATCTGCACCCTTAAGAGCATCTGCGAGAGTTCCAGTTTTTCCATCCAGATTTGTAACTTCCGCCATTTCTTTCTGCATCCAATTGAGATTAGGATAGTCCTTGTGGATAATGCCTTTGATATCGCACATTGTTATATGAGGAAAACCGTATCTGAGAAGAAGTTTTGTGATGGCAACGCCAGCAGACCCTGCACCGTTTACTACCACACGGCATTCTTCTTTCACTTTTCCTGTTACCTTCAGTGCATTGATGATTCCTGAAAGAACGACGATAGCTGTTCCATGTTGATCATCATGGAATACAGGGATATCGAGCAGTTCCTTTAATCGGGTTTCAATTTCAAAACAGCGTGGCGCGGAAATGTCTTCCAAGTTGATTCCGCCAAAAGCTGGTGCAATATTCACCACGGTTTTTATAATCTCTTCTGTGTCCTGTGTGTCTAAACAGATTGGAACAGCGTTGACACCTCCGAATTCTTTAAAAAGAACAGCCTTGCCCTCCATGACAGGCATTGCGGCTTTTGCACCAATATTGCCAAGTCCCAGAACGGCACTTCCATCAGATACAACGGCAATCGTGTTGGATTTTATCGTATATGTATATGCGGCTTCTGGATCCTGTGCGATTACTTTGCATGGTTCTGCAACACCGGGTGTATATGCAATTGCCAGATCCTCGCGTGAATTTACATGTGCCTTGGCAATTGTTTCGATCTTACCGTTCCACTGCTTGTGCATCAGCAGAGCCTTTTCACTATTTGTCATAAAAATATCACCTCGAATAACATTTTATTATATATACAAAATTTATCATATCACTACAAAATCTGGTATGCAAGTGTGAATCAGAACGTAAAAAGAGAAAAAAGACTTTTCTTTTCAAAGAACATCATGTATACTTTATGTAAATTCAAATTCATTTGAGTTGATTCAGACTCAAAATCCCGAGATGATCACAAGAGAAAAACGTAATATAGAGTGATAGATGAAAGAGCAATTATTCAGTTTCATATTTAAGAAAGGAAGAGTTAATATATATGACAAGAGAGAAATATGAATCTTTTTCACGTGCAACATTATTAGAACTTGCGAAAGCACGCGGAATGAAAGGTGTTTCTTTATTTAAAAAGAGTGAATTAATCGATGCAATGCTTGTGCAGGATGCAGAAGATGAGAAGAAGGCAGCTCAGACGGAAGCGAAAGAGAATTTAAAAGAAGAAATCAAAGCCAAAGCAGCAATGCAGGAAGAATCCAAGGATGATTCTAAAGAAAAGAAAGAGATGACAGATATTGAACAGCTTGACAGCGGAGTAAGTGTCACAGGGATTCTTGAAGTATTGACAGATGGTTTTGGGTTTATCAGATCTGATAATTATCTTCCGGGAGAGAGTGATGTTTATGTTTCACCATCACAGATTCGTCGTTTTGGTCTGAAGACAGGAGATATTATCACGGGCAATACAAGAATTAAGACTCAGCAGGAAAAGTTCAGTGCATTATTATATGTAACTACGATCAATGGCTATCGTCCTGCGGAAGCTGCAAAGAGACGTGATTTTGGTGACCTTACACCAGTTTTTCCGGACAAGCGTCTGAAACTTGAATCAGCGAACAGTTCCATTGCAATGAGAATCGTTGATTTATTATCACCAATCGGTAAGGGGCAGCGTGGTATGATCGTGTCTCCTCCAAAAGCTGGTAAGACTACATTATTAAAAGAAGTAGCACTTTCTGTGCAGAAAGCAGAGCCGGATATGCATCTTTTGATTCTTCTGATTGACGAACGTCCAGAAGAAGTAACAGATATTAGAGAGGCGATCGCAGGAGAGAATGTTGAAGTGATTTATTCCACATTTGATGAACTGCCAGAACACCACAAGAGAGTGTCTGAGATGGTGATTGAACGTGCGAAGAGACTGGTAGAACACGGAAAGGATGTTATGATCCTTCTTGACAGTATTACAAGACTTGCACGTGCATATAACCTGATCGTACCTCCTTCGGGAAGAACATTGTCAGGTGGTCTTGATCCGGCAGCTTTGTATATGCCAAAGCGTTTCTTCGGTGCAGCGAGAAATATGCGTGAAGGCGGCAGTCTTACAATTCTTGCAACTGCTCTAGTTGAGACAGGGAGCAAGATGGATGACGTGGTTTATGAAGAGTTCAAAGGAACAGGCAATATGGAACTTGTTCTTGACCGCAAGCTTCAGGAAAAACGCGTATTCCCGGCAATCGATATTCCAAAATCTGGGACAAGAAGAGAAGATCTTCTTCTGACACAGGAAGAGAGAGATGCTGTATTTATTATAAGAAAAGCATTGAATGGAATGAAATCTGACGATGCAGTAGATAATCTTCTGAATATGTTTGCAAGAACAAAGAATAATGAGGAACTTGCCAAGATGGTAATTCGTCAGAAATATATCTGATCAATTAAAAATAATAGTTGTATTCAAATTTATTAACAAATATATTATAAAATTTCATAATAAAAAATAAAAAAGGCTTGCATTAGACTGTTAGTTGTGATACAATTACAGAGCTGTTTAGAGATTAGAAAACTATACTTTGAAATAGAGAGGTGAAAATCATGAAAGAAGGAATCCATCCAGTATACAATCAGGCAACAGTAACATGTAACTGTGGCAATACATTTGTAACAGGATCTACAAACAAGAGTATCCACGTAGAAATCTGCTCTAAGTGCCATCCATTCTACACAGGCCAGCAGAAAGCTACACAGGCTCGTGGACGTGTTGATAAATTCAACAAAAAATATGGTCTTAAATAAGAAAAAAGATATGAGGCAGGCTGAGGTGAGAATCTCAGCCTCTTTGTATATTCAGAGGTGAGATGACTCCCCACTATAGACGGTGAGTAATAAATTGGCAGCATTCTTAGGTAATCCGTAACAATGCCTCTAAATTCTTTATAGAGCGAGTCTTGAAAAAGTATTCGGAGGGAAATCATGAAAACATCAAATATTGGTGGACAGGCTGTGTTAGAAGGAATCATGATGAAAAATGGTGACAGATACGCAGTAGCAGTCCGTAAAGCGAATAATGAGATTGAACTTGATACTCAGGAATATAAGAGTATCATGCCATCAAAAACAATTCGTAAAATTCCTTTTGTAAGGGGAATATTTGGTTTTGTCGATTCTTTAGTACTTGGCATGAAAACATTGACATATTCAGCAGAATTTTTTGAAGATGAGGACGCTGAAGAAAAGGTGATGACTGAGGAAGAAGCAGCGAAGGAAAAGAAGAAAGAACAGATAATTATGAACGTAACAATGGTATTTTCTGTTGTTCTTGCGGTGGGGATCTTTATGGTTCTTCCATATTTTCTGAGCAGTCTTTTGAGAAAAGTAATCGAATCAAGAATCCTTCTTACAGTCTTTGAAGGCGTGATAAGATTGTCGATATTTATGGCATATATCATGTTGATATCAAAGATGGAAGATATCCAGAGGACATTTATGTATCACGGAGCGGAACATAAATGCATAAATTGTATTGAGCATGGTCTTGAATTAAGTGTAGAGAACGTGCGTAAAAGCTCCAGACAGCATAAACGCTGTGGTACAAGTTTCTTATTTTTTGTAGTAATCATCAGCATTATGATTTGTTTTCTGATCACGGCTGAGTCTCAGGTTCTCAGAGTAGTGATTCGAATCCTTCTGATGCCGGTTATTGCAGGGATTTCTTTTGAAATCATTCGACTGGCCGGAAGAAGTGAAAATCCACTGATCAATCTTTTAAGCAAACCAGGTCTGTGGGTACAGAATATGACAACAAAAGAACCGGATGACAGCATGATTGAAGTTGCAATCTGTGCGGTAGAAGCTGTGTTCGACTGGAAAGCATATTTAAATGAGAATTATGGAACAACTTATGAAAATGTATCGGAAGGTGCATGTGCAGAGAACAACTACGAAATTAAGAAAAAGTAGTGCCGGAATTATTTTGGGGAAAGGGTGGAGAGTTTTCAATGACATTAGAACAAACTTTAAAATACGGGAAAGAATGCCTTATAAATGCAGGAATAAGAGATGCGGAAGTAGATGCATGGTATCTGCTTGAGCATGTAACAGGATATGACAGAGCATATTATTTTTCACATCAGGAAGAAATGATCACTGCAGAGCAGGAAGCAGAATATAAGGCATATGTTGAAAAACGTACACAGCATATTCCACTTCAGCATCTGACAGGTGTTCAGGAGTTTATGGGATTTAATTTCAAAGTGAATGAGAATGTACTCATTCCACGTTTTGAGACAGAATTCCTGGTAGAAGATGGAATCGACATTTTAAGAGGAGAGTTTGCAGACTCTTACAGAAAAGAAGGAAAGACAATCCGTGTGCTTGATATGTGTACAGGTTCAGGATGTATTATCATTACAATTTTGAAATGGATGGTAAAAAATCAGGTTAACATGGAAGGGGTCGGTGTTGATATATCAGAAAAAGCACTGGAAACTGCGAAAGAAAATGCAGAAGCAATCGGTGCGGATGTGAAGTTCCTCAAAGGCGATCTTTTTGAACCAGTAACTGGAAAGTTTGAATTGATTATCTCAAACCCACCTTATATCCGTACAGATGTAATTGAAACTTTAGAAGCAGAAGTAAAAGACCACGACCCATATATTGCATTGAATGGAAAAGAAGACGGATTGCACTTCTACAGAAGAATTGTGAAAGAAAGTACAGAATATATCGTTCCTGGTGGATGGCTTGTTTTTGAAATTGGCCATGATCAGGGACAGACTGTTTATGACCTTATGATAGAAAACGGTTATACAAATGTAGAAGTAAGAAAAGACCTCTCAGGTCTTGACCGTATTGTTGTCGGCATGTATGATGGTAAAGTGAAATAATAAAGAGAGGATAATATAATGTTTGACAGATTGGAAGATTTACTGATTCGTTATGAAGAAGTGATGGGCGAACTTCAGGAGCCAGACGTTGCAAATGATCCTGCACGTTTTCGTAAACTGATGAAAGAACAGAGCGATCTTGCACCGATTGTTGAGGCATTTAAAGAATATAAACAGTGTAAACAGGATGTCGAAGACAGTCTGATGATGCTGGAAGAAGAGACTGATGAAGAGATGCGTGAGCTTGCAAAAGAAGAACTGAATGAAGCCAAGGCACGTATTGAAGAACTTGAACAGTCACTTCGTATTCTTCTTTTGCCAAAAGATCCGAATGATGATAAAAATGTAATTCTGGAAATCCGTGCAGGTGCAGGTGGAGATGAAGCGGCACTTTTTGCCGCTGAAGTATACAGAATGTATGTGCATTATGCAGAATCACGTCGTTGGAAAGTAGAGATGATTTCTCTGAATGAGAATGGAATCGGTGGTTTCAAGGAATGTGTATGCATGATCAGTGGACAGGGGGCTTATTCCCGTCTGAAATATGAAAGTGGTGTTCATCGTGTACAGCGTGTACCTGAGACAGAAAGCGGCGGCAGAATTCATACTTCAACTATTACAGTTGCAATCATGCCGGAAGCAGAGGAAGTAGACGTTGAACTGGATATGAACGACTGCAAATTCGATGTATTCCGTGCATCAGGTAATGGTGGACAGTGCGTTAATACAACAGACTCTGCTGTACGACTGACACATATTCCTACAGGTATTGTAATCTCCTGTCAGGATGAAAAGTCACAGCTTAAAAATAAAGATAAGGCATTGAAGGTACTTCGTGCCCGTCTGTATGAGATGGAACTTGCAAAACAGCATGATGCAGAGGCTGAGGCAAGAAAGAGCCAGGTAGGAACCGGTGACCGTTCTGAAAAGATCCGTACTTATAACTTCCCACAGGGAAGAGTAACAGATCACCGTATCAAACTTACACTTCATAAGCTGGATACAATTATGAATGGTGATATCGAAGAGATTATTGACAGTCTGATCGCAGCCGATCAGACAGCTAAGCTGGCTAAAATGAATGAACAGATATAATCTGTAAGGCAGGTTGATTTATGAAAGGAATAGAATTTAAGAGACCGGAACTGGAAGATCAGGAGATTATGAAATTTTATTTTGCAAAGGCTCCAGGCAGAAGCTGTGAGAGAACTTTTGCAAATATCTATCTTTGGAGCAGACATTATCCGGTAACTTATGCCATTGTAGATGATACTTTGGTTTTTCGTTCTGCAAAAGATAAATTGGCATTTGCATATCCGGTGGGAGAACCGGAAGCGGTAAAGAAAACACTGGATCGTATGATTCAATATTTTCAGGAAACAGAACAGGAAATTATATTTTATAATATAACTGAAGAACAGTTTGCACAAATTGAAAACTGGTATCCGGGACAATTTCAGATAGAATATGATCGTGATATTGCGGATTATGTATATGAACAGGAAAAACTGGATACTTTGGCTGGCTCAAAGCTGAGTGCAAAAAGAAATCATATTAATAAATTTAAAAAACTTTACGACAACTGGAGTTACGAGGCATTGACAGAGGATAATGTAGAAGAATGTTTCCAGATGGCGTTGAAGTGGCGCAATGATAATGGATGTGAAGACCATGAAGGAAAACGTCAGGAGATTTGCGTTACACTGAATTCTCTCAGACTTCTGAAAGAACTGAATCTGACGGGAGGGATTCTCAGAGTAGATGAAGAGATTGTTGCATTTACAATAGGAGAAGAACTTTGTAAAGATACATTTGTTGTGCATATTGAAAAAGCAATGAACGAGTACGAAGGTGCGTATCAGATGATCAATCAGCAGTTTGTAAGAAATGAATGTGCAGACTATCAGTATATTAACAGAGAAGAAGATACTGGTTCTGAAGGATTAAGAAAAGCAAAATTATCCTACAAACCAGCTTTTCTCGTAGAAAAAGGATATGTGACCCTGAAAAATAATCTGCAATAAGCAGATTATTCAGATGGTTGAATTCTAAAAGACAGGAGTGATAAACAATGATTTCAAAGAAAATGGAAAATATGGTAGCAAACAGTTCGGCAATCCGTGCGATGTTTGAAGAAGGAACACGGCTTGCATCGATTTACGGAGCTGAGAATGTCTATGATTTCAGTCTTGGTAATCCGAATGTACCTGCACCAAGGGCTGTAAAAGAAGCAATTCTGGAGATTCTGAATGAAGAAGATCCGGTTGTACTCCACGGTTATACAAACAGCAATGCAGGATATGAGGACGTGCGCAAGGCCGTGGCAGATTCTTTGAATGAAAAACATGGAACTACGTTTTCGGCAAAGAATATCACAATGACAGTGGGAGCCGCAGGTGGACTGAATGTAATTATGAAGTCACTGTTAAATCCTGGAGATGAAGTTGTTGTATTCGCTCCTTATTTTGGAGAATATAGAAGCTATACCAATAACTATGACGGTGTTCTTGTAGAGATTTCTCCGAATACCGTTGATTTTCAGCCAAAGCTGGACGAGTTTGAACAGAAACTCAGTCCAAAAACAAAGATTGTTATCGTTAACACACCCAACAATCCAACTGGTGTTGTTTACTCAGAAGATACGATCAAAGAGCTGGCAGCAATCATGGATAAAAAACAGAAGGAATTCGGAACAGAGATTTATCTTATTTCCGATGAACCATATCGTGAACTGGCATATGATGGAGTGGAAGTTCCATATTTGACAAAGTATTATGCCAATACGGTCATCGGCTATTCTTTCAGTAAATCTTTATCACTTCCAGGTGAGAGAATTGGCTATCTGGTAATTCCGGATGAAGCAGCTGACAGTGACAAAATTATTTCTGCAGCGAATGTTGCAACAAGAATCCTTGGATTTGTAAATGCACCTACATTGCAGCAGAAGCTTGTAAAAGCCTGTCTGAATGAGAAAACTGACATTTCTTATTATGACCGCAACAGAGAGACACTTTATAATGGATTAAAAGAACTTGGTTTTGAGTGCATCAAGCCAGAAGGTGCATTTTATCTCTTTGTAAAATCTCCGGTTGAGAACGAAAAGGAATTTGTTCAGGCAGCAAAAGCGCGCCATATTCTGATTGTACCAGGAACATCTTTTGGATGTCCGGGATATGTAAGAATGGCATATTGTGTGGCATATGAGACAATTGTAAATTCATTGCCGGTATTTGCAGAACTTGCAAAAGAATATTTTTAAACAGGAGTTGTGAATATGGGAGTGAATACAGAGATACTGAAAAAAATAAGAACAGTTGAACCTTATGTGCCGGGCGAGCAACCACAAAATAAGGTTATTAAATTGAATACAAATGAAAATCCATATCCGCCGGCACCAGGTGTGGAAGCTATTTTAAAAAATCTTGACATAGACCGTCTTCGTCTGTATCCAGATCCGGCATCAGAGGTGTTGACGAAAGCTTTGGCAGAGTATTATGGAGTAGATAAAGATCACATCTTTGTAGGAGTTGGATCAGACGATGTTCTGTCCATGTGTTTTCTGACATTTTTTAATTCAGAAAAACCAGTCCTTTTCCCGGATATTACTTATTCTTTTTATAAAGTTTGGGCTGAATTATATCGTATTCCATATGAATGTCAGAAACTGGATGAGAATTTTAAAATAAAAAAAGAAGATTATTACAAAGAAAATGGCGGTGTGATTTTCCCGAATCCGAATGCACCGACAGCAGTTTATGAAGATCTTGATTTTGTAGAAGACATCATTGCACATAACCGTGATGTAATTGTAATTGTGGACGAAGCATATATTGATTTTGCGGGAAAATCAGCGATTGAACTAATTAACAAATATGATAACCTGATTGTTGTACAGACATTTTCCAAATCACGTTCTATGGCAGGTATGCGAATTGGTTATGCAATCAGCAATCCAGAATTGATCAAATATCTGAATGATGTAAAATATTCATTCAATTCATATACAATGAATCAGACAGCTCTTGCAAGTGGTGTAGAGGCTGTAAAAGATAAAGTATATTTTGAAAAAACTGTGGGAACAATTATAGAGACACGAGAGTGGGCAAAACAAGAACTGAAAAACTTGGGATTTCAATTTACGGATTCACAGGCGAACTTTATTTTTGCAACGCATCCT
Organism: Schaedlerella sp.; assembly: GCA_036309085.1. Classification (GTDB taxonomy): domain Bacteria; phylum Bacillota; class Clostridia; order Lachnospirales; family Lachnospiraceae; genus Schaedlerella. Next base: position 9,802 of record JAXJUL010000036.1, read on the forward strand.
GAATACGATGCGAAAGAATTGTTTGAAGCACTAAAAAAAGCAGATATTTATGTGCGTTACTGGAACAGTGAACGCATAAGACAGTATTTGAGAATTACAGTGGGAACAAAAGAAGAGATGGAAATCTTATTTGCATTTCTTAGAGAATATATGAAATAAAAAGAGTTGGATTCAAAGGAGTATGAGAGTATGATCTTTGGCAATGATGAAAAGAAGAGAAGCAAAATATGGCGGTTAGGTATGTCTTTATCATCAATTATCATTATACTGATCGTAGCATTTTTCATTGTACAGATATTCACATCCAATCCCTTAGAAGGCGAATGGAGCAGTGAATATAGTGATATGGATCTTCGGATTAAAAGCAATGGCGAAGCTGTTGTAGAATGGTCTGATGAGACGTTTGCAGTGGAAGATGTGAAAGTGACAATGCCTTATACAGTGGATACAAATACAAAAACTTTCGTTTTGAGAAAAGATGAAGCGGCAATTGCAGATACAGTGAAGAAGTCTGGCGAAATGGTTGAAGAACAGGCACTTCGCCTGGCAGTTGAGAATCTGGAAGGCAGTTACGAATACAATATTGAAGGGGAATATCTGACACTCTCTGAGCGTGAATATGGAGAGCAGATGGTATTTGAGAAAGAATAAGAAAACAGGGTGAAATATCCCTGTTTTTCGACTATATACCCGCAGATAGATAATAATGAAAAGAAAGAAGGAGGTAATCTGATGCTTAGAAATGAGACAAAAGAAGTTCAAATCGGAGACGTCATGATAGGAGGTCAGCACCCAATCGCGATTCAGTCAATGACAAATACAAGAACAGAGGATGTGAAAGCAACTGTTGCACAGATTTTAAAACTGGAGGCAGCAGGATGCGAGATTATTCGTTGTACAGTTCCAACAATGGAAGCAGCTCTTGCGCTGAAAGAAATAAAAAAACAGATACATATTCCATTGGTTGCAGACATTCATTTTGATTATAAGATGGCAATTGCTGCGATTGAAAATGGTGCAGATAAGATTCGTATCAATCCAGGGAATATTGGTTCACAGGAACGTGTAAAGGCAGTTGTAGATAAAGCAAGAGAGTATAATGTTCCAATTCGTATCGGTGTAAATAGTGGTTCTTTAGAAAAACATCTTGTTGAAAAGTATGGCGGTGTGACTGCAGAGGGAATTGTAGAAAGTGCACTCGCTAAGATTAAGATGATTGAAGAGCTTGATTATGATAATCTTGTTGTCAGCATCAAATCATCTGATGTTATGATGTGTGTAAAGGCGCATGAACTTCTTGCACCAAAATGTAAATATCCTCTGCATGTTGGAATTACAGAAGCTGGAACCCTGTATTCTGGAAATGTAAAATCCTCCATAGGTCTTGGAATTATTCTGAATGCAGGTATTGGTAATACAATAAGAGTTTCTCTTACAGGAGATCCTGCAGAGGAAATTAAAACAGCGAAGCTGATTCTGAAAACACTGGGACTTAGGAATGGTGGCATTGAGGTTGTATCCTGTCCTACATGTGGACGAACAAAGATTGATTTGATTGGCCTGGCAAATAAGGTAGAGGCCATGGTACAGGAATTTCCTCTTGATATTAAAGTTGCGGTTATGGGATGTGTTGTAAATGGTCCAGGAGAAGCAAAAGAAGCAGATATAGGTATCGCAGGAGGGATTGGTGAAGGTCTTTTGATCAAAAAAGGGGAAATCATCAGAAAAGTAAAAGAAGAAGATCTGTTAGAAACTCTTCGACAGGAGCTGATCAATTGGAAAGCGTAAGAAATACAAAATCATTTTTTGAAGTGTTTCCGACTTTAAAAGTGGAAGATGAGGTGAAAAGGCTGATCGCAGATATTGAAATTGAGAAAATATCTACAAATTCGAAAAGAGATCATTTGAATGTCAGCATTTTCAGTAAACACATTATTCCCAAAAGAATTATCTGGAAGACAGAAGAGAGAATAAAAACTCAACTTTTTTCAACGGTAGATGTAGAAGTTAAAGTGATTGAAAAATATCAGTTATCAGAGCAGTATACTCCGGCAGCATTAGTTGATGAATATAAAGAAAGTATGATTGAAGAAATCAGACAGAAAAGCGTGCTTGCATCCAATATGCTCACTCAGGCTGAATTTTCTTACGATGACGGAAATATTGTTATGGTTGAACTTCTGGATACGATTGTCTCAGAAGGAAGAAAAGAGATGATCGGACAGTATCTGGAAGAGATATTTAAAAATCGCTTTCAGATGAAGGCTGATATACGGATTCAATACAAAGAATCTGAAAAGAAAAGCAGCCGTGACTATGATGAACAGAAGATACAGCAGGAAATCAATGCGATTTTTGAAAGACACAATCATAATCTTGTGATAAAAGGACAGGAAAAAGAAAAAAAATCTGAAAAGATACAGTCTTCTGCTTCGAAGAATGAGAAGAAGCAAGTTTCTCCAAATGAAAAAGGACAGAAAAAGGAATTTAAGAAAGAAATAAAAAAGAATACGTATGTCCGTCCATTGAAGATGGGAGATGATCCGTCTCTTATCTATGGAAGGAATTTCGAAGATGAGCCAATCCATCTGGATCAGGTTGTCAGTGAAATGGGTGAGATTACATTTCACGGAAAAGTTATTAATTTTGATACGAGAGAGATTCGTAATGAGAAGACGATTCTTATGTTTGCAGTAACAGATTTTACAGATACGATCATGGTAAAAATGTTTGCACGAAATGATCAGCTTCCAGAAATTCTTGGAGATATCAAAAAGGGTGCCTTTCTTAAAATAAAAGGTGTTACGAATATTGATAAATACGACGGAGAATTGTCTGTAGGAAATATAACCGGAATAAAAAAGATTGGTGATTTTACGAAGAGCAGGAATGATGTAAGTCCTGTAAAACGTGTAGAACTTCATTGTCATACGAAAATGAGTGATATGGATGGAGTTTCTGATGTGAACAATATTGTAGATCGTGCGCATAAATGGGGACATCCGGCAATTGCTATCACAGATCATGGGAATGTGCAGGCGTTTCCAACTGCCAATCATTATATAGAAAGACTGGATAAGGATGACCCATTCAAAATAATCTACGGAGTAGAAGGTTACGTTGTAGATGATTTGACTGAGATTGCGGTGAATGTCAGAAATCAAACATTGGATGATACTTATGTTGTCTTTGACCTGGAAACAACAGGATTCAGTGCAATTAAAGATAAGATCATCGAAATCGGTGCAGTGAAGGTTGTAAAAGGAGAAATTGTTGATTCATTCAGTACTTTTGTAAATCCAAAGCGTCCGATCCCGTTTGAAATTACAAAGCTGACGAGTATTACAGATGAAATGGTTCTGGAATATCCGGATATTGAAACAATTTTGCCAGAATTTCTGGAATTTACCAAAGATGCAGTTCTGGTTGCACATAATGCGGGATTTGACGTAGGGTTTATTGAACAGAACTGCAGATACCAGGATATAGAACCACATTTTACTTATGTAGATACGGTATCACTGGCACGAGTGCTTATGCCGACACTTTCAAAATATAAGTTGAATATTGTTGCAAAAGCATTGAATATTTCTCTGGAAAATCATCATCGTGCTGTAGATGATGCAAAAGCTACAGCGGAGATTTTCGTGAAATTTATTCAAATGCTTAAAGAGCGAAATATTTACACACTGAAGGGAATAAATCAGTTTGGAGATATGAATCCAAATGCAATTCGAAAACTTCCAATGTATCACATCATTCTTTTAGCGAAAAATGATATTGGAAGGTACAATTTGTATCAGTTGATTTCGGATTCATGTCTGACGTATTATGCTAACAGACCAAGAATTCCGAAAAGTTTGCTTGCAGAACACAGAGAAGGATTAATAATAGGAAGTGCTTGTGAAGCGGGAGAATTATTTCAGGCAATTTTACACGAGAAATCTCCACAGACAATAGCAAGACTTGCTGAGTTTTACGATTATTATGAAATCCAGCCGCTCGGAAATAACCGCTTTATGCTGGAAAGCAGTAAATTTCCGAAGATTACGACAGAAGAAGATTTAAAGAATTTGAATAAAGAAATCATCAAACTCGGAGAACAGTTTAAAAAGCCGGTTGTTGCGACCTGCGATGTACATTTTCTTGATCCTGAAGATGAGGTTTATCGAAGAATCATTATGGCTGGAAAAGGATTTAGTGATGCGGATAACCAGGCGCCTTTGTATTTGCGGACTACGGAAGAGATGCTTGCAGAATTTGAATATCTTGGTTCACAGAAAGCATATGAGGTCGTTGTAGAAAATACAAATAAGATTGCAAATATGATTGAGAAGATCGCACCTGTCAATCCGAATAAATGTCCTCCGATTATTGAGAATTCTGATCAGGAACTTCGAGAAATCTGTTATAAAAAAGCACATGAAGTCTACGGTCCAGATCTTCCTGAAATTGTTTCTGCCCGTCTGGAGAGAGAACTGAATTCTATTATTTCCAATGGATATGCCGTGATGTATATCATTGCTCAGAAACTGGTGTGGAAGTCCAATGCAGATGGATACCTGGTTGGTTCACGAGGTTCAGTTGGTTCTTCTTTTGTCGCAACAATGGCAGGAATTACGGAAGTAAATCCATTAAGTCCGCATTATCTTTGTAAAAAATGCTATTATACAGATTTTGAATCTGAAGAAGTAAGAGCATATGCAGGAAGTTGTGGATTTGATATGCCGGATAAAATCTGTCCGATGTGCGGGGCACCTTTGGCAAAGGAAGGATTTGATATCCCGTTTGAAACCTTCCTTGGATTTAAAGGAGATAAGGAGCCAGATATTGATTTGAATTTCTCAGGGGATTATCAGGCAAAAGCTCATAAATATACAGAAGTTATCTTTGGAGAAGGGCATACCTTCAAGGCTGGTACAATCGGCACACTTGCGGATAAGACAGCCTATGGTTATGTGAAACATTATTTCGAAGAGCGAGGTCTTCACAAGAGAAAATGTGAGATTGAGCGTATCAGCAGTGGATGTACTGGTGTACAGAGAACAACGGGACAGCATCCTGGTGGAATTATAGTTCTTCCTCATGGACATAATATCAATGAGTTTACGCCAGTTCAGCATCCGGCAAATGATACGACAACGGATATTGTAACAACACACTTTGACTATCATTCTATTGATCATAATTTGTTGAAGCTGGATATTCTTGGACACGATGATCCGACAATGATCCGTATGTTGGAAGAGTATATTACGTCAGATGCACTTCCGAATGAATTTAATCGAGAGAACCCATTTGCTGCAACCAAAATTCCTCTGGATGACAAAGGGGTTCTGAGTTTGTTTCATGGCACAAGTGTGTTGGGAATCAAGCCAGAAGATATTGATGGATGCAAACTGGGAAGTCTCGGAATTCCGGAATTTGGTACTGGATTTGCGATTCAGATGGTAATTGAAGCAAAGCCACAGTCCCTTTCTGACTTGATTCGTATTGCGGGACTTTCACATGGTACAGATGTATGGCTTGGCAATGCACAAGAATTGATCAGATCAGGTAAAGCTACGATTTCAACTGCAATCTGTACACGAGATGATATCATGACATATCTGATCAATAAAGGTGTAGACAGTTCTTTGTCCTTTACAATTATGGAAAGTGTACGAAAAGGAAAGGGATTGAAACCAGAATGGGAAGAAGCAATGAAAGCTCAGGATGTGCCGGACTGGTACATCTGGTCATGTAAAAAGATTAAATACATGTTCCCGAAAGCCCATGCGGCAGCTTATGTTATGATGGCATGGCGTATTGCATATTGTAAAATTAATTATCCGTTGGCATATTACGGAGCGTACTTCAGTATTCGTGCAGATGCATTTTCTTATGAGTTAATGTGTATGGGAAAAGATATACTGAATGCGCATATTAACGATTATAAAAGAAGATCAGATACATTGACAAATAAGGAACAGGATACTTTGAAAGATATGCATCTTGTTCAGGAAATGTATGCCAGAGGATTTGAATTTCTTCCGATTGACCTGTTCAAGGCAACAGCTACAAAATTTTTGATTATTGATGGAAAACTGATGCCATCACTTGCAAGTATTGATGGAATGGGTGAGAAAGCGGCAAGAGATGTAGAAGCTGCGGCAAAAGATGGTCCGTATTTGTCGTTGGACGACTTCAGACAGCGTACAAAAGTACCACAGACTGTAATTGATAAGATGGCAGAGATGGGGATTTTTGGAGATCTTCCAAAGAGCAATCAATTATCACTATTTGATTTTTAAGAAAGATTAAGTACAGGACTCACGTTGGCGAATCCTAATTTATGAAATGGAATAAAAACTTTGTTGCATTAAAGCGATAACAAAGGAAAGGGCTTGCATGTTTATATAAAAAGTAGTATACTATACAGAAAATCGCACATAAACAATAAATAATATTTTTTATGTGGCAGTAAAGAGAGGGAAACAGGATGTACGAATTTGATAAAGTAGCAAATACGGATCCAGAGCTTGCAGAAGTTATAAAAAAAGAGATGGATCGTCAGAATACTCATATTGAGCTTATTGCTTCTGAAAACTGGGTAAGTGAAGCAGTTATGGAAGCAATGGGAAGTCCGTTGACAAATAAATACGCAGAAGGATATCCAGGAAGACGTTATTATGGCGGCTGCTGGTGTGTTGATATGGCAGAGGATCTTGCAAGAGAAAGAGCAAAGAAGCTGTTCGGGTGCGAGTATGTCAATGTACAGCCACATTCCGGTGCACAGGCTAATATGGCAGCAATGTTTGCAATGCTTGAGCCTGGTGATAAGATCATGGGGATGAATCTTGATCACGGCGGACATCTGACACATGGTTCACCGGTTAATCTTTCTGGTAAATATTTTAATGTAGTAGCATATGGTGTAAATGATGATGGTGTGATCGATTATGAAGAAGTACGTGCGATTGCAAAGAGAGAGCAGCCTAAATTGATTGTTGCAGGTGCAAGTGCATATGCAAGAACAATTGATTTTAAGAAATTCCGTGAGATTGCAGATGAAGTGGGTGCTTATCTTATGGTTGATATTGCACATATTGCTGGTCTAGTAGCAACAGGATTACACCCAAGTCCAATTCCATATGCACATGTTACAACAACAACAACGCACAAAACACTTCGTGGTCCTCGTGGCGGTATGATCATGTGCAGTGAGGAAATGAATAAAAAATTTAATTTCAATAAAGCGGTATTCCCTGGAATCCAAGGTGGCCCTTTGATGCACGTGATCGCTGCAAAGGCAGTATGTTTTAAAGAGGCTCTTCAGCCAGAATATAAGACATATATGGAACAGGTTGTAAAGAATGCGAAGGCACTTTGCAGAGGACTTCAGGCACGCGGTGTTAAGATTGTTTCAGGAGATACGGACAATCATCTTATGCTTGTAGATCTTAGAGAGAAGAATATCAGTGGAAAAGAACTGGAGAAACGTCTGGACGAAGCTCATGTAACAGCGAATAAGAACACAATTCCGAATGATCCTCGTTCACCATTTGTAACAAGTGGCATCAGACTCGGAACGCCTGCAGTAACAACTCGCGGCATGGTTGAAGAAGATATGGATAAAATTGCAGAGATCATCACTATGGTAATTGAAAGCGAAGATAATGTAGAAAAAGCAAGAGAGATGGTTGCAGAACTTACTGCAAAATATCCACTTTGTTAAAGAATCAGAATAAAAAGAACTGACATACGTGTGTCGGTTCTTTTTATTTAGAGGAATTGTAGCACATATAATAAATAAAATTAATTTGTCACTGTATTGTTTTGTAAAAATCTCACAATTTCCGAAGTAAAAATCAGAACTTATGTTTGTTTTTTGTTGAAATATAATGTTGGCTATGATAAAATTAAATCAGAACAAATGTTTGTTGAGGGAGAAGCGTATGCAGATAACAGAACAAATGGACATGTACGAAAAACTTCAGATACTTACAGATGCTGCAAAGTATGATGTTGCATGTACATCGAGCGGTGTGGATCGAAGAGGAGATGGGACAGGAATTGGAAACTGCAGTGCGGCAGGAATTTGTCACAGTTTTTCGGCAGATGGAAGATGCATATCTCTGCTTAAGATTTTGTTTACTAATGAATGTATTTTTGATTGTAAATATTGCATCAACAGGGCATCGAATGATGTGAAAAGAGCTTCTTTTACTCCAGATGAGATCTGCAGACTTACAATTGAATTTTATCGTCGAAATTATATTGAAGGACTTTTTTTAAGTTCGGGAGTGTTGAAAAGTCCGAATTATACGATGGAATTAATCTATGCAGCGATTTATAAACTTCGTTATGAATATCATTTTCAGGGATATATTCATGTAAAAGCGATTCCCGGAGCAGATTCGGCTTTGATTCAGAAGCTTGGCTTTGTTGCTGACAGGATGAGTGTGAATATAGAACTTCCTACAGCTGAGAGTTTGAAACTCTTGTGCCCACATAAGAGCAGGAAGAATATTCTTGCACCGATGCGTCAGGTTCAGGAAGGTATGAAGGAGAATAAGCAGGAGATGATCCTTTATAAGAATGCTCCGAGATTTGTGCCTGCTGGACAGAGTACCCAGATGATTATCGGAGCAACTCCCGAGACTGATTATCAGATTTTAAATGTGGCGGAATCTCTATATAAAAATTTTGAACTAAAGAGGGTATTTTATTCCGCATTTGTGTCTGTGAATGAAGATTCTGCCTTACCGGAAAGAACGGACGAAGGACCGCCGCTTCTTAGGGAACATAGATTATATCAGGCAGACTGGCTGCTTAGATTTTATCAGTTTGAAGCGAGAGAACTGTTAGATGAAAAAAATCCGAACTTTAATGTATTCTTTGATCCCAAATGTAACTGGGCTTTGAAGCATCTGGAATGCTTTCCGGTAGAGGTGAATCGTGCAGATTATCATATGCTTTTGAGAGTACCGGGGATTGGTGTAAAGTCGGCACAGAGAATTGTGAAAGCAAGAAGGATGGGAATTGTTAATTTCGAGGATCTTAAAAAGATGGGAGTCGTTTTGAAGCGGGCTTTATATTTTATTACCTGTAGTGGGAAGATGATGTATCAGACAAAGATAGAAGAAGATTATATAACCAGAAATTTGTTAAACACAAAGGAAAAGCTTCCGGATTCTGTTTATGGAATGAACTACAGGCAGTTGACTCTGTTTGATGACATGAATTTTACAGAAAAAAAGATCAGACAGATTTTATAGAAAGGCAGAGAATGGTGAAAACAGTATTTGTTTGTGAAGATAGTATGACAGCGATGTTGTCTGCGATTTATGATGCATGGAAAGGTTTCAGGAATAAGGATGCAGGTATAGAATTAAAAGGAAGATTGGAGCATCAATTATTCTGTGACTATGTGGAGGTTCAGGCTGATGAAAAGAAAGCTGCCGCAGTAGTACGGATGATCAGGAAAAATCTGGGACAGCAGGCGTATTTTCATATTTATCATGCACTTCTTTCTGAAAACGCAAAGAAAGCAGATGCTGTGTTTCATGTGCTTCAAGAAGCGAGAAAGATTCCAAACAGCAAAAAAATCATGGATCATCTTACAGATTTTTATGTAAAGACATTGTTTACACTCAGTAGAAATGTCCGTAATGAAGTGCATTTTCATATTGAATTACTTAGATTTAGGGAATTGGAGAATGGGATTTTATTTGCAGAAATTTTGCCAAAGAACAGGATTCTCACCTGCATAGGTGATCATTTTGCAAACAGATTTCCACTTGAGAACTGGATAATCTGTGATAAAACACATCGGGAATTTTTGGTTCACAAGACAAGATACGACTGGGTACTTGTAACTGGAGAAAAAATAAATTGGGAAGCAGCAGACAGAGTATCGGAACAAGAAAAAGAGTATGCACGATTATGGAAGGGTTTTTTTCAGGCAATTTCTATTGAAGAACGAAAGAATCCTGTCTGTCAGAGGAATCATTTGCCATTTCGATATCGCGGAGATATGACAGAATTTGAGGAGGACAATTCACATTTAAATAGATGGTGAATCAAGCGGAAAATTATAACATTCACACAAAAGGTATTGTATAATTCAAAAAGAAAGTTTATGATAAACTCAACATCAGGGAAGAAAAACCGGATGAATCTACAAAGAAAGAAGGGAGAGGAATGGATAAGACAATTTTTATTTGGCTGGCACTTTTGATCATCTTTCTTGTGATTGAAGTTTTTACAGTTGGTCTGACAGCAATATGGATGGCTGGAGGCTCACTTGCAGCTTTGATTGCAGGAATGATAGGGCTGAATGGCTGGTGGCAGACCGGAATTTTCATTGCAGTTTCTTTTCTGCTTCTGTATTTTACAAGACCGTTTGCTGTCAAGTACATAAATTCCAATCATGAGAAGACAAATTATGAAGGAATAATCGGAAAAGTGGTTAGGATAACAGAAACGGTAGATAATTATAAGATGACAGGCTGTGCAATTGTGAATGGAATTGACTGGACTGTCAGAACAGAGGAAGATGGAGAGATTCTGAATCCGGGAGACCTTGCCAGGGTCGTGAATATTTCAGGAGTTAAACTGATCGTAAAAAAATATGAGGAGGAATAGGCGATGTTAGGATTTATTGTGACAGTAATTATTTTGCTGATTGTGCTTATGCTGATCGTATCAAGTATCAAGATTGTTCCACAGGCATATGCATACGTTTTGGAACGTCTTGGCGGATACAAGGAGACATGGAGCGTCGGAATTCACTTTAAGATTCCGATTCTTGATAAGGTGGCGAAAAAGGTTTCTTTAAAAGAACAGGTTGTTGATTTTGAGCCTCAGGCAGTCATTACAAAAGATAATGTAACAATGCAGATCGATACAGTTGTATTTTTCCAGATTACAGATCCGAAGAAATACACTTATGGTGTAGAAAGTCCGATTTCGGCGATTGAGAATCTGACAGCAACGACACTACGTAATATTATCGGTGATCTTGAACTTGATGAAACTCTTACTTCCAGGGAAACAATCAATACAAAGATGAGAACAATTCTCGATATTGCAACAGATGAGTGGGGAATTAAAGTTAATCGAGTAGAATTAAAGAATATCATGCCTCCAAGAGCAATTCAGGAAGCCATGGAAAAACAGATGAAAGCAGAACGTGAACGAAGAGAAGCAATTCTTCGAGCTGAAGGTGAGAAGAAATCAGCAATTCTTGTAGCAGAAGGGGAAAAAGAGTCTGTAATTCTGGAAGCCGAGGCATCAAAACAGGCAGCAATTCTGAAAGCAGAAGCAGAAAAACAGAAAAGAATCACAGAAGCAGAAGGACAGGCTGAAGCAATCCGCACAGTGCAGAGAGCTACAGCAGAAGGTATTGAATTTATTAAGGCTGCGGGTGCAGATAATGCTGTATTGACATTGAAGAGTCTGGAAGCATTTGCAAAAGCAGCTGACGGAAAGGCAACTAAGATTATTATTCCGTCTGATCTTCAGGCGATTGCGGGACTTACAAAGACGATTGCAGAAGTTGCAAGCGCAGACACACAAGAGTAAATTTAATTAATTGACAGGGGTAAGATAACGGTGTATGCAGCAGATTTGGCTTTAACCAGAGTGCTGACTGGAGCACCGTTTCTTTTGATTTGGATGTATAAATATGGAACAAAAAATAATTCATATTTCAGTGCGAAATCTCGTTGAATTTATTCTGCGGGAAGGTGATATTGATGATCGTGTGGCAAGGATAGATTTGGATGCCATGCAGCAGGGAAGTAGACTTCACAGGAAAATACAAAAAAGAAGAGGCTCCGAATATCAGGCAGAAGTTTTGTTAAAAACAGAGATTCTGTGTGATGGATTTTATCTTCAAATAGAAGGGCGTGCAGATGGCATATTTCATAATGATAAAATAGTTTGCATAGAAGAAATCAAAGGTGTTGTCAGAGATATTGTCTTAATAGAAAAACCAGTAGGAGTTCATCTTGCTCAGGCAAAATGTTATGCATATCTATATGCTATTCATAAGCATCTGGAGAAAATATCTGTCCAGATGACCTACTGTAATCTGGAGAATGAAGAAGAAAAGCAGTTTGTCCAAGAATTTTCTTTTCGGGAATTGGAAGTATGGTTTCTGGAACTTGTACATGCTTATGAAAAATGGGCGAAATTTCAGATGGAATGGCGTGAAAAAAGAAATAAATCTATTCGCAGTACAGAATTTCCATTTCCATATAGAGAAGGACAAAGGGAACTGGTTTCTTCTGTATATAGAACGATTTTGCGAAAAAAGAAGTTATTTATTCAGGCACCAACAGGAGTTGGGAAGACGATGGCAACAGTCTTTCCAACAGTCCGGGCAGTAGGGGAAGGTCTTGGAGAAAAGATTTTCTATATGACCGCAAAAACGATTACCCGTTCAGTGGCTGAGCAGGCATTTCAGATCTTACGAGAAAAGCAGCACTTGAAGTTTAAAACAATTACGCTCACTGCAAAAGAAAAAATATGTTTTTGTGAACAGAAAAACTGCAACCCGGAAGCGTGCCCCTATGCAAAAGGACATTTTGACAGGGTGAATGACGCAGTCTTTGAGTTAATTACAACAGAGAATGAGTTGAGTCGTATAGTACTGGAAAAGCAGGCAAGAAAGTATAGAGTTTGTCCATTTGAGATGACATTGGATGTCTCTTTGTGGGTGGATGCGATAATCTGTGATTATAACTATGTATTTGATCCAAATGCGCATTTAAAGCGATTTTTTTCAGAGGGAGGAAAAGGGGAATATTTATTTTTAATTGACGAAGCACACAATCTGGTAGAACGTGGACGTGAAATGTACAGTGCACAGGTTTATAAAGAGGATCTTCTGAATATTAAAAGAGTTGTAAAAACAAAGGATCTGCGACTTACAAAAAGGCTTGAAGAGTGTAACAGGAAGCTTTTGGAATTGAAAAGAGAATGTGAAGAATATCAGATTCTGGATAGTGTTTCCCATATTGCTTTGAAATATATGAATATTTTAGGTGAGCTGGAACGTTATATGGAAGAGAATCACGAATTGGAGAAAAGAGAAGAAATTCTGGATTTTTACTTTCAAATAAGAGATTTTTTGAATGTTTATGAAATGCTGGATGAGAATTATGTAATGTATTCAGAACTTGAATCAGGCGGAAAATTCAAAATCAGACTTTTTTGTGTAAATCCTGCTGTAAATCTTTATAAATATCTTTCTCAGGGAAACAGCACAATTTATTTTTCGGCTACATTACTGCCGATTAAATATTACAAAGAATTGTTAAGTGTTGAGAAAGACGATTATGCGATTTATGCAAAGTCATCATTTCCACCAGAAAATAGTCTTCTGGCAATAGGGAATGACGTAAGTACGAAATATACAAGACGTGGGGAGGCGATGTATCTTAGATTTGCTGAGTATATAAAGGAAATGGCTGAAAGCAAAAAAGGTAACTATATTGCATTTTTTCCATCGTATAAAGTATTGGAAAAGGTTTATGATTGTTATCAAAAAATGATTGGAGATACAGTTGAATGCATTGTTCAGTCTCAGTTTATGGGAGAAGAATCAAGAGAGATTTTTCTTGAAAGCTTTGAAGCGGTTAGAGAAACTTCACTTGTGGGATTTTGTGTTATGGGAGGAATTTTTTCAGAAGGCATTGACCTTACGGAAGAACGTTTAATTGGAACTGCAATCATTGGAACGGGACTTCCACAGGTTTGTACTGAAAGAGAGATCCTGAAGAAATGGTTTGATGAAAAAAATATGTCAGGATTTGATTTTGCATACATGTATCCAGGCATGAATAAAGTGCTTCAATCTGCTGGACGAGTAATTCGTACGGAAAATGACAGAGGAGTAATTTTGTTGCTTGATGAAAGATTTTTGGCACAGAGATACAGAGAAGTATTCCCGAGAGAATGGAAAGAATATTATGTCTGTAGAAAAGAAAGTGTTTGCGATATTTTGAAAAAATTCTGGAAATAGCAGAGAAAAATATACATTTACTTTTTAAGTATAAACAGGTAAAATAGCTTTAAATATGTTAGAAAGACAAGGTAAAATTGATGAGAGAGAAGTTGACAAAGAGCGATGTCAAAAAAATCGAGGAAGAGATTGAACACCGCAGGCTTGTAGTTAGGAAAGAAGCAATCGAAGCTGTAAAGGAAGCAAGAGCTCATGGAGATCTCAGTGAGAATTTTGAATATCATGCAGCAAAGAAGGATAAAAATCAGAACGAAAGCAGAATACGCTATCTGGAAAGAATGTTAAAGACCGCGATTATCGTAGATGATTCTTCAAAAGAAGATGAGGTTGGAATCAATAATACGGTAGAACTTTATATAGAAGAAGATGATGAAATTGAGACATATCGTCTCGTTACGTCTATTCGAGGTAATTCTATGCAGGGACTGATCAGTATTGAGTCACCTCTGGGAAAGGCAATCAGAGGGCATAAAGTTGGTGACAGGGTTTATATTAAGGTAAATGATAATTATGGTTATTATGCTGTGATTCGCAATATAGAGAATACACAGAATGAGGAAGATGACAGAATCCGCAGTTTTTAGAAAATCTTATAAACAAAAGGAGAAAGAAAATATGAGTATACATACAATCTTATTCGATTTGGACGGAACATTAACAGATTCTGGAGAAGGAATTATCAACAGTGTAGAGTATACATTGAAAAAATACGGATTTGAGGTAGAGGACAGAGAACAGTTGAGAAGTTTTGTAGGACCACCGCTTGCAGCACAATTTTCAAAATACTGTGGCTTCTCAAAAGAAGAAGGACATCGTGCAGTAGATGTATACCGGGAATATTATCAGGTGAAAGGTATTTTTGAGAACACAGTCTATGACGGCATTCTGGATGTATTAAAAGATTTAAAAGACAGAGGATATCAGATCTGTATGGCAACATCAAAACCAGAAAAATTTGCAAAGATTATTGCTGAACATTTTGGATTTGCACAGTATTTTGATGTGATTGCCGGAAGTCTGATGGATGGAGGAAGAGTAAACAAAGATGAAGTAATTGAATATGTTCTGGATGCCTGCGGTGTGACAGACAGAGATACGGTTCTCATGGTTGGGGATCGTTGCTATGATATAAATGGTGCGAAAAAGGCAGGAACACATTCTATGGGTGTGCTTTTCGGGTATGGAAGTCGTGAAGAGTTGGAAGAAGCCGGTGCCGAACTGATTGCGGAAACTCCTGAAGATATAGCGAGATTAATAAAATAAGGAAAAAGGAAGAGGAATCTTAAGTATAAGAAACTTCTTCCTTTTAAATTTATGTGGTTGGATTATCTACGCTGATTACCGCAAAATAGTTTGCTCCGATTTCTTCCTGAATCTTTTTTTGAATCAGACGTATCGTTTCTGTTTCTGTCATAGAAAAACGATGCGGGATAACAATATCAAAGATAAGATTAGTATGAGTTTCGCCGAAAGCAACTCGAAAATCATGAAGTGTAAGCACTTCGTTGATTTCTATCAAAATATTACTACATTGTAATTTAAGATTATCTACCCGTTCATCAGTTGTTACAACAGGATCCATGTGGATTGTTGCCATGCATCCCAGATCTTTTTGTAATTGGACTTCGAGATTATCAATAATGTCATGTATCTTTAAAAAATCATCTTCTGCCGGTACTTCAGCGTGAAGAGAAACAAATTGTCTTCCAGGACCATAATCATGAACGATTAAATCGTGAAGTCCGATTATCTTTTCATCAAAATTAAGTACAAGAGATTCGATTTTTTCTACAAACTCCTTTTCGGGAGTCTGACCTAAAAGCGGATTCAAAGTATCCCTTGCTGCATTGATTCCTGCAAAGAAGATCAGAAGAGAAACAGCGACACCACAGTATCCATCAATTTTCAGACCAGAAAAAGCTCCAATCAATGTTGTGAGAAGAACAACGGCAGTAGAAATGCAGTCACTCAAACTGTCAGTTCCAGTTGCTTTTAATGTTGCAGAACCGATTCGTTTCCCAATACTGAAGTTATAATATGCCATGTAGCATTTTACAATGATAGAAGCGATAAGGATGGCAACAATTATTATAGAAAATTCTACATTGGAAGGATGTATAATTTTATTAATAGAATTCTTAAATAATTCATATGCCATCATAAGGATAACTGCAGATACAATCAGTCCAGATAAATATTCAATACGCCCATGACCAAATGGGTGATCCGGGTCAGGCTTCTGCTCTGCGAGTTTAAAACCGGCAAGAGTTACGACAGAAGATCCGGCATCTGATAAATTGTTAAATGCATCAGCTGTGATTGCAACCGAATTACTAAATGTGCCTGCGAAAAATTTTCCGGCAAACAGAAAAATATTTAATATAATCCCAACAATACCACACATCTTTCCATAGGCGCTTCTTTTTTTATCATCTGGAAGGGATTCCAGCTTTAAAAATTTACTAATCAATGTGACCATAATTTTCTCCTTCTTAGCCATTATATGTAATAAAAGTCATAAAAGTACAACAATTCAGAAACAAAAAGTGTTTCTGAATTGTGTAACTATATTTTATGAAATTAAATATTTTTATTTGCGGTTGAAAGCATCAGTTTGATACGATTTAACTGGTTAACCTCACTTGCACCTGGGTCATAATCAATTGCAACAATATTGGATTCTGGATGTCGTCTGCGAAGTTCTTTGATTACACCCTTACCTACAACATGGTTTGGCAGACATGCAAATGGTTGTGTACATACGATGTTGCCGGCACCAGAGTGGATCAGCTCAAGCATTTCACCGGTAAGGAACCATCCTTCACCAGTCTGGTTTCCTATAGAAACAATTTCAGATGCCATCTTGGCAAGGTCTTCAATCTTTGCAGGCGGATTGAAGTGTTTACTTTCTTCAAATGCTTTTGACGCAGGACTGCGGAACCACTCAATTGCTTTGATACCGAGATTTCCGAGAGTTGCCTTTGATTTTGGCATACCAAGGTCAGAAACCTTGAAATTCTGATTGTAGAAACAGTAGTTCAAGAAATCCAGGAGGTCTGGTACAACTGGTTCAGCTCCTTCGTTTTCTAAAAGTTCTGCCAGATGATTGTTTGCAGCTGGCATGAATTTGACAAGAATCTCACCAACAATACCAACACGGGGTTTTTTGATATCCAGTGTATCAATATTATCGAATTCTGTGATGATTTCCTTACATAATTTTTTGAATTTTCTTCTGGAAGGATATCCTTCAGATACAAATTTTTTACATACTTCAGCCCATTTTCTGTGGATTGCGTCAGTTGTACCTTTTCTTGCTTCATATGGACGCATTCTGTAGACACATTTCATGAATATGTCACCAAATATAACAGCATAAACTGCACGCAGAGCCAAAGATGCAGTAAGTTTAAAGCCAGGGTTGCTTTCCAGACCGCTCAGGTTCAGAGAAATAACAGGAATATGCTCATAACCAGCTTTTCTAAGAGCACGTCTGATGAAACCAATGTAGTTGGAAGCACGACAGCCTCCGCCGGTCTGTGTCATGATGATTGCAAGATGATCTGTGTCATATTTTCCAGACAGGACGGCATCCATGATCTGCCCAACAACAATCAAAGATGGATAGCAGGCATCGTTATTTACATATTTTAATCCTGTGTCGATTGCATGTTTGTTGTCATTTGATAAAATTTCAAGCTTATAACCGGCGGCAGCCATGGCAGGTTCTACAATCTCGAAGTGGATTGGAGACATCTGCGGACAAAGGATAGTGTAATCTTTTCTCATCTCTTCTGTGAAAGAAACCTTTTTAATATTGGAAGGTTTGATTTCACGCTCATTTTTCAGCTGTTCGCGAACACGGATTGCAGCTAAAAGTGAACGAACACGGATTCTTGCAGCTCCAAGGTTGTTAACTTCGTCAATTTTAAGAGAAGTATAAATCTTATCTGAATTTGTCAGAATATCAGCAACCTGATCAGTTGTAACTGCATCAAGACCACAACCGAATGAATTTAATTGGATCAAATCTAAGTTATCTACTGTTTTTACATAGTTTGCCGCTGCATACAGTCTGGAGTGATACATCCACTGGTCAAGAACGTTCAGCGGACGTTCTACATCCTGAAGATGTGAGACAGAATCTTCTGTCAGGACTGCGATATTATAGGAGTTGATCAGTTCTGGAAGACCATGGTTAACTTCTGGATCAATATGATATGGACGGCCAGCGAGAACGATACCTCTGTTTCCTGTTTCATTCAGGAATTTGATTGTCTCTTCTCCTTTCTTTTGCATATCATTGCGGCAGGATTCTAATTCCATCCATGCTGTATGTACTGCGGAGATAACTTCATCTTTGGAAATATTAAATTTACTGCAAAGTTCAGTGCAGAGTTTGTAACTGATAGTTGCTTCACTTTCAAAATTAATAAATGGATGAAGGAAATCAACATCACCGTTTACGATCGAATCCATATTGTTTTTAATGTTTTCAGGATAGGAGGTAACGATTGGGCAGTTGTAATGGTTTTCAGCACCTGCAAATTCCTTGCGTTCATATGGGATAGAAGGATAAAAAATGCATTTTACACCCCTATCAATCAGCCATTGTACATGCCCGTGAGCAAGTTTGGCAGGATAACATTCGGATTCACTTGGGATAGATTCAATACCAAGTTCGTAAATTCGTCTTGTTGATGCAGGAGAAAGTACGACACTAAATCCTAATTTTGTGAAAAATGTGTGCCAGAACGGATAGTTCTCATACATATTCAATACACGTGGAATACCAATTTCTCCACGTTTTGCCTCTGATTTTTCCAGAGGTTTATATCCAAAATAACGTTCCATCTTATAAGCAAAGAGGTTCGGAAGATTATTTTTTGATTTTTCTTTACCAAGACCACGTTCACAGCGGTTACCAGTGATAAATTTTCTTCCACCACTGAAGTGGTTGATTGTAAGACGACAGTTGTTTGTACAGCCTTTACATTTTGCCATTGTAGTGGAATACTTCATGGATTCAATCTCTTCGATAGAAAGCATGGTTGTTCCTTTACATTCTATGTAGCGTTCACGTGCAATCAATGCAGCACCGAAGGCCCCCATGATACCGGCGATATCAGGACGAACAACTTCACAGTTTGCGATCTTTTCAAGGCTTCGAAGAACTGCGTTATTATAGAAAGTACCTCCCTGAACGACGATGTGACTGCCAAGTTCAGATGCATCAGATACTTTGATAACTTTAAACAATGCGTTTTTGATAACAGAGTATGCAAGTCCGGCAGAGATATCTGCGACTTCAGCTCCTTCCTTCTGTGCCTGTTTTACTTTTGAATTCATAAATACAGTACAGCGTGTGCCAAGATCAATTGGATTCTTTGCATATAATGCTTCATGTGCAAAATCTTCTACAGAGTAATTTAATGATTTGGCAAAAGTTTCGATGAAAGAACCGCATCCAGAGGAGCAGGCTTCATTAAGCTGAACACTGTCTACTGTCTGGTTCTTGATCTTAATACATTTCATATCCTGACCACCGATGTCCAGGATACAATCAACCTCAGGTTCAAAGAAAGCAGCAGCATAGTAGTGAGCAACGGTTTCAACTTCTCCTTCATCTAAAAGAAGGGCAGCCTGAATCAGAGCTTCTCCGTAACCTGTAGAACAGGAATGTACAATCTCTACATCTTCCGGAAGTTTACTGTAAATATCTTTTATCGCACCAATTGTTGTTCCCAGTGGATCACCATCATTATTATGATAGAAAGAATAAAGAAGGGTGCCATCTTCTCCAACAAGGGCAGCCTTTGTTGTTGTAGAACCTGCGTCGATTCCAAGAAAGGCTTTTCCATGGTAGCTGGAAAGGTCTTTTACAGGCACTTGGTGTCTGTTATGTCTCTTGATAAAAGAGTCATAGTCTGCTTTGGCAGCAAATAAAGGCTCCAGACGTTCTACTTCAAAATCCATCTTAATCTTTCCTGCGAGACGTTCCTGCATCTCACGAAGTGAAATGTGAAGGTCGCGTCTGGAGTTCAGAGCGGAACCAATTGCTGCGAAAAGATGGGAGTGAACAGGTGCAATAATATGTTCATCATCAAGATTCAGTGTGCGGATAAATGCAGCACGAAGTTCAGAAAGGAAATGTAAAGGTCCTCCTAAGAATGCAACGTGTCCGCGGATTGGTTTTCCACAAGCAAGACCACTGATTGTCTGATTGACAACAGCTTGGAAAATAGAAGCGGCAAGGTCTTCTTTCGCAGCTCCGTCATTAATCAGTGGCTGAATATCTGTCTTGGCAAATACTCCGCAACGGGCAGCGATGGAATATAGAGCATTATAATTCTTAGCATATTCGTTCAGACCTGTAGCATCCGTCTGGAGAAGGGATGCCATCTGGTCAATGAAAGAACCAGTACCGCCGGCACATACACCATTCATACGCTGCTCGATATTACCACCTTCAAAATAGATGATCTTGGCATCTTCTCCACCGAGTTCAATTGCGACATCCGTCTGAGGTGCATAGTCCTGAAGTGCTGTAGATACAGCAACCACCTCCTGTACAAAAGGAACGCCCAGATGCTTGGCAAGGGAAAGACCACCTGAACCTGTGATAACAGGTGAAGCATAGATCGGACCTAATGCATGTAAGGCTCTTCCAAGAAGGTCAGAAAGCGTTTCCTGAATATTTGCAAAATGTCGCTCATAATCAGAGAATAAAACTTCATTGATTTTGTTTAACACGGCAATTTTTACTGTTGTAGAACCGATATCAATTCCTAAAGTATAATTTTCATTTAAACTCATAAAATTCCTCAATCTTTTTTAAAATTCGAGTCTCGTTCGCGAGACTTTGTGCAGGATTCGTATCATCATCAGCTGATATTATACTTATGCGAATTCTTCTGCATACTCGCGAAGCATATACCAGAGAGAGTCATCTCACTCTGATATATATTGTTTCTATAGATTATATGTCTTTGATTTTGACAATAATTTACATTATACGACAAGTTGTGGAAATGTCAATTATCAGATATTTTGAGGTATGAAAAATACGGCAAAAAAACGGTAAAAATATTTAAGATTTTAAGAATATAAAAAATCAATTAAAAGTTTGTGAATAAGTAAATTATAAATTTGACAAACCATAATAGTGAAGTTAGAATTATAATATGGATGATTTTAAAATTAAATATTAAGAAGAAAGGTGGCAAGAATTATTGGATTGGTTGAACAAATTGGAAAAGAAGTTCGGAAGATTTGCAATTCCTAATCTGACAGTTTATCTTGTTGTTGGATATGTTATTGGATTTGGTGTTTATCACATTATGCCGGAATTGTTGAATATGCTTACGCTTGAACCGGCATATATTTTAAGAGGGCAAGTCTGGCGACTTGTGTCCTGGGTATTAGTACCTCCGACAGGGAGTCTAATAAGTATTCTTTTTATGGCATTGTTATACTACTCACTTGGAACAATGCTAGAACGCACATGGGGAACATTTCGATTTAATGTATATATTTTTTCTGGGATTTTATTCACAGTACTTGGTGCGTTTTTACTTTATTTTATTATTGGAGGAGGATTGGTAGGATATGGATATTTTTTCAGTACCTACTATATTAATATGTCAATATTCCTTGCATTTGCAATGAGTTATCCAGACATGAAAGTATATTTATATTTCCTTTTTCCGATAAAAATGAAATGGATGGCATATGTATATGCAGTACTGATTTTAATGGATATCGTACGAGGCAATATTATAACAAGGACAGCTATTATTGCATCTATGTTGAACTTTATCGTATTTTTCCTTGGAAATAAAAACATGCGTCGCTTTGGACCAAAGGAACAGATGCGTAAAAGTAAGTTTCAGCAGCAGACAAAAGAAAGAGCACCGCATATGACATATACAAATGGTGCACGACACCGTTGTGTGATCTGTGGAAGAACGGAACTTGATAATTCAGAACTTGAGTTTCGCTACTGTTCAAGATGTAATGGCAATTATGAATATTGTCAGGATCATCTGTTTACGCACGAACACGTGAAGTGATTTCGGAATCTCCTGTTTTAAAACAGAGGTCATATATATTAAAGGGAGGACAAAAATGAAAAAAACAAAAATTGTATGTACTATGGGGCCAAGTACAGATGACAAAGAGATACTTCGTGATTTGATGAGAACAGGAATGAATGTAGCCAGGTTTAATTTCTCACATGGAACACATGAAGAACAGAAAGTCCGCATGGACAGATTGAAACAGGTACGCGAAGAAGAGCATTGTAATGTGGCAATCCTCCTTGATACAAAGGGACCGGAAATTCGTACAGGACTTTTAAAGGGCGGCACTAAAGTTATGCTGGAAGCAGGAAAAGAAATCATCCTGACTACAGAACAGATTGAAGGAGACGCTGAAAGAGTATCTATCACATATGAAGGTCTTGTAGAAGATGTTGAAAAGGGACAGACAATTCTGATCGATGATGGTTTGATTGAATTGAAAGTAAAAGGAAAGAACAGTAATAATATCGTATGTTCCATTATTAATGGTGGAGAACTTGGACAGAGAAAAGGTGTGAATGTACCTAACGTAGCTGTGAAGCTTCCTGCAATTACAGAGAAAGACAAAGAAGATATTAAGTTTGGTGTTGAACAGGAGATCGATTTTATCGCTGCATCATTCGTGCGTAATGCAGAATGTATTTTAGAGATCAAATCTTATCTGAAATCTCTTGGTGCACCAAGAATTCCAATCATTGCAAAGATTGAGAATGCTGAAGGTATCAGAAATATTGATGAAATCCTGCGTGCAGCAGATGGTGTCATGGTTGCCAGAGGAGACCTTGGTGTAGAAGTTCCAGCAGAAGAACTTCCATATTTACAGAAAGAGATGATCCACAAATGTAATCAGGCATTTAAGACTGTTATTACAGCTACACAGATGCTGGATTCCATGATGCGTAATCCACGTCCTACAAGAGCAGAAGTAACAGACGTTGCAAATGCGGTATATGATGGAACAGATGCTGTAATGCTTTCAGGAGAAACAGCAGCAGGTAAGTATCCAAGAGAATCATTAAGAATGATGGTACACATTGTTGAAAATGCAGAAATGCATCTTGACTATGGGAAAATGTCTGAGAGAGCAGGATCACATCTGAAATCCGGTATTTCCAGTGCAATCGGATATTCTGCAATTATGGCAGCGGAGAATCTTGAAGCTAAATGCATTGTCACACCTACTGTATCAGGTTCGACAGCAAGAGTTATCTCTAACTTAAGACCACGTCAGGAAATCGTTGCAGTAACACCGAATGACCGTGCATATCGCAGAATGTCTATCTTCTGGGGGGTAACACCACTTAAGTCATTAGGATTTGATACAACAGAAGATATTTGTAATGGTTCTATTGAACTGGCAAGAGTAAAAGGTTTTGTTGAAACAGGTGATATTGCAATTCTTCTTGCTGGTATCCCTTCACCAAACGCAAAAGAAGAGATGAGTCAGGTAAGCAACATGCTTCAGATTGTTACTATTAAATAAAATTATAAAAAGAGAAACGGTTGTATTTCAGTCGTTTCTCTTTTTGTAAGGAAAGTGTCGCAAATAGAACTGGAATGTGGTATACTGTACGCAATTGAATCTGTGAGGAAGTAACATGAAAAAAATACAATATTTTTCTGGGATTATAGCATCGATCGCTGTAGTTATTATTTTGTTGATCAGTAGTTTCGAAATAGCAATGTATTCAGATTTTGATTACTATCAGGAAGAATATACAAAGTATGATGTACTTTCAGATCTTAATATGGAGATGGAAGATATTATGTATGTAACTGAAGAGATGATGGCATATCTTCGAGGCGAAAGAGAAACACTGAGTGTAGTGACAATGGTAGATGGAAGAGAACAGGATTTCTTTAACGGGCAGGACAGATTTCATATGTGGGAAGTGCAAAAGCTTTTTACAGGCGGACTGACACTTAGGAGAGGAGCTGTAAGCATATTGATTAATTGTCTGCTGATTATGGCATTGTCATTGGAAAAAGAAAGAAAAAATATTGTGCAGAATCTCAAAGTTATTATGTGCAGAAGTTACCAGATTGTGATGGGGATTCTGGCAGTGGCAGTTGGATTGACCGGTATTGCTGTTATGCGGGATTTTGATAAAGTATTTACACTGTTTCATAAAATTTTCTTTGACAATGATTTATGGATTTTTGATCCTGCAGAGGATTATATGATCCGTATGTTGCCGCAGGGACTTTTTTATGATTTTGTTATACGCATCGGCGGACTCTTTATAGGAATGCTGGTTGGAGTGCTGATTATCAGTATTTATCTTAATAAAAAGATGATAAAAATTAAAAAAGTTAAAAAAATATGTTGACATATGGAAAAACCTGATGTATACTGTAGAAGTTGGTTGAGGGAACAAACAACAAAGAAAAATATGGGATTATAGCTCAGCTGGGAGAGCACCTGCCTTACAAGCAGGGGGTCACAGGTTCGAGCCCTGTTGGTCCCATACATTTCAAAAGCATATGGCGGAATAGCTCAGTTGGCTAGAGCACACGGTTCATACCCGTGGTGTCGCTGGTTCGAATCCAGTTTCCGCTATCAGGGGTCCGCAATTAGTTGCAGACCCCTTTTTTATATACCGGGACAGTATTAACTCTGTTAAAAGCAGGGAGGAGTAAGAGTGAAAAAAAGAAAAATTCGCATTATAAAGATTATTTTAGGTATCTATCTTGCTTTTGTAGGAAGTATGCTTTTTATTAATGTATATAAATTACAGCCCAGTGATCTGAGTTTCAAAATTACAATTTCAGTATTCTTTATTATTACTGGTATTATATATGTAGTAAAAAATTCCAGAAAGATACTGGAAAAGAATAAAGCGATAAAAATAGAAAGAATATTAAGAGAAAAGGCTGCAGAAGAAGAAAAAAGACAGCAGGAATTGCATAGCAGCTCGAAGTTCCGTACAGCTCCAATGCGTATTATAAAGCCGGTCAGTTTGGAAAAAATAGAAGAACAAAAAGATATAAAGAAAGAAAAGGCCAAAGAATTGGTTGTCAATATAGAAATATCCAATAAGGAAGAAAAAAAGGAGAACTAACATGAGGATTGGAATGGGATATGATGTCCATAAATTGACAGAAAATAGAGATTTGATTATTGGTGGTGTAAAGATTCCGTATGAAAAGGGGCTTTTAGGACATTCGGATGCAGATGTTTTGCTGCATGCCATCATGGATGCGATGCTTGGAGCGGCTGCACTGGGAGATATAGGTAAACATTTTCCAGATTCAGATCCTGCTTATAAGGGGATTTCCAGTATAAAACTCCTTGAGCATGTGGCAGATCTTCTTGAAAAGAATAACTATGTTATTGAAAATATTGATGCAACAATTATTGCTCAAAGACCAAAGATGCGCCCATATATCGATCAGATGCGTGAGAATATTGCAGCTGCGATAAAAGTGGATGTAGACCAGATTAATGTGAAGGCAACAACAGAAGAAGGGCTTGGTTTTACCGGCACAGGAGAAGGGATTTCTTCGCAGGCAGTTTGCCTTATTGAGAAGATTACGAATTATATCAGCTATGATATGACATATGCGGCAGAAGGATGCAGCCATTGTTCAGGCTGTAAGAAGGAAGCAGAGTAATGATTTTACGAAAACTTGATCCCAGTGAACACGTTTCGACAAGACCATTGTATGAAGCGGTTTTTACGGAAGATACGGAAGAATTTCTTGATTATTATTATTTTCTCAAAATAAAGGATAATGAAATTTATGTGATTGAAGAAGATGGAAAGATTCGTTCCATGCTTCACCTGAATCCATATACTATTAATGTGGAAGATACACAGTTTGTTGGTCATTACATTGTTGCAGTTGCAACGGAAGAGAATTATCGAAAAAGAAAATATATGCAGAAACTTTTATGTACTTCCATGCAGGAAATGTATAATCGAAAAGAACCCTTTACTTTCCTGATGCCGGCTGCAGAAGCAATTTATTTTCCGTATGATTTTCGATTTGTTTATAATCAGAAGAAAGAGAAAGTATCTGGAAATTCAGAAGAACCTCGGGTAGAATTGAAAGAAGCATCGATTTTGGAACTTTCACAGATTTCAAGATTTTTTGCAGAATATTTTGCGGATAAATACCAGGTTTATGTAAATCGTGATAAAAAGTATTATAGAACAGCCTTGATGGAACAGCAGAGCCAGTATGGCGGCATTATGCTGATGAAATCGCAGGGGAATATAGTTGGAACATTTTTTTATTCTAAGGAAGGTGAACTGGCGATCAGAGAACCGCTCTGTCAGAATGAATATAAGGAAGAGTTTTATAAAGCAGTTCGTAAGATAAAAGGAACGCAGGAAGATGTTGAAATATATGCTTCTTTTGGTGATGGTGAAGATATAGAAAAAAAACCGCTTATTATGGCAAGGATTCTTCATCTGGAAAGCTTTTTATCTATGTTGAAAATAAAAAAAGATGAAGTGCTGGATTGCTCTTTTGCTGTTCTGGATGCGGTTCTTATAAAAAACAGTCGTATTGTAAGGGTTACAGCGGGTCAGGATGGAAAAAGAAATATAAAGGTAAGAGAAACCGAAGATTCCGAGGGGGTACTGACAATTGCTGCACTTACAAGTTTTTTGTTTGGTTACAAATCCATAGAACAGATAAAAGAAGAGCCAGATGTGATCTTATCACAGCATTTGGAAGAAGAATTAAGGAAAATAGAACCTTTGAAAAAAATATTTTTAAATGAGGTTGTATAAATGAAAATATGACACAAATAAGTATTGACAAAATAATACAATTTCAAACATAATGTTAAAGATATTGGAGGATGAAATGGGAGTTATATCATATATAAAAGAAGAAATAGAAGTGATTCGTGAACGTGACCCGGCAATTAAGTCAAACATGGAAGTATTGCTTTATCCAAGTTTTAAGGTTATACTGAGTTATCGAATCGCTCATAAACTTTATCAGAAGAAACATTATTTTTGGGCTCGATGGGTGTCTCAGAGAGCAACAAGAAAAACCGGAATTGAGATTCATCCGGGTGCACAGATTGGAAAAGGTCTGTTTATTGACCACGGAAGCGGTGTGATTATTGGTGAAACAACTATTATAGGCGATAATGTTACCCTGTATCAGGGAGTAACACTTGGTGGTACAGGTAAGGAGAGAGGGAAGCGTCATCCAACTTTAAGAGATAATGTAATGGTCAGCGCAGGAGCGAAGATTCTTGGATCTTTTACAATAGGTGAAAATTCAAAAATTGGAGCAGGCTCTGTAGTACTTGATGAAGTTCCACCGAATTGTACAGTTGTAGGAGTACCGGGACGAGTGGTTCGTATGGACAATAAAAAAGTTCCAAGACAGGAGATGGACCATATACATCTTCCTGACCCTGTAAGAGCAGATATTGCAGGATTAAAAAGTGAAAATCAGCGTCTGTATCATCAGATGAAGCTTTTAACAGAAAAAGTAGAGAAGCTGGAAGCTGCTGATAAGACGAAAAAGGAGGAATAGAGATGAAGCTGTATAATACAATGTCAAAAGCAAAAGAAGAATTCGTTCCATTGGAAGAAGGAAAGGTAAAGATGTATGTCTGCGGACCTACAGTTTATAACTTTATCCATATTGGGAATGCAAGACCAATGATTGTTTTTGACACAGTAAGAAGATATTTTGAGTATAAAGGATATGATGTGAATTTTGTATCCAACTTTACGGATGTTGACGATAAGATCATCAAAAAAGCACTTGAAGAAGGTGTGACAGCAGAAGAAATCTCCCAGCGTTATATCGCAGAATGTAAAAAAGATATGGAAGGAATGAATGTAAAACCTGCTACAAAGAATCCTCTTGCAACAGAAGAAATCAGCGGCATGGTAGACATGATCCAGAATCTGATCGATAAAGGATTCGCTTATCCAAAGAATGGTACAGTATACTTCCGTACAAGACAGTTCAAAGACTATGGTAAACTTTCTCATAAGAACCTGGATGATTTGCGTTCAGGAAATCGTTCCCTTCTTGTAAGTGGAGAAGAAGAGAAGGAAGATCCATTGGATTTCGTACTCTGGAAACCAAAAAAAGAAGGCGAACCAGCATGGGAATCACCATGGAGTGAAGGACGTCCGGGTTGGCATATCGAATGCTCTGAGATGTCTAAAAAATATCTTGGAGAACAGATCGATATTCATGCCGGTGGAGAAGACCTTGTATTCCCACATCATGAGAATGAGATCGCGCAGAGTGAGGCTGCGAATGGAAAAGAATTTGCAAAATACTGGCTTCATAATGCATTTCTTAATATTGATAATAAGAAGATGTCAAAATCTCTCGGTAACTTCTTTACAGTACGTGAGATCAGCGAAAAATATGATCTCCAGATTCTTCGCTTCTTCATGCTTAGTGCACATTACAGAAGCCCATTGAACTTCAGTGCTGATCTGATGGAAGCTGCAAAGAACGGTCTTGATCGTATCGTGACAGCAGCAGAAAATCTGAAATTTCTTTCAGGAAATGCAAAGGCTGAAGTGATGACAACAGAAGAAGTAAAAACATTTGTAAAAACAGAAGAATATGTGTCTTCTTTTGAAAAGGCAATGGATGACGACTTTAATACAGCTGATGCGATTTCGGCAGTATTTGAACTTGTAAAATACGCAAATAAAACTGCAAGTGGGGAATCTTCAAAAGAATATCTTGAAAAACTGTACGAACTGATCGTGAAGCTGACAGATGTTCTTGGAATCATCGTAGAGAAAAAAGAGGAACTTCTCGATGCTGATATTGAAGCTTTGATTCAGGAAAGACAGGATGCAAGAAAAGCACGCAACTTTGCAAGAGCAGATGAAATTCGTGCAGAACTTCTTGCGAAAGGTATTGTTCTGAAAGATACACGTGAAGGAGTAAAATGGACGAGAGCATAAAATTAGAGTTTCAGGATTATATAGAAACAGTGCTTCAATTAAAAGAGGTGGATATAAAAAGCTATTCACCTCTTGTTTTGGCATATATCGGGGATTGTATTTTTGATCTGATCATTAAGACGATGGTCATAAGTAAAGGGAATAAGGCAGTACAAAAGCTTCATAAAGAAACGAGCAGCTATGTTCAGGCTTCCGCACAGTCTAAGATGATGCGTGTGATGCAGCCTTGCCTTACTGAAGAGGAACATTCTGTTTACAAAAGAGGGCGTAATGCAAAGTCTGTTTCACCGGCCAAGAATCAGTCGATCACGGATTATCGCCGGGCAACGGGATTTGAAGCGTTGATTGGGTATTTATATCTGAAAAAAGACTATGCCCGTCTTATGGATCTGATCAAAACAGGACTGGACAGTCTGGAAAATGAACAGGAATAATAGAGGGAAGAATATGCAGGAAAAAGATAAAAAAGATTTTGTGAATAAAGAACATACGCTTGTAATTGAAGGTCGTAATGCAGTTTTGGAGGCATTTCGTTCAGGAAAACCAATTGATAAACTGTTTGTGCTGGACGGTTGCCAGGATGGTCCTGTGCGTACGATTATCCGTGAGGCGAAAAAGCACGATACAATTATTAATTTTGTGAGTAAAGAACGTCTTTCACAACTTTCTGAGACGGGAAGACATCAGGGGGTAATGGCATTTGCTGCAGCATATGAGTATGCTGAGATTGAAGATATGTTTGCTCTTGCAGAACAGAAAGGAGAAGATCCATTTTTAATCTTACTCGACAATATCGAAGATCCACATAATCTTGGTGCAATTATCAGAACGGCCAATCTTGCGGGCGCACATGGCGTGATCATTCCGAAGAGAAGAGCAGTGGGACTTACTGCAACTGTAGCAAAGACTTCTGCTGGTGCCTTAAATTATACACCAGTTGCAAAGGTTACAAATCTTGCAAAGACAATGGAAGAATTAAAAGAACGTGGAATTTGGTTCGTATGCGCTGATATGGGCGGCGAAACTATGTATCGTCTGAATCTTAAAGGACCAATAGGTCTTGTAATCGGAAACGAAGGAGAAGGAGTTGGACGTCTTGTAAAAGAAAAATGTGATTTTGTGGCAAGTATTCCAATGAAGGGAGAAATTGATTCTCTGAATGCTTCTGTGGCAGCAGGTATTCTTGCATATGAAATCGTAAGACAGAGATTACAGTAACAGGAGTCTGAATTCATGAATAATTATACCAAAGTTGCGGATGAACAATTGATTGCTGATTTTCGCAACGGCGATACAGAAGTTATGGATTACCTGATGGTAAAATATAAATATATGGTCCGCCAGAAGGCGAGAGCAATGTATCTGATGGGCGGAGAGAATGAAGACCTGATTCAGGAAGGGATGATAGGTCTTATCAAAGCGGTCCGCGATTATGATGATACGCAGGGAACTCTGTTTTCAAGTTTTGCGGAATTATGTGTTTCAAGACAGATGTATACAGCAATTGAAGCTTCAAAACGAAAGAAGCATATGCCTCTTAATTCTTATGTTTCTTTATATGAAGAAGGAGAATATCCGGAAGATGGAAAAAGTCTTCCGCTGATTGATATGATCGAACCAGATGTAGAGAATGACCCGGAGGCATTGTATTTTGGAAAAGAATATACAGAAGAATTTGCAGAACAGTTAAAGCAAAGTCTTAGTACATTAGAAAATAATGTATTATATCTCCATTTGCTGGGAACAGATTATCGAAAGATAGCCGAACTTCTGGAAAAGAGTCCAAAGACGATAGACAATGCGATTCAGAGGATTCGATCGAAGGCGGGGAAACTTCTGGAAGAATTTGAAAAACATTGACATTCATAAGTTTTTAGTGTATATTGTATACGTTGCGGAAGATATCGCAATATATAAGCTACTATGGCGCAGTAGGTAGCGCGCATCCTTGGTAAGGATGAGGTCGGCGGTTCAAGTCCGCTTAGTAGCTTCAAAATGGCTTCAAAGGTTTTGCCTCTGAAGCCATTTTTGTATTATAGGTAATTACTTACAATGTGTCGGAGTCCAGAATGACTGTAAATGGTCCATCGTTGATCAGACTTACTTTCATGTCTGCACCAAAACATCCAGTTTCTACAATAGATGTCTTTTCCCTGCATTTTTCTATAATGTATTCATACATACTGTTGGCGTGATCCGGTGAACCGGCATCTGTAAAGCTTGGCCGATTTCCCTTTTTACAGTTTGCATAGAGGGTGAACTGAGATACCAAAAGTAAACTTCCATTCACATCGGCAAGAGAAAGATTTGTCTTTCCATTTTCATCTTCAAAAATACGAAGTCCTATCATCTTTCGGATCATTTTATCAGCTGTATCTTTTGTATCAGAATTAGAAACACCAATCAGAACAAGATATCCTTTTCCAATTTGACCGATAACCTGATTATTTGTTTTTACAGATGCTTCTAATACTCTTTGAATTACAAATTTCATGGTAAAACCTCCTGTTTTCTTTCTAATATATTCTAAATGTATTAGAAATGAAAGTCCAGATGTTTTGGTAAGATTTTACCTAAAAGATGAATGTATAAAAACAACAATTTCTATATAAAAAAACTTATCTTCATAGTAAGTTGACAGTATGCATTCTTTCGGATAATCATGTTTGGAAAGGTCTAAAGAATGAGAAAAATACAAGAAGAGAATTTATCGGAACTTAGAAATGCATTGGAAAAACTTCAGAAATTTGTGGATTATTTTTCGGAGGAATACAGGCCGTATTTTTATCGGATGTTGGATTATATGAAAGATAATATTGAATTGTATCTGAAACTTGGGAGTAAAGATCTGAAAAAACTTGAAAAAATTTTGTATCGAGACTGGATTGCTGCAAATAATTCCTGGTATGGGCTTTCAACTTTTCAAATGAGGAAAGAGATATGTAATGAAAATATAGAAATATATTATATATATGGAAGTCTTGTTCAGGAAATTGCGGATTATTTTGAAACGGAAGTTTGAAACAGAAAAGTTTACCTTGCTGTTGTATTCAAATTGTGATAAGATTACTGGAAGAAATGAACTTTCTGAGGAGGAAATTTATGGAAAACGAAATCGTTTCAAAAAATTTTATTGAGCAGGAAATAGATAAAGACCTGGCAGAAGGCGTTTATGATCATGTATGTACACGTTTTCCACCAGAGCCTAACGGATACTTGCATATTGGACATGCAAAGTCTATTCTTTTGAATTATGGACTTGCACAGAAATATAACGGAACTTTTCACATGCGTTTTGATGATACAAACCCTACAAAAGAAAGAACAGAGTTTGTAGAGTCAATTAAGACAGATATTCAGTGGCTTGGAGCTGACTGGAAGGAACATCTGTATTTTGCTTCAGATTATTTTGAGGCAATGTATGAATGTGCGATTAAGCTGATCAAAAAAGGAAAGGCATATGTATGTGATCTGACAGCAGAAGAGATTCGTGCATACAGAGGAACACTTACAGAACCTGGTAAAGAAAGTCCATACAGAAACCGCAGCGTAGAAGAGAATCTGGAGTTGTTTGAGGCAATGCGCGATGGTAAGTTCGAAGATGGAAAGAAAGTACTTCGTGCTAAGATTGATATGGCTTCACCAAATATCAACATGCGAGATCCAGTTATCTATCGTGTTGCAAGAATGTATCACCACAATACAGGAGATAAGTGGTGTATTTATCCTATGTATGATTTTGCACATCCAATCGAAGATGCAGTGGAAGGAATCACACATTCTATCTGTACACTGGAATTCGAAGATCACAGACCACTGTATGATTGGGTAGTACGTGAATGTGAGTTTGAGAACAAACCTAGACAGATTGAATTTGCAAAGATGTATCTGACCAATGTTGTAACAGGTAAGCGTTATATCAAGAGACTTGTAGAAGAAGGTATTGTAGATGGATGGGACGATCCTCGTCTTGTAACAATCGCAGCTCTTCGAAGAAGAGGATTTACTCCAGAGTCTCTTAAGATGTTTATCGATATGTGCGGTGTTTCAAAAGCACAGAGTTCTGTTGATTATGCAATGCTTGAGTATTGCATCCGTGAAGATCTTAAACTGAAGAAATCACGTATGATGGCAGTTCTTGATCCAATTAAACTTGTAATTGACAATTATCCAGAAGATCAGATTGAATATCTGGATGTTCCAAACAATCTTGAGAATGAAGAACTTGGTACAAGAAAAGTTCCTTTCTGCAAAGAGCTGTATATTGAAAGAGATGACTTTATGGAAGAACCACCGAAGAAGTATTTCCGTCTTTTCCCAGGTAATGAAGTACGTCTCATGTCGGCATATTTTGTAAAATGTGTAAGCTTTGAAAAAGACGAGAATGGCAATATCACAGTTGTACATTGTACTTATGATCCAGAAACAAAGAGTGGAAGTGGATTCACAGGAAGAAAAGTAAAAGGAACAATTCACTGGGTGGCTGTGCCAACAGCACAGAAGGCAGAAGTTCGTCTGTATGAAAATCTTGTAGATGAAGAGAAGGGTGTTTACAATAAAGAAGATGGTTCTCTGAACCTGAATCCAAACTCTCTTGTAATTTTAAAAGAGTGTTATGTAGAACCAGGCTTTGCAGATGCAAAAGCATATGACAGCTTCCAGTTTGTAAGAACTGGTTTCTTCTGTATTGATGCAAAAGATTCTGCGCCAGATGCATTGGTATTTAACAGAATTGTATCATTAAAGAGTTCATTCAAACTTCCAAAAAAATAAGAGAAACAACTAAAAAGGAGCAGGCAACTGCTCCTTTTTGATTGAATTAACGCACAAAGGCGAGATATTCTATTTTATTAAATTAAGGATTCTGTATCATCCTATTCTGCATCTGTTGTTTCAGCTTCTGCAGTTGCTTCAACTTCTTCTGGTTCTTCAGAATCAGCTTCTGGTTCTTCTGTCTCTGCAGCAGCTTTTGTTAATGAAACATATTCACGTTCAGAAACCGGCTGTAAATCTACGTCCAGATCAAAATCATCTTCATCATCAAAAGCATTCAGATCGTCAACGTTGTTATTCTTTTTCAAGAAATATGCAATGATCAGTCCAACTGCGCTTCCTACAGCAACGAGGGCAAGTAACCATTTCCAATACTTTTTCATTGTATAGCACTCCTTTCCTGAGCAATTATATATTATGTTCTATTTTAATACGTTTCACAAAAAATTACAACGGTTTTATTGTTAGGATTCCTGAATTATGCTAAAATGAAAAATGAATTTACAGGTTAGAGAGGTGAAGGAGTGTGAAAAATAACGCAGCAAAAAAAGCCAAGGGGGGAATACTGAGTATTGTATTTAGTCGTACGGCGCTGGTTCTGTTATTGATTTTGCTTCAGATTTGTGTGTTGTTATATGTTACAACAACCTTGAATGAACATGCAGTTTATTATTATGGTGCTATGGCTGTTATGCAGGCTGTTGTCATTATTTACATAGTGAACGAAAAGGGCAATCCAGAATTTATGTGTACC
Organism: Schaedlerella sp.; assembly: GCA_036309085.1. Taxonomy (GTDB): domain Bacteria; phylum Bacillota; class Clostridia; order Lachnospirales; family Lachnospiraceae; genus Schaedlerella. Next base: position 44,338 of record JAXJUL010000036.1, read on the forward strand.
TGGATTATATTGATCCTTGTAGCTCCTGTATTTGGATGTCTTTTTTATATTTATGCAAAGTTAGAATTAGGCACAAAATATATCCAGGAACGTCTGGAGAGTCTGGATTCAGAAACAAAGGTTTTTTTGAAACAAAAAAAAGAGATAATAGATGACATAAGATTTCGAAAACCGGCGAATGCGAATCTTTCCTGTTATCTGAATCGTATGCACTTTCCAGCATATAGAAATACAAAGATTGATTATTATGAAAGCGGTGAAGTATATTTTCCGGTAATGCTTAAGGAATTAGAAAAGGCCGAAAAGTATATTTTTATGGAGTATTTTATTATAGATGATGGTTATATGTGGCAAAGTATTCTCGATATATTGAAGAGAAAAGCTGCTGCAGGAGTTGAAGTTCGGTTAATGTATGACGGAATGAACAGTATTTCAAGACTGCCGCATGATTATCCAAAAGTACTTCAAAAATATGGAATAAAGTGCAAGTTATTCAGTCCTATTCTTCCTGTACTTTCTACGACGCACAATAACAGGGATCATAGAAAAATTTGTGTGATTGACGGAAAAACTGGTTTTACTGGTGGTCTAAATCTTGCAGATGAATATATTAATGAGATAGAAAGATTTGGATATTGGAAAGATACTGCAATCAGAATGAAAGGAGATGCGGTTCAGAGTCTTACAATGCTTTTTCTGCAGATGTGGAATGTGTCAGAGCAAAAGAAAGAAGAGTATGAAAAATATCTCACTAAAATGTCATCAGATTTAAGAGATGATCTTGGATTTTGTATTCCATATGGAGATAGTCCATTTGACAGGGAAGATGTTGGAAAAGAAGTATATTTTCATATTTTAAATCATGCGAAAAAATATGTGTATATTATGACACCATACCTGATACTTGATCGAGAGATGGTTGCTGCACTGACACGTGCAGCCAAGAGTGGAATCGATGTCAGACTTGTCCTTCCATTTATTCCGGATAAGTGGAGTGCATTTTCTGTAGCAAAAACATATTATAAAGAACTGATTTCTTCAGGCGTAAAGATTTACGAATATCTTCCAGGATTTGTACATGCCAAGGTATTTCTTTCAGACAGTGATACAGCAACTGTAGGAACAATCAATATGGATTATAGAAGTCTGTTTCTTCACTTTGAAAATGCTGTATTTATATATAATAATCCAGTAATTTATGAGATTGAACAGGATTTTGATAAAACATTCAAAAAATGTGCAAGAATTACAGTTGCTGATTTAAAGAAAATTAATCCTTTCTTGCTTCTTACGGGAAAGGTTCTGCGTTTAATCGCACCACTAATGTAAAAAAAGTCCTTGCACCAGAGTTGATCTGGCGGCAAGGGCTTTTTGATTATGTATATACAAATCTATTTATTCTTTTACCTGACTATTGTGCTCATCAAGCAATTTACGAAGTCTTGCAGTTGGGTCGATAACATCACTGATAGAAAGGTCATGGTTAACAGAATCAATGATCATTGCAAGATATTTACTCATATCAGCTTCTATAAAGTAAGGTTTTTCTTTCAGGTGATCTGAGAGATAAGTAAGGTTTGTTGTAACTACTTTGCTGATATATCCTTTTTCATAGTATTCGTCAAATGCATCCAGACCGTCTGTAAACAGACCGAATGTTGTACATACAAATACTCGTTTTGCACCACGATCTTTCATCTGTTTTGCAACATCAAGCATACTTCCGCCAGAGGAAATCATGTCATCTACGATGATAAGATCTTTTCCGTGAATATCGTCACCAAGGAATTCATGTGCAACGATAGGGTTCTTTCCATTTACAATTACAGAATAATCACGACGTTTGTAGAACATACCCATATCTACACCGAGAATTCCGGAAAGATATACAGCTCTGCTCATAGCGCCTTCGTCTGGGCTGATTACCATAAGGTGATCTTTATCAACAATCAGATCCGGAACTTCGCGAAGAAGTGCTTTCATGAACTGGTATGGAGGGTTGAAACTGTCAAATCCGCTCAGAGGAATTGCATTGGAGATACGTGGGTCATGAGCATCGAAAGTGATGATGTTCTCAACACCCATATCTACAAGTTCCTGAAGTGCAAGTGCACAGTCAAGAGATTCTCTCTTAGAACGCTTATGCTGACGTCCTTCATAGAGGAAAGGCATAACAACATTGATTCGGTGTGCTTTTCCGGCAGCAGCGGCGATCAGACGCTTCAGATCCTGATAATGATCGTCTGGAGACATATAGTGAAGTCTTCCACTTACCGTATAGGAAAGACTGAAATTACAGATATCAGTCATGATAAAAAGGTCTGTACCACGTACAGTTTCTTTTAAGATACCTTTTCCTTCACCGCTGCCGAAACGTGGGCAAGAATAATCTGTAAGGTAGTTGTTAGATTTATAATTTACATATAATGGTGATTCCGTTACCTCACTTACAGTATCTTTTCGAAAATCAACGATATAGTCATTGACTTTCTGACCGAGATCTTTACAGCTCTCCATAGAGATGATTTTTAAAGGGGCAACTGGTAATGTTTTCTCAAGTATTCCAAAATCAGCCATGTGCATTTTCTCCTATTGTCATATTTATATTAGGGCATAATTATACCCTCCATATTGGTTATAACATTTTTTTTGCCGAAATTCAAGTTGATATGCTATACTTAAATTAAATGTAATAATAATTATGAGGAGACAAGCTATGAAACATGAACACAAAATCAGTTCGGTTGAACCATACAGTATTGCCTATGAACTTGGAATTGAGCCGGGAGACAAGCTGCTGACGATCAATGGGAATGAGATTGAAGATATTTTTGATTATAGATATTATATTGAAGAAGAAGAACTTGTTCTTTTAATTGAAAAGCCTAACGGAGAACAGTGGGAAATGGAGATTGCAAAAGAAGAATATGAAGATCTTGGAATGGAATTTGAGCTTGGACTGATGGACGAGTATCGTTCTTGCCGCAATAAGTGCATTTTCTGCTTTATCGATCAGATGCCGCCGAATATGAGAGATACCCTGTATTTTAAGGACGATGATTCCAGACTCTCATTCTTACAGGGCAATTATGTAACTTTAACAAATATGAGTGATCACGATATTCAAAGAATCATCAAGTATCATCTTGAACCAATTAATATTTCCTTCCAGACAACAAATCCAGAACTTCGATGCAGAATGCTTCATAACCGTTTTGCAGGTGATGCTCTGAAAAAAGTTGATATTTTATATGAAGCAGGGATTGAGATGAATGGACAGATTGTTCTTTGTAAAGGATTTAATGATGGGGAAGAATTAGAAAGAAGTATCCGTGATCTTACAAAATATCTGCCACACCTGCGAAGTGTTTCTGTAGTACCAATCGGTATGACAAAATATCGTGATGGGTTGGAACAAATTGAAACATTCACAAAAAAAGAAGCGGGTCAGATTATTGATTTGATTGAAAGATGGCAGAAAAAAGTATATGAAGAGTATGGTCTCCACTTTGTCCACGCGAGTGATGAATGGTACATTCTTGCAGAAAGGGAACTTCCACAGGAAGAGAGTTATGATGGATATTTGCAGTTGGAAAATGGAGTGGGTATGATTCGTCTTCTTGTCAATGAATTTGACGAGGCATTGGCAGAAACGGATGGAGATGAAAATACAAGAAAATTATCTATTGCGACTGGAAAACTGGCTTATCCATACATTCAGAAGATTATTGACATGATGAAGAAAAAATTCCCGAATACAGAGGTATATGTATATCCAATCCGTAATGATTTCTTTGGAGAGATGATTACTGTTTCCGGATTGATCACAGGACAGGATCTGATGAATCAGCTCAAGGAAGAAGAATTGGGTGAACGTCTGCTAATCCCATGCAATATGCTGAAAGCAGATGAAGATATTTTTCTGGATGATTATTCTGTGGAAGATGTTGAGAAAACTTTACAAGTTGAACTAAATATTGTACAATCAAGCGGACAAGATTTACTGGACGAAATTCTTGGGAATTGATATAATAAAAAAGTTTCACATATTATAAAGTGAAATTTACAATGTATGTAGTAGATAAATCAGAGTTTTAGAACAGGAAGGTAGATAAAATGAGTAAACCAGTAGTAGCAATTGTGGGTCGTCCGAACGTTGGGAAGTCCACATTATTCAATGTGCTGGCCGGAGAGATGATTTCGATCGTAAAAGATACACCAGGTGTTACAAGAGACCGTATCTATGCAGAAGTTGAATGGCTGGACAAAGAATTTACAATGATTGATACCGGTGGTATTGAGCCGGAAAGTGGGGATATTATTTTATCCCAGATGCGTGAACAGGCACAGATCGCAATTGACACGGCAGATGTTATTATTTTCCTTACAGATGTAAGACAGGGACTTGTTGATGCGGATTCCAAGGTTGCAGATATGCTTCGCCGTTCACACAAGCCGGTTGTGCTCGTTGTTAATAAAGTTGATAATTTTGATAAATACATGGCAGATGTATATGAGTTTTATAATCTTGGAATTGGTGATCCAATTCCGATTTCAGCAGCATCCCGTCTTGGAATCGGTGACATGCTCGATGTAGTAACAGAAAAATTCCCAGACAAAGCAGGGAATGAGGAAGAAGATGAGCGTCCAAGAATCGCAATCGTAGGAAAGCCGAATGTAGGAAAATCTTCTATTATCAATAAACTTTGCGGGGAAAACCGAGTAATTGTATCTGATATCGCAGGAACAACAAGAGATGCGATTGATACAGCAGTAAAACATAATGGAAAAGAATATGTATTTATTGATACAGCAGGTCTTAGAAGAAAGAATAAGATCAAAGAAGAGCTGGAACGTTATAGTATTATCCGTACAGTGACAGCAGTTGAACGTGCAGAAGTAGTTCTTATGGTCATTGATGCCACAGAAGGCGTAACAGAGCAGGATGCAAAGATTGCAGGTATAGCACATGAACGTGGAAAAGGTATTATCATTGTTGTTAATAAATGGGATGCCATTGAAAAGAATGATAAGACAATGAGAGAATTTGAAAGCAAGGTACGACAGACTCTTTCTTTTATGCCGTATGCAGAAATTATGTATGTATCCGCAGTGACAGGACAGCGTCTGATCAAATTGTATGATATGATTGATATGGTAATCGAGAACCAGACACTTCGTGTATCCACAGGTGTTTTGAATGAGATTATGACAGAAGCAGTTGCAATGCAGCAGCCACCTTCAGACAAAGGTAAGAGACTGAAACTTTATTATATTACGCAGGTATCTGTAAAACCGCCGTCATTTGTTATTTTTGTAAATGACAAAGAACTGATGCATTTCTCTTATACAAGATATCTGGAGAACAAGATTAGAGAAGCATTTGGTTTCCGCGGAACTTCTCTGAAGTTTTTCATACGTGAGAGAAAGGAAAAGGATCAGTAAGATGCTTGATAGAGTTATTTGTTTGGCGATAGGCTATGTATTTGGTCTGATCCAGACCGGAACTTTCATGGGAAAGCTTCACAATGTTGATCTTAGAAAGGAAGGAAGCGGTAATTCAGGAGCAACCAATACACTGAGAGTTCTCGGAGTAAAGGCGGGGGCGATTACATTTGCAGGAGATGTATTAAAGTGCGTTCTTGCTGTAGTTGTTTCACGAATGATTTTTAAAGACAGCGATTGTATGCCTTTGCTTTCAGTCTATGCATGTGCAGGAACAACTCTGGGACATAATTATCCATTTTATTTAAAATTTAAGGGCGGCAAAGGAATTGCTGTTTTTGCAGGAATGGTTCTTATGACAGGAACTGCGATGATTCCGATTCCTTTGCTTGCATTTTTGATCACGGTTATATTTACACGTTATGTATCACTGGGTTCTATGATTGCATATGTAATGTTTTTATGTGAGGTAATACTTTTTGGTCAGATGGGAGGATTCGGAATAGGTCAGATATATCTGATTGAGATGTATGCGGTAATTGCACTTCTGACAGCACTTGCATGGTACAGACATAAAGCAAATATCGTCCGTCTGCTTGCGGGAACTGAGAACAAGATTGGATCAAAGAAAAAATAAAATGTCAGAAGGATTTGATGATTTAGAAAGGAGAATACAATATGGCAAACGTATCTGTAATTGGTGCAGGAAGCTGGGGAACAGCACTTGCAATTTTGTTGAATGATAATGGGAATCAGGTAACAATGTGGTCAATTGATCCGGAAGAAGTAAGAATGATCAATGAAGATCATGAGCATGGGAAAAAGTTACCAGGAGTAAAGATTTCAGAACGCATTACAGCAACAGGAAATCTGGAAGAGGCGATCAGGGGAAAAGATTTTCTTGTAACAGCAGTTCCATCTCCATTTACAAGAACAACAGCACGTAAGATGAGTCCATATGTGGAAGAAGGTCAGATTATTGTAAATGTTTCCAAGGGAATTGAGGAAGATACTCTGATGACATTGTCAGAGCAGATTGAAGAAGAAATCCCGCAGGCAGATGTTGCAGTTCTTTCTGGACCAAGTCATGCGGAAGAAGTTGGAAGAAAGCTTCCTACAACATGCGTAATTGGAGCAAAAACAAAAAAGACAGCGACATTTCTTCAGGATGCATTTATGAGTAAAGTATTCCGTGTATATATAAGTCCTGATATTCTGGGTATCGAGCTTGGTGGTTCTTTGAAAAACGTAATCGCTCTTGCAGCAGGCATCGCAGATGGTCTGGGATATGGAGATAATACAAAGGCGGCTTTGATCACACGTGGAATTGCTGAAATTTCCAGACTTGGTGTGAAGATGGGAGGCCACATTCAGACATTCAGCGGTCTTACAGGTATTGGTGACTTGATCGTAACATGTGCCAGTGTACACAGCCGTAACAGAAAAGCAGGTTTTCTGATGGGTCAGGGAAAGACTATGCAGGAAGCAATGGAAGAAGTACAGATGGTAGTTGAAGGTGTTTATTCTGCGAAAGCAGCAGCAAAACTTGCAGAAAAGTATGATGAAGATATGCCAATCGTCACAGCAATCAATAAAGTAATGTTTGAAGGAAAAACAGCAGCAGATGCTGTAAATGAACTGATGCTGCGTGAATCCAGAAATGAAAATATTAATCTTCCATGGCCAGATGAAATGTATAAACGAGCAGAGATTTAAGGAAAATTTTCATAATAAAAAGAATAATACCCTCTTGGTCTGCATAGATTGTATCAGCAGATCAAGGGGGTATTTTTATGGATTCATTTCATTTATACAAAGATATGAAAGTGAGAACAAATGGAGAGTTGTATATAGGTGTTGTGGGACCGGTACGCACCGGGAAATCGACATTTATTAAGCGTTTTATGGACTTGCTCGTTCTTCCGAATATGGAAGATGAACCGGCAAGAGAACGAACGAGAGATGAACTTCCTCAGTCTGCATCGGGGATCACAGTTATGACAACAGAGCCGAAGTTTGTTCCAAAAGATGCGGCAAATATACATTTGGCAGAAGATGTAGAAGTTAAAATAAGGCTGATTGACTGTGTTGGATTTATGGTTCCTGGTGCATCAGGTCACATTGAAAATGATACGGAGAGGCAGGTAAAAACTCCGTGGTTCGACTATGAAATTCCATTTACCAAAGCGGCTGCTATTGGAACACAAAAAGTAATTCATGATCATGCGACGATCGGAATTGTAGTAACAACGGATGGAAGTATTACCGATCTTTCGAGAGAAAATTATGTAGAGGCAGAAGAACGCACGGTGAAAGAACTTCAGTCCATTGGAAAGCCATTTATTATTCTTTTGAACTGTAAAAAACCATATACGGCTGAAGTAAAAATGTTAAAACAGAAATTGGAAGAAAAATATGATACTTCCGTTCTGCCGGTAAACTGTGAGCAGCTCAAGGAAGAAGATGTTCATGAGATGATGCGTCAGGTGCTCTATGAATTTCCTGTTTCAGAAGTTGAATTTTACATTCCGAAATGGGTGGAAATGCTTCCTTGTGATCATAGAATCAAACAAGATCTTTTGAAGAATGTAAAAGATATCATGGGGAAACTGAAAGACATAAAGAGTGCTGTGAAAGAAAAAATATCGTTTCAAAGCAACTACATAGATACCGTACGAATTGATAAAATTGAAACCGATACAGGGGTTTTAAAACTTGCAGTACAGTTTTCGCAGGAATATTATTATGAAGTGCTCAGCGAACTTACAGGAACTCAGATTCACGGGGAATATGAGTTGATTTCTGTATTGAAAGAACTTTCGGAAATGAAAACAGAGTATGTGCAGATTAAAGATGCATTTGCAGATGTGAAAATGAAAGGTTATGGAGTAGTACGTCCAAAGAAAGAAGAAATCCATGTTGATGAACCTGTGATTATTAAACAGGGAAGTAAATTTGGAGTGAAGATTCGTTCAGAAGCACCATCTATTCATATGATCCGGGCTAATATAGACACAGAGATTGCACCGATTGTCGGAAGCGAGAGGCAGGCTCAGGATCTGGTAGACTATATAAAAAAGGAAAGTGAAACGCCAGAAGGAGTCTGGGGAACAAATATTTTTGGGAAATCTGTTGAAAATCTGGTGATGGATGGAATTCATAATAAAATTCTCATGATTAACGAAGAAAGTCAGGAAAAACTTCAGGATACAATGCAAAAAATAGTAAATGAAAGCAACGGAGGGCTCGTTTGCATTATCATTTAAAAATCATTGTGTGAAATGAAAAATACTAGTATAATAAAAACGTATGATGTGACAAATAATATAGAGTTAAAATAAAGGAGCAAAAGTACAAATGAGCAAACAGTATGAAAGACTTCTGAAATGTTATGAATATTGCAGAACAATCACAGATTTTCAGCCGAGGGTTGGATTGATTCTCGGGTCCGGCTTGGGAAATTATGCTGATAAGATTGAAAAAATCTGTGAAATTCCCTACGAAACAATTCCGGAATTTCCGGTGTCTACAGTACAGGGGCATTCGGGACGTTTTATATTAGGATATATTGGCAAGGTACCAGTCATTCTAATGAAGGGGCGAGTACATTTCTATGAAGGATATTCCATGGAAGAAGTGGTAATGCCTACCAGACTGATGAAGATGCTTGGTATTGAGATCCTTTTTCTGACAAATGCAGCAGGAGGAATCAATACTGATTTTAATGTAGGGGATTTTATGATGATCACAGGGCAGATTTCCAGTTTTGTACCATCCCCGCTTGTTGGGGAAAATGTTTCTGAATTGGGAGATCGTTTTCCTGATATGACCAGTCTTTACGATCCAGAGCTGCAGAAGCTGATCACAGAGACTGCAAAAAGCGAGCAGATTCCAATTCAGAAAGGTGTGTATGTACAGACATCCGGACCGAATTTTGAGTCAGCAGAAGAAATCCGTATGTACGGAATCCTCGGAGCAGATGCAGTAGGTATGAGCACAGCATGCGAAGCGATGGCTGCAAGACATGCGGGAGTGCGTGTGTGTGGCATTTCCTGTATTTCCAATATGGCATGTGGAATCAGCAAGGTAGAATTAAGTTTGCTGGATGTACAGCAGGTTGCAGATCAGAGAGCTGATGAGTTTGAAAGACTGATAAGTTCAATCATCAGTCAGATGTAGAGAATCTTGAAAAATGACAGAGGGTAAAATATATGAATACAAGAATTTATAATGCGAGAATTCTGACAATGGAAGAGAATCGTTCTGTTTTTGAAGGGGAAGTTTGGATTGAGAATGATACAATCACATATGTCGGCGAGAAAAAAGAGAATACAGAAGTTGAATGGGATAAAGAAATTGATGCAGAGTATAATCTGATTATGCCTGGATTTAAAAATGCACACACACATACTGCGATGACATTCTTAAGGTCCTATGCAGATGATATGAAGCTTCAGGAATGGCTGTATGAAAAGATTTTCCCGGCAGAAGCGAAGCTTACAGAGGAAGCTGTTTACTGGTTTACAAAACTTGGGATTATGGAATACTTAACAAGTGGTATCACAGCAGCATTCGATATGTATATGAAAGTGGATTATGGTACAAAGGCTGCAAAAGATGCTGGTTTCCGTTATGTACTTTGTGACAGTATCAATAATTTTGGCGGAACAGTAAAAGGTGTGGAAGAGGATTATCATAGATTTAATGAAGATCCAGATAAAATGATCAGCCACAAGATTGGATTTCACGCAGAGTATACAACAAGCCGTGAACTGATGATGGGACTTGCTGAACTTGCAGACAAATATAATGAGACTGTTTCGCTTCATTGTTCTGAAACAAAGACAGAGGTGGAAAGTTGTCGAGAGCATTCAGGAATGACTCCGGTAGCTTACGTAGATTCTATCGGAGTCTTTAAACATGGAGGAACCATTTTCCATGGAGTACATCTGGATGAAGAAGATTTTGAGATTTTGAAAAAGCGAGGAGTATATGTTGTAACAAATCCGGCATCTAACCTTAAACTTGCCAGCGGAATTGCACCGATTCAGCGTTATCTGAGAGAAGGAATTCCGGTTGCGATTGGAACAGATGGAGCATCCAGTAATAACTGTCTTGATATGTTCCGTGAAATGTTCCTTGTGACAGGACTTCAGAAAGTGGCCTGTGATGATCCGGAAGCAGTTCCTGCAATTGAAGTTCTGAAAATGGCAACAGTTAATGGAGCGAAGGCAATGGGGCTGGATGACTGTGATACATTGGGTGTTGGTAAGAAGGCAGACCTGATCATGATCGATCTGGAACAGCCAAATATGCAGCCGATTCGTAACCTTGAAAAAAATCTGGTATATTCTGGAAGCAAGCAGAATGTGAAAATGACGATGATTGCCGGTAAAGTACTGTATCAGGATGGGGAATTCTTCCTTGATTCTTCAAAAGAAGAGATTTATGCAAAAGTAAATGAGTGGACACAGAAAATTCTTGGCGAATAGGAGAGAAAGAAGATGCATGTAGACATTTATACAGATGGGGCTGCCAGAGGAAATCCAGACGGACCAGGAGGATACGGTACGGTTCTGGAATATGTTGATTCAAAGGGACAGCTTCATAAGAGAGAATATTCTCAGGGATATGTGAAGACGACAAATAACCGCATGGAACTGATGGCGGTGATTACAGGACTTGAAGCATTGAATCGCCCCTGTGATGCGACCGTGTATTCAGATTCACAGTATGTTGTGAATGCCTTTAATCAGCATTGGATTGATGGATGGAAGAAAAAGGGATGGAAGCGCGGAAAGAATGAACCAGTAAAAAACACAGATCTTTGGAAGCGTCTTTTAAAAGCAAAAGAACCACATAAGGTAACATTTGTGTGGGTAAAAGGGCATGATGGTCACCCACAGAATGAACGTTGTGACAAACTTGCGACAACGGCAGCAGATGGAAATAATCTGATTATTGATGAAGGATTAAATTAATACTGGACATTTTGAATGAAAAAGAGTAAAATTAATACTTGTGTTAAGTAAGACAGACAATCGCGGCTGCAAGTGCCGAAAGGCCGCAGGTGAGGAAAGTCCGGGCTTCACAGGGCAGGATGCCGGATAACGTCCGGTGGAGGTGACTCCAAGGCCAGTGCAACAGAAATAAACCGCATATACATCAGTATGTGTAAGGGTGGAAAGGCAGTGTAAGAGACTACCGCCTCGCTGGTAACAGAGAGGGCACATGTAAACCCCATCCGAAGCAAGACCAGATAAAAGCTATGTGGCTGCCCGTCACGCTTTAGGTAGGTCGCTTGAACCTGATGGCGACATCAGGTCTAGATAGATGATTGTCCAACGACATAACCCGGCTTATCGTTTTGCTTAACAGATAAGTTGCATAAAAGAGCGTTATAATAACAGGTTGTTTATTATGGCGCTCTTTTTCAATGATATTGCACGGCTCTGTATATGCGTGATACAATAACAATATTGGAATTGTAAAAACAATGAGTTGAAAGTAGATTGCAGAGAAATTGAGCAATGTATTAAACATATTGCAAAGGGAAAAACATAAAGTGCAAAAGAGCTGGAAACAGCAATAACCAGATTGAATACTACATTGACTGGAATCATATGATTTATGAAAGATAATTTGCTATAGAAAAAAGTAGACTTTCGCACGTTGAAGTGTTACAATGTATGAAAACACATGAATATTAAAACCAGATTGTAATGACAGGAGTGTGAGTGTATGGGAATGAAAGTCAATGCAAAGCTTCCGCAGCCAGCTGAATTGAAGGCGGAGCAGCCATTATCTGAAAATATTAAAAAAATTAAACAACAGAGAGATGCACAGATTAAAGAGGTGTTTACAGGAAAATCAGACAAATTTGTTGTGATTGTTGGTCCCTGTTCCGCAGATAATGAAGATTCCGTTTGCGAATATGTAAGCAGATTGGCGAAAGTAAATGATAAGGTTTCGGATAAGCTGATTATTATTCCGCGAATTTATACAAACAAACCACGAACGACAGGAGAAGGGTACAAAGGCATGCTTCATCAGCCAACGCCTGACAAGGCCCCTGATTTGCTTGCAGGAATTAAAGCAATTCGTAAGATGCATATTCGTGCAATGGAAGAAAGTGGTCTAACTGGTGCGGATGAGATGCTTTATCCAGAGAATCGGAGTTATCTGGATGATATTTTGTCATATGAGGCAATTGGAGCACGTTCAGTTGAGAATCAGCAGCATCGTCTGACTGCAAGCAGTATGGATATTCCGGTTGGTATGAAGAATCCCACCAGCGGAGATTTTTCTGTAATGCTGAATTCCGTGATTGCAGCACAGAGTTCCCATCGTTTTATTTATAGAACAGATGACGTGACAACGGACGGCAATGAACTGGCACATGTGATTCTTCGTGGTGGTGTGGATAAATATGGCACCTGTATTCCAAACTATCATTACGAGGATTTGATTCGACTTTGGGAAATGTATCAGAAAAAGGATTTGAAAAATCCAGCGGCAATCATTGATGCAAATCATTCTAATTCAAATAAAAAATACAAAGAGCAGATTCGAATTGTCAGTGAAGTACTCCACAGCAGAAACTATAATCCAGAGTTACATAAACTTATCAAAGGAGTAATGATCGAAAGTTATCTGATTGAAGGAAGACAGGGAATCGATAAGGAAAGAGTTTATGGAAAATCCATTACAGACCCATGTCTTGGCTGGGAAGATACAGAACGTTTGATTTATGAAATAGCAGAAAGATGTTAAAGAAGAAGCAGATGCGAACGTGTCTGCTTTTTTTAATCAAATGTGTCGTAAAACCCTTTGCTTCAGATGAGGGCACTGAAAAAGAGTTCAGATCCTGTGGAATAAAAAAGAACGCCACCACTCAATAAAAAGCAATGACGTTCCTTTAAAGAAATGAGAATAGCGAAATTATTTTTTCTTGCGATATTTCTCTTCACAATATTTGCATCTGTAAGTTTCTGTTTCCTTGTCTGTTAAAACAAAAATGTGGTCGAGACCCTGCTCGATAGATGTGATACATCGTGGGTTTTTGCAGCGAACAACATTTTTAATCTCTTCTGGAAGCCAGAGAAGTTTTTTCTCAACAACTTTCTCATCTTTGATGATGTTAACTGTGATATTATGATCGATGAAACCAAGTACATCAAGGTTGATGTAATCGATAGGGCATTCAATTTTCATGATGTCCTTTTTGCCCTGTTTATTACTTGGTGCATTCTTGATAATGGCTACACAGCAATCAAGTTTATCAAGGTGAAGATATTTATAAATCTCCATGCTTTTTCCAGCCTGAATGTGGTCAAGTACGAAACCTTCGGAAATCTGTCCAACGCTTAATTTATTCTTTACCATTGTGTTATCCCTCTTTCTTTAAGATTAGTCTACCTTGATATCAAGGAGTTTCAGAATCAGTGCCATACGTACGTATACGCCATACTGTACCTGACGGAAATATGCTGCACGCGGATCATCATCAACGTCAACAGAAATTTCATTTACACGTGGCAATGGATGAAGTACATACATCTCTTCTGGTGCAAGTGTCATCTTTTCTTTATCAAGAATATAGAAGTCTTTCATGCGAAGGTAATCAGCTTCGTTGAAGAAACGTTCTTTCTGTACACGTGTCATGTAGAGAATGTCAAGCTCAGAAAGTGCTTCTTCCATACGAACAACTTCTTTGTACGGAATATTGTTCTTGTCAAGAACATCCTGACGGATATAATCCGGAAGACGAAGTTCTTCTGGAGAAATCAATACAAACTTAACACCTGTGTAACGAACCATAGCGTTAATCAGAGAGTGTACAGTACGTCCGAACTTTAAGTCTCCGCAAAGACCGATTGTCAGGTTGTTAAGACGTCCTTTCAGATTCTTGATTGTCAGAAGGTCTGTCAGTGTCTGTGTTGGGTGCTGGTGTGTGCCGTCTCCTGCATTGATCACTGGGATTGGTGACTTCTGGCATGCAACCATTGGAGCTCCTTCTTTTGGATGTCTCATTGCACAGATATCAGCGTAGCAGGCAATTGTTCTGATTGTATCAGCAACACTTTCACCTTTTGATGCAGAACTGGAACCTGCAGAAGAGAATCCCATAATATTGCCGCCGAGATTAAGCATAGCAGCTTCATGGCTGAGACGTGTGCGTGTACTTGGTTCATAGAAACAAGTAGCAAGTGTCTTTCCAGCACATGCGTGTGCATATTTTTCACGGTGTTCCTCAATATCTTTAGCAAGATCTAAAAGTTCGTCAATTTCTTCAATAGAAAGATCCAAAGGATTCATTAAATGTCTCATAAAAACCTCCTTGTTTTATGCCGAAGGCATAAATTCAGTTATAGTAAAATTGTAAAAGTAAATTCAAATATTAAGAATGGATAAATATATTGAAAAACTTTTAAAGAAAAAAGAAAAAAGGAACTGTCTGAAAGGAAGAATTAATAAAAGAACAAATGTAAGAACTAACAAAAAACTAACAAAGAAACTGAAAGCGTGTTCAAACAGTTTTAAATATCTGCCAGTATAAGTTGTTTTACTCATTTTCAGACCTCCTTTCTTAGTATTCTTAATTCTCGGCAATATCATATAACAAAAGAATTAAAATTTCAATACTATTTTAAAATTTAAAAATCTTTTTTTAATATGTCAGGGAATGGATTTTATAAAATAAATGTAGTATAATGTAGAATAATTTTTCTGAATAAGATGAATAAGGAGACGTAAACAATGGCTTCATTAGAACAGTTAAGAGAACAATTAGATCAGATTGACAATCAGATTGTAAAGTTGTATGAAGAGAGAATGCTTGTCTGTGAACAGGTTGGTGAATATAAGGTACATACAGGAAAAAAGGTGTTGGATAAGCAGCGTGAAAAGAATAAACTTGCAGACGTAGCTTCCAAGGTGAATAATGAATTTAATAAAAAGGGAATCCAGGAATTATATGAGCAGTTGATGTCTATGAGCAGAAAGCTTCAGTACAGACAGCTTGTGGAAGCAGGGGCAACTGGAAGACTTCCATTTATTGAACTGAAAGAACTTGAAAAAGAAACTGCCCGGGTTGTATATCAGGGGGTAGAAGGTGCATATGGACAGGCTGCATTAAAAAATTATTTTGGGAATAATAAGAATTATGTAAATGTGCGTACATTCCGTGATGCAATGGAAGCTCTGGAAGACGGCGTTGCTGACTATGCAGTTCTTCCAATTGAGAATTCTACAGCGGGAGCTGTGAATGAAGTGTATGACCTTCTGGTAGAGTTTGAAAATTATATTATTGCTGAGACGATTATTCCAATTACACATACACTTTCAGGGCTTCCGGGAACAGAATTAAAGGACATTCAAAGAGTATATTCAAAGGCAGAGGCACTGATGCAGACATCCAGATATCTGGATGAACATGCTGACTGGCAGCAGATTAGTGTTGTGAATACAGCAGTGGCGGCAAAGAAGATTCTGGATGATCAGGATAAGACACAGGCAGCAGTGTGCAGCGCATATGCGGCGGAAGTACATGGACTTTCTATTCTGGAAGAAGAAATTAATGATGAGAAGAACAATTCTACACGTTTTATTGTCGTGACAAATCAGAAAGTATTTTTATCAGACGCGAAAAAGATCAGTATCAGTTTTGAAATTCCTCATGAAAGCGGTTCTCTGTATCGGATTCTGTCACATTTTATTTATAATGATCTGAGTATGACAAAGATTGAATCAAGGCCGATTGAGGGAAGAAGCTGGGAATATCGGTTTATTGTAGATTTTGAAGGCAATCTGGCAGATCCTGCAGTGAAGAATGCAATCCGCGGACTTCGTGAAGAGGCTGCCAATATGAAGATTCTTGGGAATTATTAAGAATGGAAGAAGGCAAAAAGAATGCGCACGAATGAATTAATGTTATATAAACATATGGAGTATGAAGAACTGCTTCAAAATATGACATTTCTGATGGAGAATTATGAGAATGATTTTTACAACAAAGAGGATCTGAGAGGTCTCTATTATGATTGTATTAATCATCTGCTTGAACTTTCTGTTAGTCATGGATTTGAAGGGAATCTGTGGCATACATATTTGACTTTTTTAATGGCAAATGATGAGAATGCATATAGTACTTCCTGCGAAATTGTTGGAGCAGTGAAAGGAAGTATCAATCAGATCGCATTACATGATTTTGAAGTGTTTAAAGAATTATTTGATTTTGATTTTGCTTTATTGGAAGATGCACTGAAAGCACACGTCTTTGATATATTAAAAGACTATAGGACTACAAATGAAGTCAGCAAAGTTTTTAATAAAAGAATTCAAAAGAGAATCTGTGAATTGAGCAGAACACTTGAACAGAGTGAAACAGTTGAGGAGTTCAAAGAAAAGCTGACACAGTTTTACAAAGAATTTGGAGTAGGAAAGCTTGGACTTCACAAAGCATTTCGTGTGGAACATCCGGAAAACGGTGATGTGAGCATTGTTCCGATCACAAAGATTGCACACGTACATCTGGACGACCTGATGGGATATGAGATTGCAAAGAAAAAATTGATTGATAATACGGAAGCATTTGTGAAAGGAAAAAGAGCAAACAACTGTCTGTTATATGGAGATGCAGGAACAGGAAAGTCTTCCTCAATCAAGGCGATTCTGAATCAGTATTACGATCAAGGTCTTCGTATGATTGAGGTGTATAAGCACCAGTTTAAAGATCTCAATGACGTGATTTCTCAAATTAAGAACAGAAATTATAAATTTATCATTTACATGGATGACTTATCTTTTGAAGAGTTTGAGATTGAGTATAAATATTTAAAAGCAGTAATTGAAGGCGGATTAGAGAAGAAACCGGATAATGTATTAATTTATGCGACTTCTAATCGCAGACATCTGGTAAGAGAAACTTTCAAAGATAAAAGGGATCGGGATGAAGAACTTCACACCAACGATACCGTGCAGGAAAAATTATCTCTTGTGGCAAGATTCGGTGTGAAAATTTATTATGGTTCCCCCGAGAAGAGAGAGTTCCAGAATATTGTGAAGACTCTCGCAAAGCAAAATGGGATTGATATGCCGGAGGATAAGCTTTTACTAGAAGCAAATAAATGGGAAGTTTCACATGGAGGCCGTTCTGGAAGAACAGCGCAGCAGTTCATTGATTATTTACTGGGGCAGAAAGACTGAATGTGAAAAAAGAAGCAGCGTGACAAAAAGTCACGCTGTAATCTTTTATTCGACAAATTGAATTTCTGAAATATCACTGTCAATTATCAGAGAATAGTTCGTATAGTATACAACAAATCCGGGTTTGCTTCCATTTGGTTTTTTGACATGTTTTTTCTCGATATAGTCAATCTCTACCTTTTCAGTTCCCCTCATGCTGGAATAATAAGCAGCCAGCTTTCCGGCTTCTTCAAATGTACGGTCTGGAAGTTCGTCACCATTTGTTTTTACTATAACGTGGGATCCAGGCACCTGTTTGGCATGAAACCACCAGTCATTTCCGACTGCAAAATGGAAGGTCAGTTCTTCGTTCTGGAGATTATTTTTCCCAACATAAATATGATAACCATCGCTGGAAATATAATGAAGAGGTTTATTTTTGATTTTTATCTTCTTTTTAGTAAATCGCTGCTTCATATATCCGGCTGCGACCAGTTCTTCTTTCAGTTCAGAAAGATCCGCTTCACTAAGAGCAATATCAAGAGATGTCTGAATGGATTTCAGATAAGTGATTTCATCCCTGGTCTCCTGGATCAGGTGGCTGAGAGCCTCAAATGTACGTTTCTGTTTATTATATTTATCAAAATAATGTTTTGCATTTTCCTGAGCTGTCTGGGTTGGGTCTAGAGGGATTTTAATCATCTCATTTGTATAATAATTAAGTGCTTCAAGTTCTTTTGCACCAGGTTCCAGACTGTAGCCATAAGTGTGGAGCAGTTCTCCATAAACCTTGTATTTATCCCTGTTTTCAGTGTCTTTGAGTTGTTTTAACTGAAGATCGTATTTTTTGCGGTTACGCTCCAGAGCTGTCTGGATGATATGGCGCAGGTCCGCGGATTTCTGGCGGATTCTGGTAATCTTGTTTTTGGTCGCATAATAGGATTCGAGAACTCTTGAAATACTTTCAAAATTCTCAGTGCGGTATTCGCCAAAATGAGAGAGCTGAACAGAAGAGAACTCCTTTGGTTCTTTTCCTGAATAATAAATGGAGGGTGAAAAAGTTCCATCCTTGATACAGGAAAGAAAGATACAAAATTGATTGTAAAGGTGCCTTATAATATCTTCTGACAGATCCTTTGGAGGAATTGTTGAATCAATTCCAGAAAGATAACAGATTTCTTCTGCAACAATAGGGCTTATACCTGTAAAGCTTGTATAAATTGACTTGGCAAGAGGCATTGGTTTATGGGATAAAGCCTGGATGAAATCTGCCTCTGATACAGTTAATGGATCCAGTTTATTCATAGTATCCGGGATGAAGTATGCACGTCCAGGCAGGACTTCGCGCACAGAACTCATCTGTGCAGAAACATGCTTGATGCTGTCGATGATTGTTCCGTCTTCTTTGCAGAAGATAATATTGCTGTGCTTTCCCATAATCTCTACGATTAGATTCTTTCTGCAAAGATCACCCATTTCATCAAGATGTTCGATCGTAAAATGGATGATTCGCTCCAGCTTTGGCTGCCTGATTCCTACAATTCGTCCATTTGCGATATGTTTGCGCAGGAGCATGCAGAAATTTGGAGCGGTCATAGGGCCTGGTTTATTTGTTTCTGTCAAATATACAAGTGGAAGAGATGCACTGGCGGAAATATAAAGTCTTCTCTGTCCGACAGGAGATTTGATTGTTAAAAGAAGTTCATCAGTTTCCGGCTGTGCGATTTTTGAAATTCTTCCGTTAAGTAGTTCATTTTTTAAGTCGTGAACAAGATTAGCCACGACAATTCCATCAAAAGCCATTGTGTTCCTCCTAAGATGAAATAACTGCGAATGCAGTATGAAAAGAATTTCTCTTTTCTAATTTATCAGTGTATCATAATATTTTCATATTTCAAAGGAAAAGATAATCGAAAAAACAGTAAAAAGACAGTAAAAACTTCGTAAAGAAAGAGTTGACCATAAGACATATTAGGGGGTATAATATGATAGATATTCTATAATAAGACGAAATATGACTCGAAATAAAGGTTCGGGAAATTTTTCGCGGAAAATACAAAAAGGATGAGCGCAATGATAAGAAGTATGACCGGTTTTGGCCGATGTGAATACCAGTGGGATGCAAGAAAATTCACAGTCGAGATGAAGAGTGTGAATCATCGTTATCTTGATGTAAACATTCGTATGCCGAAAAAACTGAATTGTTTTGAGAATGCAATTCGCACACTTTTGAAAGAGTATGCGAACAGAGGAAAGATAGATATCTTCATTGCATATGAAGATCTGTCAGAATCACAGGTTTTGTTAAAATACAATGCCTCGCTTGCAGCTGAGTATGTAAAGTATTATCAACTGATGGCAGAAGAATTTGAGCTTGATAATGACCTTCGAGTATCAGGGCTTGCACGTTTGCCGGAAGTTTTGACAATGGAAGAACAGACTGTAGATGAAGAAGAACTCTGGAAGGGGTTAAAGATTACGTTGGAAGGAGCATTCAAACAGTTTGTTGAGTCAAGAACAATAGAAGGGGAGAACCTTAAAAAAGACATTCTAGGCAAACTCAAAGCGATGGAAGAGAATGTTTTAAAGATTCAGAGATACTCACCAGAGATTGTTACACAGTACCGTGCAAAATTAGAAGAAAAAGTTAAAGAACTACTTGCGGATACACAGATGGAAGAAAGTCGTATCGCAGCAGAAGTTATCTTATTTGCAGATAAAATCTGCACAGATGAAGAACAGGTGAGACTTAAGAGTCACATTTTCCATATGCGTAATACTCTAAAAGAAGAAGGTATTGGCAGAAAACTTGATTTTATCGCACAGGAGATGAACAGAGAAGCTAACACGATTTTGTCAAAGGCGAATGATATTACAGTCTCTAATTACGCGATCAGTCTTAAAACTGATATTGAAAAGATAAGAGAGCAGATTCAGAATATTGAATAACTTTTAGTTACAACAGATGAAGACATATTATTATGAAAATGAGAAGTCGGGGGTAAAGTACAATGGATAAAGATAAAAGAGGTATTCTCGTCATAGTATCAGGTTTTTCGGGTGCAGGTAAAGGAACACTTATGAAAC
This sequence comes from Schaedlerella sp., assembly GCA_036309085.1. GTDB lineage: Bacteria > Bacillota > Clostridia > Lachnospirales > Lachnospiraceae > Schaedlerella. The sequence continues at coordinate 65,056 of JAXJUL010000036.1, forward strand.
GTCTGCTTGAAAAATACGGAGATGAGTATGCACTTTCAATTTCTGCAACAACACGTCAGCCACGAACAGGTGAAGTTGATGGTCGTGAATATTTTTTCAAAACAGTGGACGAGTTTGAAAAAATGATTGCGAATGACGAATTGATAGAGTATGCTAACTATGTAGGTAATTATTATGGGACACCAAGTAAATATGTAGAGGATATGCTTAAAGAAGGTAAAGATGTTATTCTTGAGATTGAAATTCAGGGAGCATTGAAAGTAAAATATAAATATCCACAGACTTTACTGCTCTTTGTTACACCTCCAACTGCTGAAATGCTGCAGAAGCGTCTGATTGGAAGAGGCACAGATTCAATAGAGGTTGTAAAAACAAGAATGAAACGTGCCATTGAAGAAGCAGAGTTTATGCATTTGTACGATTATCTTGTTATCAATGATGATCTTGACAGATGTATGGAAGAGATGCACACACTGATTAAGGAAGAACACAGAAGATGTTCACGTAACACAGGTGCAATTGAGAGAATGAAAGAGGAACTCAAACATTTGAAAGGAGATATTTAATTATGTTACATCCATCTTATACAGATTTAATGAAGGTAGTAAATCAGGACGTAGAAGAAGGCAATTCCAATAAAGCGGTGAACAGCCGTTATTCTATCGTACTTGCAACATCAAAGAGAGCAAGACAGATTATCGATGGAGCAGAACCAATGGTTGATGCTAAATTCGGAGAAAAACCATTATCAGTTGCTATTAAAGAGTTGAATGAAGCTCAGCTCAAGATTGAAGTTGAAGATGATGGCGAAGAGATCATCGAGCTTGATGAAGAATAATTTATATGGAAAATACAGAAAGGCAGATGCTTGAATGCTTCTGCCTTTCTTTAAAGAACATCGAAATGAAATTTAACAGGAGATGATAAAGAAATATATGAAGGTTTTGTTTATATCATTAGGGTGCGATAAGAATCTGGCAGATACAGAAGTAATGTTGGGACTTTTGGCATCACGTAAATATGAGATGACAAACGACGAGACAGAAGCAGATATTATAGTTGTCAATACATGTTGTTTTATACATGATGCAAAGGAAGAAAGCATTCAGAATATACTTGATATGGCAGAGTATAAAAAGACGGGTAAGCTGAAAGTACTTGTTGTTACAGGATGTCTCGCACAGAGATATCAGCAGGAGATTCTGGATGAGATTCCAGAAGTTGATGCTGTCATCGGTACAACCGCTTATGATAAGATTCTTGATGCAATCGATGAAGCGCTTGCAGGTAATTCAACCGTGACACTTGCAGACATGAATGCACTTCCTGTTGTAGAGACAAAACGTCAGGTTACAACCGGAGGCCATTTTGCGTATTTGAAAATTGCAGAAGGCTGCGACAAACATTGTACTTATTGTATCATTCCGAAACTTCGCGGAAAGTTCAGAAGTGTTCCGATGGAGCGTCTGATTGCAGAAGCGGAAGAACTCGTTGAGCAGGGAGTAAAAGAATTGATTCTTGTTGCACAGGAGACAACCTTATACGGAAAAGATTTATATGGTAAAAAGGCACTGCACATTTTATTGAAGAAATTATGTGCGATCAGCGGACTTCGCTGGATTCGTGTTATGTATTGTTATCCAGAGGAAATTACAGATGAACTTATACAGGTAATGAAAGAAGAACCTAAAATCTGTCATTATCTTGACCTTCCAATTCAACATGCGAACGATACAATTCTGAAACGCATGGGTAGAAGAACATCTAAGCAGGAGTTGATTGAGATTGTAACAAAACTCAGAAGAGAGATTCCGGACATTTGTCTTAGAACAACTTTAATCACAGGATTCCCTGGAGAAACACAGGAACAGCACGAAGAACTGATGGAATTTGTAGATGAGATGGAATTTGACCGTCTTGGAGTATTTACATATTCACCGGAAGAGGATACACCGGCTGCACTGCTGCCAGATCAGATTGATGAAGAAGTGAAGCTTGACAGACAGGCAGATTTAATGGAACTTCAGCAGGAAATCGTTTTCGACAAGGGAGAAGACCGAATTGGAACAGAGGTTCTTGTAATGATTGAAGGGAAAGTTGCAGATGAAAATGTATACGTTGGAAGAACATATCTGGATGCACCAAATGTAGATGGACTGATCTTTGTTGAAACAGATGCAGAACTGATGTCAGGTGATTTTGCGAGGGTTATGATCACAGGTGCGCAGGAATATGATTTGATTGGAGGATTATCAGAATGAATTTACCTAATAAGTTAACAGTACTCAGAATTATCATGGTACCATTTTTTGTGTTTTTTATGTTGACAGATCTTGCAGGAGAGGCAAGTAAATGGATTGCGCTTGTATTATTCTGCGTTGCAAGTCTCACAGATCTTTTAGATGGAAAGATTGCAAGAAAATATAATCTTGTAACAAACTTTGGAAAGTTTATGGATCCGCTGGCAGATAAACTTTTAGTATGCTCAGCTATGATCTGTATGATCGAAACAGGAAAACTTGCTTCCTGGTTTGTAATTATTATCATTGCCAGAGAATTTATTATTAGTGGATTCCGTCTTGTTGCATCAGACAGTGGTATTGTTATTGCAGCAAGTTACTGGGGAAAATTCAAAACAGTATTTCAGATGGTTATGATCATCGTGATGATTTTAAACCTTGGCGGAATTTTCTGTGTTATTGAAACACTTCTTATGTGGATTTCACTTGCTCTTACAGTAATTTCACTTGTGGATTATGTAGCTAAGAATAAACAGGTTCTGACACAGGGCGGTATGTAAAATATAGAACTGCATGAAATATTAAATTTTATAATGGGTAAAAAAGGAACTGTTCATTCACTTTGCAGTTCCTTTTTTCATTGGCAAAGAAATATCTTTCTGAAAACAAACAATTGACGAATATAGAAAATTGTGAGAAAATAATATCGTATATGATATATTAAATTTCAGTGATATACACAGGAAAAATCATACAGATTTGAAAGGAGTATTAACATGATTTATTCACACGAAGTAGAAATGATGTGTCCAGTAGCGCAGGGCGCAAACCACGGACCAGCTCCGATTCCGGAAGAAGCAAAATGGGTTAAAGTAAAAGAAGTAAAAGATGTTTCTGGTCTTACACACGGTATCGGCTGGTGTGCTCCTCAGCAGGGAACATGCAAACTGACACTGAATGTTAAAGATGGTATCATTCAGGAAGCTCTTGTTGAGACAATCGGATGTTCAGGAATGACACATTCAGCAGCTATGGCTTCAGAAATTCTTCCAGGAAAAACAATCTTGGAAGCACTGAATACAGACCTCGTATGTGATGCAATTAATACAGCAATGAGAGAACTTTTCTTACAGATCGTTTACGGAAGAACTCAGAGCGCATTCTCAGAAGATGGACTTCCAATCGGTGCAGGTCTGGAGGACCTTGGAAAAGGACTTCGTTCACAGGTTGGTACTATGTACGGAACAGTTGCAAAAGGACCTCGTTATCTTGAAATGGCAGAAGGTTATGTAACAGGTATCGCTCTTGATGCAGATAATGAAATCATTGGCTACCAGTTCGTAAGCCTTGGAAAATTCACAGACTTCATTAAAAAAGGTGATACACCTAATGAAGCATGGGAAAAAGCAAAAGGACAGTATGGCCGTGTTGCAGATGCTGTTAAGATTATCGACCCACGTAAGGAGTAATCTGAACTGCTTTATTTAGATAACATAGAATAATGGAGGACAAGTAAATGGCTTTATTTGAATCATATGAGAGAAGAATTGATAAAATCAATGAAGTACTGAATAGCTATGGCATTGCTTCTATCGAAGAAGCAGAAAAAATTACAAAGGATGCCGGACTGGATGTTTACAACCAGATCAAAGGTATTCAGCCAATCTGTTTTGAAAATGCATGCTGGGCTTATACTGTAGGTGCAGCAATCGCAATCAAAAAAGGATGTCGTACAGCAGCAGATGCAGCAGCAGCAATCGGTGAAGGTCTGCAGGCATTCTGTATTCCAGGTTCTGTAGCAGATCAGCGTAAAGTAGGTCTTGGACATGGTAACCTTGGTAAAATGCTTCTGGAAGAAGAAACAGATTGTTTCGCATTCCTCGCAGGACACGAATCATTCGCAGCAGCTGAAGGTGCTATCGGTATCGCTGAAAAAGCAAACAAAGTTCGTAAAAAACCACTTCGCGTTATCCTTAATGGTCTTGGAAAAGACGCTGCTAAGATCATTTCAAGAATTAATGGTTTCACATATGTTGAAACAGAGTATGATTATTATACAGGCGAATTAAAAGAAGTTCAGAGAACAGCTTATTCAGAAGGTCTTCGTGCAAAAGTTAACTGCTATGGATCAAACGACGTACGTGAAGGTGTTGCTATCATGCACAAAGAAGGTGTTGACGTATCTATCACAGGTAACTCAACAAACCCAACACGTTTCCAGCATCCAGTAGCAGGTACATACAAAAAAGAATGTATTGAGATGGGCAAGAAATACTTCTCAGTTGCTTCAGGTGGTGGTACAGGACGTACACTTCACCCAGATAACATGGCAGCAGGTCCAGCTTCCTATGGTATGACAGATACTCTCGGACGTATGCACTCTGATGCACAGTTCGCAGGTTCTTCATCTGTTCCAGCTCACGTAGAAATGATGGGTCTCATCGGAGCAGGTAACAACCCAATGGTTGGTATGACTGTTGCAGTAGCAGTTTCTATCGAAGAAGCAGCTACAGCTGGAAGATTCTAAGAAATTCAGAATAATCAGGGGTATTTAGAACAGATAAATACAGGGAAATATGTATGATTAGTACATGGTTGGTACATGATTAGTATACCAATGTTCGTACACTGGAAGTTTGAAAGGCTGGAGATTGAATCTCCAGCCTTTATATTTTGCTATATGATGTCGGAAAAATTAAAGGAGCAAAGAGGATGGCTAAAAAAAAGAAACAAAAGATACAGTGGGGACAGTACATAGCAGTTATATTTTTTATATTGATTGGTGCAGTTTGTGGAGTTTTGATGGCAGAATATACATTCACTTCTGAAGGAAGCGGGGAAACTTTAGGTGAAAAATTAGCTTCTATTGCCGTTCTTTTGCTTGGAATGTATGTGGCAATGTTTTTACAGATTATTATTCACGAAGCCGGTCATCTTTTATTCGGACTGCTGACAGGATATCGTTTTTCTTCTTTTCGAATTGGCAGTTTTATGCTGGCAAAGATTCGGGGCAAATTTTGTTTTAAACGTTTGTCGCTTGCGGGAACCGGAGGACAGTGTCTTATGAGTCCACCTGATATGAGCGATGGAAAGATTCCGTATGTTTTATATAATCTTGGTGGTTCTATCATGAATGTTATTACTGCAGGAATTTTTGGTATTTGTTTTTTGTTATGTGAAAATACTTCTGTACTTTCTGTTTTCTTGCTGATGCTTGCAATTATCGGAATGGCATTTGCACTGATGAATGGAATTCCAATGCGTATGGGAACCGTTGATAATGACGGGTACAATGCCTGTTCATTAGGAAAAGAGCAAGAAGCACTTCGTTCTTTCTGGGTACAAATGAAGGTGAGTGATGAACAGATTCAAGGGAACCGATTGAAAGATATGCCTGATGAGTGGTTTGAAATTCCGGATGATGAGAAGATGAAAAACAGTATGATTGCGGTTATGGGTGTATTTGCATGCAACAGACTGATGGACCAAAAGAAATTTCAGGAAGCAGATGTGCTTATAGATAAATTATTGAAAATGCAGACTGGTATTGTAGGAATTCATAAAAATTTATTAGTTTCTGACCGTATTTTTTGCGAACTTATAGGCAATGGAAATAAAGATAAAATTGATAAAATGAGGGACAAACAGTATCTGAAATTTGTAAAATCAATGAAGAATTTTCCATCCATAATCAGAACAGAATACACATATGAATTGCTTTTTGAGAAGAATTTGGAAAAAGCAGAGGCAATGAAAAAGAAGTTTGATGAAATTGCGAAAACATATCCGTATTCTTCAGATATTGAAAGTGAAAGAGAACTTATGAATTTTGTAAAACCAATTTGATTCCCCTTTTTTGGAAGAGTATTAAAGAAAAGAGGGATAAAATGAATATAAAGAAACAGATTCAATCTATTTACTTATACGATGCTGTAATCAGTTTTCGAATTGTAGATGCTGTATGGGTTCTTTTTCTGCTTGATCGTGGATATAGTCTTGTTCAGGTAGGGATTGGGGAAGCAGTTTTTCATGTTACAAGTATGATTTGTGAAGTACCCAGTGGAATGGCCGCAGATTTGTTTGGGAGAAAAAAGACGCTTGCATTAGCCGGAACTGCGGGAGTTCTCTCAAGTATATTTATGGGATATGGTGACTGGTTTGGATTTATTTATTTGGGCATGATGTTTTCGGCTATTGGAATTTCTATGGTGTCAGGAACAGAAGAAGCCATATTGTATGACAGTTTGTTGAATGTGAAAGAAGAAGAAAGTTATAAAAAAAGAAAATCCAATCTGTCAATTATTGGTAGAATCAGTAGTACATCGTCCTGTCTGGTCAGTCCTGTGGCAATTTATCTCGGGTATCAAAAGGTATATTTATTAAGTGCATTATTAAATGTAGCACAGATTTTGATTGCCATGTGTATGGATGAACCGATCGTTACAGAACGTCAGAAAGAAAGACAAAAAAGTACATTTGTTGAAACAGGAAAGCGATTAGAACAGCATATAGCAGAGACGTTTCAATTTATGAGGAAAAATCCACGAACTATGTGCAAATTATTGGCAGATGCTGCAATTGCCTGTCCGTGTTATTTAACGTTGATGTATTTACAGGAGCATCTTGTGAATTGCGGATGGCCAAAAGCCTGGATTGGAATTCCACTGTTTGTTATTCCATTAGCTGGTGTGGCAGGTGCGTGGATGGCTGCGAAAACAAATATTTGTTTTTTGAAATCAGCACTGATTTGTGGAATTGTGGGTGGAATAGGAACTGCATTTGCGGGGAATAAGCGATTGTTTTTAGCAGTTGCAGGAGCAATGCTGGGACGAATGACAGAAGCTTTTGTTGAAATTGTTTCGGGAGAAGCGATCAATAAAGATTTAGAAAGCGACCAGCGTGCAACAATGATCAGTGTAGACAGTATGTTATATTCTGTTTTGATGATTGTGGCGAGTCTTGTGACAGGATATTGGGCAGAACATTTCGGGATGGAGAACATGTTCAGAATGTTTGGAATAAGTCTTGTGACTGCAACAATTGCCGGATGTGCTGTTTATACTGGCTATACAAAAGAAGATAAGAATGGGAGAGCCTCTGGTTAGTCATTGAAAACCAGAATATAATATGGTATAATTGGCGATGAAACCGGAGGGAAAAACAATGTATGAAAAATTGACAAAAGAATTATTTACATTTATAGAAAATAGTCCGAGTACCTTTCATGTAGTTGAGAACATGCGTAAGGAACTATTGGATAATGGATATATACAGCTTCTGGCAGGACAGAAGTGGAGTTTGAAAAGGGGCGGCAAGTATTTTGTGATTCGCAATGGTTCAACAATTATTGCATTCCGTATACCGAAGAAGTTTTATGGTTTCCAGATCATGGCGAGTCACAGTGATTCTCCGACATTTAAGATTAAACAGAATCCAGAAATGGGAGTTGAAGATCATTATGTGAAGCTGAATATTGAAAAATATGGTGGGATGATCTATGCTCCGTGGTTTGACAGACCACTTTCGATTGCCGGACGTTTGATCGTAAAAGAAGATGATAAGATTGCAGTGAAGCTTGTAGATGCCGGCAGGGATCTTGTTATGATTCCTAATATTGCAATACATATGAATCATGATCTGAATTCAAGTATGAAGTATAGTGTACAAAAAGATCTTCTTCCGTTGTACGGTGACGGCTCTGCAAAAGGAACATTTATGAAGATGATGGCAGAAGCAGCCGATGTAAAGGAAGAGGATATTGTGGGTCATGATCTCTATCTTTACAATCGGATGAAAGGAACGGTCTGGGGGGCAAATAACGAATACATTTCAATCGGAAAATTAGATGACCTTCAGTGTGCATTTGCATCTTTTAAAGCATTTTTAGAATCCGACACAGGAGAAAGCATTCCAATTCACTGTGTATTCGATAATGAGGAAGTTGGAAGCCATACAAGACAGGGTGCTGCTTCTACATTCTTACAGGACGTACTGACACGTATCTGTGAATGTTTTGACAAGAACAGAGAGGCATACCGTTGCCTGCAGGCAAACAGTTTTATGTTATCAATGGATAATGGTCATGCAGTTCATCCGAATTATCCTGAAAAGGCATGTCCGACAAACCGTCCATATATGAATGAAGGTGTTGTTATTAAGTCCTGTGCAAATCAGAAGTATGCGACAGATGGTGTTTCTACTGCGATGTTTCGAGAACTTTGTGAACGTGCAAAAATCCCATATCAGTTATATTTAAATCATGCAGATGTGCCAGGTGGTTCTACTCTGGGGAATCTTGCGACAACACAGGTGGGTATCAATACGGTTGATATTGGTCTTGCTCAGCTTGGTATGCATTCACCGTATGAGACTGCCGGTATCAAGGATACAGTATATCTTGTAGAAGTTGCAAAAGAGTTCTACAAGAGTACAGTCAAAGAAGTAGGGTATAATTGTTATCAGATTCAATAGTAAAAGAAGGCTGAATCTACAGGGAATATCAAAATCTGTAGTTTCAGCCTTTTGTTTTTTTGAGAGTATTGATTTAATCTTCTGTTTTGCCAAAAATTTCTCTGGTCATACGTTTGCCGGTTGGAGTATTTGCAAGACCGCCTTTAGCGGTTTCTTTCAAAGAACAAGGCAGAGCATCTCCCACTTCTTTCATCGCATCTACAACTTCATCAACAGGTATTTTGGAAGAAATTCCAGCGAGTGCCATGTCAGCAGAGGAAAATGCAATCATGATTCCGGCTACATTACGTTTGATACATGGGATTTCAACTAGCCCAGCGACAGGATCGCAGACAAGACCAAGCTGATTTTTCAATGCGATTGCACAGGCATCTCCGGCCTGTGCAGGACTTCCGCCATAGATTTCAACAAGAGCTGCAGCGGCCATGGCAGCGGCAGCTCCACATTCGGCCTGACATCCGCCCTGAGCACCGGCGATACTTGCACGCTTAGCGATTACGATACCAAATCCGGCAGCAGTAAACATGGAATAGATAATCTTTTCTCTTTCGATTCCTTTATCTTCCAGAAGGCTTACAAGACAGCCTGGCATAATTCCGCAGGATCCTGCAGTCGGAGCGGCAACGATTTTTCCCATGGCTGCATTATATTCGGAAACGGCAATGGCACGGGCCATGGCAGAAGTCATAAATGTTCCGCAGATACCGCCTGTCTGTGCATATTCCTTCATAATATAAGCATCTCCTCCGGTGAGACCGGAAGTGGATTTTAAAGTCTTTTTAAAGCCTTTTTGTACGGCTTGTTCCATTACAGAAAAACTTTCGTCCATTCGTCTGTAGATCTCTTCTTCTGAAAGTTCCATCTGTCTGGCCTGATCCTTTAAAATCAAAGAACCAAGTGTTGTTTGTGCAGCAGCGGCTGCATTAATCAATTCCTGAATTGAATCATATTTTAACAAAGGTAATCCTCCTTAAACAACTTTTAATAAAATAACATCGATCACATGAGGAAGCATTTTCAATTGAGGAATCAATCCTTCAGGAGGAGTACTGTCAATCTCAATCATCATAAGTGCCTCCCCGCCTTTCTCTTTTCTGGAAAGTCGGAAATTGCCAATGTTGACATCTGAGTAAGCCATAAAGTTTGTAACCGCAGCAATTGCACCTGAGCGGTCATAATGGCGTACAAGGATTGTATTATATTGTCCTGTGAAAGAAACACTCATTCCATTGACATGATCGATCAATACATTACCGCCACCGATGGAAGCTCCCTGAATAGAAGCTTTTGCTCCATTAACCCCGGTAAGATGAATGCGGACAGTATTAGGGTGGGCATCTGAAAGATCAATTTTTGTGAATTCATATTTTAATCCAGTTTCATTGGCAATCTTCAGAGAACGGCGGATATCGTCATCGTCAGATGGAATTCCCATGATTCCGGCAACGAGTGCCTTATCCGTTCCGTGTCCCTGATAAGTCTGTGCAAATGAACCGGAAAGTTCGATTAAAGCTTCTGCAGCAGTTTCGCCAAGAATCTTCCAGGCAATTCGTCCAAGGCGAACAGCACCTGCCGTGTGTGAAGAGGAAGGACCGATCATGATTGGTCCTATAATATCAAAAACATTCATGTTAAATCCCCTTTTGTAAGATAGTGTATATTAAGAATAAAAACTTATATTGATATAATTTTACAGTATCTCCAAAAATTTCGCAATTTAGAATATAAAGAAACAAAAGAAAATGATTAAAATTATATCAGTACTGTGTTAAAATTGTAGGAAAGAATATTATCGGCAAGAAAGGGAAGAGTGTGAAATACAGGCCGAATTCCCAAAATTCTGGAAATATGTTATACTAAAATGAATAATATTTAAAACAGGAGAGGCATATGAGTTTAATAAGCCGCATTCCGCGGGAATTTTATAAATTATTTGGAAGTAAGTATGTAGAATATTATATGATGTTTCTTGTTTCGATATATGAAGAGACATTGAATTCCTACTCAGTTCTCGGCATGACAGAGGATGAATGCCGTTTAATCATGAATGAAAAGATGACATCAGCAGCATTATTTTGGGATGAAGTCGGAGAAAATGAAGAAGGGGAATTCCTGACACGTTCTAATATGGCAGCGATCAGTCTGAAGAATTTTGTGGACTGGGGATGGCTGAAAAGAGATTTTGATGAGACACTTAACAGTTATGTTGTTTCATTTCCTGATTATAGTCAGGCATATGTAGAATTATTCCAAAAGCTGTACGATGATGAGGAGAGTCCGGAAAGAGAGAGTGTTCTTACAATCTACAGCCATTTGTACACTTATAGTTCAGATGTGGAACAGAACAATGACATTTTGAAGAGTGCACTTCAGACTTCGAAGCGTCTTGTACAGCTTCTTGTCAATATGCAGGAGAGTATGCGAGGATACTTTGATGAACTGTCTGTACAGAGAGAATTTCGTGGAATACAGGAAGTTCTGATTCGAGAAATTAATAACAGTGATAGTAAGAAATATGCAATCCTTACAACAACAGACAGTTTTTACAGGTATAAAGAGGCTGTTAAAGAATTAATCGATCAGAATCTTGGTAATCCTCAGATTAATGATGAGGCAGTGGAGATTCTTTGCAGGATTCAAAGAGAGTTTGATGCGATTGAGAGAAGATATAACAAATTGATTGAGCAGAAGACCTTATTTGCAAGCAGAGCTGCTGCCCGTATTCGCTATATTATGCAGGAGGGTGCAGTGGAAGAGGAACAGACGGCTGCGCTTGTAAATCTTCTGAATAAAAGTAAAAGAAAAGAAGAGATTCTTACAGAACTTGGTGAAAAGATGCAGATTACCAGCCAGTACAGAGTTATTACGGAACGAAGTATGTATCAGAGACGCAGCAGAGAACGAGAGGTATTCAGTCCTCAGGCAGTTGAACATACAGAAGTACCGACAGGTGAGGTTGATACATTTGTATTAAAACCATTATATACACAGAATGAACTTCGTAAGTTCCGTAAGAGGAATGAGACAGAAGGAAAGTTCCATGTAACAAAAGATACTGTTCAAACGATGGAAGATTTAGAAAAGTTGTTTTTTATCTGGCAGAAGGCAACGGAAGTAGCGCAAAGTGAAATGGATATTACAGTTGGACAGGAATTTGAAAATGAACAGGGATTCCGTTTTTCTGAACTTACGATAAAGGAGAAATAGATGATTACATATTTGGAAAATTTAACTGTGACAGAGGCAGAAAATATACGAAAAACCATTTCGAATTTATTTCGTCAGACATGCATTTTACAGGTGAAGTACGATCCGGTCACACTCGTGCCTCACGACAATCCATATTATGATGTTTGTGTGCGTCACAGAACATTTATAGAAAATTATCTTTCAGTACTTGGATGTGAACTGACTCATGATCCGCAGGAACATATTTTCAGACTGAGCGGAGATGGTGTGATTACGGAGAAGATGAGTCTGACAACGACAATGATCGTTTTGCTTGTAAAGTTGATTTATAAAGACAAGATACTTGGTGAAGGGTTGAATGCAACGGTTACGACTTTGGAAGAGATCAGAGAATATGGAAAGAATACTAATCTGATTACAGAGAAGCTTACTGTGACAGAATGGAAGGATGCTTTGTATCTGATGCGTATGCATCAAATGATTGATGTGCCGGGAGCAGTGCGTGATGTGGAAGATGACACGCCAATTTATATTTACAGTACAATCAATTTGTACTGCAGTTCGTCAGATATCAAAGGGTTGATTGAAAAATACAGAGAGGAGGCACTGGAGGATGAAACAGCCGAAGAAACTATTTAAGAGACTTCTGATTAATAACTGGGGCGGTATCAGCCATAAAGTGCTGGAATTTCATGAATATATTAATTTATTCAGTGGGAAAAGTGGTTCTGGAAAGTCTACAGTTATGGATGCAATCCAGGTTGTACTCTATGGAAGTGTGTCTGCAAACTTCCTGAATAAGGCAGCAGATGATTCAAAGAACAGAAGAAGTGTGCTCAGCTATCTTAGAGGAGCGCAGAAAGATGGAACATCCAATCGAGGAAACAAAGATTTTTATTCACATATCGTATTGGAGATTGAAGATACAGGTACAAAGATATGTACTTGCATCGGAGCTGCATTTGAAGTAGGAAAGAATGATGCAGACCTTCGTCGTTACTCATTTTTCAGTCATTCAGGAAAGATTCCGGAGGATGAATATTTGACAGAGGAAAGGATTCCCTATTCCATAGCGCAGATTCGTAAACTTGTGGAGCAGAGAAGTTTTTCAGCAGACAACAGAGGACGCGGAGATGTTAATAGGATTTATCCGTCCAAAGAGGCCTATCTGAATACTCTTTACGATGTGATCTTTGGGTATGTAGAACCAGGCCGTCTCATGACGATGGAAAAGAGTGCAATCGCACTTCGTATGAGTAATGGAACTGGTCAGTTTATTAAAGATTATATGTTTCCAAAGAGCAAGGAAGATACACTTTCTACAATCAGTGAGCAATTGGGTGCTTATCGTGAAATCAAAGAATCTGTCGAAGATTTGGAAAAAAGAATTTCGATTCTGGATGAAATACATAAAAGTAATTTGAATCTGCTTACTATCAGGATTGAAAAAGAGAAGACAGAAAATCTTTTGAAATATGCTGATATTGAAAGCAGCAGATTACGACAGAAACTTCGTAAAAAAGATCTGGAGGAAGTGCTTGGTCTTATTAAAGAAAATGAAGAGAAAAAATCTGCCAATGAAGCTAAAAAAGAAAGAAAGACTCAGGAGTTGATTCGCGTGAAGGCTGCAATCGAAGCCAGTGACTATGGACAGAAGGAACATGAACTGGAAGAGATTAAGAATACGATTGAATTGCTTGCAGGAAATGCGCAGCAGTGGCGTCAGATTCTGAGTGGACTTGACCGCTGGGCTGAGGATGAAGAAATTACAGATTATGTGAGCAATCGTGCGCTTCAGCTTATACAGGAATTTCATAAAGGAAATGTTTCTGAAAAAGACTGTAAAGATCTGAAGCGATATTTGGAGGCTACATGGGAGAATATTGACGAAGAACTGACTGAGCTGAAGCAGAATTTAAAGCAGCTTGCAAAGGAAGTAACAGAAAAACGAGAGGTTATTGAAGATTTAAAAAATGACAGAAAAACGTACCCAAAAGAATTGATCAGTGCAAGAGCACAGCTTCAAAGTGCACTTTCTGATCGATATGGCAGAAGTATTAAAGTATATATTTTTGCGGATTTATTCGATGTAATCGATGAGAAATGGAAGGATGCGGTGGAAGGAAGGCTTGGACGTATAAAGAAAGGTCTTTTGACAGAACCGGCATATGCATTAGATGCATCGAAAATTTTCCGCAAGATGAAGAGGAAAGAATTTGAAGAGATTGACCTGATCAATACGGCGGCGATCAAAAGAGAAGAGCCGTCAGCACAGAAGGGATCTTTATATGAAGCGGTGAAAGCACAGGAGCCATATGTAGATCTTTGTCTGAAACGTTATCTTGGAAGAATTCAGAAGTGTGAAACAGTGGATGAATTAAGCGAAGTACGTGAAGGTGTCACACCGGACTGCTATTCTTATGGTAATTTTAGTTTCAGACATTTACGAGAGGTTGATTATAAAAGAAATGCCTGCATTGGTACAAAGGTATCCAAAAGAAGATTGCTTGAACTGGAAGATGAATTGTTTGAATTACAGAAAGTTCAGCTTGAGCAGTCACAAAAGTTTCATACATTGAATGAAGCGCAGAAATTTGAACGTCTGAATCAAGGAATCGAGCAGATTGTTCGTTTGTCACAAACGGGAACTGAACTGGAAGAATACTATAAAAAACAAGAAAAGCTTCAAAAAGAGATCACAGAATTAAAAGAAGGAACACTCGCAATTGAATTGAACAGCAAAATAAAAGCACTTGATGAGACTTTGGCTGAGATTGGCAGGGAAGAAGCAGGACTTCAGAAAGAACTGATCATTCGAGTAAAAGAGCAGGCGGGTATTGAAAAAGATATCGCAAATCTTGAAATGAAACTTTTAGCTTTAAAAGAAGGTATGACTGAAGATCCTCAGCTTCAGAAAGAAGTGAAAGAGGCTTTGAAAGAACAGTCAGAAACTGTTTATAAGCGAAAGAAGCATGAAGAATTCCAAAAATTCTGTGAAGCGGAGAAATGTGAATTTGATAAGAGACTTCGTGCGAGAAATCAGTTCAATCGAGAATATCCGGCTTATGGATTTAGTGGTGCTGAACAAAAGAATGATGTATATGACAGGATTCTGGAAAAATGTAGAAACGACTTTGAGCCAAAATATAAAGAAGAGTTTGAAAAACAGTATGAACTTGTATATCGTACACTTCGAGAAAATGTAATTGCTGCGATCCATAGTGAGATTAAGGCTGCGTACAGACATAAGCGCGAGATTAACAGAATGTTGTCAAAAATCAGATTTTCTGACAGTGTATATCAAATTGATATTTTACCTGCAGAGAATGAAAATGGACAGTTCTATGATATGCTGATGGCAGAAGAACTTGACAGTAAGGTGATGGAGAATCACGGCTTTGATGGACAGATGAGTTTTGGAGAAGATGAATTTTATCTTAAATATGAACAGAAGATCAAACTGCTTACGGAGAAATTCATGCCTCCGAGAGAACAGGATGGTGTCAGTCGCGAACATCAGAAACTGGAAATGGAACGCTATGCAGATTATCGCAACTATCTGACTTTCAGTATGTATGAAAAAGTTGTGGATGAAAATGGGGAAGAAAAAAAGAACTATGTAGACGATATGGCGGGACGCGATTCTGGTGGTGAAGGACAGAATCCGAAGTATGTTGCGTTGCTTGCGGGATTTGCAATGCTTTATATGCAGCAGAGCAGCCGTGATTCAAAGATCAGACTGGTTCTTCTGGATGAAGCATTCTCAAAGATGGATAAAGAGAGAAGTGAGGTTTGTCTGAAATATGCAAGAGAACTGGAACTGCAGTTAATTGTTTGTGTTCCAGATGAAAGACTTCAGTCACTGATTCGAAATGTGGACAGTGTTTATGGATTCAGAAGGCATCAGAATCAGATTTCTATGATGCATATAAACAAAGGAAATTATCTGGAGATGCTCGAGGGGGATGATAAAAATATCGAGTAATTCTTACTGGAAATAAATAATTGGGGGAAAATAAATGTTATATACCGTACCAGATTATTACGATCAATTTGAGTGCATAGCCGGTGAGTGCGAGGATACTTGCTGCGCAGGCTGGCAAATCGTGATCGATAAGGAGTCTTTGCAGAGATATAGAAAGGAAAACAGCAAATATTGTAAAAAATTACATCACTCCATTGACTGGAAACAGAAAACATTCAGGCAAGATGTGGAAAAAAGATGTGCATTTTTAAAAGATGATAATCTTTGTGAAATGTATCAGAAACTTGGAGAAAAGAGTCTTTGTAAGACCTGTCAATCTTATCCAAGACATACAGAAGAATTTGAAAATGTAAGAGAGATTTCATTATCATTGTCCTGTCCTGTTGCAGCAAGATTGATTCTTGGTAAGAAAGATTCCGTTAGATTTCAGTCCGTGGAGCGAGATGGTGAAGAAGAATTTGCTGGATTTGATCCGTTTTTATATTCGAATCTTTTGGATGCAAGGGAAATTATCTTTGAGATTCTTCAGGACAGAAATCTTTCGATAGAGACAAGAACTGTTTTAAGTCTTGGACTTGCATATGATATGGAAAACAGAGTCAGAAGCGGAAATCTTTTTTCATGTGATACTGTATTTAGAAATTATAAAAAACAGATTTATTTGCCGGCAACAGGAAGGAAAGTATCAAAGTTATTTATAAACATGCAGAACAGGTATAAGTTCAATAAAGTGCTTTTTGAAGATTTATGGAAACTGGAACTGCTTCGGGGAGACTGGGAAATGCAGCTTGCAGAATCTCAATATTATCTTTTTGCAAAAGGCGTGAAAGAATATGGAGACTTGATCAGGCGTTTTAAATGGTGGATGCAAGAGGAGTCGGAAGAAGAATGGGCTGTCATAGCAGAACAATTGATGGTATATTATGTGTTTACCTATTTTTGTGGGGCTGTGTATGATGAGAGAATCTTTGTAAATCTTCAGATGGCAGCAGCATGCACCGAGATTATCTGGAATCTTCTGGCTGCACGATGGATGAAAAATGGAGAAATTCTGGATATGGAAGATATTGTAGAAATTACTTATCGTTTTTCAAGAGAGTTGGAGCACTCTGATGACAATCTGAAGAAGCTGTGGAGATTGCTGGAAAAGCAGAGAGAATTGTTTAAGTAGAAAAAAGGCACAGACATGATTTGTGAATTTTATTCAGAATCAGTCTGTGTCTTTTTGTTTGTATAAAGAAAATTTGTATTATTTTGTATTAAGTAATTGTTCGACAAGTTTGTAAATGAGTTCCTGGTTTTGAACACTGAGTTTTTCAAATATTGCACACAAACGATAATTTTTCTCAAGAAGATTATTATATGCAATCTGGGCTTCATTCGTTCTTCTGGAATCGGTAAGACATAGAATGTAATCAATGGAAACGCCGAAAAATTTTGCCAGAGCAATGAGGGTATCGGCTGGAAGCGTGTTTTCTCCGTTTTCGATGCGGCTGATTGTCTGCTGTGTAGTGTTTACTTTTTCAGCAAGTTCTGTCTGTTTTAAGTTTCTTTCCTTTCTTAATTCTTTTACACGATTCTTCAAAATATTTCACCTCAAACTTTCTGATTTTCATTTTAACTTATTAAAAAGTTTGTGCTATCCATCATAAATGTATGAGCATACACACGATTTGTGTATAACGAGAAAAACAAAAAATCATCAATTATACTTTGGAGTAAGAGAAAATCAGTCTTACTAAAGAAAGCAGAATGAAAGGATGCAAATGATGATGAAGTGCAATGAAGAAACAACAGGTATTTTTAAAGAGGTTCCCGATATTGCAATTGACAGGAATCTGAAAAAACTGCGTGAAAAAAATAATATGAGTCAGGAAATGCTGGCAAGAAAATTACATATCAAAAGACAGACAGTATCTTCGTATGAAACAGGAAGGAGTCTTCCAGATTTATTTATTTTGATAAAAATAGCAGATATTTTCGGAATTACACTGGATGAACTTGTAGGGAGAAAAATAGAGTGATTGGATATATAGACATAAGATGCTTCTTTCTGTTAAAATGATAGAAACAGATAGAAAAGGGGTAGTATAGGATAATGAAAGAAATGAAAAGATTTAGTCTGTTACTGATCTGTATTTTTTGCCTGCTTTTTTCCGGGTGTGGAGCAGAGTTATCAGAATCAGAGCAGAGTCAGGCAACACAGGAAAATATTGTTGAGGCAGATGGAACGGTAGAACCGTCAGATGTTCCGGAATATTCTGGAGAACCATATGTTGTGGTGAATGCTAATATGGCATCATTTACAGAAGAAGAAATGACAACAGATGTATTCGAACAGTATGATCCGCTTGACCAGTTCGGAAGATGCGGAGAAGCATATGCGAATATCTGTGAGGAATTGATGCCGACAGAGAAGCGTGAAAGTATCAGCAGTGTGAAGCCGACAGGCTGGCAGTCTGTGGAGTATGATATTGTAGATGGAGACTATTTGTATAATAGATGTCATTTGATTGGATTCCAGCTTGCAGGAGAGAATGCTAATGAAAATAATTTGATTACAGGTACGAGATACTGTAATGTGGAAGGGATGCTTCCTTTCGAAAATATGATAGCAGAATATGTAAAAGATACAGGAAACCATGTGTTATACAAGGTGACTCCAATTTTTGAGGGAGCAAACCTTGTAGCTTCAGGGGTTCAGATGGAAGCTAAGTCAGTAGAAGATAACGGTGAAGGTGTTGAGTTTAATGTATATTGTTATAATGTGCAGCCGGGAATAGAAATTGACTATGAAACAGGAGAGAGCTGGCTTTCTAATGAAGAACCACAAACAGAAGAACAGAGTGCTTCTGAAAAAGGGACATTCATTTTGAATACAAACAGCATGAAATTCCACAAGGATTCATGTTCTGGTACAAAAACAATGAAAAAATCAAACAAAGAAGAATTTGCAGGAAGCAGAGAGGAACTTCTCTCACAGGGATATGAACCTTGTAAGAATTGTAATCCATAATGGGCATAACGTTTAAAATGGCAATGATTTTCGGACAAAGTTCTGAGAGAAAGATTGTAAAGATATAAAATATTATGATTGAATACACAGGAAAAGCAATTTTTGAAGGAATTGCGATTGGAAAAATTTTCTTTTATGCAAAGAAACATCGTATAAAAAAGAAATTTGCAGAGGATACAGAGGGTGAAATTGCCAGATTTGAAGAGGCAAAATATGTTGCAGGAGAACAGTTGAGAATACTTCAGAATAAGGTGAAAAAAGAAGTAGGGGACGAGTCTGCGGGCATCTTTGAAGCACACAGAATGATGCTGGATGATTTTTATTATAATGAATCCGTTTGCAAGATGATCCGCGAGGAAGAAGTGACTGCAGAGTATGCAGTGTCTTCTGTTGGGAAAAAGTTTTCCAGAATGTTTTTGGAAATTAAGGATGAATATTTTAAAGAACGTGCAGCAGATATCAGGGATATTTCTGAGCGATTGTTTAAAATTATCAGTGGGACAGAGTATTCTATTGATGTAGGACAGAAGCCTGTGATTATTACGGCGAAGCATCTTACGCCAAGTGAAACTGTGCAGATGGACAAAAGCAAAATGCTTGCATTTGTTACAAAATATGGTTCATCGAACTCACATACTGCGATTTTGGCGAGAACCATGGGAATTCCGGCAATCAGCGGAATAGAAGTCAGGGAAGAGTGGAATGGAAGAACTTGTATTGTAGATGGAAAACATGGAAAACTTATTCTAGATCCAGACTTCGTAACAATAGGGAAGTATCTGAGATTGCTGGCTGATGAGGAAAAAAGAAAGAAACTTTTCCGTGAAATGAAAGGTCTTCCAGATGTTACAGAAGATGGAAAAGAAATTAAACTCTATGCAAATATTGACAGTCTTTCAGAAGTGGACAATGTCTTGGAAAATGATGCTGCAGGTATCGGACTTTTCCGAAGTGAGTTTTTATATCTTGAAAGAGACAATTATCCAACAGAAGATGAGCAGTATGAGGTTTATAAAAGTGTAGCACAGAAGATGAATGGCAAAAAGGTAGTAATCCGAACTTTAGATATCGGTGCTGATAAACAGGTAGATTATTTTGGTATGGAAAAAGAAGAAAATCCCGCGCTTGGATATCGTGCAATCAGAATTTGTCTGGACCGCGTTAATATGTTTAAAACACAACTTAGAGCGATTTACAGGGCATCAGCTTTTGGGAATATCTCTCTTACTTTTCCGATGATTATTTCAGAAAGAGAAATAAGTGATATTAAAGAGATATGTCAAGAGGTTAAAAAAGAACTGGATGAAAAGGAACAGACATACGGTAAAGTGGAACTAGGAATCATGGTTGAAACTCCTGCGGCTGTAATGATCAGTGATTTTTTGGCAAAGGAGGTTGACTTTTTTTGTATTGGAACAAATGATCTGACACAGTATACACTGGCAATTGACCGCCAGAATTCAAAATTAGATTCTATCTATGATTCTCATCATCCGGCGATTCTCAGGATGATACAGATAGTTATTGAGAATGGTCATAAAGAAGGCTGTTGGGTTGGAATCTGTGGTGAACTTGGAGCTGATACAACATTGACAGAGCTATTTATCAAAATGGGAGTGGATGAGTTGTCTGTTGCATCGAACATGGTGCTTCCAGTTCGAAAAGCAATTCGAAGTTCAAAATATTTATAAAAGAAAAAGCGAAGAATCTGTGAAAAATAGATTTCTTCGCTTTTATTAAAATTGAAAATAAAAAAAGTCAAGAACTTGAATTCCTGACTTTCAATATGCGGAAGACGGGACTTGAACCCGTACGCAAGCAATATGCACAAGATCCTTAGTCTTGCTCGTCTGCCAGTTCCGACACTTCCGCGCGATAATGAAATTGTGTACTCCTTTGGAGTTTTGATGCGGAAGACGGGACTTGAACCCGTACGCAAATAATATGCACAAGATCCTTAGTCTTGCTCGTCTGCCAGTTCCGACACTTCCGCACATTTCATTATTTTTTAATTTTGTGCCATTTCCTCGGCACAAATAGTATAATACTACTACATTCTATAAAAGTCAACACCTTTTTTGAAAAATTATAAATATTTTTTAAATGTATGCATCTTTGCTGAAAGAATCTGATATTAGAGAATATTTAATTGAGGAAGGTCTGGATCTTTTGTTAAAGTCAAAGCGTATCATTGCAAATTTTAGAGGATAACAAAATTTATTCTTGACTAGTGCAAAAAAACATGCATAATAATATTGTAAAGTTATATGACAAGACATATATAAAGACACTTTGAGAAGTTAAGAAAGGAACATGAAGATGAAGGAATTCTTGAAAAAGAAAAATATTATTTTTTCTGTTAAGCGTTATGGAATCGACTGTCTGGGAGCGATGGCACAGGGACTATTCGCTTCTTTATTAATAGGAACGATTATCAGTACGCTGGGAGAACAGACAGGTATTGAGGTTTTTGTTACTATCGGAGGTTATGCAAAAGGAGCAACAGGAGCAGCGATGGCAGTTGCAATCGGATATGCACTGCAGTGTCCTCCACTTGTATTGTTTTCACTGGCAGCAGTAGGTATGGCTGCGAACACTCTTGGCGGAGCAGGTGGTCCTTTATCCGTACTTTTTGTAACCATTGCTGCGGCAGAAATGGGAAAACTTGTTTCTAAGGAAACAAAGATTGATATTCTCGTAACACCAATGATAACCATAGTCACGGGTGCTTTGTTGAGTATCTGGTTTGCACCAGGAATTGGTGCTGTGGCAAGCAGTATTGGAAACGCAATTATGTGGGCAACAGAATTACAGCCATTCTTTATGGGAATCATTGTTTCTGTAATTGTAGGTATTGCGCTTACTCTTCCAATCAGCAGTGCGGCAATCTGTGCGGCTTTATCTTTAACAGGTCTGGCAGGCGGTGCTGCGGTAGCAGGGTGTTGTGCACAGATGGTAGGATTTGCGGTGATGAGTTTCAAAGAAAATAAATGGGGTGGGCTTGTGGCTCAGGGAATCGGAACTTCAATGCTTCAGATGGGAAACATTGTAAAGAATCCCAAAATCTGGATTCCGCCGACACTTGCATCAGCAATCACAGGTCCGATTGCAACCTGCGTATTTGGGCTGCAGATGAATGGTGCAGCAGTATCTTCTGGTATGGGTACATGTGGCTTTGTCGGTCAGATTGGTGTGTATACTGGATGGCTGAATGATATTGCAAATGGTACAAAGGAAGCGATTACAGCGATGGATTGGATTGGACTTGTACTCATTTGTTTTGTTCTTCCGGCAATTCTTACATGGCTTATTTCACTGCCAATGAGAAAAAAAGGTTGGATTGGTGAAAATGATCTTAAACTGGAACTGTAATTTCGGACTTCGATAATCTTTACAAATAAAATTACCTATGTTAATATATTATGTGAATTTTTATACTGGAGGAAAAGGCAATGAAGCCATATGGAGTAAACGAATTACGAAAAATGTTTTTAGAGTTCTTCGAAAGTAAAGAACATCTTGCAATGAAGAGCTTTTCTTTGGTGCCTCACAACGATAAGAGCTTACTTCTTATCAACTCAGGTATGGCACCTTTAAAACCATATTTTACAGGACAGGAAATTCCACCAAGAAGACGTGTGACAACATGTCAGAAGTGTATCCGTACAGGCGATATCGAGAATGTAGGTAAGACAGCTCGTCACGGTACATTCTTTGAGATGCTCGGTAACTTCTCTTTTGGAGATTATTTTAAAGAAGAAGCAATCGAATGGTCTTGGGAATTCCTTACAGAAGTAGTAGGACTTGATCCAGACAGACTTTATCCATCCATTTACGAAGATGACGATGAAGCATTTGAGATCTGGAACAAGAAGATGGGAATCGCTCCAGAACGTATTTTCCGTTTTGGAAAAGCTGATAACTTCTGGGAACATGGTTCAGGTCCATGTGGTCCATGTTCAGAAATTTATTATGACCGTGGAGAAAAATACGGCTGTGGCAAACCAGACTGTACAGTAGGATGTGACTGTGACCGTTATATGGAAATCTGGAACAACGTATTCTCACAGTTCGACAATGACGGACATGGCAATTATACAGAACTGATCCAGAAGAATATCGATACAGGTATGGGTCTTGAAAGACTTGCATCTGTAGTACAGGATGTTGATTCTATTTTTGATGTAGATACAATCAAGGCACTTCGTACACATATTTGTAAAATGGCAGGAAAAGAATACGGCGCTGAGTATAACAATGACGTATCAATCCGTGTAATCACAGACCATGTACGTTCTGTTACATTTATGATCTCAGATGGTATTATGCCATCTAACAGTGGACGTGGATATGTTCTTCGTCGTCTGCTTCGTCGTGCATGCAGACACGGAAGACTTCTTGGAATCAAAGGAGCGTTCCTTGTAGAGCTTGCTAATACAGTTATTGAAGGATCCAGAGACGGATATCCTGAACTGGATGAAAAGAAAGTATTCATTTTTAATGTGATTGAAAAAGAAGAAGCAAAGTTCAACAAAACAATCGACCAGGGTCTTTCTATTCTCGCTGATATGGAAGCAGAGATGGAAAAGAACGGTGAAAAAGTTCTTTCAGGAGAGAATGCATTCAAACTGTATGATACTTACGGATTCCCAATCGACCTGACAAGCGAGATTCTTGAAGAAAAAGGTCTTACTTATGATGAAGAAGGTTTCAAGAAAGCTCAGCAGGAACAGAAGGCAAAATCCGAAGGAACATTCGGTGTTCATTCTATGTCTGGTAAAGAAGCAAGTGTATACGATGAACTTGATCCAGCAATGTCTAATACATTTGTTGGCTATGATAATCTGATATATAAATCAGAAGTAGTTGCTCTTACTACAACAGATGAAGTAGTAGATGCACTTTCTGATGGAGATAAGGGAACAATTTTTGTTAATGAAACACCATTTTATGCAACAAGTGGTGGTCAGGAAGCAGACACAGGTGTGATTACTACAGCAGATGGTGAATTTGTAGTAGAAGATACAATCAAGCTGCTCGGTGGAAAGATCGGTCATGTTGGTTACGTTGTAAAAGGCATGATCAAAGCCGGTGATGTTGCTGAACTTAGCGTAGATGCTGATAAGAGAGCACTTTCTGCAAGAAACCACAGTGCAACTCATCTTCTTCAGAAAGCACTTCGTACAGTTCTCGGAACACATGTTGAACAGGCTGGTTCCAGTGTAAATGAAGACAGACTTCGTTTTGACTTTACACATTTTTCCGCGCTGTCTGCAGAAGAACTGAAAAAAGTAGAAGAACTTGTGAACGACAGTATTTCAAAAGGTCTTCCGGTTGATATTAAAAATATGCCAATTGAAGAAGCAAGAAAGACAGGTGCACAGGCTCTGTTTGGAGAAAAATACGGCGATGTAGTACGTGTTGTAAATATGGGAGATTACTCTATCGAATTCTGTGGTGGTACACATGTATCCAATACATCTGAAATCAGTGCACTTAAGATTGTATCTGAAACAGGTGTTGCAGCCGGTGTACGTCGTATTGAAGCACTTACATCAAAAGGGCTTACAAAATATTATAATGATCTTGAGGAAAAACTTCGTGAAGCAGCAAAACTTCTCAAAGCAACTCCAGATAACCTTGGAGATAAGATCAATCACCTGCTTGCAGAAAACAAAGCACTGCATTCGGAAATCGACAGCTTAAAGAGCAAGATGGCTCAGGATGCTGCCGGTGATGTAATGAACAATGTAAAAGAAATCGCAGGAGTAAAACTTCTTGCTGCAGAGATCACAGGCGTTGATATGAATGGACTTCGTGACCTCGGTGACCAGTTCAAAGAAAAACTTGGTGAAGGTGTAGTAGTGCTTGCTTCCGGCAATGATGGAAAAGTAAGTCTTATGGTTACTGCAACAGAAGGCGCTATGAAGAAAGGTGCTCATGCAGGTAATCTCGTAAAAGCAATCGCTAAATGTGTAGGCGGTGGTGGCGGCGGACGTCCAAATATGGCTCAGGCTGGCGGAAAGAACCCTGCAGGAATCGCAGATGCACTTGTAAAAGCAGAAGAAGTACTCGCACAACAGCTTGCATAATAGAAATTTAGCAGGAAATTTCTGAAAAATTTCTTAAAAAAACAAAAGAAAAGTGTTGACGTTTAAGAAAAATCTGATATAATATCAAGAGTGCAGTGAGTGCAATAAAAATACCCGAACAGTCGTATGATGCACAATACAAGGCTGGAGGGGAGGTTGGGTGTGAGACTATGTCAAATGTAATCGTTAAAGAAAACGAAACGTTAGATAGTGCTTTACGCAGATTCAAAAGAAACTGTGCAAAAGCTGGTATTCAGCAGGAAATTCGCAAAAGAGAGCACTATGAAAAGCCAAGCGTAAGACGTAAGAAAAAATCTGAAGCGGCTAGAAAACGTAAATATAATTAATATGTGCATAAAAGAGGTGTTAAACAAACACCTCTTTTTTTGCAAGGAAATTACTCTATATTTCCTTGTGAAAAAATCTGTGGGCTCGCAGAGCGCGGGCAAAGAAGTTTTTGCTGTGCAAACGTACCTCGCGTAAGAGTTCGCAAGCGAGCCCTTATATATACAAA
>JAXJUL010000037.1:0-29107 GCA_036309085.1 Schaedlerella sp.
CTCCTGAAAGGAAGTCTTTACACGCAGCAATTTTAAGTTCAACGGAATATTTTGACATAAAAAATCCCCCTAAGTAGATTTTGGTTATTTACCATGTCTACTTAGGGGGAATCATATCATTATGGACATACGGAGGTTTTTTGTTTTTGGTAAAATCATGTGAAAAGTTTTCTCATATGGTTGTATAACCGCCTCTTTTTTTCCTTATAAGTAAGAGGGGAATCAGCTAGGGCAAGATCCACCCAGTATTACCATAACGAGTTCTTGATGTGGAGTGCCTTCCCCATACCCAGCGATTTTCAATTTTTAACCCGGGAACAAAATTGAAATTTGGCTTCGCAGCTGATTTCTCTCGAAATAGGAGAAAGGAGATTTTATAAAAATGAGTTATCACTATCTGAAAGAAGAGTCGGTTTTTCCGCCCTACCTTCAATTTCCAGAGTTTCTAATGAATCTGCCAATTAGTCAGACGGCTAAAATCACATACATGGTTCTTTATAATCGAGCCAGATTGTCGCAGAAGAATAAATGGCTAGATGAAGAGGGGCGTATTTTTATCATTTTTCCAATTAAAGAAATTTGTAAAAAGATAGGGAAAGGTGAAACAGTAGTTAAACAAGCATTGAATGATTTAGATATAGCTGGATTATTAAAAAGAAAAAGTGGTGGGTTTTCAAAACCGAATCATATTTACATCCGAATTCCACACAGTAGTTCGTTTTCCGCCTCAGACGGAAATACACCTTTCATGAGTATGGGAAAACAACTCTCAGAAATACACAAAACCGTATCTACAACAGTCGGTTTAACGATACCTAATAAAGTAATAGAAACAAATAATAAGAAACAGAGTAATAGAACCAATAGCTTTGTAACAAATAATTTTGGAAAAACAATGAAATCGGCGATGCCAGATTATAGTTGTGTGGAAGGAGAAAGCTTATGACGAAAGAAGATTATATCGGAGAAGATGGATTATTACATTGTGGAGTTTGTGGTGAAGCAAAACAAGCATATCTTTCCAAAGAGACGCTTTGGGGAAAAGTTTGTCGTCCGAGGATGTGCCGATGTGAAAGAGAGGACCAGGATAGGGAAATGAAGCAGAGATTAGAAAAAGAACATATGCAGAAGGTAAAAGAACTTCGAAGAAATTGTTTTAAATATGGTAACTATGCAAATTCTACTTTCCAAAATTCTAAAGTGGCAAATAAACAGTCCATATTTAGCCAGGAATATGTGAAAGACTGGGAGCAAATGAAAGCGAAAAATATTGGAATGTTATTCTGGGGTGATGTGGGTACTGGAAAAACATATCTCGCTGTATGTGTTGCTAATGCACTAATAGAACGAGAAGTGTCTGTGAGAATGTTGAATTTCAGTCATATCTTAAATTCGGGATTTGAAACCCGAAATGAATTGCTAGAAGATATCTGCTGTTGTTCATTGTTAATCATTGATGACTTTGGTTCAGAACGTGAAACCGAATACGGTTTAGAAACAATACATAGTGTTCTGGATGCAAGATACACCTGTGGGAAACCAATGGTTGTGACAACAAATTTACCATTGCAGACTATTAATAATCCAACAGATGTGATGCACAAGAAGATTTATGATCGATTGAAAAATTGTGTTCCAATTCAGTTTACTGGAGAAAGTTTTAGAAAAGATATTGGAAATCAGAAGAAAGAAGAATTTAGGCAGATGTTGCTAAATGCTCAGGAAAGTTTTTAGAAAATAGGTTGTATAACCACCTTCGAATTCCCATATAGATGAAAGGGTTTAAATTTAACCTTTGCTCAGGACTATTTCGAGCTTTATTCTCATAGGATTGGACAAAGGTTAATGAGAAGGAGGTGGAAGCTACGCCGTGAAGAAGAAAAAGTTGAATTATCGGTTTCATAATCCAAATACGGCGGAAGCAACCGCCGATATTCTGCTTAAAGTTTTTATCGAGGCAAATTCTAAGAAGGTTGAGAAGGCTGTTCAGGAGGCCGCGGAGCAATCAGCTAAAGTTAACAAATGTGATGGATTGATTGTGTGATATAGCTTATAATTAAAAGACAATCTGTAACAGAAAATTAGTGCGAGGGATACATATGAACGGGTGGAAAGAACGCCTAATAAAATATATTGAAGCTCTTGATGAAGATATTTCACCAGAGGAAGCAGAAAAGCTGGTTTTAACAGAAATGGATCGGATAAAAAAGGAAGCATCTGCGAAAGCTCAAGAACATCTGGCGGCTGAAATTGTAGATAATCATAATCAATTGAATAAATCCATAGGAATGTCAGAGTTGGTTGCGTTGTACAGAGAATTATTTTATGGAAGGCAGGATGTATTTGCTATACGTTGGGATAATGAAAAAGCTGGAACTCATGGCTATGCCCCTAAGTGTAAAAATGAATGGGATAGAAACATTTGTGGAAAATCTATGCGAATCAAAGGGGCTTGTAAGAAGTGTGCGTATAAAGAAAATCAAGAGATAACGAATCAATTTATACAGCAACATTTTACTGGAACTGGCAGAAATGCTCTTGTTATGGGAGTGTATCCTTTGTTAGAGGACGAAACTTGCAGATTCCTGGCTATTGATTTTGATAAAAAGAATTGGCAGGAAGAGATTCTGATTGCAAAATCAATCTATGAAGAATATGGAATCAAAAGTTACATAGAAAGATCACGTTCTGGAAACGGTGGACATTTATGGATATTCTTTAATGAACCAATTGAAGCTCGATTGGCAAGAAAACTGGGAACTAAGATTTTGGAAACTGCAATAAATAGAACTGGAAGTTCAAAATTTGATTCTTTTGATAGATTGTTTCCAAATCAGGACTACATGCCAAAAGGTGGATATGGAAATCTTATCGCTTTACCGTTGCAAAGGCAGGCCGTAGAGAATGGAAATAGTGTATTTGTAGATGACACATTTAAAATGTATTCTAGCCAGACAGCAGTACTGCAAAGCATAGTACGCTATAGCAGAAGTGAAATACTGCATGTACTGAAACTTTTCCCAGATGTCGTTTTGCAGGAAGTGAACAATAAAGAACTGGCAGAAGAAGATAGAACTCTTCCATGGGAAAAGAAAAAAGAAGAAAAAGTACCGACGAATTTACCAAAGAGTATCGACGTAGTGTTATATGATAAAATATACGTATCCAAGAATAAATTACATCCATTTTTGAAAAAGAAGTTTATAGGATTAACGGTATTTCATAATCCAGAATATTATTTGGCACGCAATCTGAGAAAGAGTGTGCAGGATATTCCAATGTGGATTCAATGTTTTGATGAAGATTCGGAATTTCTCATGCTTCCGATTGGCTTGGAGGAAACATTTGTAGAAATCTGTGGCAGTTATCATGTAAAGGTAAATGTGATTGACAAACGTTATCAAGGTAAAACTATTGATGTGAATTTTTATGGTGACCTTAGAGAAAAACAAGTGATAGCGGTTGAAGAATTATTAGCTGTATCAAATGGGATTTTGCATGCAAATACAGCATTTGGAAAAACAGTTGCAGCAATTGCATTGATAGCTGAACGCAAGGTCAATACATTGATTATCGTAGATAGGATTAGTTTGCTTGAACAGTGGAGAGAACGTTTGGCGGTGTTCTTGAGTATTCCGAAGAATGAAATTGGTGTCATTGGTGGAGGCAAGAAGAAACCAACTGGAAATATTGATGTTGCTGTCAGCCAAAGCTTGTACAGAGATAATAAGGTTTCAGATTTTATTAAGGGTTATGGACAAATAATCTGTGACGAATGTCATCATGTGTCTGCTGTGGGATTCGAGCAGATTATGAAGAATAGTCCTGCGAAATATAAATATGGTTTAACGGCAACCTTAAAGCGTAAAGATGGTAAAGAGCGTATTGTACTTATGCAACTTGGTCCGGTACGTTATAAAGATTTATCAAAAGTAACTAGTGAATTAGGACACAAGGTTCTAGTGCAGGAAACAGGAATCAGTATGGATGCTTCTAAAGCAGAATATACAACAAATGAAATATATGATTATCTGTATATCAATCCAATTAGAAATACACAGATTCTGATGGATGTAAGAAACTGTTTAGATGAAAAACGATATCCGATTATTTTGACGGAGAGAAAAGAGCATATCGAATTACTGGGACAAGAATTGAGTGATTATGTAAAAGTATATAAATTACACGGAGGCTTAAAGAAAAAAGAACGTGAAGCTATTATGGAGGAACTTCAGAATCTTCCGGAAAGTGAGAAGAGAGTGATTATCGCGACAAGTAAATATGTCGGAGAAGGATTCGATTATCCAATTTTGGACACGTTGTTTTTGACATTGCCAATTTCGTGGAGTGGACGAGTGAAACAGTATGCAGGACGTTTGCACCGTGAATATCACGAGAAGAAAGAAGTGCGCATTTATGATTATGTTGATTCGAAGATTGATTCTTCGATGAAGATGTATGGAAAAAGGTGTAAGGGGTATCGAAGTATGGGATATGAGATTGTAGAATAAATAAAGAGAAGACATGGTATTCAAAAAAATGTGTTGGATGCCATGTCTTTGTTTTTTGGAAGTGAAAAAATCACTTTCGAATAAATAAAAACGATTTATTCAGAATATAATATATTGACTAAAGTGAAAAAATCACTTAATATGAAAATATAATAAAAGGAAAGTAGCAAAACCAAATATGTGGAGGTATGGTTATGTTGATTAGATTTAATGTGAAAAATTTCTTGTCTTTTTCTGAAAGAGAAGATGGTAGATCAGAAGAGTTTTCTATGATTGCAGGAAAGGTTAGAAATAAAAAAGCACATGTATATGACAATGATAAAATAAAACTTTTAAAATTTGCTGCAATTTATGGAGCAAATGCAGCGGGTAAATCCAATCTTGTCAAAGCAATGGATTTCATGAAACAAGTAGTTTTATTTGGATTACCTAAGGGACATACAGATAAATATTGCAAAATAGATGAGGCTAATAAAGAAAAAGAAAGCTACTTCGAATTAGAAATCAAATTAGGTGAGAAGTATTATGCGTATGGGTATGAAGTGATTTTGAGTCAAAGTAAATTTGTTTCAGAATGGCTGATTGAACTTACAAGTGATAATAATGAAAAAGTAATTTTTAGCAGGGATATTAAAAATGGAACATTTGAATTTGGCAATGAATTAAAAGAAAAAGGTTTAATTGATAAGTTGGAAGTATATGCTGAAGATATCCAGGAAGATGATAGTATTTTATTACTTTCTATGATGAATAAAAATAAAAGAACGTTGTATCAGCAATATGAACGTGCAGGGATATTGAGAGATATATACTTATGGATTGATAAAAGCTTAGATATTAATTATCCTAATAGACCTATTTCTGATTATTCATATATGGCGGAAACAGAAAATGTTGAAGAAGTATGTAGAATTATTTCTGCATTTGGAACAGGAATTACGGGATTTAAAATGGTCGATGTTGCACCTGATAAGGTTTTAGGAAATTTGCCGAAGAAAATAAGAGACGAATTGATTTCAGATATTGAAGCCAAGACAGTGGAACTTAAGAATAATGAAAAAATGGAAAGCTTCGGTTTAGTCATGAGATCTGCAAAAGATTTCTTTGTTTTAAATGTCAATAAGGAAGGAAAGGCAGAATGTAAAACAATTAAATTTTCTCATGGTAAAGAGAATGTTTTATTTAACATATCTGAAGAATCCGATGGAACAGTAAGAATTCTTGATTTATTGGAAGTTTTGCTTACAGGAGAAGAAAAAACATATGTGATTGATGAATTGGATAGATGCCTGCATCCAAGTTTGACCTACAAGTTTGTGGATACATTCTTACAGTTGGCAGCAAAAAGAAATATCCAGTTGATAGTAACTACACATGAATCAAGATTATTGGATTTTGATTTATTACGTCGAGATGAAATTTGGTTTGTAAATAAAAGAAAATCTGGAGAAAGTGATATTTATTCCTTAGAAGAGTATAATGCACGCTTTGATCAGAAGATAGATAAAGCTTATCTGGAGGGAAGATACGGAGGAGTCCCGGTGTTCAGTACAGTATTTCCTATTGAAGAAGAGGTGTAGTGGATGAGAGAAAGTAGAACATTTGCAGAACGTACCAAAGTATTAAAGTCTGATGAAGCCATCAAAAAGTATTTTCTTGTATACGAAGGTTCTGATACTGAAGTTATTTACTTTGACGCAATACGCTCTTTGCGAGAAGATATAGGAATAAATCCTTTGATTGAATTGATTCCTATAATCCGAAGTTTTAGTGAAGAGGGATGGAGTAATCCAAAGAAAATATTAGATAGAGTGATTGAAAATTTACAAGAAAGTAAAGAACAGTCAATATCATATGAATCTTTATTGAACCGAATTATGGATTATCTTTATGAAGTAAAGGTTATTACAACAAGTAAAGTCCTTGCACGTAACATATGGAAAACAATGAACCAGGCATGTGCAGAGAAATTGAATAAATCTTTAAATGACGTGGTTGAAGACGTTAATGCTGCTTGCGACATGATTACTGACGTGCTGAAAGAAGAATATGAAGTTGAAAACATTGTTGAAGACATTTCCGATATCATTAAAGATGGAGGACTGACTTACGAAGAAGGTTTCGATCAAATATGCTTAATTGTTGATAGGGATAAAGACAGCTTTGTGAGTGAGCAGTATTCATATGTAATGAACAAATGCAAAGAAATGGGCTTCCTGTTTTGTGTGACAAATCCTTGTTTTGAATTTTGGCTGTTACTCCACTTTGATGAAGTATTTGAACTGGATAAAGAAAAACTGTTAGAGAATCCGAAAGCTACGGCTAAGAGACGTTATGCGGAGAATGAGTTGCGTAGAATTTGTCCGCATTATAATAAATCTTCATATCAAGCAGAGACACTTGTAAAGGACATAGATAAGGCTATAGAAAATGAAAAGAAATTCTGTGAAGATGTTGAAAGTTTGAAGGATAGCGTGGGAAGTAATATAGGAGTGTTGATTACTCAGATGAGAAATTAGTAACAAGAGAAAAGAGGGGATTGAATTATGACACATTTATATGAGTTTTCTATTTCAGCACAATTATCAGGTGCAATTCTGTTATTAGTTTGGTGTTTTTCTAAAATAAGCATAAATGTGCTAGATATGTGTTTCCCAGGAGTGATTTTTGCAAAGAGAAAAGAGACAGGAGAACTATATGTTGAAAAAGAATTAGTTCAACGAAAAGTGAAAAATATTTTCTTGAATGTATGGGCGTTTGTTTATATTGTTGCAGGTTATTTGTCGTCTGTTTTCTGTGAAAACGATATGAAAAATCTATGGAACAAATTTTTATGGATTGTAGGTATGACCACTATATTTATTGTTTTGGCACAAGGGGTATCAAAATATGTTTCGGCAGCATGGGGAAAACAAGATAAAATATTGACAGATGAGGAAATTGAAAAATACAATATCCCAACGATAGCAACTGAGCAAGATATAGAGGAGCTATTTACGTAGAGCATATTATGTTATTTCTGTATATGAGAAGAGAATGTGGAAAAGAGTTTGGGGATGAGGAACCTATAATTCATTATACTGTTTTGAAATAAAATGTTGAAGAGTACCTTTAAAGAAAAGAGGAGGACTAATAATGTATTTTAAATCTTTAAAGCTACATAATTTTCGTAAGTTTAGAACAAAAGAGAATGTAATTGAGTTGGTAGATGCAGAATCCTATGAAAAACAAAGACAGGATGCTTCAAGAGATGTTAATGTTGCGTCTACAGTTACATTAGTTGTAGGAAAAAATAATGCAGGGAAAACGACTATAATCCACGCATTGGATAAACTGGTAAATCATAATGATAAATTTGGTATAAAGGATTTTAATATTGATTATCTCAAAGAGCTAGCACAGAAATATCAATCGGGAGATTATAATACTTTACCAACGATTGAATTTGAGGTGGTGATTGGACTTGATAAGGGGAAAGATGATTATGTTACAAATCTAATTCCCTTTTTGACAATAGGTGGCGTGGAGGCTACGCAGGTTACAATTTCTATTAAATTTGAATTAACAGAGGAAGAATCATTTATTAATGCAGTAAAAACTGCATTTCGGAAGGAAAAGAAAAATTTTAACGCACTATATGAACTGAGTAACGTAATTGAAGATAAAAATTCGTTGTTCAAGTTAAACTATTATAATGCAAGAGGGAAAAAAGTAGAAAAGTTTAGGTTGAATCAATTAGTAGAATTTGTACCTATTTTGGTTTCTAATATTGAATCTGGAAATGCTTTGTCGACTGCGTTTAATCGTATTGTTAAATATCGTTATGAAAATACATTTTCAACTGACAAAGAGCAAATAGAGAGCGATCTTGACTCAATTAACGAAAAGCTTACACAGAATATAGACGCAACGCATACAAAAGATATTAATACATCTTTAGGAAAAATCATAGCAGGGAATTCGGTGCAAGTAAATTTATGTGCGGATATTACATTTAGAAAATTGATGGAAAATCTTATTCGTTATGAATATGTTGAGGGTGATAAAAATATTCCAGAAAACCAGTTTGGGTTAGGATACAGTAACTTAATGATGATTATTGCACAGTTAATAGATTATATTGAAAAGTATCCGGAAAGTTCTTTTAATAGTAAAGTTAACCTT
The DNA here is from genome assembly GCA_036309085.1 of Schaedlerella sp. Lineage (GTDB taxonomy): Bacteria > Bacillota > Clostridia > Lachnospirales > Lachnospiraceae > Schaedlerella. The sequence goes on from JAXJUL010000037.1 coordinate 8,676, forward strand.
ATTAGTATAGAGGAACCAGAAACACATATGCATCCACAAATGCAGGAATTGTTTATCCAATACATAAATGATGCGGTGAATATATTGCTTGAAGCAAAAGATAAACATGTAAATAGCCAGCTAATAATAACAACACATTCATCACATATTGTTAACAGCAAAATCCAAACGGGTGGTACTTTTAATAATATTAATTACATTACAGAAAGACAGGGGAGGTCCGTTTCGATTTTACTTAATGATAATGCGGTGGCACCAACCGGTGAAAATGCGGAGGATCAGTTTAAGTTTATCAAAAAACATATTAAGTTTGGAGTTTCAGATACATTATTCTCGGATGCAGTTATTTTTGTTGAGGGTATTACGGAAAATGCTATTCTGCCATATTATATAGCCACGGATTCTGAATTGAAGCATAGATATATAACCATTGTAAAAATAGATGGTGCGCATGCATTTGTGTATGAAAATATGCTTAAGACATTGGGGATTCCAACAGCGATTGTTACGGATTTAGATATTGAGCGAAGTGATGCGGAGAAGAAAGGGTATACTTCTATTAATTCATTGACAGGGCGACAAACAACAAACAAAACGATAGAGCATTTCTTTGGAACAAAGAGCATAGAAAAAGTTACATGGCCAATTACATGCGAAAATATCGCAGTATTTTTCCAAGATTGTGTTGATTCTTTGTATAGAACAAGTTTTGAAGAAGCTTTTATTGCTACAAATAAGAAAAATAAAATGGTTAACGATGTGCTTAAAGAAATCAAACCAAGGATTTATACAGAAATTGTTGGAAATCCAGTCAACTATGATAATAATAGTAGTATGGCGTATAAGTGGCAGAGAAAATTGTCTGATTCAAAAAGTGAATTCTCGAGTTCCGTCTTATATAAATTACTTGTAGAGGATGGAGATGTTCCAGTATTGCCGAAGTATTTGCAAGATGCATTGGAATATATAAGGAAAACAATTTGAGGAGGGCAAGGATGTTAAGCATAGTAGACCCAAAGCGTCAGGTGGAAGAAAATTCGATAATAGAAGAATTGTTATTTTGCATAGATGGTAAACAAAGTTTGATTTTCAATGCGGGTGCGGGGGCAGGAAAGACCTATGCACTTGTTGAATGCCTAAAACATGTTTGTCGCGAGAAAGAAAAAAATTTGAAATATCACAATCAAAAAGCGATATGTATTACTTATACAAATGTTGCTGCGAACGAAATTAAAAATCGTCTTGGAAATACAGAACTGATACTGGTTTCAACAATTCATGAACGTCTGTGGGAAATTATCAAGGAATACCAAGAAGAACTGGTTATGATTCATCTTGATAATCTAAGAGAACAAGTTGAAAAATTACAATACGAGATTGAAAAAAATACAGTATATTCAAGCTTGACGGGAGAACAAAAAGATGAAATATCGAAACTGTTAGTTGAAAAACAAAAAGAGTTTTTCTCAATATACAATCTCAATGCAAAAGAATTTAGAAGCCAGTTTGGTTGTATTTTCCCTAATTTCAATGCTAAAATTAGTAATGTAAAAGAATTTAGCAAAACTTGTTCAAAAATAATAAGATTAGAAAAATATAGGAAGTGTATTTGTTCAATAGAGAATGCAGAGAAGGGGTATACAGAGGTAAGGTATGATGCAAGAAGTAATAGAGACTATTTGCATTATATGAAAATAAGTCATGATACAGTTTTGATGTATTCAAAACAAATTATATGCAAATATGATGAGTTAAAAAGATTCATTGTAGATAAGTATCCATATCTTTTTGTTGATGAATATCAAGATACTAGTGAGATAGTTGTAAGTATTCTTACTGAAATCACAAATTACTCAAATGAAATAAATCATCCAATATTTGTGGGATATTTTGGTGATTCTGTTCAGAATATTTATGATACAGGAATTGGCTTGAGGATAGAAGAATATTGTAAAGAATATCAACATATCAATAAGATATATAACCGCCGTTCGTGCAATGAGATAATAATGCTAGCTAACAAGATAAGAAATGATGATATAGAACAACAATCAGTGTATCAGGATTCATCTGGAGGTAGTGTTAAAGTTTTTTTCGGTAAAGAAGAGGATATTGATGATTTTATATGTGCAAATAGTTTAGAAATGAAAGAAATATCCACGGAGGATAAAACTGTACATTGCTTTTTGTTAGTCAATAAAATTGTTGCTGAACATGCTGGATTGGCAGAACTTTATGATTGGTTCAGTACAACGCCGTTTTATAAGATGAATTATGATATTATAGCGACAGAATTATTAAGTAATGATGTTAATAAATTAGGAGAAATAGAGCGATACCTTTATAATATGACAGAGTTTTATTTGCTGTCACAAGTAGAAGATACTCCTCTTTTGGATATTATAAGTAAAGATTTACTTATTTCTTTAGACATTGAAACTGTTGCAAAAATCGTTGCTACGTTAAAGGGAATGACAGCAACTACTTTAAAACAAATGTTGCTTGCGCTTGAAATGTTTAAAAGCGAAGTTAGTCAAATATTGTTAGAAAAGAAAGCAAAGGCATTAGTAGACAAAGCAATAGATGCAGTAACGGGAATTCAAAATTTTTCTTTAAATAATTTTATGGCAATAGTGAAGCAAGCTCTTTTTCAAAATTCAGATGATGCTGAAGAAAAGGTTGAAATGCTATTGGACATGAAGATGGAAATATTATGGCGTTGGTATCACTACATCAATATGGATTATGAAGATGATATTATTTATCATACATTTCATGGAACAAAAGGATTGGAATATGATAATGTTATAATGATTTTTGGTGATTCGTTCGGGCAGAGCAGATCATATTTTAACAATTATTTCGTGGGATACAATTGTGATTTGTCAGAGGATGAATTAGAAAAGTATAGGAAAGGGCGTAATTTGCTTTATGTTGCGGCAACTAGAGCACGTAAAAATCTGCGAATTCTTTATACGGGGGATTATCAAGGGAAAAAGCAGATATTTGATGACATTTTTGGAGATGTAAGTGTATGGGAACACCAAAATTCTAACTAGGAAGAAAATATGATGGGAGTCTTGTTTTGTAGAGTAATCGATGAAATAAGGCTCTCTTTTTTATGTCAATCATATTTACATTATAAAAAATCGCGATATAATTGTTGTAACAGAACGATATATCTATAACAGAAAGGTCGATATATATGAACATTGCAGCATATTGTCGTGTCTCCACCGACACAGCAGATCAGCTTAACAGTTTAGAAGCGCAGAAAGCGTTTTTCTCTGAATATACAAACCGAACTGGCGATACCTTAGTAAGATTATATGCAGACGAGGGTATTTCTGGAACTAAAATTAAAAATCGTAAAGAGTTTCTTCGTATGATGGCAGATGCAGAGAAAGGATTGTTTGATATGCTTGTCGTTAAGGACATTTCACGTTTTGCCAGAAATACAGTAGATTTACTGCAGAACATCCGTAAATTAAAAGCTCTTGGTATCGAAACGCAGTTCCTTACAGCTAACATGACTAGTATGGGTAACAGTGAATTTGTTCTCACTATTTTCGGTGCTCTCGCCCAGGAAGAAAGTGCCAACACATCAAAACGTGTAAAGTTCGGAAAGAAAGTGAATGCTGAAAAGGGACGAGTTCCTAACATCGTGTATGGTTACGATAAAACAATTGGAGATTATTTCAATCTTGAAATCAATAAGGAAGAAGCAAAAGTTGTACAGCAGATTTACAAGTGGTACACAGAAGAAGAATTTGGCGCAGCTAAGATCGCAAATATGCTGAACGAAAAAGGTTACAAGACGAAACGTAATTGTAAGTGGAGTCAGAATGCAATCTGCCGTATCTTAACCAATGAAATCTATACAGGAAAGATTATCAATGGAAAGCAGGAAGTAAGTGACTTCTTAACTGGACAGAGAAAAGATAAAGACGAAACAGAATGGTTTGTGGTGGAACGTCCAGAAATTCAGATCATCGAAGATGAGACTTTTGAACGTGCCCAGGAAATTTTACATGGAAGACACGATTCCTTTAATCTGACTCATGAACGACAGAGTAACAAGCATTTATTTTCTACATTGATTAAATGCAAGGAATGTGGCTGGTCTTTTCGTAGAACTGTTCGCACCTACAAGAATACTTATGTACGCTGGGTATGTTCCGGACGAAACGGACATGGTGCAGATAGTTGTCCAAACAAAACGACAGTAGATGAAGATGAATTAATCGAAGTTCTTCAGGAATATTTTGCAAATGTTCTGAAGCAGAAGAAAAAGGTTATCAATTATGTGGTAAATGAATTCCAGCGTGTTTACAAAGCGAAAGATGAAAATCTGGAATATGAAAAAGAACTGAACAATCAGCTTGCGAAATTGAAAAAATCTCGTGAGAAATATATGGACATGTACACCGATGATCTGATTTCTCGTGAGGAATTAAACGAGAAAATCGGTGGCATGCGAAAAGAAATTGAACGTCTAGAAAATGAACTGAAAATGGTTTCTTATCATTTGACAAAAGGAGAACAGTTAGAAGCAATCCTTAATAATACCTTCAAGACAATTGAAGACATCACGGATGTACGCCAGATGACCAATGTGCAGCTTAAGAAACTGATTCAGAAAATTGAAGTGGACAAAGATGGAAATGTAGATATTTACCTTCGTTTATTGGGTGACTTAGGATTAGATGAAACCATTTTTATAGAGGATGAAACCAACAATAAAAATACCGTTCCATTTGGTAACGACCACACATAAAGATGTTACGGAACGACTGCAGCAGATTAACCCATCTCTTGCCAGACAGGCACGAGAGGTTCTTAACACTAACAAATCAGAGCGTCACATTCGAGGTGGACTTGCTACGAAGGAAAAATATTTACATCAGGCGCAAAAAAGAAATGTAAGTATTGTGTAATAAATACTACGACTCTGAGGGAGAAATCTTTCAGAGTCTTTTTATTTACACTTGCCTCTGCTTGCAGAAGTGGTCTGTTTGTGCTAGTATAAGTATCACAAAAGAAAAGGGGGAAAGCTATGCTGATTAAGATTGATTTTGACAGCAGCGAAGCAATTTATCTGCAGCTTTGCAACCAGGTGATCATGGGAATTGCGACGTCTGAATTTCATGAGGGAGACTCGCTTCCATCCGTGCGGCAGCTTGCGGAAATACTCGGAGTGAATATGCATACAGTGAATAAAGCATACGCTGTATTAAAGCAGGAAGGATTTATTACACTTGATAAGCGCCGCGGGGCAGTGATAGCTTTAGATATAGACCGGTATAAGACATTGGAGGAGTTGAGAGATCAGCTCCAGCTTGTGCTTGCACGAGGAAGATGTAAGAATATCGCAAGAGAAGAGATTCATGAGTTGGTGGATCTGATTTATGATAATTATGAAGGCAGGGGATTATGATGCAGAATCAATATACAAAACAGGCAATGAACGCAATTCGCTTTTCAGCGGCAGAAGCCAGAAAGGCGGGCCATCCATATATCGGGACCGAACATCTGCTTCTTGGACTTAGACGAGAGTATACCGGAGTAGCAGCACAGATTCTGGCACAGCATGGAGTAGATGAAGAAAAGATTCATAAACTGATGGACGAATTGATCGCACCTGCGGCAGAAGAGAAGGAGGTACTGATCAAGCCGAAGGAAAGTCCAAGATTCCAATATATTTTAGAGGAAAGCCAGAGAGAAGCAGAATTGCTTCATTCAGTAAAAACAGGTACCGAGCATATTTTACTTGCAGTGATTCACGATCCGGATTGTATTGCGGCAAGAATTTTGACAACATTGAATGTAAATATGCAGAAGGTTCTGCAGGATATCTTATATGCTGCAGGAGCTGATCCGAAGGAATATATGGACAGCCAGCACGAGGAACATGGAGGCGGTGCACTTGCACAGTACTGCAAAGATTTGACAGAGGCAGCGGAAGAAGGACGTCTTGATCCGGTGATCGGAAGAGAAGAAGAGATTTTCCGACTGATGCAGATTTTAAGCAGACGTACCAAGAATAATCCGTGTCTTACAGGAGAACCAGGGGTTGGCAAGACGGCGATTCTGGAAGGCCTTGCGCAGAGACTGGCATCAGGAGTTGTTCCTGAGAATATGAAGGGGAAGCGCATTTATTGTCTTGATCTTCCGGCTCTGATTGCGGGTTCAAAGTATCGAGGAGAATTTGAAGAAAGAATGAAGAGGCTGATTTCTGAGGTCGAAGGCAATCCGAATATTATCTTATTTATGGATGAGCTTCATACAATGATTGGTGCGGGTGGTTCAGAAGGAGCGATGGATGCGTCAAATATTCTGAAGCCGGCACTTGCCAGAGGCGACCTTAAGATGATTGGTGCGACAACGATTTCCGAATATCGAAAATATATTGAAAAGGATGCTGCGTTGGAGAGACGTTTCCAGCCGATTACAGTAGAAGAACCAACAAAGGAGCAGTGTCTGGAAATTTTAAAAGGAATTAAAGAAAAATACGAGAAACATCACAAGGTTGGGATCAGTGAAGAGACGATGAAGGCAGCTGTACAGTTTTCAGAAAGATATATTACAGATCGTAATCTTCCGGATAAGGCAATCGATGTACTGGATGAGGCATGTTCAAAGGTAAGTCTCAAGGGGTATAAAGTACCGGAGAATCTAAAAAGCATGGAAGAGGCAGTAAAGCAGCTTCGCATGCAAAAAGAAGAAAGTATTAAGTCGGGAGATTTCACAGAGGCTTCGTTGCTACAGAAAGAGCAGAAAGAAGTTGAGAATAAGCTGGAATTTATTAAGAAACGATTTGAAAAGAAGAGTCGATCTCTCAATCCGGAAGTGACAGAATCAGATATTGCAGAGGTAGTAGCTGCATGGACAAAGATTCCTGTCAGCAAAGTGGCAGAAAGTGATACACAGCGACTTAAGAATCTTGAGAAGGTGCTTCATAAGCGTGTGATCGGACAGGATGAAGCTGTGAATGCTGTTTCAAGAGCAGTAAAGCGAGGACGAATTGGTTTGAAAGATCCGAAGCGTCCGGTAGGTTCATTTTTGTTCTTAGGACCGACAGGTGTCGGAAAGACGGAACTTTCCAAGGCTTTGGCAGAAGCATTGTTTGGAAATGAAGATTCAATGATTCGTGTGGATATGTCAGAATATATGGAGAAGCATTCTGTTTCAAAGATGATAGGTTCTCCTCCGGGATATGTAGGACATGGAGAAGGCGGTCAGCTTAGTGATCAGGTGCGTACACATCCATATTCTGTATTATTGTTTGATGAGATTGAGAAAGCACATCCGGATGTGTTCAATATTCTTCTGCAGGTACTTGATGATGGAAGAATTACAGATTCGCAGGGAAGAAAAGTGGACTTTAGTAATACGGTTATCATTATGACATCTAATGCCGGTGCGAAGGCCATTGTGGATCCGAAGAAGCTTGGGTTTGCGGTAAAAGAAGATCCACAGAGCAATTACAACAAGATGAAACAGAATGTTATGGATGAAGTGAAACTGATTTTCCGCCCGGAATTTTTGAACCGAATCGATGAGACTATTGTATTTCATTCTCTTGGCAGTACAGAGATGAAGCAGATTACTACATTATTATGCAAGGATCTGATCAAGAGAGTTAAAGAGCAGTTGGATATTACATTGGAGATTCGTGATTCAGCGAAGAATCTGATTGTTGAAAAGGGTACAGATGTCAAGTATGGTGCAAGACCTCTTCGTCGTACAATCCAGACAGAACTGGAAGATAAACTGGCAGATGCGATCTTAAATGGAGAGATTTCCAGTGGTTGTACTGTGTATGCGGGAACTTCTAAAAAAGAAATTAAATTTCATGTGAAAGAGATTAATCAGTAGAAAAACAGGGGCAATTGTTATATACTTGAAGTAGGAAACCGAAGATTTTTCGGAGTACAGTATTGATAATGGGAAAGCAACCAGGAGGACAAAAGAATGACAGCAAAAGAATTATTACGTGTTGAAGAAAATGGAACTCTCAGCTTTGGAGATTACAAATTGACCTCAAAAACAAAACTGGATAATTTCGAATTTAAAGGAGATATCTATAAAGTAAAGACATTTGCAGAAATTACAAAACTGAAAAAGAACGGGATGCTAGCATATGAGTCTGTTCCGGGAAGCAGTGTGCAGGAATTTAAAGTGACAGATAGCGAAGTCTCTTTTAGAATCTCAGCACCAGAAGATGTTCAGTTTACACTTGGATTAGAACCAGAGTGTGAATACGAAGCAATTATCAATGGTGTAACTGTTGGAAAGATGAAAACAAATATGAGCGGAAAACTTAGCAGCAGTATTGAAATCAGCGAAGGCAGCAGTATAGCTGTGAAGTTTGTAAAGTGTTAAGAATAATGTTAATATAGCAAGAAAACGGGGAGCAGGGATGACCTGTTCCCTGTTTTTCGTCAAAGAAGGGAAATAAAAATTGGCAAAGGCAAAGAAAACAATATTTTTCTGTCAAAACTGTGGACATGAAGAGACAAAGTGGCTGGGGCAGTGCCCGGTCTGTAAAGAATGGAATACATTTGTAGAAGAAAAGATCACATCTACTTCTACTGCTTCTGTTACTGTAAGCAGAAAGGAATCAGATATTAAGATTGTTCCACTTTCTGAAGTAAAGGCAGATGAAAGAACAAGGGTATCAACCGGATTAAAGGAACTGGATCGTGTACTCGGAGGAGGGATTGTTCATGGTTCTTTGATTCTTGTAGGCGGAGATCCTGGAATTGGAAAATCAACACTTCTTCTTCAGGTATGTCAGAAGTTATCAAATGAAAAAGAAGTGTTATATATTTCAGGGGAGGAATCACTTGCACAGATCAAACTTCGCGCTAATCGCATGGGTGAATTCAAAGAAAAAATGAAGCTTCTCTGTGAGACAAATCTGAATCTTATTCGAAATGTGATTGAAAAGCATAAACCAGAAATGGTTATTATTGACTCGATTCAAACGATGTACAGCGAAGATGTGAGTTCTACACCAGGAAGTGTTTCACAGGTAAGAGAGGCAACCAATGTTCTTATGCAACTTGCAAAAGGACTTGGGATTACGATATTTATTGTAGGACATGTGACAAAAGAAGGAACCGTTGCAGGCCCGAGAGTTTTGGAGCATATGGTCGATACGGTGTTATATTTTGAGGGAGACAGACATGCATCCTATAGAATTCTCAGAGGTGTAAAGAATCGTTTTGGATCAACGAATGAGATTGGTGTCTTTGAGATGAGACAGAGTGGACTCGTGGAAGTTGAGAATCCTTCGGAATATATGCTGAGCGGAAAGCCGGAGAATGCCACAGGGTCTGTGGTGGCATGTTCTATGGAGGGGACAAGACCTCTATTGATTGAAATTCAGGCATTGGTATGTCAGAGTAATTTTGGGATGCCGAGAAGAACTGCGACAGGAACAGATTACAACCGTGTCAACCTCCTTATGGCAGTATTGGAAAAAAGAATTGGACTCCACCTTGGAAACTGTGATGCTTATGTAAATATTGCAGGAGGTATTCGTATGAATGAGCCTGCAATTGATCTCGCGATTATTCTTGCGATCATTTCAAGTTATAAAAACAGAGCGGTAGATTCAAAAACAATCGTGTTTGGAGAGGTGGGATTGAGTGGAGAAGTGCGTGCTGTCAGTATGCCGGAACAAAGAGTTGCGGAAGCGAAAAAACTTGGATTTGAGACTTGTATTATACCAGAAGTGTCTAAAGATATGGTAAAAGAAATTAAAGGAATTAAAATTATCGGTGTGAAAAATGTCAGTGATGCCATGAATCTGATTTAAATTTGTAATATAAATAAAATATGGAAGGAATAATCATAAAAACAGACTTTGTAATAAAGATATTTTTATTGCAAAAGTATTAAATTTAGTGGATAATATCACAGAAGGTAAAAGAGAAAGTTATCTTAGTATACAGAATATAATAAAGATAGTACGGAGTAGACAGGGAATGCGAGAACATAAATATATAAGCACAAATTTTATAGAAAAGAAACCATTGAAGAAAATCAGTGGATTATCGGTATGTCCGGGGAATTTTATAGTAAATGGAGCAATGGCATTGCCATATGGAGTGAATTTTACAATTCAGTCTCATCATGCTACATATTGTGAGTTACTTCTGTTTCATAAAGGAGAAGAAGAACCTTATGCAGTACTTCCATTTCCGGAAGAATGTAAAATTGGGGATGTTTTTTCTATGCTCGTTTTTGATCTGAATATAGAAGAATTTGAGTATGCATATCGTGTTGACGGACCATATGATAAAAGAAAGGGATTACTGTTTGATAAGAACAATATTCTTTTAGATCCTTATGCAAAAGCTGTGACAAGACAGAGTGTATGGGGACAGGAAGAGAAAGGTATTTATCATGCAAGAGTAGTACGCGATCATTTTGACTGGGGAGAGAGTGCACAATCTAAAAAGGCGTTAAGTGATCTGATCATCTATGAACTTCATGTAAGAGGATTTACACAGCATGAATCTTCAGGGGTAAAGCACAGAGGAACATTTGACGGATTAAGAGAGAAGATTCCATACTTAAAAGAATTGGGGATCAATGCAGTAGAACTTATGCCAATTTTTGAATTTGACGAGACAATGGATGTCCGTTATAAAGATGGGAACCGTCTGCTTGACTACTGGGGATATAATACAGTAAGTTTCTTTGCTCCGAATACAAGTTATTCTTCTGTTGTGGAGGAAAATCATGAGGGGGATGAACTGAAGTCTCTGATTAAAGAACTTCATGAGAATGAAATCGAAGTAATCCTAGATGTTGTATTTAACCATACAGCAGAAGGGAATGAAAGAGGACCATGCTTCAGCTTTAAAGGTCTGGATAATAATATCTATTATATGTTGACACCAGATGGGAATTATTATAATTTCAGTGGCTGCGGCAATACACTGAACTGTAATCATCCCATTGTTAAGAATATGATTCTGGAATGTTTGAGATACTGGACTGTAAAATACAGAGTCGATGGATTCCGTTTTGATCTGGCAAGTATTCTGGGACGAAGTGAGCAGGGATATCCATTGAATAACCCTCCTCTTCTTAAGAACCTTGCCCATGATCCGATTTTGACAAATGTAAAGCTGATTGCAGAAGCATGGGATGCCGGCGGTATGTATCAGGTAGGACGATTTCCTGCGAATAAACGCTGGGCAGAGTGGAATGGACGATACCGTGACAGTCTGAGAGGATTTTTGAAGGGGGACTGCTGGGAATCATGGGCAGCAGCCTGGTCTATTGGAGGATCTGGAGACCTTTATGGAGGATTTGATTCTAATTATGATGGAGATTATGCAGGATATGACTCTTGCGTAAATTTTCTGACATGTCACGATGGATTTACACTGTATGACCTTTATTCATATAATTGCAAGCATAATGAGGCAAATGGCTGGGATAATACAGATGGTACAGATAATAACAGAAGCTGGAACTGTGGTGCAGAAGGCGAGACAGATGATCCGGAAGTTCTGAAACTGAGATATCGTCTGATTCGAAATGCATGTGCAGTATTGATGTGCAGCCGGGGAACACCGATGTTCCTTGCTGGGGATGAATTTGGAAATACACAGTATGGCAATAATAACAGTTACTGTCTGGATAATGAAGTTTCATGGCTTGACTGGTCACTGTTGGAAAAGAACAGAGATATATTTGAGTTTTTTAAATTCATGATCAAGTTCCGTAAAAAACATAAAGTTATCCAGAAGAAACTTCCGGATGCAATTTGTGGAATGCCTCCAATCTGTGCACACAGCACGAATGCCCATATTCATAATCTTCCGGAAAATGCATATACGTTTGGTATGAGTTTTTCTGGTTATAATGAAGAAATCGGAAAGGATGATATTGTTTATATTGCGATAAATACATATTGGGAAGATGTAGAAATTTCTCTTCCATATATTCAAAATGTTGGTTCATGGTATTTGCATGTAGACACTTATGGTAATAAAAAAGGTAAGTATACATATAAAAAAGGATTAAAACTGCGCGGTGACAGATATTTGATGAGACCACGTACAATCGCAGTGTTTACTTATGAGTAACAGCAGGAGCAGGAAATTGAAATTAACAACATTATGTTATATTGAAAAAGATGATAAATATCTTATGCTTCACAGAATCATAAAGAAAAATGATGTGAATAAGGATAAATGGGTTGGGGTCGGCGGAAGATTTGAGGCAGACGAAAGTCCGGAAGACTGTCTTCTGCGGGAAGTAAGAGAAGAGACGGGATATCGTCTGACTTCTTATAGATTTCGTGGGCTTGTGACTTTTGTATCTGAAAAATACGAGACAGAATACATGTCCTTATTCACAGCCGCTGGATTTGAAGGAGAACCTTGTGTATGTGACGAAGGTGTTTTGGAGTGGGTAGACAAGAAGTCGGTTTATGATCTGGATATTTGGGAAGGTGATAAGATCTTTTTCAGATTATTGGAAGAAAATCGAGAGTTTTTCTCTTTAAAACTTGTATATGATATGGAAAACAAACTGGTATCTGCGGTGCTGGATGGGCAGGATTTTAATTCTTGACATTATTTATAGTCAGTGTTATCCTTTAAGTTAATAAGAAACAAGATAGAGGTTGCATTTTTTATAAGTACAATGTTGGATGTATCAGGCACAGTGGAAGATATTGGAAAGGAAAAGATGCCGAAAGGATATGATACCTGAGATCATATCGCTTGGGCACAGTGTGAATAACACTGTGACTGTCATCGTAAGATGGAGTGCTATCTAAATTATAATTTGACGTGAATCCCTGAATAGTTGTTTGGGATACGGAGAATGTAATTTTGGAAACGGCACATTCTGTCGTTTCTTTTTTAACGTATAGAACATGGTTTCAGGCTAAAGAGATATATTTTAAGGAGGAATTGTATAATGGCAATTTTTAAGGGTGCTGGTGTTGCAATTATTACACCAATGAACGAAGATTTGACAATTAACTATGACAAACTGGATGAGATTATTGAAGAACAGATTGCTGGAAAGACAGATTCCATCATTATCTGTGGTACAACAGGTGAATCAGCAACTATGACAGAAGCAGAACATTCAGAAGCAATCCGCTTCACAGTAGAAAGAGTAAAACATCGTGTTCCAGTTATCGCGGGAACAGGATCCAACGCTACATTTACAGCAGTTCAGCTTTCAAAGGAAGCAGCAAAGGATGGGGCGGACGGACTTCTTGTAGTTACTCCATACTATAATAAAGCAACTCAGAATGGTCTTTACAGCCATTATATGACAATTGCAAATGAAGCAAAGATCCCAATGATTCTGTACAATGTACCAAGCCGTACAGGATGTGCGATCCAGCCAAATACAGTTGCAAGGCTTGTAAAAGACAACGAATATATTGTAGGTATTAAAGAAGCATCAGGAAATATCAGCAATGTTGCACAGATTATGCATGCATGCGATGGAAATATAGATTTGTATTCAGGAAATGACGACCAGATCGTACCACTGCTTTCACTTGGCGGCGTTGGTGTTATTTCTGTTCTTTCTAACATCGCTCCTACATATGTTCATGATATGATCTATAAATATTTTGAAGGAAAAGTACAGGAAGCAGCAAAGATGCAGTTGGATGCACTTCCAGTGGTTGACGCTTTATTCTGTGAAGTAAATCCAATTCCAGTAAAAGCAGCTATGAACCTGATGGGTAAAAAAGTAGGATCACTTCGTTCTCCAATGACAGAGATTGAACCTGCACACAGAGAACTTCTCAAGAAGGCAATGCAGGAATTCGGCCTGTTATAAGAGAGAAGACAGATGGAAATTAATATTGCATTAGTTATATTTATATATATAGTAGCTATTAATTTGATTGGACTGCTTGTTATGGCAATTGATAAACAGAGAGCAAAGAAAAATGGATGGAGAATTCCTGAAAAGACATTTTTCATTATCAGTCTGATCGGTGGAAGTATTGGCACATGGGCCGGTATGTATACATTCCGTCATAAAACAAAACATTGGTATTTTGTAGTGGGAATGCCATTGATTCTGATTTTGCATATTGCAGGAATCGGATATTGGCTCTGGACAAGATAAGATTATAAGAAAAGATGTACCTTCCCGATGGAAGGTGCATTTTTTCTTGTGGAAAAGAGGATATATAAATGGCAATTGAAAAAGTAAGAGAATACTTCAGAGAAAGAGGAATGGAAGATAAGGTGCAGGAGTTTGAAGTGTCGAGTGCAACAGTGGAACTGGCAGCAAAAGCATTGAATACCGAAGAATGCAGGATTGCAAAGACACTGTCCTTCCATGTGGGAGAAAGAGTAGTTCTCGTTGTGGCAGCAGGAGATGTTAAAATTGATAATGCAAAGTATAAAAAGCAATTCGGAGCAAAAGCAAAGATGCTTGCTTTTGATGAGGCAGAACCATTGATAGGACATGCCGTTGGGGGCGTTTGTCCGTTTGCAGTTAATGATGGTGTAGAAACTTACCTGGATGAATCTCTGAAAAGATTTGAAACAGTATTTCCAGCGTGCGGAAGCGCAAACAGTGCAATTGAACTTACGATGGAAGAACTGGAAAGATATTCACAATGTATCGAATGGGTAGATGTTTGTAAATTTAGATAAGTAATTAGAAAATAAAGAAATAATGCTGAAATATACTGAAAATTCCTTTGTGGTGTGATAAAATAATGTCAAGGCATTTGAATGATGGCTGCAGAAGGGAGGACTCCGTATGATGAACGTAAAGTTACAGGATTTAAGATCCACAAAAAACCCAAAAGTAAGAATTAAGATTATGCAGGGACATTTCGTAAGATGTAATTCACATGTTAACACATATATCGACTTGTCAACAATTAAATGCAGATGTGTACACGCTATGGAAGCTGCGAAAGAGCTGGCAGAACCATATTTATCTTCTACAGAAATTGACACAATTGTTTGCCTTGATGGAATGGAAGTTGTTGGTGCATTTCTTGCAGAAATCTTAAGCAGTCCAGGTAATATCGTGAAGAACCGTGGAAAAGAGATTTCTATTATTACACCAGAGCTGAATCAGTTTGGGCAGATGATGTTCAGAGATAATACAAAGCGAATGGTGGAAGGCAAAAAGACATTAATTCTGGCAGGGTCATTGAATACTGGAAAGACCATGGTGCAGGCTGTAAATTCTGTTGATTATTATGGTGGAGATGTAGTTGGAATCTGTGCAGTTTTCAGCGCAGCAAGAAAAGTTGCGGGAATGAACATTCATGCGTTATTTACGCAGAAAAATGTACCAGATTATCAGGTATATCTGCCTCATGATTGCCCTCTGTGCAAAGAAGGAAGAAAGATTGACGCCATTGTAAATAACTATGGATATTCAGCATTATAGAAATGGCAGGATTATGAGAGAAAATTTTAAAGGCATGACAGATATCCACATGCATTTGATTCCCGGAGTGGATGATGGGGCGTGGAGTCTGGAAATGGCAATGGCAATGATTGATATGGCGTACAGACAGGGAATCCGGAAGATTATTGCGACACCACATTCCAGTGCATTTGTCTGGGATTGGGAGTTTGTAAAAGTTAATTATCAGATACTTCGTGAAGAAGTTCAAAAAAATTATTCGGAAATAACCCTCTATTTTGGCTGTGAGGTGAATTGTGGAACATACGACATGGGTGGAATCTTGGATTCTCTGGCTAAAGGATGGTTTCCGTCTTTAAATGGTACAAAGTATGTTCTGATAGATTTTCATCCACTGATAGAAACAGATGAAGTTGTAGAGTGTGCAGAACAATTACTGGAAGATGGCTGGTTTCCTATCCTTGCGCATTTGGAACGGTATCGTAATGTTAATCCAGAAGATGTGAAGATTCAGAAATTAAAAGAAAAGGGATGTAAGATTCAGATTAATGCATACAGTCTTCAGGAAGAAGATATTTCTATAAAAGAGAGAGCAAGGCTTCTGATTAAAAATAAATCAGTAGATTTTCTGGGAACAGACGCACATCGGACGATTCACAGACCGCCAATGGCAAAGTCAGGGCTGCAATATTTATATGAGCATTTTGATAATGAATATGTTGATGATATCGTATATCGTAATGCAGAAAAATATTTATTAATAAAATAAAGAAAAACAGGGAGCAGTTGTGAATGAATAGTCTGACACAATCGCTCCTTTTTGGAGTGGTTTAAGGTGACTTGCGAATATAAGATGGAAGAAAAAATGAATGATTTAACTAGATAAAAGGATTGGAGAAAAATATGCCAGGTTATATTTTGCATCTTGCAGCAGCAAAGATTTTGTTGGATAAGTACAATATTTCTGTAAATAAAAATAATTTTTATGTGGGAACCCTTCTTCCGGATGCAGTGTCTGAAAAATCTGCATCGCACTTTCGGGCGAAGGAAAGGTCTGGGAAGATGGTAGAATATCCTGAGTTGGATGTATTTTCAGAGAAATATGGTTCTTTGTTTAATGACAGCAGTGTGCTTGGATATTATTATCATTTATATATAGATAGAAAATTTTTCACGGAGTATTATCCACGAGTTTTGAAATATCTGAATTGGAAATTGGAGGAGGAGACAGAGAAGGAAAAGGTGGTTTACGCCTGTGTTTTGAGAACAGGAGAGATATTGCCTCTCAAAAAATTTCTTTCCGAAGAATATTATTATGGGGATTTTACCAGAATGAATACCTGGCTGGTGGAGAAATTTCAGCTTCCCCTTCATTTGAATACACAGATAAAAAATCCAGGAATCAAAGAAGTAGACTACAGGAATGTAGAAAGTGTGTTGGGACAACTGCAGGGATATCTAGAAGTTCCGGCTGAGGAAGCTGAACATCTGCGGGTGTTTGATAAGGAGGATTTAATTAAATTTCTGGAAAATGCAGCAGCAGAGTGGTGCAGAATGGTGAAATATTAGTTCTGTATACGATTTGTATCAGAGAAGACAGTTGTCAGCTTAGTGATATTTACGAGCTTTCAGAGAGAAAATAAATGAATTATAAAGGAAGGGAAAGAATATAAACCTTGCCGTATCTTTGTGTGTGCCGAGATGGAAGCAAAAATAAAAAGATGCATGGAGCGTGCAGTAGTTGGAATATAAAAGAACTAGCGCCGGCAGTATCTGCATTTGCAGAGAGCTGGTTTAGGAGGAAATAATGAATATACAGCTTTCAGATCATTTTACTTATAGGAAATTATTGCGCTTTACGGTTGCTTTGGGGAATAAATGGAATCTGGATTTCCATCGTTGTGGCAGAAGTGATGGCTGTTCTGACAGCAGTGGGATTCCTGATATTAAGACAGAAAAAATACCATTATTAAAATGAAAAAGGAGATATGCGGGTTAAATTTTGCATATCTCCTTTTTGTGTTTAAATCTCTTTGCAGCTTTGTCTCTCGATTAGTTGATGAGGAACGATGATCTTTGTTGCCATCAAATCAGGGTTCTCCATATGATTGATGATCTGAGAAGCTGCTTCTGTTCCAAGTTGGAAGGAATTGATATCCATAGAGGTTAATTGTGGATAACTCATTCTGGAAACCAGGGAATTATTAAACGAAACAATGGAAATGTCTTCTGGAATGGAAATTCCTGCTTCCAGACATAATTGTTTAAGTGTAAAGGCCAGAATATCATCATCTACAACGACTGCGGTTGGTCGATCATTGATGAAAAATAATTTTCGAATAGCATCAATGTGGGATTGAGACTCTGGTTCAAGTTCAAGACAGAAATCAGGATTCATAGGGATGTTATTTATAACAAGTGCAAGCTGATATCCGGTCTTCCTGTCGGCTGAATACAAAAAATCAGCATTTCTTCCGATAAAAGCAATTTTTCTATGTCCTTTCTGAATCAGATATTCTGCTGCATCCTTTCCAGCAGTGATATTATCGTTATCAACATAAATCGTCTGATTTGCATACTGGGTTGCTTTTCCGATCAGAGCGTACAAATGACCTTCATTATAAAGGTAATTAATCACCGCATCGTCGGATTTCGAATAGAGAAGAATAAAAGCATCAACCTGACCTGATTTGGTCATATTCTGGATGATCGATAAAAGTTCTTCTTCTGTATTACCTGTGATTACGGTATTGATATAGCCTTTCTGGCTGCAGCAGGAACTGATTCCGTGAATTGTTTCCAGATAGAATGGATTTTCATAGGCTTCTTTCATAGAAGGGGGCAAAATGATTCCGATAGTTTTATGTTTATCTTCAGATGATGGACTTGCAGATGAACTTGGATCATATCCAAGTTCTGCCATTGCACGTCTTACTTTTTCTTTTGTTTCTTCGCTGATTGAGGGATGATTTTTGCATGTTCTTGAGACTGTAGAAGGGGATACTCCTGCAAGTAATGCAACATCCTTTAATGTAACTGCCATAACCGTATCCTCCATTAAATAGACATTACGTAAGTGAACTCTTTATTTTAAAGTTTAGATTATTTGTGCAAAAAAGTCAAATGAAAGTTGTGCAAAAAACACGAAAAAGCATTGCAAAATAATGCAAAAAGATGTATTATTATTGCATAGAATTGCACGAAGATGTGTGTAAACAAAACGATTTAATAAATATTTTTAAATGGAGGAAATAGAAGATGAACAGAACAGCAGGTGTTTTATTGCCAATTACAAGTCTTCCATCAAAGTATGGGGTTGGATGTTTTTCAAAGAGTGCTTATGATTTTGTTGACTGGTTAAAAAAAGCCGGACAGTGTTACTGGCAGATTCTGCCACTGGTACCAACAAGCTATGGTGATTCACCATATCAGTCATTTTCTACTTATGCAGGGAATCCATATTTTATTGATCTGGAAAAATTGATCGACGAAGGTGTACTTACAAAAGAAGAATGCGACAGTGTAGATTTTGGAGATAATCCAGGTGATGTCGATTATAAAAAATTATATGATGGACGTTATAAACTCCTCAGAATGGCTTATGAAAGAAGCAACATCAGCCAGAATTCAGAATATAACCATTTTATTTGGGAAAATGCATGGTGGCTGAATGACTATGCTCTTTTCATGGCTGTGAAAGAAAGATTCGAGGGAAAACCTTGGACTGAATGGGCAGAAGATATCCGTCTTAGATATGGATATGCAATGGACTATTACTGTCGTGAATTATATTTTGACATTGAGTTCCATAAGTTTATGCAGTTCCATTTCTACAGACAGTGGATGGATCTGAAGCAGTATGCGAACAAAAATGGAGTTAATATTATTGGTGATATTCCGATTTATGTTGCGATGGACAGTGCAGATGCATGGGCAAATCCTGAACTTTTCCAGTTGGATGAAAATAATATACCGATTAAAGTTGCAGGCTGTCCACCGGATGGATTTTCAGCGACAGGACAGCTTTGGGGAAATCCACTTTACAGATGGGATTATCATAGAGCAACAGGATTTGAGTGGTGGATGAACCGTCTGAGATATTGTTTCCGCATGTACGACGTCGTTCGTATCGACCATTTCCGAGGATTTGATGAGTATTATACAATTCCTTACGGCGAAACATCTGCGATTAATGGACAGTGGGAAAAAGGACCTGGTATTGAACTCTTCTGGAAAATGTGGGAAGTTCTTGGACCACAGAAGGTTATCGCAGAGGATCTTGGTTATGTGACAGATACTGTAAGACAGCTTGTAAAAGATACTGGATTTCCGGGAATGAAGGTTATGGAATTCGCATTTGATTCTAGAGATTCAGGAAGTGCGAATGACTATCTGCCCCATAATTATTGTGAAAACTGTGTGGCTTACACGGGAACTCATGACAATGAGACTCTTACAGGGTGGTTTCAGAATATTACTGATGAAGAACGTAAGATGGCCAGAAACTATCTCAATGATAATGTTACAGCAGATGATCAGATTTACTGGACATTTGTCTGCGAAATTATGAAGACACATGCACATATGTGTATCATTCCAATCCAGGATTATCTTGGTTATGATAATAACTGCCGTATGAATAAACCATCCACAGTGGGAATTAACTGGAAGTGGAGAATCACAGAGGAAGAGTTGTCTGAAGATCTGCAGGAGAAGATCAGAGAAGTAACAAGAAGATATGGACGTCTTTGCTGGCAGTGGCAGGAAGAACTGGATATGAAAAAATAAATAAAAAAGTGAAAAACCTTCGATAATTTTCTGAAAAATGTGAGTGTGTGAAATTTTTTCTGTAAATTAGATCTTCTATGATAATTGATGAGCCAGATATAAATTTTACAGCTCAGAATTAATATAATATGTGTTTAAGAGCATGTCAATAAGACCTACAAAATTAAGGTCTTATAACATGCTCTTTTTATGCTTATTCTGGTAGTCTGCCAGGGTACATTATTGATAGTTCGCCATAGACC
>JAXJUL010000038.1:0-42740 GCA_036309085.1 Schaedlerella sp.
CCCTGATACGGTGATAGGTCCAATGTCATCTGTGTATTATCTTTCAGCATTTGTATCCCACCTTTCTCTATAAGAATTATACTTCAATAGTGCAAAAAAAGCCAAGTCTGCATCAGATCTGACTTTTTCAGTGCCCTTGATGCAAAGGTTTCTCTTTTATGTTAAGGAGGATTATGAAATATAGAGTACAAAATACAAGAATATTGACTCCTGATGAATTATTATCTATATTGTGTAAAAGTGCGAAGTTATTTCATGTAATGTGAAATATGGGCTTAAATTCTTCTGACTTACTTACAGTAAATCTCGATTGCCTTTGCTGTAAAGACAGCGGTTCCCTCGCCACCTACCTTATCAATATTTTCTGTAAAATCGCCTCCGCCAGCGTACATTTTGCCAAGACCGTTAAGAATCTTTTTACTACACTGATAAAAATGCTCAGAAATATAATCTTGTAGCTTTTTTACTTGGAGCTGTACCTTTTCATCAGCAGGCTCTAAGGAAGTCAACTGGCCAAATTCAGCAAAGAGCTGCATGAAATCGTTCATCACATTCTGTTCTTCATCATCAGTCCAATTCTTAGCTTTATCTTCAAATTCTTTATACTCTGGTGTTTTTCCCCATTGTTCCTTGGCGCGTTTAGAATATTCATCAATCTTTTTTTTATCAAATGCTGTAAAATCCATTTTCTTCACTCCTAACATTTTTATTCCACGAGCAAAATTGATTAGATTTTCAAGATGCTTTTTCTTCAGTGTCAGCAATTCTATTTGCTGCTCTAAGGCTTTGCTTCTATCAAAGTTGGGAGCATCGATAATCGTTTTGATCTCTTTTAATGAAAATTCCAATTCCTTAAACAGTAAAATCTGCTGTAGTCTTTCTAGAGATGTATTGTCATATAACCTGTATCCAGACTCGGTATATTGGCTTGGTTTTAGAAGTCCAATAGTATCATAATACTGAAGAGTGCGTATACTCACTCCTGTTAATTTGCTTACTTCATTTACTGTCATCATTGTCATTTCCTCCTCTCGACAAACATATTCTAAACTATAACGTAACGTAGGAGTCAAGGGCTTTTTATACAAGTAAAAGTATATAGAAGAATTGTGTATGTTGTGTTATTAGTGTGTTCAGAGAGAGTAGAATAAGAATTTTACGCAGAGGTAAAATACAATGAGAACGAGAGAAGAAGCATTACAATATGGTTTATCATTTCCTGATACTTATATAGACGCACCATTTCACGATGAGAATTGGCGACTTGTAAGGATTCTGGGGAATAAAAAGGCATTTCTATGGACGTATGAAAAAGACGGTAATATTTGTATCAATATTAAAGAAAGATTTTCTAAATATTCGTGAAAAATCAATTGTACAAATCTTTTATTAGAGATACAATATACGCAAAGAAAACAGGGGAGCTTGTATTGGCAGGCTGAGAGGAAGTACTCGAACTTTGACCCTTTAACCTGATGCGGATAATGCCGCCGTAGGAAGTTATATCAAGTGTGAGATTTGAATATAAAGGAAATTAGCAGGAGGTACCATTGACAGGTGTCTCCTGTTTTTCATTTGTTCTTTAGAGAAAGGAGGGAATTGATATCCACATTTGTGGCGAACTGAAGGGGAGCGCCTTGGGTTTTGTAAAACAGCGAGGGGAAGCCGTGTTCCGGCGTGAGAGGATACCAGTAAGTATCGACCGAACTTTTTAACATTAGGAGTAAAAAAATGAAAAAAACAAACATGAAAAAACTGACGGTTGCAGGTATATTTTGTGCAGTTGCAGTTGTTGGAAGTTTATTTTTGTTCCTGGTATTTGGGAGCAAATGTTCGCCGGTACAACATATGGTAAATATTCTCGCTGTAATTATTTCAGCAGTTTTGATTTATAGTTTAAAAAATTCAATATTCTGCACATTATGCAGGAGTCACTTGAATGATAAGGAGGAAGAAAGATGTTTAAGAAAATGCTTGAAAATGTAAGAAATAATTGTCCGTTAATCCATAACATCACCAACTATGTAACTGTCAACGACTGTGCAAACATTGTAATCGCCTGTGGTGCTGCGCCAATCATGTCAGATGATAAGGAAGAGGTTGAAGAGATTACAACAATCTGCAGTGGGCTGAACATTAACATTGGAACATTGAACAATCGTACGATTGACTCCATGTTGATTGCAGGAAAACGGGCAAATAAATTGAATCATCCGATTGTCCTGGATCCTGTAGGAGCAGGTGCTTCCAGACTGAGGAGGGAGGCAGCCATGAAACTTCTGGAAGAAGTAAAATTTGCGGTTATCCGTGGAAATATTTCTGAAATTAAGACACTTGCATCTGGAAATGGTACGACAAAAGGCGTAGATGCTGATGATAAGACTGCTTACTGTATTTATAATGGGCATCCAATGATGTCATCTATAACAGGAACAGGATGTCAATTATCTGCAATGACGGCAGGTTTTGTGACGGCGAATCCAGAGCATCTGTTGGAAGCTGCTTCAGCATCTGTTGCAGCAATGGGACTTGCAGGGGAGATTGCATATCAGAGGCTAACAAAGAGGGATGGAAATTCTTCTTATAGAAATTATATCATTGATGCAATTTACAACATGACACCAGAGCAGTTAGAGAAAGGAACAAAGTATGAAGTGCGATAAAAAAATGATGTTGCTTTATGCCGTTACAGACAGAGCATGGTCAGTAGAGCAGACCCTTTATGAACAGGTAGAATCGGCTTTAAAAGGTGGAGTAACCTGTGTACAGCTTCGTGAAAAAGATTTGAGTGAGGAAGAATTTCTGGCAGAAGCTATGGAACTTTCCGTATTATGTAAATAGTATGGTGTGCCGTTTTTTATAAATGACAATGTAGAGATTGCTGTCAAATGTAAATCGGATGGTATCCATGTCGGACAGGAGGATATGGTCGCGGATCAGGTACCTCAGAAAGTTGGAGAGGATATGATGATTGGTGTGTCTGTTCATTCGGTAGAAGAGGCTTTGGAGGCAGTTAAGAATGGGGCAGACTATCTGGGAGTGGGCGCAATGTTTTCTACCTCTACGAAAATGGATGTGGGGGTACTTTCGAAAAAAGTCTTGAAAGATATCTGTGATGCAGCAGACATTCTGGCAGATTTAAAAACGATGAGTATGAATGGGGTCTATGCAATGAGTGTGATTACAGCACTGACAGCACAGAATACAACGGGCGTAAGAGCAGTTTAGGAGTCAATACCTGTGTTTTTAAAACAGCAGTTGGATGCAGTGTTTGAAGACATTTATCCTGATGCTGTCAAAATCGGAATGGTCTCTTCCAGTGAACTGATTCATGTGATTGCAGAAAAATTGAGATATTATCATGCAAAAAATGTGGTTGTGGATTCTGTGATGATGGCACCGGATGCACCTTGTCCAGTGCGATTGCGTCGAATCTTGCAAAAGGATTTACCCTTACAGAATCCATACAAAGGGCGAAAAATTATATTTCTGGGGCATTGGAAGATATGCTTAATCTGGGAAAAGGTTCAGGATCGATGAACCATGCCTTTGATCTGTGAGGAGATTATTCAATACAGAAAAAATACATACAATGAACTTAAATAAAAGAGGCACATTAAGAAATGCTCATATCGCATTTTTGAACAAAACATTAGAATAGTACAATAAGCGATTGAGGATTTAAAGAAAAAAGGTTAAATACCTTGACACCAGCACTTTAAAGTGATAAATTTTATATCAGATTTAATATTATTAAAGGCTATGACGAAGAATGGTCAAGGTGATGATATATTCCAGAGAACTGGTGGGTGGTGTGAACCAGTATGTAGAAACCTTTGCGGCCTCTCCCTTCTGAGCCGGGAACCTGAAGCTTTCGAGTGTGTAGGGTGACCCGCGAATGCTGCGTCAGTGCATAGAGACTGTCGGGTCTCGAAGAGGTGGCGGATTTTGAATCCGCAATTTGAGTGGTACCGCGAGTGCGAATTTTGTATTTACACCCGTCTCAAAGTAAAAAGGCTTTGAGACGGTTTTTCTTTTTGTCTCGAAGCAGAAAGAACTTTTATGAAAAAGACGAAAAGGAGTAAGGACAATGATGGATGCAAGTAAGTACAGAACGGGATATTTTCCTGTAGGTAAAAAATATAATAAGTGGGCAGAAAAAGATCATATTACGAAGCCGCCAATATGGTGCAGTGTAGATATGAGAGATGGAAATCAAAGTCTTGTAATTCCAATGAGCCTGGAAGAAAAACTGGAATATTACAAGATGCTTCTGGAAGTCGGATTTAAGGAGATTGAGGTTGGATTTCCAGCTGCGAGTGAGACAGAATACGAATTTTTACGTACACTGATCGATAACGATATGATTCCTGAAGACGTGACTGTACAGGTGCTCACACAGTGTCGTGAACATATTATTCGCAGAACATTTGATGCCTGTAAGGGAGCACCAAGCGCAATCATACATTTTTATAATTCTGTAAGTGTTGCTCAGCGTGAGCAGGTATTTAAAAAATCCAAAGAGGAGATTAAGCAGATTGCCATTGAAGGTGCAAAACTGGTTAAAAATCTGGCATCAGAATATGAAGGAAACTTCCGTTTCGAATATTCGCCGGAATCCTTTACAGGAACAGAACCTGAGTATGCATTAGAAGTTTGTAATGCAGTGCTGGACATCCTGGAACCAGGACCGGACAATAACGTAATCATTAATCTTCCGGTAACGGTGGAAATGAGTCTTCCTCACGTATATGCGTCTCAGATAGAATATATGAGTGAAAATCTCAAATATCGTGAGTTTGTAACACTTTCTCTTCATCCACATAATGAC
Source organism: Schaedlerella sp. (assembly GCA_036309085.1). Taxonomy (GTDB): domain Bacteria; phylum Bacillota; class Clostridia; order Lachnospirales; family Lachnospiraceae; genus Schaedlerella. Next base: position 4,832 of record JAXJUL010000038.1, read on the forward strand.
CGTGGAACAGGCGTTGCTGACACAGAACTGGCTCTTCTTGCAGGTGCAGACCGAGTAGAGGGAACTTTATTTGGAAATGGTGAGAGAACAGGTAATGTAGACATTATTACATTGGCGATGAATATGTATTCTCATGGTGTGGATCCGAAGCTTGATTTTTCCAATATGAATTATCTGGTTGAAAAGTATGAGAAATGTACCAGAATGCGTGTGTATGAAAGAGCGCCTTATGCAGGAGCGCTTGTGTTTGCTGCATTCTCAGGCAGTCATCAGGATGCTATTGCAAAGGGTATCAAATATAGAAATAAAAATAAACTTCATCAGTGGAATGTGCCATATATTCCAATTGATCCAAAGGATATCGGACGTACCTATGATGCAGATGTAATTCGTGTAAATTCTCAGTCAGGAAAGGGTGGAATTGGATATCTGCTGGAACAGACATTTGGCTACAGCCTGCCTGCTAAGATGAGAGAACATTTCAGTTATCTGTGCAAAGAAATCTCAGATCGCGAACATAAGGAACTGAAACCAGAAGATGTACTGGATATCTTTACAGGAAATTATCTGAATCAACAGAGTGGAATCAGTGTGACAGATTTTGATTTTACACGTAAAAATAAAAATGTGAAGATTAACATTACATTTATGCAGGATGGCAAGGAAACGGAAGTGGAAGCAGAGGGCAATGGTTCTTTGAGTGCGATCAACAATGCACTCCGTGCTTATACTGGAGAGGAGTATATTTTACAAGTATTTACTCAGCACAGTATGCAGGGACATGGTTCTCGCAGTATTGCTGCTTCTTACATCGGTCTTGAACGTGAAGATGGAAAGATGTTCTGGGGAGCAGGTACTGACACTGACGTTATGAAAGCGAATACAAATGCACTTTTCAGTGCTTTTTATAATATGACTAAAGGGGGAAATTAAAGATGGGAATGACAATGACACAGAAAATTCTTGCTGCTCACGCAGGGCTTGAAGAAGTAACCGCAGGACAGTTGATCAGTGCCAGGCTTGATATTGTTCTTGGGAATGATATTACAACTCCTGTTGCTGTCAATGAGTTTAAAAAGGCGGGATTTGACAAGGTTTTTGATAAAGACAGAGTGGCAATTGTTCTTGACCATTTTGTACCGAATAAAGATATTAAGGCAGCAGAGCAGTCTAAGACATGCCGTGAATTTGCATGCGAACATTGCGTAAGTCATTTTTATGATGTTGGAAAGATGGGAATTGAACATGCTCTTCTGCCTGAGCAGGGAGTAGTGACTGCAGGTGACTGCATCATCGGTGCTGACAGCCACACCTGTACATATGGTGCTCTGGGAGCATTTTCAACAGGAGTAGGCTCTACTGATATGGCAGCTGGAATGGCAACCGGGATGTCATGGTTCAAAGTACCATCTGCGATTCGATTCAATCTGACCGGAAAACTTCCTTTCAATTGCAGCGGCAAAGATGTAATTCTTACAATTATCGGAATGATCGGTGTTGACGGTGCTCTGTATAAGAGCATGGAATTTGTTGGAGACGGAGCACATGGTCTTTCAATGGATGACCGCCTCTGCATTTGCAACATGGCGATTGAAGCCGGTGCGAAAAACGGAATCTTTCCTGTAGATGATGTGACAATGGAATATCTGAATGGAAGAAGTGAGCGTGAACCGGTTGTATATGAAGCCGATCCAGATGCTGAATATGAAAAGACGATTGACATAGATTTGAGCAAAATGGTTCCAGTTGTTGCCTGCCCTCATCTTCCGGAAAATACACATCCGGCCTGCGAGCTTCATGATATCAAAGTAGATCAGGTTGTGATCGGAAGCTGTACAAACGGAAGAATGGAGGATATGGGGGCTGCTTATAAGATTTTAAAAGGGAAAAAGGTTGCAGAGGGAATCCGTTGTATCATCATTCCGGGCACAATGCAGATTTTAAGAGAATGTGTAGAACGTGGATGGTACACAGCATTTATCGATGCGGGAGCAGTTGTTTCTACTCCGACATGTGGCCCATGTCTCGGTGGATATATGGGAATCCTTGCAGCAGGTGAGCGTTGTATCGCTACAACAAATCGTAACTTTGTGGGTCGTATGGGACACGTTGAAAGTGAAGTTTATCTTGCTTCACCACATACCGCAGCAGCAAGTGCACTGACAGGATATATTACAGAGTATAAGGAGGCATAATATGAATACAGAAGGTAAAGTTTTCAAATATCCAGATAATGTAGACACAGACGTTATTATTCCTGCAAGATACCTGAATACTCCTGATGCAAAGGAACTTGCACTTCACTGCATGGAAGATATTGATACAGAGTTTGTAAAGAAGGTTGAGACCGGGGATGTAATGGTGGCAGGATGGAACTTTGGATGCGGCTCCTCCCGTGAACATGCACCACTTGTTATCAAGACTTGTGGCACAGGATGTGTAATTGCAAAAAGTTTTGCAAGAATTTTCTATCGCAATGCGATTAATATTGGACTTCCGATTCTGGAATGTGAAGAGGCAGCAGAGGAAATTCAGGAAAATGATATAGTAAAGGTAGATTTTGATACTGGCATCATCACCAATCTTACGACAGGAAAAACCTATGAAGCGCAGCCATTCCCTCCGTTTATTCAGAATATTATTAAATGTGGAGGACTGTTGAAATCTCTGAAAGAAAGAGAGGAATAGAAATGTATTTTGATGAAGTTGAATTAAATATGACTGTAGATATTCCTCCTGCTGTGATTGAGAAAGATGAGATGCTGGCATTTGCAAGACGTTTTGATTATATTCCGATTCATACAGATGAGGAGTTTGCGAAAAGTACGCATTTTGGCAGTCTGATTGCTCCGGGAATGATGACATTTCTGGTGATATGGTCAAAATATCTTGAAAAGGATTTATTCCGTGATGAACTGCTTGCAGGAAAGTCAACAAGTATGGAATGGCATAAGCCGGTATTTGCAGGAGATGTATTAAAAGCGACCGCAGTCATTTCTAATCTTACAAAAAGAAATTCAAAAAATGGAATCGTAGAATTTACGATCAAAGTATATAACCAGAACGGTGAACATGTGCTGACAGATGTTACAGAAGTAATTGTTAAGTGTAAGCCGGGGGGTATAGACGGCGCGCTGTAAGAGGTGCGGACAAAAAAGTGCATTTAAAAAAGGAAGCTTCTTGTATTCTCACGAAAGCTTCCTTTTTAAATAGCTTTATTTAATTGTACTGAAATATTCTTTTGTAAGTTTGATTACTACAGGACTTAAAAGTGCAAGTGCAATCAAGTTAGGGATTGCCATAAGTCCGTTCAGTGTATCTGCGATTGCCCATGCAAGTGAAAGTTCAACAGTACCTGCGATGCATGCAAACAGACAGAAGATTACCTGGTATACTTTAGAAGCTTTGAAGCCAAATAGGTATTCTACACAACGGCTTCCATAGAGAGCCCATGTAAGTACTGTGGACAAAGCAAAAAGTGTAAGACAGATTGCAACTGCGATAGCAGGGATACCGCCGCCGAATACAGATTCAAATCCCATGATTGTAAGATTTGCTCCAATGTCAGTACCATATTCAATATTCTGTACGCCTACACCGAGTAAAACAACCAGAGCTGTCATTGTACATACAACGATTGTATCCATGAAAACTTCGAATACACCGTAGATACCCTGTTTTACAGGATGATCAACATTAGCTGCTGCGTGAGCAATCGGAGCAGAACCAAGACCTGCTTCGTTAGAGAAGATACCACGTCCGACACCTTTTGTAATCGCTGTCTTGATGCCAACACCTGCAAGACCGCCGCCTACAGAAGATGGATTAAAAGCACCTTTGATAATTGCAGAAAATGCTTCTGGAACAGCAGAAATATTTGTGCTGATAACAACAACAGATGCAACGATGTAGATCAGTGCCATTACAGGAACCATCAAAGAACAAACATCGGCCAGACGCTGGATTCCACCGAGCAAAACGATGGCACAGATGATCGCGCAGATGATTGCAACAACCCAGGCAATGATAGTCTGCTGTGATTCTGTTGTAGGAATAAATTCAGCGATAGCAGTGTTGATAGTTCCGGCAATTGTATTGATCTGTGTCATATTACCAATACCAAATGATGCCAGAGCGCCGAAGCAAGCAAAAAGTACCGCAAGCCATTTCCAGCTTTTTCCGAGTCCATTAGTAATGTAATACATAGGACCTCCTACCCAGTCCCCTTTTTCATTACGCTCACGGTATTTAATTGCCAGTGTTACCTCAGAGAATTTTGTACACATTCCGAAAAGTGCAGAAACCCACATCCAGAAAACAGCACCAGGACCACCGATTGCAATCGCACCGGATACACCAGCGATATTACCTGTACCGATGGAAGCTGCAAGTGCAGTACACATTGCTTTGAATGGAGAAACGGAACCTTTAGAAGTTTCTGTTTTTTCAAAAGCTTTGCCGAGAGTATTCTTCATGATATGTACAAAATGGCGGAACTGTGGGAAACCACAACGAACTGTTAAATAAATTCCAACCCCCATAATAAGCCCCATCATTGGAAGCCCCCAGACAAATCCATTGATTGTTGAATTAATGTTTGTGATTAATTCGACCATAACTCTTTTTCCTCCCAGTTAAAAATTAGTTAAGAACCATTTTATATGTATATGCAATAAATTGCAAGTAAAAAACATCAATATGATAGTGTAATAAAGTGATTTTACAGTAAAGTGCTGAAGGATAGAAGCCTTTTTTATTGTTTTTGAAACTTCAATATAATATAATCCTAAGGATGGGCTGTTAGTTGCAGCCTATATAAAACATAGAATTTGCAAGGGAGAGGACAATGACTTATCTTTCATTAAAAGAATTGTGCGAGGAACTTTCTATTTCTGCAGCAACGGGAAGAAACTGGATAAAATTAAAAAAGATTATACCGGAGTATATGGAAAGGAAAACCCCTTATTTTTCGAAAGAATATGTGGAAGAATTAAAAAAGGATATTCTATCCGGAGCCAATACTGCGTTAAAAAGCAGAAGAAATAAAAAATATATTTCTGGAAATGTATTGTATCGTTCTTATGTTTCGGAAAACTGCAAAAATGTAGAAGCGATAGAGTGCCTTTTACAGATAATCAGTCAAAATGAAGTGGAACTGGATGAGCAGAAGATTCAGATTTTTCTTGCAGATTGTGCAGTAAAATTATTTGCACAGAGATTTAAGAAGAACAATGAAAGCAAAATCAGCTTTTTGGATTTTCTTGAGGAAAAAATTGATTTTGGAGAAAAAAATTGTCTGATTAGAGATTTGATTTTGGATGTTGATGAGACAAAAAAATGGATGGAAGAAAATCAAGAATTATTTTCTGTTTCATACATATATGAAGAAAATGAAGATATACTGGGACTGCTTTATATTTCCTGCAAAAATATGAAAAAAAGAAAAGAAGCAGGTTCCTATTACACACCAACAAAAATTGTGCATAAGCTGATTGAAAAAGTTGTTGAAAAGAATGGAACAGATAAGACAATCATGGATCCATGCTGTGGGACAGGAAACTTTTTGCTTCATCTTCCAGAAGAATTTTCTATAGAAAATATATATGGGAATGATCTGGATGAAATAAGTGTAAAAGTTACAAGGCTGAACATGGCATTGCGTTTTAAAGATGCGGATATTGATTTGATTTATCGCAATATTACATTTAAGAATTATCTGCAGGAAGAATGTTTTAAAGCGGATGTAGTTATAGGGAATCCTCCGTGGGGTTATGAATTTAATAGGAAAGAAAGAGAATATCTTGAATCTGGTTTTCAGACAGCAAAAAAAAGAAATATTGAATCTTATGATGTATTCGTAGAGTCAGCACTTTCAAAATTAAATCCAGGGGGAATTCTGGCGTTTGTACTTCCAGAAGCGATATTAAATGTAAAAATGCATAGAGAGGTTCGACAGATTCTGACAGAAAATTGTTCCATACAATACATTGAATTTTTAGGAAATGCATTTGATAAGGTTCATTGTCCATGTATCATTTTACAAATTCAAAAAACAGGAGAAAAGATGAGCTGTCTGGGGATGGAAGTGAATGATGGAAAACGGATTTTCCAGATTAATCAGGAGAGGAAAGTGAATCCGGAATACTTTGGCTTCCTTTCGACAGACGAAGAATTTGAAGTGCTGCAAAAGATAAATCAGATAGAAAATGCTGTTTATCTGAAAGATAATGCGAAATTTGCACTTGGAATTGTTACAGGAAAAAATGAGGATTATATTTCAGGTGTGAAAACAGATGAGAATGAGATGATTTTAAAAGGATCTGATCTTTGCAGGTTCAGATTCAATGATTCTGGAAATTATATTACATTTAAACCAGAACAGTTTCAGCAGGCTGCTCCGACAGAATTTTATCGTGCTCCAGAGAAATTGTTGTACCGTTTTATTTGCAACCGGTTGGTATTTGCTTATGATGATCAACAGACATTATCGTTGAACAGTTGTAATATCTTGATTCCTGAGATTTCTGGTTTGGACATGAAGTTTATACTCGCTGTTCTTAACTCCAGAGTAGCACAGTTTCTGCATAAAAAACAATTTCATTCAATCAAAGTTTTACGTTCTCATCTAGAACAGATTCCGATACCGGAGATTCCTATAGAAGAGCAGAAAAGAATTATTTGGTATGTAGATTGTCTGAGAGAACCGATGCCACAGGAAGAGTCAGAGAAGATTTATAATGAACTGGACAAGTTGGTAGGGGAGTTGTATGGATTGAATGAGAGGGAATATCAGATAATAAGAGATTCAGATTGAGATGTAATATTAGAGATTTTGTAATTCTACGGAGTAAAGACATTCGACTCTTAATCTTACTCCGTAGTTCTCTATAATCACCATTTGATTAAATTTCAATCAATTCATATTCTCTGGAACCATAGTTCAATTTAGCAGCTGCTTCAATTGTAAGTACACCATTACGGCTTTCGATTCGTTCTAGCAAATGTTCCTGTCCAGGATCGTCTGTTGCAGCATATACAAGATCGATACAAGCCTGATCGATTGCAATTGGGTCAAGTGAAACAAGGATTCCGATATCTTCCATACAAGGATCTTCTGCAATCGCACAGCAGTCACAGTCAACAGACATATTCTTCATAACATTTACATAAACAACATTTCCCTTGAAATAATCCACTACAGATGCTGCAGCATCTGCCATACTTTCTAAGAAAGAATCATGGTCTGCTGTCCAGATATCTTCTGGTACACCAGCACCGTGGATGTAAGCCTTTCCATAAGAAGACGCAATTCCGATTGCAAGCTGCTTGATTGCTCCGCCGTATCCGCCCATTGGATGCCCTTTAAAATGAGACAGTACCAGAAGGGAGTCATATTTGGCAAGATTCTTTCCAACGTAATTTTTCTGAATACGTTTTCCATTAGGAATTTCAAGCATCAGATCAGGTCCTTCTGCGTCCAGAAGATCAAATTCAAAATAATCATTCCACCCGTGCTCTTTAATTGTTTTCAAATGCTTTTCTGTTGTATTACGTGTTCCTTCATAAGCAGTATTACATTCAATAACAGTTCCTGATACATGATCAATCACTGGTTTCCAGAATTCTGGATGCAGAAAATTCTGATTGCCTGTTTCACCAGAATGAACCTTGATTCCTACCTTTCCTGTAAGTGGAGTGTCGAGTAATTTATATAACTCTAAAACTTTTTCCGGGCTGATTTCTTTTGAAAAATAGACCTTAGATTTCATGGCAGTACCTCCTAAAATGATTATTATACGAACATTTATATATGCTTATACTATCATAAGAAAGGGGAACTTTTCAAGGTGTGAACAGGATTGATAAAAACAGGGAAATAGATGGAAGAAAAATGAAGAATGAAAAAAATTATATACGAATTTCCTATATTTTAGGGTATAATACGGAAGATGATGTACAAAAAGTGTCCGGCTGTTTGGAAATTATGGCCGGACAGAAATATTTACATATGTAATTAAGAAACGTTAAAGGAGGCAATATGGAAAATCAGGAAAAAGTTCATAAACGACGTGTGCGTTATTCAGGAACACATCCAAAAAGTTATAAAGAAAAATATAAAGAGCATAATCCAGAAAAATATGCAGACACAATTGCAAAAGTAATCAGCAAAGGAAGCACACCGGCAGGGATGCATATTTCCATTATGGTAAAAGAAATTCTGGATTTCTTACAGATAAAACCAGGGCAGACAGGTCTTGATGCCACACTTGGTTATGGTGGGCATACAAAAGAGATGCTTAAATGTCTGGAAGGACAGGGGCATATTTATGCGCTGGATGTAGATCCAATCGAGTCTGCAAAGACAAAGGAACGTCTTGCAAATCAGGGATTTGGAGAGGAAATTTTAACGGTACGTTTGCAGAATTTTGCAGATATCGACATTGTATCTAAAGAAACTGGAAAGAAGTTCGACTTTATACTTGCTGACCTGGGAGTATCTTCCATGCAGATCGACAATCCGGACAGAGGATTTTCTTATAAAGTAGAAGGACCACTGGATCTTCGCATGAATCCACAGAAAGGAGAAAGTGCGGCTGATCGTCTGAAAGAAGTGTCTTATGAAGAACTGGTTGGAATGCTTGTTGAAAATTCTGATGAACCTTACGCAGAGGAAATTGCAAAAGTAGTGATGAACTGGAAAAAGAGAGGAAAACCGATTGAAACTACTACTCATTTAAAAGAGGTCATTGAAGAAGCACTTCGTGTTGTTCCACAGGCAGAGCGCAGGGAAATGGTGAAAAAGTCCTGTCAGAGAACATTCCAGGCACTGCGGATTGATGTAAACAGTGAGTTTGAAGTGCTGTACGCATTTTTGGAAAAACTTCCTGAGGTACTTGCTCCGAATGGACGAGTTGCAATTCTTACTTTCCATTCAGGAGAAGACAGGCTTGTAAAACGTTCCTTTAAAGAACTGCACAGAGCAGGTATTTACAGTGAAGTGTCAAAGGATGTCATCCGTCCATCAGCAGAAGAATGTGTACGAAATGGACGCGCGAAGTGTACAAAGATGAGATGGGCGATTAGGGCAGAAGAAGATTAACATTTAAAGAAAGAGGAGAAGAGAATGCTTAGAATACTTTTAATGGTACTTAGAAATTTCTGGAGAGTTCCAGGTGCATGGTTCAAGTTATGCCACTATGCAAAGCATACGGACAAGTATCCAGAGTTGGAGAAATATCAGCATATTCAATATATTTTAAAACGAGCTGTTAAATCAGGAAATATTGATCTTCAGATTCATGGAAAAGAAAATATTCCAAAAGAGAGTGGATTTCTTATTTATGCGAACCATCAGGGGCTGTTCGATATTCTTGCAATCGTAGCTACATTTGACCAGCCGCTGGCAGCTGTACTCAAGAAAGAACTGGCAGAGGTGCCGTTTTTAAAACAGATCAAGGACTGCACAAAGTCATTTCCTATGGATCGCGAAGATGTCAGACAGTCTATGACAGTTATTATGAATGTTATTAAGGAAATAAAAAAAGGCCGCAACTATCTGATCTTTCCAGAAGGAACACGAAGTAAGAAGGGAAATGAGATGCTGGAGTTCCATGCTGGAAGTTTTAAGTGTGCGACAAAAACAGGTTGTCCGATTCAGCCAGTTGCGTTGATTGACAGTTATAAAGTGCTGGATGTCAAGGGATGTGCTCCGGCTGTTGTTCAGATTCATTATCTGAAACCAATTGAATTTGAAGAATATAAAGGTATGAATACAAGTGAAGTGGCTGCTCTGGTAAAGACAAGAATTCAGGAAGCAATTGATAAATATTCAAAATAAAAATGGTATTTTGTAACAAAAGTGGACTTGCTGCTGCAGTTTTACAGCAATAAGTCCGCTTTTTCTTTTATTTGAAATTTTTCAAAGTAAGCATTTTCCTTTGGAATCCATTCATTCACAAAACGCTGAAGTTTTTCAGCACCATTTCGTTTCAAAATCCGCTCTTTTTGTTTTTCAAAAGTTGTTTCGCAGAAAATACGAAGGTCATAGGCATCTTTAAAATAAGTATGATGACTGTAAGAACCTTCGATGATTACAAGAGGCTTCCAGGACATAAAAATTGCAGCATCCAGTTGTTGTGTGCAGCAGTCATATCTGCGATAAGTCAGACCGTTTTTATCAGAAATACAGTTAAGAATTTCCAGAGCAAAGCGCTCATAATCAACGTTACCGCCAGTTTCAAGAAGGCGTTCTTCTGTTCGCTGATGTGGCTGCAGAAAAAAATCATCCATATGGAGCAGATTAGATTCTGGAAAATGTTTTTGAATCAGGCTGGCGATTGTTGTTTTTCCACTGGCACTCATACCATCAATGGCAATTACATAAGGTTTATTTCTGTTGCTGGAAAGATTCTGAACAGCGATTTTTTGTATTAAAGTTTCCAGATTGTCTTTTTCTATATCAAACATCAAATTCGGTTACTCCTGTTTTTTAGAGTCATAATTATAAAAACCAGAAAAATGAAACATCGCTTCAGCGATCCTGCACCTTCCTGGTTCTGGTTATATTATAGATTCATTAAGTTAAGGTTCTGTGTTGGCTTCAACCAACGGTTGCATTTAGTTTATAAGAAAATGTAAATTTTGTCAACGATAAGAAACGTGGATGTGTTATAATTTTTTTATCTTATAAGAAAACAGGAAGATATAGTTAACAGAGTATTAAAAAGAGGTATGTATGGAATTAGTAATGTTAGGAACCGGAGCTGCTGCAGCAATGCAATATTATAATACTTGTTTCACATTGACAGAAGATGATCAGAGCTTTCTTGTAGATACCGGTGGTGGAAATGGAATTTTAAAAGTATTAAAAGAGGAAGATATTCCACTTACACAGATTCATGACGTGTTTATCTCTCATGGACACAACGATCATATGTTGGGAATAATCTGGGTCATTACGATGATCGGTCAGCTTATGAATAAGAAAGCATATGAAGGAGAATTGTGCATATATTGTCATCAGGAGTTGGCAGATTTGATTTTCAGCCTGTGTAATCTGACACTTTATACTTCAATAACTAATCATCTTGGAAATAGAATTCGCTTTGTTATTATTGAAGATGCAACAGAATTTGAAATCATAAATAAAAAGGTTCGATTTTTTGATATACGGTCAACAAAGCTGAAACAATTTGGATTTGTGATGACGATGGAAGATGGAAAGAGACTCGGATTTTGTGGTGATGAGCCTCTTGAAGAAGCGGTGAGTCATTGTGTAGAAAAATGTGACTGGCTGATCCATGAGGCTTTCTGTCTGTATGAGGAAAGGGAGAAATTTCATCCGTACAGAAGGCATCACAGTACGGTGAAGGATGCCTGTGAGACAGCAGAGAGAATACAGATTAAAAATTTGATTTTGTGTCACACAGAAGAAACACATCTGCAGGAACGAAAAAAATTATATTATAAAGAAGGCAAGCCATATTTTAAGGGGAATTTATACATTCCGGGAGACAGAGAACGGTTTCTGCTCTAAGGAATTGAAAAATTAAAAAATGTCCTCATACAGAGGAATTAAAAACCTGCTGAAATGTGACTTTCAGTGCAGAAAAATAGAAGTTGACGGCACAGACTCCCATGATGTAGAATTACCGAAGAGAAGCTTATTCTAGAAGAATTTGGAATATAAACATACTAAGGAGACAAAGAAAAACATGTTAATTGTTAAGAAATTTGGAGGTACTTCTGTAGCTGATAAGGAACGTATTTTCAATGTAGCAAAGCGCTGTATCAAAGATTATAAAGAAGGTCATGATGTAGTCGTAGTTTTGTCTGCAATGGGAAAATATACGGATGAACTTGTTCAGAAAGCAAAAGACATTAATCCAAATCCGCCAAAGCGTGAGATGGATATGTTATATACAATCGGGGAGCAGATGTCAGTGTCTTTGATGGCAATGGCAATGGATGAGCTGGGAGTTCGTGCAGTTTCTTTGAATGCCTTTCAGGTACCTATGAAGACAACCGCAGCATATAGCAATGCAAGATTAAAAAAGATTGGTACAGAGAGAATCAGGCGAGAACTGGAAGACAGAAAGATCGTACTTGTGACAGGTTTCCAGGGAGTGGATAAGTTTGATAACTATACAACACTTGGCAGGGGCGGTTCTGATACGACGGCAGTAGCTTTAGCAGCGGCGCTGCATGCAGATAAGTGTGAGATTTTTACAGATGTAGACGGCATTTATACTGCAGACCCAAGACTGGTTCCTACCGCGAAAAAGTTAAAGGCGATTACATATAATGAGATGCTTGACCTGGCAGCATTAGGAGCAGGAGTGCTTCATAATCGTGCTGTAGAGATGGCAAAAAAATATGGTGTACAACTTGTTGTACGCTCCAGTCTGAACGAATCAGAAGGTACTGTTGTTAAGGAGGTTATCAGAAAAGTGGAAAGAATGATCATCAGTGGTGTGGCTTTGGACCGTAATGCAGATCGTATTTCGGTTATTGGAATTCAGGATGTTCCGGGAAGCGCATTCAAATTATTTAATACATTGGCAAAACATAATATTAACGTAGATATTATTATTCAGTCTGTAGGACGTGAGGGTACAAAGGATATTTCCTTCACAGTATCAGACGAGAACCTGCAGGAAGCTGTAGAAGTTCTGGAAGATTACAAAGAAGTTCTGGGATTCGAGAGAGTGGAGTACAATTGTGACGTTGCGAAGTTATCAATTGTTGGTGCAGGTATGATGTCAAACCCAGGTGTAGCTGCGAAGATGTTTGAATGCCTGTATGGGGAGAATATTAATATCAATATGATTGCGACATCAGAGATTCGCATTACTGTTCTTGTGGATATCAAGGATGCAGTGAGAGCAATGAGAGCAGTGCATGAAAAATTTGGATTATCAGAATAAAGAAGTTTTTGCGCCGGTTCATATGAATCGGCGTATCTTTTTATAGAGGAGAAGTTTATGGGGAAATGTAGTCTCTGTCCAAGAGAGTGTAAGGTTGAGCGTAAAAAAGGACAGAAAGGATTTTGTGGGGTGTCAGGTGAAACCATTTTTGCGGCAAGGGCAGCCCTTCATATGTGGGAAGAACCATGTATTTCGGGGGAGACAGGTTCGGGAACAGTATTTTTCAGCGGCTGCACGCTCAGATGTGTATACTGTCAGAATTATGATATTGCAAGGGCAAGATCAGGAAAGGAAATTACGAAAGAAAGGTTGTCAGAAATCTTACTGGAATTGCAGGCAAAGGGAGCAGCCAATATTAATCTGGTAACGCCGACACATTATACAGAGCAGATTATCTGGGCTATTCAGAGAGCAAGGGAAGAGGGGCTGAGTGTTCCGATTGTTTATAACTGCAGTGGATATGAAAAGACAGAAACGTTGAAAATGCTGGATGGAATCGTGGATATTTATCTCACAGATTTTAAATATATGGACCAAGAGCTGGCGAAGCGATATTCAAAGGCCGAAGATTATCCGGAAGTGGCTAAAGAGGCCTTAAAGGAAATGGTGCGTCAGACGAAAGAAGCAGAATTTGACAAGGACGGAATGATGACAAAGGGCGTGATCGTCCGCCATCTTTTGCTTCCTGGTTATCTGGAAAATGCAAAGAAAGTTGTAAAATATGTCTTTGAAACTTATGGGAATCGTGTATTTTTAAGTCTGATGAATCAGTATACACCTCTTCCACAGGTAAAATATCTCCCGGAGATTAATCGCAGAGTCACTGCAGAAGAATATGAGGAACTGGTAGACTATGCGATTGAGATTGGAGTGGAAAATGGATTCATTCAGGAAGGAGAAACGGCAGAAGAAAGTTTCATACCGGAATTTGATTATGAAGGAATCTGAAAGATTGTTAAAGATTTGTAAAGGAAGTTAAAAAAGATTGTTTCTTAAAATTAAGTAAGATACAATAAAGGCAATCGGGAGGTGCGGACGATGAAGATGAAAGTAAGAAATAAAGCATTGTGGACAGATGAAGTAACCATGCTGGAAAAGAAGAATAAAAAAACAGCATACCAGGCTGCACTGGAAGGCATCGTTCTGCTGGAGAATGATGGAACACTGCCGATCAAGCCTGGAAAAATCGCACTTTATGGGGCTGGGGCCGGTATGACGATCAAAGGTGGGACAGGCTCTGGTGAGGTGAATGAGCGCCATGCAGTTTCTATTATGGAAGGTCTGGAAACTGCGGGATTTACTATTACAACAAAGAAGTGGATCGCGGAATATGCACGCCTGTATAAAGCAGGTGAGGCTGAATATATCAAAGAATTTCAAAAGAAGATTCTGAGGCTGAACATGTCAGAGATCATGAACATTGTAGCAAGTCCGTACCAATATCCTTTTGGTCAGGCAGTTACAAAAAGAGATGTGGAAGAGTCTGACACAGATACCTGTATTTATGTAGTTGCAAGGCAGGCAGGAGAAGGTGCTGACAAAAGACTGGAACGGAATGAATACTCCCTGTCAAAGCAGGAAAGGATAAATATAAAACGCTGTGCGGCAGTTTATAAAAAAATGATTGTGGTAATCAATACCGGTTCTTCCTTCGATATGAATTTTCTTGATGAGATTCAGGGAATTAACGCAGTAGTATTTTTCGGACAGCAGGGGACGATGGGCGGAATGGCATTTGCAGATTTGATCTGCGCAAGAGTATCACCGTCAGGAAAACTGTCTGATACCTGGGCAAAGAATTACGAAGACATTCCATTTGCCGGAGAATACAGTTATCTGAATGGAAATCTTGATGAGGAATATTATAAAGAGGGAATCTATGTAGGCTATCGTTACTTTGACAGTTTTCATGTAGAGCCGAAATATCCTTTCGGATATGGACTTTCTTATACAGAGTTTAAAATCAAGGTAAAATCTGTCAGTATCCAAAAGACAGAGGTGGTGGTTAAAGTCTCTGTAAAGAATAGTGGTGATACATTTGCCGGAAAAGAAGTCGTTCAGCTTTATGTGAGCTGCCCGAAGGGGGAGATGGATAAGGAATACCAGAGGCTGTCTGCATTTGCGAAGACAAAGGTGCTGATGCCGGGAGAAAGAGAAAAGCTGACCCTTCGCTTTAAGATGGAAGACATGGCAAGTTACAGGGAAGGGGATGCGGTGATGCTACTCGACCAGGGAACTTATATTCTTCGAATCGGTAATTCTAGCAGAAATACGAAGATTTGTGCGGCGGTTAGGCTGAAAGAAACAATCATTACACAGCAGCATCAGAATGTCTGTAAGTTGAGAAATGCACTGGAAGAATTAAAATCAGCAGAATATACGGAAGAGATTCCGGAAGATATTTCTGTATTCATGATGAATCCAGAAGAGTTTAATACCGAACGATATGTTTATAAAAATCCGGAGATTTATAGTTCCGACGAGACAGATGCGCTGTTAGATCAGCTGTCATTAAAAGAACTTACATACCTTACAGTTGGAAATGGACTGGAGGGCGGAAAGTATTTCCAGGCACCGGGAGCGGCAGGAAGTACGACAAGTAAACTTATTCATAAAGGAGTACCGAATATCTGTCTTGCAGACGGACCGGCAGGGCTTCGGCTTCAGAAAAGATCTGTGGTTATGCCAAATGGTAAGATCAAAGCAGTGGATCCATTTCTTTCACTGATGAATTATATGCCGGAGGCCATGAAGAAACTGGTTCTTGGCAATCCGGAAAAGCATCCGGTGATCTATCAGTTTACCACAGCATTTCCGACAGGGCTTGCACTGGCACAGACCTGGAATGAGGAATTGCTTGAAGCAGTCGGATCTGCAGTGGGAGAAGAAATGGAGGTCTATGGTGTGACATATTGGCTGGCTCCGGCTCTTAATATACACCGCAATCCACTTTGTGGACGCAATTTTGAATATTTTTCAGAAGACCCTTTCCTCTCAGGAACTGCTTGCGCGGCAATTACCAAAGGTGTGCAGAAGCATCGAGGATGTTACGTAACATTGAAGCATTTTTGTTGTAATAATCAGGAAGATAACCGCGGCAGAACCAATGCAAATATCAGTGAGCGTGCATTGAGGGAAATTTATCTGAGAGGATTTGAGATTGCAGTAAAGAATGGAAGACCTGGTTCCGTTATGTCCAGTTACAATAAGGTAAATGGAACTTATACGAGCAACAGTCATGACTTGCTCACAAAGATTCTTCGTAATGAATGGGGATTTCAGGGGCTTGTTATGACAGACTGGTTTGCAACCGGGAAGAAACTTGCAAATCCTGCGAGGGCGATTGAAGCGGGAAATGACCTGATCATGCCGGGAACTTCAGCAGCAGAAAAAGAAATCTTCCACGCGGCAGAATGTGGTGTTCTGGATAAAAATGATTTAAAACGATGTGCAGCAAATGTTCTAAAAGGAATTATATCGAGTCGTATTTATCAGGCTTATCGAAGAAGCAGAAGACAGGATTTGGAGTAAATTTATAAAGGAGAACTTATTTGTATGAAAATAGAGTGGAAATCTTGTTATAAAGTAATTATCAGTATATTTTTGTTATATTTATGTTTTATATACTGGCCAAAAGCAGAGGGACTTTTTTTTGCCGTTCTCAGCGCGGCATCTCCACTCATCATCGGAGGTGTGATCGCTTATCTGGTTAATATTTTGATGAGTATGTACGAAAGAAATTATTTTCCAAAATCACAGAAGGAACTTGTAAAAAAGAGTAAGAGACCGGTCTGTATGATCTCAGCCTATCTTACATTGATTGCAATTGTTGTTCTTGTCATCGGTCTGGTCCTTCCTCAGCTTGTATCCTGTATTCAGCTGCTTCTTGCGGAGATGCCTGCATTGATGAGAAAAATGGTCGATATACTGGAAAAGATTGAAATAATTCCGCAAGATATTATTGCATTTTTACAGAATATCAACTGGCAGTCCAAGATTTCTCAACTGATTAATATGATAACAACAGGAATCGGAAATGCGATGGGACTTATGGTGAATATGATTTCTTCCGTATTCTCAGGGATTGTGACAGCATTTTTGAGTATTATTTTTTCCTTCTATCTGCTGGCAGGGAAGGAGACACTTCATCACCAGACAGATCGTGTACTGAAACATTACCTGAAAAAAGAATGGTATGATAAGGTTATTTATGTAGCAGATGTTCTGAATGACTGTTTCCGTCGTTACATTGTTGGACAGTGTACAGAGGCAGTGATCCTTGGATTATTATGTATGATTGGAATGGGAATCTTAAGACTTCCATATGCATCTATGTTGGGAGCGTTGATTGCGTTTACAGCATTAATCCCAGTAGCGGGAGCATATATCGGTGCTGGTGTCGGAGCATTTATGATTCTGACAGTTTCACCGGTACAGGCACTGATCTTCTTGATTTTTATCGTTGTTCTTCAGCAGTTAGAAGGCAATATTATTTATCCGAAGGTTGTTGGATCCTCACTTGGACTTCCAGGAATCTGGGTGCTGGCAGCAGTTACAGTTGGCGGAGGAATGATGGGAGTCACAGGTATGCTCCTTGGAGTTCCAATTTTTGCGACAGCGTATCGATTACTTAAAAATGATATGAATAAAAATGAGGTCGTGGAGGTAATTGCAACGGCTTCTGATAATGTGGAAAGTAAATAATTTGCAGGGCCCGCCACGACGCAGTGGTGGGCCTGTTTTGATATGTATTTCTTTTTCCATAGAAAACTCTAAAATTGAAAATCCTGCTAATAGAATCTATATTATTGACACATACTGAAGAATATAGTATTATGATGAAGATTAGTTAAGACTAACCAAAATCAGAAGAAAAGGAGAATGCATATGGATTATTCATATAAAGGCTGGGAAGGGTTCGAGGAAGGAACCTGGATGAGAGAAATCAATGTCAGAAGTTTCATCAGACATAATTACACACCTTACAGCGGGAATGAAGAATTTTTAGAAGATCCGACAGAGGACACAAAACAGCTTTGGGATCAGGTTATGGATCTCTCCAGACAGGAACTTGAAGCAGGCGGTGTACTGGACATGGATACAGATATTATTTCAACGATCACATCCCATGGGCCTGGTTATTTAGATAAAGAAAAAGAAAAGATTGTAGGATTTCAGACGGATAAACCATTTAAAAGAGCGTTCATGCCATATGGTGGAATCCGTGTGGCGCAGAAGGCATGTGAAGATCATGGATATAAAGTAGATCCGAATCTTTCAAGATTTTTCACAGTCCACAGAAAGACACATAATTCAGGAGTGTTTGATGTATATACACCAGAAATGAGAGCATGCAGATCAAGTCATATTATCACAGGACTTCCGGATGCATATGGACGTGGACGAATTATTGGAGATTATCGTCGTGTAGCACTTTACGGTGTAGATCGTTTGATCGAGGATAAGATTGAGCAGAAGGAAACAACAAGAACAGCGATGTACTCAGAAGTAATTCGCGAAAGGGAGGAACTGGCGGAACAAATCCGTGCCCTGCAGCAGCTCAAAGAGATGGCATTGAGTTACGGCTACGATATCTCTCTTCCTGCACGTGATGTGAAAGAAGCAATTCAATGGTTATATTTTGGATATCTGGCGGCAGTAAAAGAACAAAATGGTGCGGCAATGTCACTTGGACGTACGTCTACATTTTTAGATATTTATGCGGAAAGAGATTTAAAGAAAGGGATTTATACAGAAAAAGAAATTCAGGAAATGGTGGATCATTTCATCATGAAATTACGTCTGATCAAATTTGCACGTACACCGGAGTATAATGCACTCTTTTCAGGAGATCCTCAGTGGGTGACGGAGTCCATAGGCGGTGTGGCGATCGATGGACGACATATGGTAACAAAAATGTCATTTCGTTATCTGCATACACTTAAGAATCTTGGTCCTTCACCAGAACCGAATCTTACCGTGCTCTGGTCCGTACATTTGCCAGATAACTTTAAGAGATATTGTGCAAAAATCTCAATCGAGACATCATCTGTCCAGTATGAAAATGATGACCTGATGCGTTTTACACATGGAGATGACTATGCAATCGCATGCTGTGTATCTTCTATGCGTGTCGGCAAAGAAATGCAGTTCTTCGGGGCAAGAGCCAACCTTGCGAAGTGCCTGCTTTATGCGATCAATGGAGGAAGAGATGAGATTTCCGGCAAACAGGTAGGACCGGAATTCCAGCCAGTTACAACAGAATATCTGGATTATAATGAAGTGATGAGAAAATACGATGCCATGATGAGATGGCTGGCTGAGGTTTATGTCAACACACTGAATGTCATCCATTATATGCATGATAAATATTGTTACGAAAAGATTCAGATGGCACTACACGATAAGAATGTGACACGATGGTTTGCGACAGGAATTGCGGGACTTTCCGTAGTCGCAGATTCACTTTCAGCAATCAAGTATGCGAAAGTAAAAGTGATTAGAGATGAGTCAGGGCTTGCAGTTGATTACGAAGTGGAAGGAGATTTTCCGAAATACGGAAATGATGATGACCGTGTAGATTCTATTGCAAGAGAGATTGTTCACATTTTTATGGAGCATATCCGTAAAAATCATACTTACAGAAGAAGTATTCCGACTACATCGATTCTTACAATCACTTCCAATGTAGTGTATGGAAAAGCAACAGGCTCTACTCCGGATGGAAGAAAAGCAGGAGAAGCATTTGCTCCGGGAGCAAACCCAATGCATAACAGAGATACCCACGGTGCGGTCGCATCCTTATCTTCCGTGTCCAAACTGCCGTTCATTGATGCACAGGATGGAATTTCTAATACATTTTCCATTATTCCGGGCGCATTGGGAAAAGAAGATAAAATCTTTGTAGGCGATATCAATGTAGATCTTGACTGTATTGGGGCCTGCTCCTCTCCGACATTATTTGAGGGACTGGATGAAGAATAAAAGTATCAAAGCATAGAAAGGGAGAAATTATGTCAGCAACAAATAATCAGATTGATAATCTGGTGACACTTCTGGACGGATATGTTCAGAAAGGCGGTCATCATTTAAATGTAAATGTTTTCAGTAAGGAAACTCTTCTGGATGCACAGGCACATCCGGAAAAATATCCACAGCTTACAATCCGTGTCAGCGGATATGCAGTAAACTTCAATAAACTTACAAAGGAGCAGCAGGACGAGGTTATTTCCCGTACCTTTCATGACCAGATCTAAGCAAAAGAGGGGGAATTATGGAAGGATATATTCATTCGATTGAAAGTTTTGGAACTGTTGATGGTCCGGGAATCCGTTTTGTAGTCTTTACCCAGGGCTGTCCGATGCGCTGCAAATACTGCCACAATCCGGATACCTGGGAAATGAAAAAGGGGACGAAGATGTCTTCGGATGAATTGATCCGACAGTTTTTGAAAAATCGTTATTTCTATAAAAATGGAGGAATCACCGTCACAGGCGGTGAGCCCCTCTTGCAGATTAATTTTCTTCTGGAATTATTTCAGAAAGCAAAAGAACATGGAATCCATACCTGTATCGATACCTCCGGCGTGACTTATTATCCAGGAAATATTGGATATAATGAAAAACTGGATCAGTTGATGCAATACACAGATCTGGTGATGCTTGATATCAAACACATAGATCCTGTGGAACATAAAGACCTGACAAAGCAGGAGAATAAAAATATTCTTGCTTTTGCAAAATATTTAGAAGAAAAGAAAGTTCCGGTATGGATTCGCCATGTGGTCGTTCCGGGAATTACCGATCAGGAAGTATATTTAAGAAAACTTGGAGAGTTTATCAGGACTCTGTCAAATGTAAAGGCATTGGATGTGCTGCCTTATCATGTGATGGGAGTTGGGAAATATAAGGAACTTGGGATGGAATATCCGTTGGAGGGAATTGAAGCTGCGACGGGAGAAGATGTAAAAAGAGCAAAAAAAATTATTTTAGAAGGATACAGAAAAAAATCCGCCGTGTAGTAAGTACTCCACGGCGATTTTTAAAATTTTATCTCACCAGCATCTGGTACATTGCGCTTGCGGAACCAGGTGCAATCGCATTACAGTTGTTCAGGAAGATAACGTCCTGAACATTGTTTGATTTTACAAAAGATACCAGGTTGCCTGTGTAATGACGGTAGTCAACTACGTGTACAGTCTGATAACTGTTTACAAGGAATGGAACAAATGCATTTCCATAAGATTCTTTGATTACGACACATGAGCTGCCGTCATCAATGTTTGGATTTTCGATTACGGAGTACGAACGGTCACCGCCGATAAAGCACATGTATTTACTTCCCTCAGAATAATCTGTTGGATCCGCTACAACCTGCCATTCTACTTCCTGATTATTTTCATCCATAAAAATCATATCATTGCATTCTGGTGTATATGTAACAACAGTATCAGGATTATTTTTCAATGTCTCCGACATCTGGCTGTAGGAATAGAATGTTCCGATAAATCCTTCATATTCATTCTTTTCATACTCTGAAAGAGGGCTCGCTTTTTCACCTTTTGCTTTCATCAATTCTTTATATGCATAATATGCACCGTCTGCTGTCCAGTGGTGATCGGTATAGAAATACAGGTACTCACTGTTATGTTTTTTCAAAGTTTCAAGAATTGGTACTTTTTTTACAGAGGAATCAAGATGTCCGTAAATATAATCGAAGGCATCGCCCTGATTACTGGAACCGATTTCTGCTTGTTTTTCTTCATCAAGATTTACTGCAATACTTGTTGGTGCAAGGATGCAGTAAACAGCTGCATCATCTTCAAGCAGGTCGGCAGCAGTGTTGATCATATTGATATAAGCATCAGCCCCTTCCAGACTGAATCCATATAAACCAAATCCGCGGTTGCCTGCGATGTAAATGGTTCCGGCCTGTTCCGGCTCATCATGAATTGTTGCATCTGGAAGATTTTCTTCCTCGTCCTTCGGTTTTTCTTTTATTTCCGCATCAGCATCCGGAATCTCATCTGCTGCAACGGCATTTCCATATAATTCCTCACCTTTGATACCGTAAAGGGTCTTAAAAGATGAGTTCATATTGATGAGTGATTCACGAAAAGGAAATGTATCCGCATACCATGTACTGACTCCGGAGAAAAATTCGCCGTTCAGAACAGTGACAACGGTTGGGGTTGGAAACTTTGTCAGTTCACGTTTTTCAAGATCGGATTCTGTTGGACGAAGTGGGAATAAAAATCCCCATAAGAAGCCGACCAGAAGAACCGAAATAAAGATGCAGATTGTCAACTGCAAATATTTCTTTTGTGATTTTCGATTTCTTTTTTTGAATTCTTTCGTCATAATTTATAGCGTCCTTTAAAATTGAAAATATAAAAATGGGTTATAGCTGTTTCCTACAAGTGCAAACATTGATAAAAACAGAAGTACTGCCGGCATAACTGCATCGTATATATATACGATGTGAGGAGTCTGCTGAAATTTAAAATGCAGCTTCTTAATGAAAATACCAATATTCTTCAGTAAAGGTGTGGACGCGATTACACAGAACAGGAATAAGAAAATGTTGTTCTGAATAATAATCGTAGTTGAGGAAGCAATAAAGCCGTTATTGTTTAATCCGATCATGCCCTTAAATAAAGTTCCGAGAAGGTCCAGTGATTCGCAGCGGAATAAAGCCCATCCAAAATATACAACGATCAATGCGTAAACATGTCCTACGAAAGAAGGCAGGCTCTGAAGTTTCTTCGTTAATACTGAGTTCTCAAGCCAGATAAATAAGAAGAAATAAAGTCCCCAGAAAATGTAGTTCCAACTTGCGCCATGCCACATACCTGTCAGCCCCCATACAATCAGAAGGTTGATTGTGCGGCGGCGAGCCCCTTTTCTGTTGCCGCCAAGTGGAATATAAACATAATCACGGAAAAAGGAACTCAGTGAAATATGCCAGCGTGTCCAGAAATCCTTGACAGAATTTGCAATATAAGGATAGTTGAAGTTTTCATCATAGTGGAAACCAACCATAAGTCCCATACCGATTGCCATATCGGAGTAAGCGGAGAAGTCAAGGTAAATTTGCAGTGCGTAGAACAAAAGTCCTACCCAGAGACCGAGTGCCGGAATCCCCATCATATCTTTTGCAGCAGTTGGAAGTAAAGAATCTGCAACTACTGCACAGCCATTGGCAAGAATCGCTTTTTTGGCAAGGCCGGTTGTGAAACGCTTGATACCGCGTCCAAATTCTCCAAGTTTGACTTTACGGTCTTCAATTTCATCAGCCACCAGCTGGTAACGAACAATCGGTCCGGCAATACACTGGTGGAATAAAGAAGCATAAAGCAGTAAGTAGTGAAACTTCTTCTGAGCGGCAATCTCTTTGCGATAAACGTCGATTACGTAGGAAACGAGCTGGAATGTGTAGAAAGAAATACCGATTGGCAGAGCAATTTGAGGAATTTCTTTCGGAACTCCAAATATGGAATTTGTAATACTTGAGAAAAAGCCGAGGTATTTAAATACACCTAAAAGTCCAAACATGAAGATAAGGTATATAGTAAGAATAATCTTCCGGGTCTTTGTATCTTCATTCTTTTCGATCTGCAGAGAACCAATCCAGGAAGCAAATACCATGGCTAATAACAATATCAGGTATTTTGGTCCACCCCATGAGTAAAAAATTAAAGAAAAAATGAGCAGGATGTTATTTTTCTGCGGAATAGTTTTAGCAAAAAAATAAATAATCATGCATAGGGTGAAAAAGAAAAATACAAAAAATAAACTAGAAAAGACCATAAATCTTCCCCCCTATTAAAAAATTGTATGATAAAATCTGCTGATGTCAAAATTTGTCGCAAACTCAGCATTATCACTATAATAAATGGTACAAAAAATAAAAGCAATATATTAATTGGTAAAAAATAAAAATACTGCTCATGTCAGAAACATGGGCAGCATTTAAACTTTCTAATGCTCGATTTCTGCGTATAGTTTTACAATTTCTACAGCAATCTGTGTTGCAATATCCATTCCTTCCGCAGTGATAAATTCATAAGGTCCATGCACAGCATGTGCTCCTGTTCCGAGGTTTGGACATGGAAGTCCGTCGTAACTTAAGCGTGCCCCATCTGTTCCTCCGCGGATAGGAGAAATATGAGGTTCAATGCCGAGATTACGGCAGGCCTTTTTCGCATTGTCGATCAAATGGATATGCTGTTTTATAATCTCAGCCATATTGCAGTATTCATCTTTAATCTTAAGGTGAATAAAATTCTCACCCCATTTTTCTTTCATGGATTTTTCAATATCACGAAGAATCTGCTTACGGTTATTGAAAGATTCATTATCATGATCTCGGATGATGTAATCCAGATGCGCATGAGAAACATCACCGGTAAATTCCAGAAGATGATAAAATCCATCATAACCATCTGTATCGCGGGGAGTTTGTCCAGTTGGAAGCAGGGAATTGATCTCCATACCAATAAGAGCTGCGTTGATCATAGTATCTCTGGCAGCACCTGGATGGACGTTGATTCCGTCAATTTCAAAAATCACACGAGCTGCATTAAAGTTTTCATATTCTATAGAACCTTCAGCTTCTCCATCCAAAGTATAAGCAAAGTCTGCATTGAACTCTTTATGATTAAAATGATCTGCGCCGGAACCGATTTCTTCGTCTGGAGTAAATCCTATAGAAACAGGACCGTGTGGAATATTCTCTGTAATCAGAATTTCAAGAACCGTCATAATCTCTGCAATTCCGGCTTTGTCATCAGCTCCAAGAATTGTTGTTCCGTCTGTTGTGATAAGAGTTCTTCCGATCAAAGTGTTTAACACTTTAAAATCAGTCGCTTCAAGAATACGACCGCTTGTGCCAAGAGGCAGTGGCTTTCCGTCATAGTTTTCAGTGACAATTGGTCGAATCTCATGATCACAGAATTCTATGACGGTGTCCATATGTGCGATCAGTCCCAGCCTTGCTTTGTTCTCATAGCCTGGAGTAGCAGGAAGATGTGCATAAACATAACATTTATCGTCAACGTGAGCATCAGATAATCCCAAATCTTTCAATTCTTCTACAAGCAGATGTGCCAGATTAAACTGGCAGGAGGTAGAAGGGGTGGTTGTACTGTTTTCGTCACTTGGAGTGCGTACAACTACATAATTTAATAATCGTTCGTAAGCTCTCATGATGTCGTTCCTTTTCTGCATATATTTGCGAGCATGAAAAGCACTCACACATAAATAAGTATAACACATTTTTGACTAAAAAATATCAAAAATCAGGAGAAATCTAAAAAGGTGTTTCAGGGTGGAGATTTTAGAATAGACATGGTATCATGAAATAATCAGATGGAGTTACATAATATTTAATTATAGAAAGGACGGACATTATGAGTGTTATGACAGACTGGTTTTTACAGCACGAATCAGAAATGAAAGAGATTGCGAAGTATATTTTTGAACATCCGGAGATTGCGATGAAAGAAGAAAAATCTTCCAAACGTCTGGCGGATTATCTGGAAAAAGCGGGATTTGAGATTACATGGAATATTGCAGGTCTTGAGACAGCATTTGTAGCAGAATGGGGTGAAGGAGAGACAATCATTGGATTTTTGGCAGAATATGATGCTCTGCCAGGATTAGGTCAGCCGATTTTGGCAAATGAACAAAGAACAGGAGAGCCTGGTCATGGCTGTGGTCACAATCTGCTTGGAACTGCGTGCGCAGGAGCAGCAATAGCCTTGAAAGAGTGGATGGAAAATGAAAAGATCGAGGGTGTTCTCAGAGTGTATGGTTGTCCCGCAGAAGAGATTGTCTATGGAAAAATTAAAATGAATAATGAAAATGTTTTTGATGATCTGTCTGTTGCAGTGACCTGGCATCCATTTGACAGAAACAGAGTAAGTTATGATATCTGGCAGGCTCAGGATATCAAGCATTATAATTTTTACGGAGTATCTGCACATGCGTCTAAATATCCGGAACTGGGAAGAAGTGCACTGGATGCGGCAGAACTTATGAACGTGGGCGTGAATTATCTCAGGGAACATGTGGCAGAAGATGTTCGTATGCATTATGCTTACACAAGCCCGCAGGGAGCGGCCAATATTGTACCTGCTTTTGCATCTACAAAGTATTTTATTCGTGCTTCCAAAGCGGCTACGATGGAAGATGCTTCTGAGCGTGTAGATAACTGTGCAAAGGGTGCAGCCTTGATGACAGGAACCAAGGTTGAGATTGAAACAATCGTGCATCATAAAGAGATGAAGGTGAACCGGGTTCTTGCAGAATGTTTTTATCATGCAATGGAAAATATAACGACTCCGCAATACACAGATGAAGAAATTGCATTTGCAGAAGAACTCAGTAAAGAAGCAGGGTTTGACAATGATGGAATCTATTTTACAGGACTTGAATCCTTAGAGACAGAGCCGGTACGACTGGCAATTGGAACTGATGTATCAGATATGAGCCATACGGTACCTACTATTATGCTCAGCGCGGCAACAATGTGTAAGGGAACACCGCTCCATCACTGGACAGCGACAGTACAGTCAGGAATGAGTATAGGATATAAAGGAATGATGTATGCAGCAGAGTGTATGACAGAAGGATGTATTGAGCTTTTAAAAAATCCAGGGCTTATTGAGAAAGCATGGGAAATGCACAGGGAGAAATGATCATAAGAAGAGGAGGAATAAGGTGAAGAGAATTATTTTAGGTTCTGCGTCTCCAAGAAGGAAGGAGCTTCTTGAGCAGATTGGTATAAAGTTTGAGATAAAGACAAGTAATAAGGAAGAAAGATATACAAGTGAAATTCCAGAAGAAATCGTAAAAGAGCTGGCACTTCAAAAGGCGGAAAATGTAGCGGAAGATATGCAGCAGGGTGCATTGAAAAATACAGTGGTGATCGGTGCAGATACAATTGTCGCCCAGGATCATGAAATCCTTGGAAAACCAAAAGATGAAGAGGATGCATACCGCATGATTTCTAACTTGCAGGGACGTGCACATCAGGTATTTACCGGAACAGCATTGTTGGTTTATGACGAGAATGGTGAAAAAACTATTGTAAATCATGCAGTGGAAACGAAGGTTTATGTAAATGAGATGAGCAGAGAAGAGATTGAAGCCTATATTGCAGGAAAAGAACCTATGGATAAGGCGGGAGCCTATGGGATTCAGGGGAGTTTTGCAGCATATATTAATAGGATAGAAGGCGATTATTATAATGTAGTGGGACTTCCAATTTCTTATCTTTATCAGGAATTAAAGAAGGCTGATGCAGTATAATGAAAAAAAGAGGAGCAGAGGATGGACGAAAAGAAACATAATAAATTAAAAACAATATGGCGTGCATTGCAAATGGAACTTCGTGAACATAAAAGTTCATCAGCAGTATACTTTGTATTGCGTGCACTGGTAATTCTGGTTATGATCCGACAGGTTTTGAATCAGAATTATGAAAATGTATTTTTATGTGTTCTGACACTGATTCTTTTGATTCTTCCAAGCCTGATTCAGGTGACCTTGAAAATAGAATTGCCGACAACATTGGAAATTATTATTCTGCTGTTTATATTTTCAGCAGAAATCCTTGGAGAAATCAATGAGTTTTATATTGTGATTCCGATGTGGGATACCATTTTGCATACGATCAATGGATTTCTGGCAGCAGCGATTGGGTTCTCCATGGTTGATCTTTTAAATAGAAGTGATCGGATTAAATTCTATCTTTCACCACTGTTTTTGACGATTGTTGCATTTTGTTTCTCCATGACGATCGGTGTGGTGTGGGAATTTTTTGAGTTTGCGATGGATCAGATTTTTTATTTTGATATGCAGAAAGATACAATTGTAAATACAATCAGTACAGTAATGTTGGATCCGGCAGGAGGAAATGTGGCTGTGAGAATCAACGGCATTACAGATGTGACTATACAGGGTCAGGAACTTGGTTTGGGCGGTTATCTGGATATTGGTCTGATTGATACAATGAAGGATCTTCTTGTAAACTTTATCGGTGCCTTTGTATTTTCAATAATAGGATATGTATATGTGAAATCGCGTAAACAAGAGAGTTTTGTAAAACGTTTTGTGCCTGGCAGAAAGGCAGAAGAGAGAGATTATCTGAAAATTGTACAGGAAGATGCAAAAGAGAAAGACAAGGCAGAAGAATGAAATTCGTTGCTTTTTAGATAAGTTTATAATAAAATACTAATATCTATAAGTAAATTTCTGGCAAAAGACAGGAGAATTTTATGAATAAGACACAGGATGTACGTTCCATTTCACAAATTATGAATGACGTACTAAAGACAATCAGAGAATATTACGATTCTGAATATGTTTATTATGTAGAAAAAGACGATTATGAGATTTTTTCTATATATGAATGGTGTGCAGAAGAAGTAGCATGGCAGAGAGATAAGATCAAGATTTTAAGTGCCGAACAGCAGCCACGCTGGCTGAAGCAGGAAATCACCGATACGAATGCAGACAGCTACAGTGTGTTTGAGACGCTTTCAGAGGGAAGGACAGCAGTTCTTGCTGCAGTGAATGTAAGACGCGGAGGATGTGATCTTTCCTTAATGAAAGCAATGCTTCCATTTATTTCACAGATGATTGTTGTGAAAAAGACACAGAAGCAGCAGGAATATCTTAGTTACCATGACAATCTGACAGGCCTTTTGAATCGTAATAGTTTTGTGGGTTATCTTACAGAAAAAAAGGAAAAAACATGGAAGTCTCTGGGAGCACTTTCAGCAGACATTAATGGACTTAAGGTATTCAATCAGGAGTTTGGACGGGAGTACGGTGATGAAGTAGTTACTCGAGTAGGAGAAGTTCTGGGAGAATATTTTCATGGTGCATCTGTATTCCGTATGACAGGAGACGAGTATCTGGTAATTATGGAGAATGTTTCTTATGATCGTTTTTTGAAAAATGTTCATGGTGTCAGAGAAAAGTTGGATAATATAAGTCTTGGACTGGTAAGCCTTGGTTATGCATGGGAAAAAGTAGATATTAATCTCGACAAGCTGGTGGCGCGTGCAGAGAATATGATGCGCGAAGAGAAGCAGAAGTATTATAAAAATCTGAAAAAGGGACATCACGAACCGATTATAAAGGAAGACCTTTTATACGATTTGGACAATGGCAACTTCATTGTATGTCTTGTTCCTATTTTGGATGTGGATGCAGAAGAAGTAGTTGCAGCGGAAGCAATTGTGCGTTATCACCATAAGGATTTAGGAATCATGAATCCGAAGCGTTACATTCAACTTTTGGAAGAGACTCGATTATCACACTATCTGGACTTATATGTGTTTGAGAGAATCTGTCAGACCTTACAAAGATGGGAAGAGGAGAATCTATCCATGATACCGATTTCTGTGAATTTCTGTTGTTCAACATTGCAGGATAAAGATATTTCAAGGAAAATGCTTGAAATTGTTGAAAGGTATCATGTTTCCTGTGAATATCTTCAGGTTGAGGTTTCAGAATCGCTTACAGAGATGAATCCGGAGATGCTGGCGGAGACGAGTCGTGCTCTTAGAAAAGAGAATATCAGAGTGATCCTGGATCACTATGGAGGCAAGAATTCGACAGTTTCTATCTTATCTATTATGGAGTTTGACGGGTTGAAGCTGGACAAGGGACTTGTATCAGGAATTGTAGGAAATAGTAAGAGCAGAATTGTTGCAAAAGCAATCATCGATGTGTGCAGACGTCTTGGGGTTTCTGTTTATGCATCTGGTGCGGAGATACAGGATCAGCTGAATGTTTTAAAGGAACTGGGATGTAATTACGTTCAGGGGGTATTGTTTAATAAGCCAATCACAATCGAGACATTCGAAGTGAGGTATATGAGGAATTAAGCAGGAAGCCATTAAGTAAAGATTCCAAAGATAAAGAGATATACAGAGGAAGTAATATGAGTTTTGAAGTTGACAGAAGAACGGGAATTAAATTTCGGCGAGTTATGAAAGTCGGAATCACGATTGGTATGATGATTGCCGGAGCAATTATGGCAGTTATTTTACTTATTACCGTTTTGGTAACGAACAGCAGCCACAATAAGGAAGTTGCAAAGCTTGAAGATAAGATTGTTGAACTTCAGAAGAAGAAGGACAGAGAAGAGGGTAATATAATGCCGCCGGAAGAAGTTCTGACGGCAGAGGATGACGATTGGATGCTTGCATTGATCAATGGTTCTAATCCCCTGGATCAGGAGTATGTACCGGAACTCGTGGAATTGACAAAAGACATGTATGTTGATGAACGTATCGTTGATGCAGCGAAGGAAATGCTGGCAGCTGCCAAAAAGGATGATATGGATATGATTGTATGTTCAGCATATCGTTCTCATGAGACGCAGGAACAGATCTTCAATGATACAATGAAGGGCTGGCTGGATGAGGAATATTCTTATCTTGATGCATATGCGAAGACAAATCTTTCCGTTATGATTCCGGGATGCAGCGAACATGCAGCTGGAATTGCACTGGATATCGTATCTGCTTCTTATACAAATCTTGATGAAAAGCAGGCTGATACAGCCGAGGCAAAATGGCTGGAAGAGCACTGTTGGGAATATGGATTTATTCTCAGATATCCACCAGAAAAGTCTGATATAACCGGTATCATTTATGAACCATGGCATTATCGTTATGTTGGAAAAGAGGCTGCGAAAGAGATTATGGAGCAGGGTGTTACACTGGAAGAATACCTTGGTGCATTTTAACAGGAGGTTAAATTAATTTATGAGAGATTTAACATTTGGAGAGCAGGTCAAGATTATTCTGAGCCGTAAGGGCATGACGATCAAAGAACTTGCGGAGCGTATCCAGGAAGAGACAGGGAAGCCTATGTCCAGACAGAATCTGACACAGCGTCTTGGAAGAGATAATTTTCAGGAACAAGACATGCGTATGATTGCAAATATTCTTGGATGTCCATTTTATTTGAGTATATTTCCGACAGATAAGGAAAATGAATCTGAGAGTAAGGAAAATGTTGTCACAAATTATGTTAAAAAATCAGAGAAAAAACAAGAAGAGATTGATGAAGATGATATCTATCAGCAGAAATTTATCTTTGACGAGATTATGACTGTGGCTATAGAAGAAGAATCTATATTAGATGATATTTTCGAAGAAGTTTCTGAATCTGCAGAAGAATTAAAAGAGGATGCAGTTGAAGAACCGGCCCCACAAAAGCCAGAACGTTTCCGTACAAGTTCTATTTTCCTGAGAGGATTTGGAAGAAAAAAGGACAAGAAATCCGAAGAAGAATCTGCGGAAAAGGTGAAAGTGCAGGAGGAAGAATCTGCAGAAGAGGTGAAAGTGCAGAAGGAAAGTCCTGCAGAAGAGGTAAAAGTGCAGGAGGAAAAACCTGTACAAGAAGTAAAGATAGATGTAGATGCTCTTATCGAAGAAGAGGGAGTGCAGCTTGAGATGGTGTTCGAGGAAGGAGAACAGTCAGTGACAGAAGAAGCACCACTTCCAGTCGAGAAAGAAGAAAGTCAGAAACAGACAAAAGAATCCGATTTTGAAGAAGAGGATCTGAGCAGAGGAGAAATGAATCCGTATACAGGGCATGAGTATCAGTCAAACAGTGTACGTATGCATCCTACAAAGCTGGGCTATGTACAGGTATATGATCGTGCAATACATGGCTGGGTGGAGATGACAGAATGGGCATTTCTTGGATATCAGGAAAAGATGAAAAAATTACTTGGACGAAATTATGAATCACCGATTTATTTAGATTAGTGCATAAAAAACAGGGGGTGTGGCATTGGGCATTGCCACACCCCCCTTAATTATGTTCCTGTTTTTACAGATTGTATGGACGATAAAGATGTCTTGGAATACCATCTACCATGATAGGTGGTACATCACCCTGAATAAGTGGGCGAACATAGTCGATAAACTCATCTGTTACGTTAGTACCATCAGATAAAATCCACTCTCTAGGAACAACTTTTTCTGCGTTTGCGATTTTGTGAACGTCTTTAACTTCTGTTCCGCACTGATATGGGTCATCAGATTTGCGATCAAGAATAACCATCTTGCCTGTATCGCCTTCGTCAGCAGCTTTTACAGCAGCTCCACCAATCTGGTAAGCTTCATCAATATCACAGCGAGATGCAAAGTGAGAAGCTGCTCTCTGCATTGTGCTAAGTTCGATAGAACGTGTCTTGCAGCCAAATTCACCAGATACATAACTTGCAAGGTAGTTAGCTGTACCAGATAACTGTTTGTGTCCAAATGCATCTACGAAATCAGAGCTTTCGCCGAGTTCGCATACATAACGTCCGTCTTCAAGACGAATGCCTTCAGAAACTGCGATAACGAGATTTTTCTTGTAAGAAAGAAGTTCTTTTACTTTATTTTTAAAGTCTTCAATATCGAATGGAAGTTCTGGAAGGTAAATAAGATCAGGACCTGCACAGTCTTCGCCTTTAGCGAGAGCTGCAGCACCTGTAAGCCATCCAGCGTTACGTCCCATAATTTCTACGATAGTAACGATTCCTTGTTTGTGTTCGATACAATATCCGTCACGGATAATTTCTTTAACGGATGTACCAATATATTTTGCTGCGCTACCGAAACCTGGAGTGTGGTCTGTAAGAGCCAGGTCATTATCAACTGTCTTAGGACAGCCGATGAAGCGTGTCTTGAATCCAGTAACGATAGCATAATCAGAAAGTTTCTTGATTGTATCCATAGAGTCGTTTCCGCCAATATAGATAAATACTTCGATATTCAGTTTTTTGAGGATTTCAAAGATCTTGTCATATACAGCACGGTCTTCGTGAATTTCTGGGAGTTTATAACGGCATGAGCCAAGGAAAGCTGATGGAGTTCTCTTCAGAAGTTCTGTATCAAGATCATTCTTAATATAATCGCCTAAATCGATGTATCTTTCCTGTAACAGCCCCTGGATACCATAGAGCATTCCATAAACCTTTCCTGCTCCACGGTCTTTAGCTGTACGGTATACACCTGCAAGACTGGAATTGATTGCTGCGGTTGGTCCGCCTGACTGTCCAACGATTACATTGCCTTTCATAATCAAATACCTCTTTCTTTGTTTCTTTATTTTTGTAAACTGCATATATTGTTCAAAAAAACTAAATGGCAGTTACATTCGCAAAACGCATACCATTAGTTTATTATATTGTCCTTGTTTTGTAAATGAAAAAATTGGGAATTGCGAAAATTGTTAAAATCTGAAAGAAAAGATAGAATTTTCAAAATATTACTTTTTTATAAAATCTGAGAAACAGATTGCATTTTAAAGGCAAATAAAGTACTATACATATACTCAGAACACCATTCTGGATAATTTCTTTTATATCTGAACATTCGAATTATATCAAATGATCATCCACTTGAATTATTAAAACTTAAGAAAGGAGTGAAGGCTTATTGAGGCAAAATACGAGGTAATAAGATTCATAGAACATGGAACAAAATGTCATCCGTCAATGGATTGGGTGCAGGGAGAGCTTCTCATTTACAGAATTAAGGATAATCCGCGGATTGACAGACAACAGTTATTTGACTGGGCAAGACAATTATTGGAACAGATTCTGTCATATCATCGTTGTCATGCTGGTCAGAATTACAGATATCTGAATCCATACAGTGTACTGGTGACAAAAGAGGAGAAGCTTCTTCTTCTGGATCTGACAGCAGAGAGTAATGAATTTGTGCTGCGTAATCTGCAAAAAAGAGCGATGAGAACACACTTTGTCAAACCAGTCATTCACATCACAGAAGGTGATGGAGATTTTCTGGATTTATACGGGTACGGGAAGACACTTCAATTCATATTGGCCAATATAAATACAGAGCCGTCATTGACAAAAAGTCAGGAAAAGAAATTCGAAAAAATTATCAACAAATGTCTGAATGAACTTCCGGGAAAACAATATAAAGAGCTGATACAGGTAGAAAAGGATCTCCCTGTTATAAAAGAGAAGAAAAACTGGGAGGATAAAAAATATATAATATTTAATTTTGCGGCAGCAATGAGTATAGCTATTGCCCTGAGCGGCTGGATTTTTTCCTATTATTTAATGAAGGAACAGGATTATATTAAAGACTGGATCTGGGAAGTTCAGCAGAGAGAGGAAGACAGCGAACAATCAGTGAGTGATGAAATTGATCAGAAGATTGAGAATGTAGAGAATGAACTGCAGACTGAAATTGAATTTACTCAGGAAAACATAAAGGCTGTCAGTGAAACGATAGAACAACATATAAATGAAGTAAAAGAAGCACAAGAAGAGACAACAGATGAAAGGGCAGATGCGACAGCAGAAAATGAACAGACAGTCAAGGAACCAGACAACAAAGAGGAGGAACAGACCGTGCAGCAAACGGAATAAAAGAGATTGAATGTTCAGATAAAAAAGGAAATAAAATGGTTGAATAAAAGAAAAATCCCCCATAAATGGGAGGATGCCAGGCAATCATTATTGACGCCTGGCATTTATTATGAAAAAGAATATTAAAAAAACTTATAATCAAAATAAGTAATAATGCTTGTTTCTTATTTTATAAATTTAGTATATAAAGAAGAAATGAAGAAAGAATGTTTATAAAATGAAGGAATTTTGAAAGATAAATGAACAAATTGTGAACACAGAAAATTAAGATAAATTTAATTGGAATAAAGAAAAGAATGTGATATTCTAAGAAACGACAAAGTCAGAGAGGAGAATATATGACGAAAACCCAATTTTTAGAAAAGCTTAGAGAGGAATTGAATGGTAACGTAAGCCAGAGCGTGGTGCACGATAATATAGATTATTATGAAAGATATATAACGGATGAAGTAAGAAGTGGAAAAAGTGAGGAAGAGGTCTTAAGTATACTTGGTGATCCATGGGTGATCGCCCAGACAATTATTAATGCAGAAGGCAGTACAAGTACGGATAACATACATGAGAGCGAGACTGGTGGATATTCCGGTGGGAATACACATTTCGTTCGAAAGAAGGAACAGGAAGTATGGTGGAAAAAGCTGCTTTTGATCTTATTTGTTCTTATGATTATAATTGGTATCTTTGCAATTATGACAGGGTTACTTAAGTTGCTTGCACCACTGCTTATTCCGGTGCTTGTATTTGTGTTGGTGAGAAGGGTATTGACAGGAGGACGTTCGTAGCGAGTTCTTATTCTATAGGAAATAAATAAAAGACCGATGGGGGAGCCATCGGTCTTTTGAGGGGAGTATAAATAATTAATAAGGGGTGTAGAAAGGCTACTTTCTACAAAGGTTAGTATAATATATCAAATTGGAAAAAGCAAGTAAAAAATGAAAAATGTGCCTTGTGTGTATAAAAAGTGAGAAGAGACACACAATAAGAGTGTACCAAATAAAATCAGGAGGGATACTCATGGCAACAAACACAAATAACAATAAAAATACTTTTTTTGACGAACAGAATAAGAATTCTAATAAAACTTCTGGAACACAGAACCGCAATGCAATGGACAAAAATGGTATGAATCGTAATGCATCTGATAAGAACAGCTCAAACAAGAATAAAATGAGCAACAGAACAAGCAATAACAATTAATTTCGGATATCAAATTATAAAATCAGACATCTAAAAATACAAAAATTTGGTACGTGATCTTGGGGAAAATGACTCTGAGACCTGTTCAGGGCGTAGTAAAGTTCAACTTTACTACGCCCTGAATTTATAGTAAGATAAAAAAGATACATAAGAAAAAAAGAAAATGCAGGAGGTATGCATGAAAATAGTAGAATTGATCGCACCATGTCACTTTGGTCTGGAATCTGTCCTCAAAAGAGAGATTCAAGATCTTGGTTATGAGATTTCAAAAGTAGAAGACGGAAGAGTGACATTTTATGGGGATATGGCAGCAATCTGCCAGGCCAATATATTTTTAAGAACTGCAGAGAGAATCCTGTTAAAAACAGGAGAATTCAAAGCAGAGACATTTGACGAATTATTTGAAAAAACAAAAAAAATCCCATGGGAAGAATATATTCCGGAGAATGGAAAATTCTGGGTTACAAAGGCTGCATCTGTAAAGAGTAAGTTGTTCAGTCCATCTGATATTCAGTCTATCATGAAAAAAGCAATGGTAGAGCGTATGAAAATGAAGTATCACAGAGATCATTTTCCGGAAGATGGAGCATCCTATCCAATTCGAGTATTTTTGATGAAAGATATTGTTACAATTGGAATCGATACTTCAGGTGTATCCCTTCATAAAAGAGGATACCGTCAGTTGTCAAGTAAGGCTCCGATTACAGAGACGCTGGCAGCAGCACTGATCATGCTGACACCTTGGAGAAAGGACAGAATTCTGGTCGATCCATTCTGCGGAAGTGGAACATTTCCTATTGAAGCGGCAATGATCGCAGCCAATATTGCTCCTGGAATGAATAGATCTTTTACAGCAGAGAAGTGGGATAATCTGATTCCGAAAAAATTCTGGTATGATGCAGTAGATGAGGCAGAATCTCTGATTGATCATGATGTAAAAGTTGATATCCAGGGATATGATATCGATCCTGAAGTGATTCGTGCGGCGAGAAAGAATGCAGAAGATGCAGGAGTAGCACATATGATTCATTTCCAGCAGAGACCGGTTGCAGAACTTCGTCATCCAAAGAAATATGGTTTCATTATTACAAACCCTCCATATGGCGAACGTCTGGAAGAAAAGAGTGAACTGCCAAAATTATACAAAGAGTTTGGTGAAAGTTTCCGCACTTTGGACTCATGGTCCGCATATATGATCACAAGTTATGAAGATACGGAACGTTATTTTGGCAGAAAGGCAGATAAAAATCGTAAGATTTATAATGGAATGATCAAGACCTATTTCTATCAGTTTATGGGCCCAAAGCCACCGAAGAAAAAATGTAGTGAGGGAAGATAAATGGGAAAGAAAATTGTATTTGCAACAGGCAATCAGAATAAGATGAAAGAGATACGTATGATTCTTGCAGATCTTGGGATGGAGATTTATTCTATGAAAGATCTGGGCATAAATCCAGATATTGAGGAGAATGGAACTTCATTTGAAGAAAATGCAGAAATCAAGGCAAGAGCGATTGCAGAATATTTACCGGACGATATTATTCTTGCAGATGATTCCGGACTGGAAATTGACTATCTTGATAAGGCACCTGGAATTTATTCTGCCAGATTTGCCGGAGAAAATACTTCTTATGATATTAAGAACAAACTTCTTCTGGATAAGCTGGAAGGTGTTCCGGATGAACAGCGAACAGCCAGATTCGTTTGTGTGATCGCAGCAGCATTTCCAGGAGGAGAAGTAAAAACTGTTCGTGGAACAATTGAAGGAATGATCGGGCATGGAATAGTCGGAGAGAATGGGTTTGGATATGATCCGATCTTCTATGTACCGGAGTGCGGATGCACAACAGCAGAGATGGATCCGGTGAAGAAGAACGAACTTAGTCACAGAGGTAAAGCACTTCGTGCTATTCGCGAAGTAATAGAGGAAAAATGAGATGCGTATATTAATTGTCAGTGATATACACTGGAAACATATGAATCTGGCTAGATAAGACTCTTCAGATTATTGGAGAGATCGATATGATCGTTCCATTTATCACTGAATCTAACAATGAGAATTGTTTGAATTGTCTGTAAAAAAGAGGAAAAAATGCAAAAAAACTATCTTTAAAAAAATTAAAAAAAGTGTTGACATTCTGATACTGACGAGATATAATACTACTTGTCTTGAGGCAAACGACAGAAACAAACAAGACAGAACGAAAACTGTAAAAGCAGTTATCGGGGTGTGGCTCAGCTTGGCTAGAGCGCCTGGTTTGGGACCAGGAGGTCGCAGGTTCGAATCCTGTCACCCCGACTTTGCGGGTGTAGTTCAATGGTAGAACACCAGCCTTCCAAGCTGGATACGTGGGTTCGATTCC
>JAXJUL010000039.1:0-35094 GCA_036309085.1 Schaedlerella sp.
CTCCTTAGCTCAGTCGGTAGAGCACTCGGCTGTTAACCGAGTTGTCGTTGGTTCGAGTCCAACAGGGGGAGGTTTGGCTCCTTGGTCAAGCGGTTAAGACATCGCCCTTTCACGGCGGTAACACGGGTTCGATTCCCGTAGGGGTCATTATGCCGATGTAGCTCAGTTGGTAGAGCAGCTGATTTGTAATCAGCAGGTTATCGGTTCGAGTCCGATCATCGGCTTTGTTCCTAAAAGGGACAAGTATGGACCTTTAGCTCAGTTGGTTAGAGCAATCGGCTCATAACCGATCGGTCCAGGGTTCGAGTCCCCGAAGGTCCATTAATTTAATAAGGCCCAGTGGCTCAGTTGGTTAGAGCGCCGCCCTGTCACGGCGGAGGTCGAGAGTTCGAGTCTCTTCTGGGTCGTTAGACAGAACACCGGAGAATGGAAACAGGATTCGGTGTGTAAGTCTTTCTTGAAGCTGTGTGCTAGAGTACATAGCCCCAAGAGTTTGGGATCATAGCTCAGCTGGGAGAGCACCTGCCTTACAAGCAGGGGGTCACAGGTTCGAGCCCTGTTGGTCCCATTCGAAAGCATTGAAAGATGTGAGTAGGAAGCTATAATAAAATATAGTATGCCGCAGTGGCGGAACAGGCAGACGCCCGGGACTTAAAATCCCGTGGGTAGTGATACCCGTACCGGTTCGATTCCGGTCTGCGGCAGTTAAGAAGGAAGAATCGGCTAATGCCGATTCTTTTTTATTATACTTATTTTTGGGTACAAAAAATAAAGGTATCTATTTTTTGCAGCGCACTTTTTCTATGCTGCTTCCTGTGTCTGTTTTCCTTCAAATTTCTGTATCTTGATTGTGGATAAAACGATGATACTTATTTATATTCCGCCTTATTGCTTGTTTAGCTTCATGATTTTGTTTTTATTCGCATCTTTTTCGTTTCTGTCTGGATATGTCTCAGTCCCTTCCGTCATGAAAGATATAATAATGCTCGTCCTCAAATACATGACAGCTCATGTTAGAATACTAAGCCAGTAAGCTCGAAAAATCCATCTCCTTCATCACTTTTTTCTCTTTTTATAGGTAAAAGTTTAGGGCGAGGAGCATATCTGATATGCTCCTCGCCCTATTAGAACTGTCTATTACTCGACAGCCCTTTTAAATAAATATATGAGTAGTTAACAGATCAATACAAAGTAATAAATACTGTTAATGGTCGAAAAGGATATAATTGATGGCCAAATAGGACAAAAAAATAAAATATGTGGTATATTCAAATTAATTTAAGAAGTAAAAATTTTAATGTTTCAAGAACAAGCAATTGCTTTTCACAAGACAGTTCTTCTACCAAATTTTTGATTTTTTCAGAAGTAGAAATATCTTCTGAATACGTGAAAATATCACAAAGAATTTCTTGAGGCGTTACTTGTAAAGCATTTGCAATGTCACAGATATATTCAATGGAAGGCATAGAGGAATCATTTTCAATACGACATATAAAGCTGGAAGATACATGAATAGCATCTGCGAGAGCACCTTGTGTAATTCCTTTTGAAGTTCTAATATCCCGGATTCGTTCTCCAATTTTCATGATATGCCTTCGTGTCTTATCTGTTTATTGTAACAACAGATGTGTTGAAATACAATTTATTTATAAATAGTAAAAAACATTGTACTATGGGAAAAAAGGGAGGAAATAATACAATGCTATATGATCAGATTGAAGTAGAAGCTATTAAATTAGCAGTTAAAGGAATAGAAAAGAAGGGGATTACTTGTGAGCAAGTGCTGTTAAAAAGTATTATCTACTTGAAAGAAAAATATGAATTTTTTCAAGATAAATCCTTTTTAGAGAAAGCTATGTGGAACATTTATGCGTATTTGGAATTAGGATATTCTAGCATTTACTACCGGATTATGGGAGAGATGCAGATATATTACTGCCGGAGGCGGGAAAATTCGAAACAGGAAAGAGCTACAGAGAAAAGAAAGCAAAAAGATGCACGATAAAGTATCGATATGGTAAATTTCTTACAGAGAGTACTATAAAGAGATTCTTTGTAAGAAATTTCAACAAAAGAACTGATGTTTGATAAAAAACTTGCAATTGTTCAGATAAATGAATATAATAGTGCATAAGGATAAGGAGAATCATGGCTTATTTCATACGGAGCAATTAAACCTGTCGATGGCAGAAAAAATAATCATGGTCAACGAGGCGCATCAAAATGTTAAAAGATAAGACATTGGCATATATTAGTTTGTTTAGTTGTGCAGGGGATGGCTGTTTTGGGTTTAAAAAAGCGGGCTTTGAATGTATAGCAACAAATGAGTTAATTGAAAGAAGATTAAATGTTCAAAGATTTAATAAAAATGTAGATTTGCTTCGGGATATATGTGTAATGATATAATGACTGATGAAACAAAGAATAAAATATTTGATGAAATAAAAAAATGGAAAAAACTGGGGAATGACAGGGTTGATGTATTAATTACAACACCACTACGTCAGGGAATGTCAGTTGCAAATCTTCTTGTGGCAGCGTGGGCGCACTTCTGATTGTGACAAGAAGAACGATTCGTAAAGAGTCTGACGTACATAGATTTATGAATACAAGATGCCTCGGGGCGATGCCGCAGATTCGTGTGAAACGTCGTTCTAAAGAGGTACATAAGAGACTTATGTTGACAGAATCGCAGGTTGAGGAGGCATTCCAGGAATCGCTTCATATTATCCGAAATAAGATAGAGCAGCATTCTAAACGATACAATAACAAGACATTTTTATTTACCAGTGCACTGGCAGGGGAAGAAAAGAGTACGATTGCAGTAAACTTCGCACTCTTGCTTGCACAGGCAGGACTTCTGACAGATGCGGTTGTACTTGCACAGTACGCAGATGCAGCAGCTATTGTAGTTCGTAAAAATTTTGCAAGAGTAGACTCCATCATGGATGGTATGGAACATCTAGCAGAAAGTAAGATTCAGATTGCCGGTGGAATTATAAATGAGGTATAGAATATGAAGATTGTAAAAGAATTTATCTTAAGAAATATTGCAGGTGAATGTGTGCTTGTTCCAACAGGTGCGACAACACAGGAATTTAATGGGCTCATCACAATGAGTGATACAGCAAAATTTATCTGGGAAAATATCGAAAAGGCAGAAAGCTTTGGAGAGCTTGTGAAGATGATGTTGGAAGAGTATGAGATTGATGAAGAAACGGCGAAAAAAGATGCCTATGTTTTTATCGATCAGTTACTTGCAAATGGGTTTGTAGAATGTTCCAAAGAGGATAGAAGCTGGTAAGGTTTTGGGGAAATGAAAAGTGCTGTATATAAAATAGGCAAAATTCGTATTAGAATTCAGAAGGACGAAGACATGCTGACGCCTGAGAATATGGAGAAGTTCCGAGTTTCTGAGGTGGAAGCCTGTGAGTTGCCAGTGGCGATGGAGTACGAAATTGGCTTTACAGAGGATATTATAGCGTTGGGAAATGAACTATTTTCCTGCAGGATTTCTGGCAAAGAAGCAGCACGTAACAACATTCGTGTGTTTCAGACTGAAACAGGGGAATGTCGTTTTATCTATTTTGCCGGGCATGAATTACCATATGCGGTAACTTTGACAGAGAATCGCCCTGAGTCTGGAATTACACGAGTGTGGTTTCGGAAAGACTGCGAGAAACTACTTTCGCATGATACGGTGTTTGTCTCTACATTGTCGTTAGAGAAACTGATGATTGATACAGAGGCGATGATTTTTCATTCGGCTTACATGAATTACCAGAATAGTGCAGTATTATTTTCAGCACCATCTGAAACAGGGAAATCTACCCAGGCTAATCTTTGGGAAAAATACCGTGGAACTTACACGGTAAATGGTGACCGTTCGTTATTGATTCGTGAAAAGGACGGCTGGTATGCGTATGGCTGGCCAATTTGCGGAAATTCTGAAAAATGCAGGAATGAGGCGTATCCAATCCGGGCAATTGTCATGCTGAAGCAAGCAAAAGAGAACAAAGTCTATCAATTAAATGGTTTTCAAGCACTACGAGAAGTAATGGAACAGATTACAGTTAATAACTGGGATTCGGAGTTTCAGATAAAAGTAATGGATCAGTTAGAGATTCTTCTGGGTGAAGTACCGGTATATCGGCTGGAATGCGATATTTCTGAAGGGGCAGTTAGATGCCTGGAAGAATTGATTGGATAGAGGGATAAAAGGGATGAAAGTAGTTGATACCAGAGAATATTTGTCTGTATTAAAAGAATTGGTGGAAGAAGGTAAGGAAGTTAGTATGTTAATTGCTGGCAGCAGCATGTCTCCATTTCTGGGACACGAAAGAGATTACATCTATTTCCGAAAACCAGAAGCACCAATCAGAAGAGGCGACATGGTCTTTTACCAGAGACGAAACGGTCAGTACATCATGCATCGTGTCTGGAAAGTCAAAGATGGGCAGTATTATATGGTAGGTGATGCACAGACGGAAATCGAGGGCTCGTTAGAACGAGACCAGATTTTTGCTGTCATCACAAAAGTAAAGAGAAAAGGAAAATGGTGTGGTCCAGGAGATTTCTGGTGGGAATTTTTCGAGAAAGTATGGATCCGGATTGTGCCATTGAGAAGACTCTTAGTCAGATTATATGGAATCGTATACAAATTGAAGAAGCGGAAGTAACGAAAACGCTGAAAAATCTGCATTTTCTGTTACTTTTAAAAATACCTATTGACAGGTGGAATAAATGAGTTTAGTCTATAAGAGAGACCTTTGAATAATGTTAAAAATATTAATGATACTGAAGAGTATCTGATATAGAAGGGGTATGAGATTATGAAGAAAGTATATGTAGCACCAACAATGGTATGCGAAGAATTTGCTGCAAATGAATATGTGGCAGCATGTGGGGATCAGAACAAAGTTTATAAGTTTAAGTGTGACGCACCAGGAGGAATATTATATTATTATCCTAATGGAGATGGTGAAGTGGATGGTGTATATAATGGGACAGGAGATGCATCACAACTTGGATTTTATAATCCATGTCCAGCATCACATGAAGCATCTGAAAAAGATGTATTTTATGATGGATATATCATAAATAGGTCTTTATTTGGTGAGACAACAACTAGAAATGTTATTGTATGGAGAGGACCAAATAATAACGATGGT
This sequence comes from Schaedlerella sp., assembly GCA_036309085.1. Lineage (GTDB taxonomy): Bacteria > Bacillota > Clostridia > Lachnospirales > Lachnospiraceae > Schaedlerella. The sequence continues at coordinate 5,172 of JAXJUL010000039.1, forward strand.
CATGCTACAGCACAGTTAGATATGGATGCATGGGAAACAGCAAAATCATAAGAAATAGTATATAATGGGATCGGAGGTAACTTCGATCCTTTTTGTATTTTAACAAATGAGGAATTGTTTCATGGAGGTTAAATGATGGAATCTTTCGAAGGCGCAACAACTGTCGAGCGGGCGATGATGAGCCATGCGTCAAAAACTAAAACACCAATTAATGGAAGTATCGAACTGCTTCCTCTTTGTAACATGAATTGTGACATGTGTTACGTGCGATTGAGCCGAGAAGAGATGGAAGAGAAGGGACGGCTTCGTACCGCAGACGAATGGATTGAAATCGGAAAGCAAATGCAAAAGGCAGGTGTATTATTCCTGCTTTTGACTGGTGGAGAACCTCTTCTGTTTCCAGAATTTAAGCGGCTCTATCTGGAATTTCGCAAGATGGGGTTTATCCTAACGATTAATACCAATGGAACATTGATTGATGAAGAATGGGCGAGATTTTTTGCTGAGCATAAGCCGCGTCGTATCAATATCACAATTTACGGTTCTAGTGAAAAGGAATATGAGGAACTTTGTCATTATCCGGGAGGATTTGAAAAAGTCATAAATGCAATCCGTCTGCTGAAACAATATGGAATAGATGTAAAGGCTTCTGGGAGTGCAACTAAGACGAATAAAGACAGTATAGAGCAAATTATAAAAATTGGTACAGAACTGGATGTCCCGGTCCGTGTTGACACATATATGCTTCCAGCTACAAGAGAGCGTAATAAACCATACAATGAACAGGCGAGACTGACACCGGAAGAGGCGGCAGATATCAGGGTAAAAGCTTTGCGAATGGAGATGGGCGAAGAAATGTTTGCTGATTTTGTGAAGCAGAAGCTTTTTGTTGTCGATCATATGATTCCAGACGAGGCAGTTCCGTCATCGATGAATTGCTATGCAGGAAAATGTTCATTTTCCATTAACTGGCAGGGAGAGATGCATCCATGTGTAATACTGACAGAACCTGCAACAAATGTATTTGAGCATGGATTTGAAAAAGCATGGGAACGTGATATGGAAAGTGTTGGGAAAATCTTGCTGAATGCAAAGTGTACTGCATGCAGAATGAGTCCGCTTTGTAGAACGTGTGCGGCATCTGCGTTGTGTGAAACAGGCAGTTACGACGGAATTCCAGATTATATGTGCAGATATACAAAAGAAACTATTCGTCTAATGCGGGAGTATTTGAAAGATACCCCTGAAAATTCTTGACTTCATAAATGGAATAAATTATATTTAGTACGAAACTTGAAGATCAGGCACCGCATGTCTGGTCTTTTTTGTAATGTTATAAAGAAGGTATTTTTACATGCAGGAACAAAATAATCAAAAAGAAAATAATCAAAAATTATCCTTTGAATCACTGGATATTCTGATTGCAAAATGGAAAGACGGAACATTTGGTGAGATCCTTGATGACTGGAAGTGGATTTTTTCTTATAGTAAGAGATATAAAGGAGCAATTGCGTTTTATACATTACTTGGCATTTTCAGCACGTCTATGGGGCTTGTAGGCAGTGTGGCAAGTAAATATACAATTGATATTATTACAGGGTATCAGACAAGCAAGCTTGGAATTATGATTGCAATCATGCTTGGAAGCGCGGTTTTCAGTCTTGTATTTTCGAATCTGATCAATCGTATTTCTGTAAAACTCAGTATTGATATTAATAATGATATCCAGGCGGATATTTTCGATAAGATCATTGATGCAGACTGGATGGAGATTAATAAATATAGTAACGGAGATGTGCTGAACCGCTTTAACAGTGACGTAAATACGGTCAGCAGCAATGCGATTAGCTGGCTTCCGACGATTGTAATTGCAATCTATAATTTCATTGCTACATTTGCGGTTATCTGGCATTACGATAAAGTGATGTCCCTGATTGCATTTGCCAGTGCGCCGATTATGCTTGTGATGTCAAGGTTTCTGATTAAGAAGCAGAGAGAATACGGGAAGAAAGTAAAAGAGATGAGCAGCCAGATGATGACATTCGAAGTGGAAACATTCTACAACTTCGATACGATTAAGTCGTTTGGTATCTCATCCCAGTATGGATTGAAGCTTCGTGACTGGCAGAAGAAGTTTAAGAAAATCAGTTTGGATTATAATATGTTTACCATTAAGACAGGGATATTTATGTCCATTCTGGGGATGATTGTGCAGTATGCAGCGTTTGGATACTGTCTGTTCAGACTTTGGACACATGATATTACTTACGGAACGATGACTCTGTTTTTGCAGCAGAGAAGTAACTTAAGTGCGGCATTTAATAATGTAGTTTCTATTATTCCTTCCTTTTTAAATAGCTCCATTTCCGCACAGCGTATCCGCGAACTTGCACAGCTTAAGAAGGAAGTGCATATTCCGGAAAGCAGTGACCTTGATAAATATATGGAAGATGGATTCCAGATTCGTATGCGAGATGTGGATTTTTCCTATGTAGAAGGAACACGGGTGATTACAGATTCTAAGTTTAAGGCCTGCCCAGGAGAAATTGTGGCATTAGTAGGACCATCCGGAGAAGGGAAGACTACGATGATTCGTCTGATTCTGGGACTGATCCGTCCGGAAAAGGGACAGTCGCTGATGATTGCATCTAACGGTCAGGAAGTGGAAATGAATGTGGAAACGAGACATTTGTTTGCTTATGTGCCACAGGGAAATACGATTCTTTCCGGGACAATTGCAGAAAATATGCGTATGGTAAAAGAAGATGCCAGTGATGAGGAAATCATTGAGGCACTGAAGATTGCCTGTGCGTGGGAATTTGTAGAAAAGATGCCGGATACGATTAACAGTAAGATCGGAGAGCGTGGAAGAGGATTTTCCGAAGGACAGGCACAGCGTATTGCCATTGCCAGAGCAGTTCTTCGTGATGCGCCGGTTCTGCTTCTGGATGAGGCGACGTCTGCACTTGATGTGACGACAGAGAGAAAGGTGCTTAAGAACATCATTAACCAGAGACCGAATAAGACTTGTATTGTTACTACACACAGACCAAGTGTGTTGAACATGTGTCAGCGTGTGTACAGAGTAATGGAGACAAAGCTTACTGAACTTTCGGAAGAAGAAGCAGGACATATGGCGATTGATTTTTAAGTAGTGTAAAAATAAAAATTATGAATTCTTGACTTACTAAGTGAAATCCTTTATTCTATATGTATGAAAATTTTAGGCCAGACTTCTAGTCTGGCTTTATTTTAAGAGATTTTGCAAAGGAAAATTATATGATTGATATACATGCTCATATATTACCGGGAATAGATGATGGAGCGCAGGATATTTATGATACACTTGAGATGGCAAGTATTGCAGAAAAAAGCGGAGTGACTGAGATTATAGCGACACCACATTGTAACATTCCTGGTTATTTTGATAATTATTTTGGAAAAGCGTATAGAGAAACGTTTAGGTGGGCTAAGGAAGTACTTCGTCAGGAAAATATTCCTATAAAACTAAATCCGGGAATGGAAGTGTTTGCCACATATGACCTTCCGGATCTAATTGTTGATGAAAAGGTTATTCCTTTGAATGGAAGTCGTTATATATTGATAGAGTTTGATTTTCAGGAGGATCCGGAATTTGCAGAAGATCTTCTCATGCGGGTGAAAGCGATTAGAGCAAAACCTGTGATTGCTCATGCGGAGCGATATGAATTTGTACAGGATAATCCGGCAATTGTTTATGAATGGAGAAAAAAGGGTTATGTGATTCAGGCGAATAAATCCAGTTTTCAGGGAGGATTTGGCAGGCATGCACAGCATACTGCATATCAGCTTTTACATCATAATCTGATTTCGGTTGTAGCAAGTGATACGCATAGTCCATATAAGCGCACACCGTTTATGATAGGAGCCTATGAAGAAGTTTGTGAAGAATATACAAAGCATAGAGCGGATTTATTGTTTTTGCATAATCCGAGAAATATATGTAATAACAGACCAATTTTAAAGCTTGAGCCTGTACCATTTACTGGTTATGGAATATTGTAAAGGAGAACGTTATGAGAAAAGTAAAAATAGCGATAGTAGGGATTTTTGTGCTGACTTCTATTGTGTTTGGAGTTTATACAGTCAAATCGTTCATAACAGTAGACAGGACACCCCCGGTTATCAACAGTGAAACAGATGTAATTACTGTTAGTGTGCAGGATGAAGAGAAAGTTTTGTTTCAGGGGTTAACGGCAGAGGATGATAAGGATGGAGATTTAACAGATTCTATTAGAGTGTTTTCAATGTCGCATTTTATTTCAGAAAGTAAGCGTACGATTTCTTATATTGTGTTCAATGAAGAAAATCTGGCTACAACATATGAGAGAACAATGGAATATACAGATTATGTTTCTCCTAAAATTTATATGACAGAGCCATTAAGATATAATAAAACTGAAGTGGAAAAGGCGGATTTTACAAAGGCTTTAACTGCATCAGATTGTCTGGATGGTGATTTGACAGCAGAAATACGTGCATTTTCTGATACATATTTTTATAATATAACGCCTGGAAGTTATCCGGTTATCTTTCAGGTAAGTAATAGTGCCGGCGACACCTGTACGGTTTCTGTGGATGTGATAATTACGGATTCTTTGAATACAACGGAACATAAAAAGTATTATCCGATGCTTTCAAATTATATCGTATATACGTCGGTGAATAAACCAGTGGATCTGCGCCAGTATTTAATTGGAGTGAAGCAGAATAATATAGAGCATTTATTTGAAGTAGATCCAGAAATTGCTGGTGTGAAGGAGAATATCACAATCTCTGGAAGTATAGATTATGCGACACCAGGAGTGTATCCGATGGATTGTTCTTATACATCTATAGAAGGAATTACAGCAGTCACAAAGGCATATATAGTTGTGGAGAGTGAAAAAAATGCAGAGTAATAGAAATGAAGAGTTTTTTTTAAAAGAGAATGAACTGGAGCCGTTTACTCTGGTTTATGATGTATTAAAGAATATTACATATATTATAATTGGAGCACTGGCAATGGTTATGCTTACTTATGTAGTGATTAATATAAAATATACTCCACAGTATACTTCAACAGCAACATTTATTGTAGGTGCAAAAGACAGCAATAATACGTATCGTAATATTAATTCAGCATATGAGATGGCACAAATTTTTGGAAAGATTCTGCAGAGTAATACTTTGGAAGAGTTACTTTGTGAGCAAATGGAAGTAAAAGAGATTGAAGCAGAGATTAAAGCTGAGGTTGTGGAAAATACGAACATGCTCATACTTAGTGTGACAGCGGATGATCCCAAGGAAGCATATGATATAATCAATGCGGTTATGAGTAATTATACTCAGGTTCCATTTTATTCTATAAGTGGTGCAACAATGAATATATTGATTGCTCCGCAAGTTCCGTTCTCACCAGATAATCCATTAGATGTGAATGGAACTGTAAAGAAGGCCTTTTGGATTACGGTGATTGTATTGATTTTTGTGTTTGGAGTTTTATCATATCTGAATGGTACAATCAAGGAAGAACGAGAGATTGAAAATAAACTGGATGCAAAAAGCCTTGGAAGTATTTGCTATGAGCAAAAATATAAAACATTAAAAGAAGTTATTAAGCATAAAAAGGGAGCAATTTTGGTAGATAGTCCGATTGCCAGCTTTTCATTTATTGAAAATTATAGAAAACTTGCATCAAAACTGGAATATAAACTTGCTAAATGTGATGGCAAGGTATTGGTTGTTACCAGTACTGCGGAAAATGAAGGAAAGTCTACAGTCGCAGCAAATCTGGCAATTACATTTTCTGAGTATGGAAAAAAAGTGCTTTTGATTGATGGTGATATCAGAAGACCGTCACAGTTTTTGATCTTGGGAATGAATATACCTGGGGAGAAAAATGAATTAGGAGAATATTTAGCCGGTGATCAGACAATTTCAGATATTCTGTTGAAAGGAGATAGAAAGGATCTGTTATTTGTCGGTGGTAAAAACTGTTATTCTTCTTCGACAGAAAGATTACAGTCCGACAGACTTGCATTGCTTTTGAAAGAGTGTAGGGAAAAGGCAGATATTATTATTATTGACACTCCACCGGCAGGTGTTTTGGCAGATGCACAGATTTTAGGGCAGCATGCAGATGGTATATTATTCGTTGCAAGACAGAATTTTATCGTGGCAGAAGAAATTAATGAGATTTTAGATGATTTGAGAGATAGTCAGATAAAAATATTGGGAGTTGTGCTTAATGGGGTTCAATCATTTTCTAATATTCTGGGAGTTAATATAAACAGCCAATATGGGAAATATGAACAATATAGTAATTACGGAAAGTATAGTAGAAAAAGAGGCAAGTAATTATGGATGAATATAGAAGAAATTCAGGAAGAACATCTGGTACTGTTCCTGAAAAAATCGATATAACAGATACTGTCCAAAATTTTTATCAGGCAGTTAAAAAATTGTGGTGGATTGTGTTGATTTTAACAATTGTATTTATGGTAAAGGAATATTTTACAAGTTCTTCATCTTATGTGCCGCAGTATACTGCTTCTGCTACTGTTTCTGTTTCATCCAATAGTGGAAGTTCAGCAGAAGATCTGGCAAATCTTTTTCCATATATGATAGAGAATGGGGTTCTGGATGAAGTAATTGCAGAAGATATGGGGACAAACGGAATTCCAGGAAGTATTAATATTGTTGCAGATGATGGAACTAATTTTCTGACTTTATCGGCAACGGCAACAGATCCGGAAGTTGCATACGAACTGCTTCAGTCAACAATGGATAATTATCCAGAAGTAGTGCGTTTTGTGTTTGGCGAAGTGAAGTTTTATGTTCTCGATGAAACAGGCATACCAGAAGAGATTGGACGACAGGAAGTTATCAGAGGTTCTTATAAAAGGGGTGCATTAAAAGGTTTTGGGATAGGCTGTCTGATTATTATATTTTATGTATTGTCAAGAACAACAGTTAAATCAAAAGAACAGCTAAAGAAGCAGTTAAATCTTATGGAATGTGGAAGTATTCCTCATATCAGAGAGAAGAAGCGCAGAAAAGAAACTTTTAATAATTCATTAAATATTTTAAATGAGCGTGTATCTCAAAATTATGTGGAAGCCATTCGAAAGACGCGAGTAAAACTTTTAAGGAAAATGGAAGAAAAAAAATATAAATCTCTTTTAGTTACAAGTTCAATCGCCGGAGAAGGTAAAACAACGTTGGCAGTGAATCTTGCAATTTCGATGGCTCAGCAAGGAAAAAGAGTGATTTTGCTTGATTGTGATTTAAGAAACCCATCAGTAGCCGGTGTTATGAATAAAACTGTTGAAAAGTCAGCAGTTCTTGATGTACTTAATGCCAAAACGTCCGTTAAAAAAGTTTTGGAAAATGTAGAAATCCAAGGTGGTGAACTTAAGGTTCTTTATGGGATGAAAGATGATGATGCGAACATAAATCTTATGAGATATGAGCGTATGGAAGAACTGATACAGTATTGTCAAATGAAAGCAGATATTGTGATTATTGATACTGCACCATCGAGTTTTATGGCGGATGCTGCTTATCTTGCAAAATATGTGGATGCAGCGGTTTATGTTGTACGTCATGATTATACAAAGTTACGTCAGATTCGAGAAGGAATCCAAACATTATCTATGAGTGGAGTGCATTTAATAGGATATATTTATAATGATGCTGTTACTTCAAATGATAGATATGGTTATAATCGTGGTGGATATTATGGATATCATGGATATGATTCTTCCTACAAAGTTGAGCGTGATGATAAAGCAGACAGTTTTGGAAGAGTATTTAAAGAATAATAGAAGGAACTATCGATTCATAAATAGTCTTAATCAAGGGAGCTGTTGCTCCAGTAGATAAATAATCTACTAGGAGCAACGGCTCCCTTTTTTGTGCATAAAACAGAAAAGCGCCCCCGAAGAGTCCGCAATTCATGGTATAATAAATTATGACGAAAAACATAAAATATCATAAAAAATTATATCGAACTTGGTGTTTCTATATACACATACGTATTCTGTGATAGAGCCATCCATTGATATCTGTTATGCTTACTCTACATAATTAAAATCAATCGCTTTTTTAACAGCTTTGATATCGCCGGTAAATATAATCCCATCCATTCCCAGACTTTTTCCGGTTTGGATATTGTCTTTTCTGTCATCTATAAAGAAACATTCTTCAGGACTTAAATGATAGGTGTCAAATAAATACTGATAAATTTCCGGTTTTGGTTTGGAAATTTTTAAGGGTCCGGAAAATACGATTCCATCAAAATCTTTTAAAATCTGATATCTTTTTTCAGCAATTTCTGTAAACTGAACGGGTGCATTGGAAAGTAAATAAATACCATATCCGTTAGCTTTCAGTTCTTTGATAAAGGCAAAGGTCTGAGGCAGAGATATCATATGCTGATGCCAGTTTTCAAAACAATCGAGAAGGTTGGATTTTAAATCATCCGGTGTTTTGGACAGGGCAAATTCAACTGCTGTTTTGTATTCGATCGTACCTTCATCTAACTTTGCCCAGTTTTCGAAAATGATTGGTCTTAAAATCTCCAGTTCTGATTTACTGGAACAGAACTGGCTGAGGATGTAGGTTTCGTCGAAAGTTGCAAGAACGTTTCCAAAATCAAAAACAATATTTTTATATTTCATAAAAAACCTCCTGTGTACAAAGGTATGATTCAGAAATTAATTATCTGATTCTTTGAGTGGATTGAAACAGATTATTGCTATTAATACAGCGTGTTCTAAAAAATTAACCAGGGATGTCCAGAAAGTGTATAAATAATTTCTTGACAGAATAAGAGAAATCAGGAATACTACCGCTACGATTGCTGTCAGAATTACTTTCTGAGATCCGGCTGGAAGAAGGTTGCCGGCTGCTTCCGGGAATAACACAGCTGCCCATACTGCCAAAAGTACGAGTGAGAGAATCATGTATAACAGATTATGTACATGGAACCACTCGATACACAGGACTAAATAAGTTAAAATTCGTAAAACAAAGTGAATCAAAACTGGTAATAATGAGATTCTTAAATATCCTATCGGTTTGGCAGCAACTAAAACTACAGCCGCTGCAATAAAACCAACGGCCGCTACAAGATTTTCTAAAATATACAGAAAAATTCTGAAAGTAGTAAGGCTGAAAAAGCCGCCGTAAGTTATGAAAGTGAACCAGTTAGAAATATTTCTGAAAATGTATGGTACATAGTAAATACCAATGATCAGAAATAATACACCAATTATTTTTAATGTGACATTGCCTGAGTTAGTTATTGTGGCATATGGTAAGCTTCCCATAGTTGTTTTTGGAATCTCAGTGTGTGGTTGCTTTGGTGTAAAATAGGCTGCGTTACCTGAAGAATAGTTGCTGTTTCGCAGATCATATCCGCAATAGGTGCAGAAGTTTGACTGCTCAGTCAGTTCTCGTCCACAGCCGGGACATTTGATTGCTTCCATTATGTTTCCTCCAATATTAATTATTTTAATTAAGTATAGTGGGTTTGATGGAGAGATTCAAGATAAGAATTAATAAGAAAATGCTGAAAAGCCGGCATACACGCCACTTTTCAGCATTCTTTGTATGGACCAGGCGGGAGTCGAACCCGCGTCCAAAAACCCATCCCATGTACTTCTACTATCATAGTCAGTTATTTTACATTCCCTCTGCCGCACGAGAACTAACACTCTTACGGGGTCAGTAGCTTCATGATACGCCTACAGACTCAAAGCTTTGCCTGCATCGTTTCTCACAAGGTCGATGCCAGATTCCTAAAGTGTGAGTGCTTTAGGGCTGACAAGCAGCAACTAGGCTGCTAACGCGTAATTTTCTTCAGCGTTTAATTTTAAGTTTGCGAGTTAACGCATCTGCCTGCGGATAGCTTCTCCATCTTCAGAATCCCTGTCGAAACCAGTACTAGCCCTTAGATGATTCGCGAAGCAAAATCGCTTCGTACAGATATTCTAAAGAAATAGATATGAAATGTCAAGGGGAAAGATGTAGAAATGAATCTTAAAAAAATGTGAAAACGGTTGTTTTTCATTTGGGAAATGATATTATAAAGAATAATAGCCTGAAAAATATTTCGGAAGAAATGTGAAAGGAGCATATTCATGGAGAAAATTAAAATTCTGGTTGTGGATGATGAAGTGAGAATGAGAAAGCTTGTGAAGGATTTTCTTGTTCGTGAAGGATATATGGTGCTTGAAGCAGGAGATGGTCTTGAGGCATTGGATGTCTTTTATGAGGAAAAGAACATTGAGATGGTTATTCTGGATGTGATGATGCCGAAGCTGGATGGCTGGCAGGTGTGTCGGGAGATTAGGGATAATTCAAAAGTGCCGATCATTATGCTGACAGCCCGTTCTGAAGAGAAAGATGAGCTTCAGGGCTTTGAACTTGGTGTAGATGAGTATATTTCCAAGCCATTCAGTCCAAAGATTCTTGTTGCACGTGTTGGTGCGATTCTTCGAAGAACAATGGGAACAGAGGAGAATTCGATTCTTTCAGCAGGCGGAATTGTGATTGACAAGTCAGCTCATATTGTAAAACTTGATGGCGACGTATTAGAGTTAAGCTTTAAAGAATTTGAACTGCTCACATATTTTCTGGAAAATCAGGGGATTGCTCTTTCGCGCGAGAAGATTTTAAATAACGTATGGAATTATGATTATTTTGGCGATGCCAGAACAATCGATACCCATGTTAAAAAACTCAGAAATAAACTCGGGGAGAAGGGTGACTATATCCATACAATCTGGGGAATGGGTTATAAATTTGAGGTATAAGTAATGAAATTATCAATCAGACGGCAGCTTCTTGCGATTTTCCTTGGACTGATTATTTTTATGGTTGGAATTGTGACACTGATCAATACTACATTTTTGGAAGATTATTATGTGTCTGACAAGATGGATTATATGGTTGAGATGTATGAGACACTGGATAATGGGATGGAAAAAAATCTTCTATACAGTGAAGAATTTCAGAATGAGCTGGAGAGGATGAGTAAGCGTGCCAATATTTCTGTAACAGTTGTGGATCAGAGTGGGAATCCTCTGATCTATACAGAAAATGAGCAGTCAGGTTCTTTACAGCTTTTTGGTTATCTTGTAGGAAAAAATCAGGGAGAACTGCTGGAAACTACGGAAGAGTTTAAGGTATATAAAGTTGATAGGAGAATGGGAGGCAGCCAGAATCTGGAGATGTATGGAAGGCTTACAGGCGGTGCGTTTTTCCTGATGCAAAGTCCGATACAAAGTATTAAAGACAGTGTTGCCCTGACTAATAGATTCCTTTTGTATGTTGGATTTATCGCTGTTATACTTGGAACAATATTTGTGGGTTTTTTTGCGAATAGGATAACGAAACCGATTCGTACACTTACGGCACTTTCACAACGTATGGCTGATCTGGATTTTGATGCCAGATATGAAGGTGGAGGCAATTATGAAATTGAAGTGCTAGGTGAAAATTTCAACACGATGTCTCGTCAGCTTGAGAATACGATCACAGAGCTGAAGAGTGCGAATCAGCGTCTTCAGAGGGATATCGAGCAAAAAGAAAGGACAGAGGATATGCGTTCGGAGTTTTTGGGAAATGTTTCTCATGAACTGAAGACTCCGATTGCTTTGATTCAGGGATATGCGGAAGGCCTGAAAGAAGGAATCAGTGATGATCCGGAAAGCAGAGAATTTTACTGTGATGTCATCATGGATGAGGCGAATAAGATGAATCAGATGGTTAAGAATCTGCTGACTCTAAATCAGCTTGAATTTGGTACAGAAAAGCTCGAGGTGGCACGATTTGACCTTGTGAAGCTTATTCAAGGCGTTATTGCAAGCTGTGAAATACTGATCCAGCAGGCAGGTGCTGATGTAAGATTTTATGTATTTAGAGAAACGGAGAAGAAAGAATTAGTGCGGGTGTTGGATGAGATGGTCTATGTGTGGGCGGATGAATTTAAGACAGAGCAGATCATTCGTAATTATTTGACAAATGCAATCCATCATGTTTCCGGGAAAAAGCTGATTGAGATCCGGGTGATTCAGAAAGAAGATACTGTACGGACGACAGTATTTAATACTGGTACACCGATACCGGAGGAGGATCTGGCAAAGATCTGGGATAAATTTTACAAAGTAGATAAGGCTCATACCAGAGCATATGGAGGCAATGGAATCGGGCTTTCTATTGTAAAGGCGATTATGGAATCATTCCATCAGGAGTATGGCGTGATCAATTATGATAATGGCGTAAAATTCTACTTTGAATTGGACGCAAATAATAATGAATTATGAGAGGGATGTAAGAGATATGATAGCAATTATTGATTATGATGCAGGAAATATTAAAAGTGTAGAAAAGGCCCTGGTTGCATTGGGGCAGGAGATTAAGATAACATCTGATCCGGAAGAGATTTTGGGTGCAGATAAAGTGATACTTCCAGGTGTTGGTGCGTTTGGGGATGCAATGGAGAATCTGAATCGCCGGAATCTTGTGCCGGTGATCAAGAAGGTTGTGGAGAAAGGAATTCCATTTTTGGGAATCTGTCTTGGGCTTCAGTTATTGTTTGAAAGAAGTGATGAGACTCCAGGAGTAGAAGGACTTGGTATTTTGAAAGGTGAAATCCTTCGTATTCCTTCGTCAGAAGGGTTGAAGATTCCTCATATGGGATGGAATTCTCTGCATTTTGAAAATAACGGAAGATTGTTCAAAGGGCTTCCTGAACAGTCTTATGTATATTTTGTACATTCTTATTATCTGAAGGCTAAAGAGGAAGAGATTGTAAAGGCATCCACAGAGTATGGTACACATATTCATGCTTCGGTAGAAAAGGATAATGTATTTGCATGTCAGTTCCATCCGGAAAAGAGCGGGGATGTGGGATTGCATATTTTGAAAAATTTTGTAGAGTTAAATTGATAAAAAGTGAGGGCGGATATATGTTTACAAAAAGAATTATTCCTTGTCTGGATGTGAATGCCGGAAGGGTTGTAAAAGGTGTGAATTTTGTGGATTTGAAGGATGCAGGGGATCCTGTGGAAATTGCAAAGGCTTATGATAAAGCGGGAGCAGATGAACTGGTCTTTCTGGATATTACAGCATCTTCTGATAACAGAGGAACTGTAGTTGATATGGTTCGCAAAGTTGCGGAGTGTGTATTTATTCCATTTACTGTTGGAGGAGGAATCCGTACGGTAGATGATTTTCGTATGCTTCTGAGAGAGGGTGCAGATAAGATTTCGATTAATTCTTCTGCGATCATGAACCCACAGCTTATCCATGATGCGGCTGAAAAGTTTGGAAGTCAGTGTGTTGTAGTTGCAATCGATGCAAAGCTTAGAAAAGATGGAAGCGGATGGAATATTTATAAGAATGGCGGACGTGTTGATATGGGCATTGATGCAGTAGAATGGGCACGAAAGGTGGAAGCATTGGGTGCCGGAGAGATTCTTTTGACAAGTATGAATGGAGACGGCACAAAGGCAGGATATGATCTGGAGCTTACAAGAGCAATTGCAGAGAGCGTATCCATTCCTGTAATTGCATCAGGGGGAGCAGGAACTCTGGAACATTTTAAAGAAGCATTGACAATTGGTAAGGCGGATGCTGCCCTTGCGGCTTCCTTATTCCATTATAAAGAGCTGGAGATTCGTGAAGTAAAAGAATATCTTCGTAAAGAAGGTATTTCTGTTCGTCTGTAAGGAGAAGGAGTATGGCAGGAATTAATGGAGAATGGTATGAGGCTTTAAAGGATGAATTTAAGAAGCCTTATTATAGACAGTTATTTAATACAGTGAATGAAGAATATAAGACGAGAAAGATTTTTCCGCCGGCGAATGACATTTTCAATGCCTTTCATCTCACACCTTTGAAGGATGTGAAAGTTGTGATTCTTGGACAGGATCCGTATCATAATGACGGACAGGCCCACGGGCTTAGCTTTTCTGTGCAGAAGGGGGTTACACCACCTCCTTCTCTTGTCAATATTTATCAAGAACTTCACGATGATCTGGGGTGTACAATTCCGAATCATGGGTGTTTGACAAAGTGGGCACAGCAAGGAGTTTTGATGCTCAATACCGTTTTGACCGTGCGTGCACATCAGGCGAATTCTCATCGTGGAATCGGTTGGGAAGAGTTTACCGATGCAGCGATTCTTGCGTTGAACAACCAGGAACGTCCGATAGTATTTATCCTTTGGGGTGCACCAGCGCAGAAAAAAGCAAAGATGCTTACTAATACAAAGCATTTGATTCTTAAGGCACCACATCCAAGTCCACTGGCAGCGTACAGAGGATTCTTTGGAAGTAAGCCGTTTAGTCAGACGAATGAATTTCTTGTAAAAAATGGAGCAGAGCCGATAGACTGGCAGATTGAGTAGATAAGTGAGCTTTTTGTGATCACTCCGTACTTTCGAAATCCAGTACAATAAAACCTTACGCGGAATCGCAGAGGCGCGGACAAAGAAGTTTTTGCTGTGCAAACGCGCCTCGCATAAGAGTTCGTAAGCAAACTCTTTTTCATTCTTCGATAATCTGTATCTCCAGATAGTCAAATTCAATCGTTTCAATAAAGCTGTCCTGGTAAAAACGAGCTTTTGCATTGCGTTTGAAATCAGCGATCGTGCTGTCGAGCCAGATTGGCTTGCCAAGGTCAAATTCATAGCAGATTTCATCTAATGCATTAAAAATTTTATGTGTTCTTGTATCATCCGTCTCGTCGCAGACAACGGTGTCGCGCAGCAGACGGTTATCTTTTATTACTTTTCCCCATAAACGAAACATAACAGAATCCTTTCTGGCAGTAAAATTTACTGTCTCTTTCAGTTGGCTTTAGTATATCCATTTTTAAAAAGAAAGTAAAGATGATGTTGTATTTCATTGTGGAATGTTTACAGAAGAAATGTTATAATAGTAACTAATTATGTGCAGCCTAAAGTAAAATGCTGATTAAGCATTTCTTAAAAAAAGGTGAATTGTATGACAGGAAAAAATTTACGTGATATACTGAGGTAAAATTTCGAAAACGATTATCAGCAGAAAGTAAAAAAGGGAGGGATGATTACGAAACAAGGAGAAGGACGTCAGGTGCAGGATGCAATAAAGAATTATGAAGATATTGACAGTTGGAAAACAATTGTATTTTTATATAATGCTGCATTAAAAGAGATGGGAACAAAGCTTGAGATTCTGAATGACGAATTTCAGCATATACATAGATACAATCCGATCGAACATATTAAAACAAGAATCAAAACTCCGGAGAGTATCGTGAAAAAGCTGCGAAGAGGCGGACATGAAGTTACCATTGAGAATATGTTAAAGTATATCAACGATATTGCAGGTGTACGTTTAATCTGTTCTTTTACATCAGATATTTACCGACTGGCAGAGATGATTGGGAATCAGAGTGATTTGAAAGTGCTGACAATTAAGGATTATATAAAGAAGCCTAAGGACAGCGGATATACAAGTTATCATATGCTTGTGTCTGTACCGATTTTTCTGTCAGATAGTGTTGTGGAGACAAAGGTTGAGATTCAGATTCGTACGATCGCGATGGATTTCTGGGCAAGCCTTGAACATAAGATTTATTATAAGTTCGAAGGAAGTGCTCCGGAATATATCAGCCAGGAGCTTCAGGAATGTGCGGAGATGATCGCAGCTCTCGATGACAGGATGCTTTCCCTGAATGAGACGATTCAGGCATGTCTGGAAGCGCAGAGAAGAGAGAAAGAAAAGCAGTTTATGGAAAGACAGAATATGCAGGAACAGGAATTGGTTATTGATGATATAAAGGTTTCAGAGGAATCAGATGATCTTCCAATTCTTTAGTGGAAGAAAAAGGAGAAGAGAGTAGGGAATAAGATTTATATGACAAAAGATATAAAATCCAGATTTCTCGCAATAGGTCTGGGGGCATTATTATATGTGTATGCCTTGTATATATGTGAAGTTCAGAATGTTTCGGGAATTACAAGGGTCATTATTTATATGGCAACGTGGCTCATTCTGATTGCAGGGGTTTGCAAAGATCTTGTGGCCAATATTAGACAGATGAAGTTTTTTGATGAGAATCTTCTGATGCTTCTGGCGACGATCGGTGCACTGATTATCGGCAGGTATCCGGAGACGATCGGTGCAATTCTGTTTTTTGAGGCAGGAAAGGTGATCGAGATCATTGCTGTCAATAATGTGAAAAAGTCTATTGCACAGTTTGTGAATATCCGTTCAGAAACGGCGAATCTTAAGATGGAGGATGGCACAGAGAAGGTTGTTCATCCATGTGAACTGAAAACAGGACAGACGATCATCATTAAGCCAGGAGAAAAGATTCCGGTAGATGCAACTGTTCTGTGCGGAACTGGTATGGCTGATATGAAAGTACTTACAGGAGAATCTGTACCGAAGGCGGTATATCCGGGGAAGAAGTTATACAGTGGAAGTATCAATCTTGTCAGTATGCTTGAAGCAAGAGTTGAGAAGATTTACGAGGAGTCAACAGCATCCAGGGTCATGGAGCTGATTGAAAATGCTGCACAGAGAAAGGCAGTCAGCGAAAGTATTGCTGTAAAATTTCGAAGATTGTATATGCCAATTGTTACAATCTTAGGTGTTATGGTCATGGTATTACCACCGATTCTGGTGGAGGGTCATAGTCCGGAAGAATGGATGTATCGAGGTATGGTTTTCTTTGTTTCGGCCTGTCCGGTAGGACTTCTTGTGTCAGTACCACTTGCATTTCTGGGGGGAATAGGAGCTGCTTCCAAGCAGGGGGTGCTGATTAAGGGAAGTGATTATCTGGAAGCTCTGGCAGAAGTGGAGACGGTTGTTTTTGATAAGACGGGAACTTTGACTGAAGGTGTGTTCAAGGTGAAACGTGTTGTGCCGGCAAAGTTGACAATAGAAGAACTGTTGGAAATCACGGCGAAGGCAGAAGTTTATTCAAATCATCCGATTGCAGTTTCGCTGCAGAATGCATGCAGAAAAAAGATAGATCATTCTTGTGTGGAGAATGTAAAAGAATATTCTGGTTTTGGGGTTACAGCTCAAATTGATGGAGATACTGTTTGTGTAGGTAACCGCAGATTGATGGAACGTTTTAAGCTGGAATGTCCAATCGTTGATGATCTTGGAACTGTTATATATGTGGCGATCAATGGAGAGTTTGCGGGCTATATTGTGATCGGAGATCAGATTAGACCAGATGTGAAGAAGACAATCCGGTGGCTGCATAAGCAGGATATAGAAACTGTAATGCTTACAGGTGACAACAGGCGGATGGCGAAAGCGACTGGAAAAGCACTTGGAATTCGTTATGTATATGGTAACCTGATGCCGGAAGATAAGCTTGAAAAACTGGAAGAATTTATTGAAAGTCAGAGAGAAGACGAAAAAATTGTCTTTGTCGGAGACGGAATCAATGATGCACCTGTACTTGCAAGGGCAGACGTTGGAATCGTTATGGGTGGTCTTGGAGCAGACGCGGCACTTGAGGCAGCAGATGTTATTCTGATGAAGGATCAGCCATCCAGAATTATCAACGCGATACGTATTTCAAAGGCTACTATAAAAGTTGTAAAGCAGAATATGATATTTTCAATTGGAATGAAAGTGTTTATGCTTGTACTGGCTCTTTTTGGTCTTTTGAATATGAGAGATGCGGTAATCGCAGATATGTGCGTGATGGCAATCAATATATTGAATTCTTTCTGGGTATTGAAATATCCGGAATAGGATAAAACAGAACTTTTAGGGTAGAGAGAATTATGGCAGGATATGATTTAAAAGAAATTGAAGAACGAGTGATTCTAGTCGGTGTTCAGCAGTATGATTCGGAGAATGTAGAAGAATCGTTGGATGAGCTGGCGGAACTTGCAAAGACTGCAAAGGCAAAAGTAGTCGGCAGGCTGCTCCAGAATCGCGAGGCAATTCATCCGGCAACTTATATTGGAAAAGGTAAGGTGCAGGAGTTAAAGGAACTTTTGTGGGAGACAGATGCGACCGGAATCATCTGTGATGATGAGCTTTCCGCTATCCAGATTAACCATCTGGAACAGGAACTGGATTGTAAGATTATTGACAGAACTCTGCTGATCCTTGATATTTTTGCGGCAAGAGCAGTGTCAGGGGAAGGAAAGATTCAGGTAGAACTTGCACAGTTAAAGTACAGAGCATCACGTCTGATTGGTCTGGGTAACTCCCTTTCCAGACTAGGCGGCGGAATCGGAACAAGAGGACCGGGTGAGAAAAAACTGGAGATGGACAGACGACTCATCAGAGAGAGAATCAGCAGACTGAAAAAGGAACTTAAAGAAGTAGAACAGCACAGAGAACTGATTCGTACACAGAGAAAGACAACGAACAAAAAAGTTGCTGCTTTGGTCGGATATACTTCAGCAGGAAAAAGCAGTCTGGAAAATGCTTTGACAGGGGCTGGAATCCTTGCAGATGCGATGCTGTTCTCAACACTTGATACAACCACAAGAGCACTTCAGCTTGACGGGAAGCAGGAAATTCTTTTGACAGATACCGTAGGATTTATCAGAAAGCTTCCACATCATTTGATCGAAGCGTTTAAGAGTACTCTGGAAGAAGCAAAATATGCAGATATTATTATTCATGTAGTAGATGCGTCCAATCCACAGATGGATACACAGATGTATGTAGTGTATGAGACATTACGCCAGCTTGGAGTAGAGGGTAAGAAAGTAATCACTCTGTTTAACAAACAGGACCGTCTGACAGAAAAGGTGCACTACAGAGATTTTCAGGCAGATTATGTGATTGAAACATCTGCAAAAACTGGACAGGGTCTTGATGAGCTGAAGCAGGTTCTTCTTGAGATTCTCAGAGATGAACAGATTTATATTGAAAGACTGTATTCTTTTAATGAGGTTGGAAAGATTCAACTGATCAGAAAATATGGTGAGCTCCTGGAAGAGGAATATGTTCCGGAAGGAATTGCTGTAAAAGCATATGTGACAAAAGAAATATATGGGAAAGTTTAAGAAGATGTGTTATTATCAAAGAGGATCAGAGATACCGTAACAACAGCATTTAGGGGAGGAATGTAAAATGCTGGACAGAGCTATAGAATTTGCAACAAAAGCACACGAGGGACAGTTTAGAAAAGGAACAAAAAGACCTTATATCGTTCATCCGATTGCAGTAGCAGATATTGTAATGACCTTGACATGGGATGCGGAAGTAATCTGTGCAGCAGTACTTCATGATACACTCGAAGACTGTCCGGGGGTAACGGAAGAGATTTTGCGAGAAGAATTTGGTGATCGTGTGACATCTCTTGTAAAAAGTGAGACCGAAGATAAGACAAAGACCTGGGAAGAACGAAAAAGTGCTACAATCCGTCATTTAGAGGAAGCTCCAAGAAATCTTCAGCTGATCGCACTGGCAGATAAGCTTGCTAATATCCGTGATATTGACAGGGAGTATCCTTTTTATGGGGATCGATTATGGGCAAGATTCAAAATGCAGAGCAAGACGGCTGTTGGCTGGTATTATAAGTCTGTCAGAGATGCGCTTGCACCGGCTTTGTGGGAACTGGATGCTTTTGCGGAATACTGTTATCTTGTAGAAAAGCATTTCGGTGAATAATTGACCGGGGTGTTTATAAATTGAAAAGAAAGTATGAGGAGAAACATGATTCAGGGAATAGAAGTCATCTTTCAGGATAAAGAAAAGATGTTAAAAGGTCTGAAAAAATGGATCTATGAAAAAAACACAGAGGCTTTTATTGAAAAGCATGGAGCTTATTTTGAGGAAATGTCTGATCTTATGACACAGTCAGAAGACAGGAAAGAAATGGCAGAGGAGATTGCAGTAACTTTTACGAAAGCTGTGCAGAAAGCATATGCGGGCAGAAGAGGTAAGATCAAGTCTCTTGTGCAGATGGATCTGAATATGTTTATGATTTATTACGTATTTCCAACGATTCTTGGTCAAGTGTCAGGTGGAAAGATGCTTACTGATAAGCTGTGTGAAGTGTGGAATAGTACGTTTACACTGACTAAGATTGAATACGCAGATTATGAGACCCTCAGAGATTCTTTTAAGGATAAAATACTTGGTATCTTTTAAATAGAAATAATCGATAATACCTGATATGTTTTATATCAGGTATTTTTACGTGCAAAGCGTCATAGTTTGGAAGAGGACAATGAACAGGGAGAAGACGTATGAAGAATAAGAAAATACAGATCTATACAGAGATTGGTATGGCTGTTCTGCTTGTATTATTTTTAGGATTGTCTGTAGATGAAATTGAACGGAAGATACTTCAGGCGAAGGTTTCAGAACAGGCTGTCTTAGAAAATGAAGAGAAATGTATGAAAGAAGAGGAAACAGAGGAGAATAGTGTGTCAGAAGTTCAGGAAGAAGCAGAAGAAGTTATCGCGGCGGGGCAGTATCCGATTATGGGGAAAACTTCTGTGACAAAAGAGCAGATGGTGGCGTGGTATGAAAAATATAACAATGGCTATCCTGCAGAAATTCTTGAAAAGGGTGGCGCTGAATCGATTGAAGATTTTTGTCAGATTTATATAGAGGAAGCACAGGCTGAAGGTGTGCGTGCAGAGGTTGCATTTGCACAGACCATGAAGGAGACCGGCTGGCTTCAGTTTGGCGGAGATGCATCGATTAAGCAGTACAATTTTGCGGGAATCGGAACGACGGGAGGCGGAGTTCCGGGAAATTCATTTCCTGATGTCAGAACAGGTGTGAGGGCACAGATTCAGCATTTGAAGGCTTATGCGTCAGAAGAGCGGCTTCTACAGGAGTGTGTGGATCAGCGCTATGAGTATGTAACCAAAGGATGCGCACCTTATGTGGAATGGCTGGGACAAAAGGAAAACCCCTTAGGAACCGGATGGGCGACAGCAGACAATTATGGATATGACATCGTGAAAATGATAGAAGAACTAAAGGGAATATAGAATATGAAGTGATGCGGCAGTTCTTAAGAATCTTTAAAGTTCTGTGAACTGCTTGACAAAAATGACTTTGAAAGATATGATAGAAAACGTGAATTACTATGTGAATTCACATAATGTAAGTAGATAAGATTTAAAGATTGTGATGAAGAGGAGTACACAATATTCCCTGCCAGAGAGAACTGTCCACAGGCTGGAAGACAGTTTCAGAACAAAGATTGTGGAAGGTAGCTTCTGAATCGGATTCCTGAAAGAAGTTTGCGGGACGAGAGTGATGATAACAGTACAGCGGAACATGTCAATTATTATTAAGTAGGGAATCACGGAGTGGTTTACGTTATAGAACCGAGAGATAGAATTAAGGTGGTACCGCGGAAGAAGTTCGCCCTTTACAGAGATGTAAGGGGTTTTTTTATTTTGAGAATGTCTGATGGAAGAAAGTGAGTGAAACCATGTATCACCAAGGAAGTGGAAAGTAATGAATTATGAGGTAATCATAAGGAGGATATTATGAGCAAAGAATTAGCAAAGACATACAATCCGAAAGAGATTGAACAGAAGTTGTATGACAAGTGGTGTGAGAAGAAGTATTTTCACGCTGAGGTGGACAGAAGCAAAGAACCATTTACAATTGTAATGCCACCACCGAATATTACAGGAAAGCTGCATATGGGACATGCGCTTGACAACACATTACAGGATATTCTGATCCGCTACAAGAGAATGCAGGGATATAATGCTCTCTGGATTCCAGGAACAGACCATGCTGCAATCTCAACAGAAGTTAAGGTTACAGAAGCTCTGAAAGCAGAAGGAATCGATAAAAAAGAACTTGGTCGTGAAGGTTTCCTGAAGAGAACATGGGAATGGAAAGAAGAATATGGCGGAACAATCACATCACAGCTGAAAAAGATTGGTACATCTTGTGACTGGGACAGAGAAAGATTCACAATGGATGAAGGATGTTCCAAGGCAGTAGAAGATGTATTTATTAAACTTTACGAAGAAGGATATATTTATAAAGGATCTAGAATCATCAACTGGTGTCCAGTATGTAAAACTTCTCTTTCAGATGCTGAAGTAGAACATGAAGAACAGGCAGGACATTTCTGGCATATTAAGTATCCGGTAATCGGAACAGACAGATTCCTCGAAGTTGCCACAACTCGTCCGGAGACAATGCTTGGTGATACAGCTATCGCTGTTCACCCAGATGATGAAAGATACAAAGATATCGTTGGCAAGAAAGCACTTCTTCCACTGGTTGGCAGAGAAATCCCAATCGTAGCTGATTATTATGTAGACAAAGAGTTCGGAACAGGTGCTGTTAAGATTACACCAGCACATGACCCTAATGACTTTGAAGTTGGTAAGAGAAACAACCTTCCAGAGATCAACGTTATGAACGATGATGCAACAATCGTAGAAGGATATGGCAGATATTCAGGAATGAGCCGTTATGATGCAAGAAAAGCAATCGTAGAAGATCTTGAAAAAGAAGGATACCTTGTAAAGATTGAAGATCATTCACATAACGTAGGTACACATGACCGTTGTCATACAACTGTTGAACCATTGATCAAACAGCAGTGGTTCGTACGCATGGAAGAACTTGCAAAACCAGCGATCGAAGCACTTAAAACCGGCGAATTGAAATTCGTTCCAGAAAGTTATGGCAAGACTTACCTTCACTGGCTGGAAAATATTAAAGATTGGTGTATCTCACGTCAGATCTGGTGGGGACACAGAATTCCGGCATATTACTGTGATAAATGCGGAGAGTTTGTAGTAGCAAGAGAAGTTCCAGAAGTTTGCCCACACTGTGGGGGAACACATTTCACACAGGATGAAGATACATTGGATACATGGTTCAGTTCAGCACTCTGGCCATTCTCAACACTTGGCTGGCCGGAAAAGACAGAAGAATTGGATTATTTTTATCCAACAAATGTTCTTGTAACAGGATATGACATCATCTTCTTCTGGGTAATCCGTATGGTATTCTCAGGATTTGCACATACAGGTAAATCACCATTCAATACAGTATTGATCCACGGACTTGTTCGCGACTCTCTTGGTCGTAAGATGAGTAAGTCTCTTGGAAATGGTATTGACCCACTGGAGATCATTGACCAGTATGGTGCAGATGCTCTTCGTCTGACTCTGGTTACAGGTAATGCGCCTGGTAACGATATGCGTTTCTATAATGAAAGAGTAGAAGCAAGCCGTAACTTTGCAAACAAGGTATGGAATGCATCCCGTTTCATTATGATGAATATGGATAAAAATGTTGTGGAAGAACCAGAAGACTTCCTGCTCAAGCCAGCCGACAGATGGATTCTGTCAAAGGTAAACAGCCTTACAAAAGAAGTTACAGAAAACATGGATAAATTTGAACTCGGTATCGCTGTACAGAAAGTATATGATTTCATCTGGGATGAATTCTGTGATTGGTATGTAGAGCTTGCAAAATATCGTATTTACCATGCAGCTGAAGATTCACAGTCAGCACAGTGTGTGCTGTGGGTACTTAAGACTGTTCTTGGACAGGCATTAAAACTCCTGCATCCATTTATGCCATTTATCACAGAGGAGATTTATGGTGCACTTGTACCAGAAGATGAAGCACTGATGATTTCTTCATGGCCAGTATATAAAGAAGAATGGGAATTCCCACTTGCAACAGAACTTATGGATCACGTAAAAGATATCACACGTGGTATCCGTAATATGCGTGCAGAAATGAATGTTCCGAATAATAAACGTACAAAAGTATATATTATCAGTGGAAACCGCAACTTACTTACAGGTCTTGAGATGTTCAAGGATTCTGTAAAACCACTGATGCTTGCAACAGATATTATTCTCCACTATGAAAAGAAAGATGTTGCAGATGATGCAGTATCTATCGTAGTACCAGGAGCAACAGTTTACCTTCCAATGGAAGAACTTGTTGATATTGAGCAGGAAAAAGAACGTCTGAAAAAAGAAGAAGAGAAACTGGTAAAAGAGATTGCCAGAGCGAAGGGAATGCTTTCTAATGAAAGATTCCTGAGCAAAGCACCAGAGAAGAAAGTTCAGGAAGAAAAGGATAAACTGGAGAAATATACTCAGATGCTGGCACAGGTGCAGGAGCGTATGGCAGGTTTAATTAAATAAGGGAAAAGATATGAAGAATTTTGTTCAGAAAATGAAACATCTGAAAAAAGAGGATATTATAGAGTACCGAAGAAAACGAAAAGAGCGTCGTGAGCGTATTCTCAAAGAGAGAAGAAACAGCATGTTTGCAAAAAAGATGCAGCCAGTCTATAAATGGATGAATCATTTATCATTGATTTTACATTATCTTCTGGCTTGTGTCTTGAATTTTGTAATAGAAATTATCTCACGCCATTCCATTACGGAGGCGTGGGATTATATGACAGGAACACCGAAAGTATTTTTGTTCAATGCATTTTTGATATGGGTGACATTTTTCATTGTTTACCTCGTACGAAGGAGGGTGTTTGCCCGTATCCTGATCAGTGTATTCTGGCTTGTTCTTGGTATTGCCAATGGATATCTTCTTTTGAAGCGAGTAACACCTTTTAATGCACAGGACTTGAAGGTGTTGTCAGATGCGATCACACTTACAAAGAATTATTTTAGTACAGTAGAGTTGATTTTGTTGGGAATTCTTGTGGCAGCGGTTGTTGTATGGATTATTTCCATGTGGAGACGAGGCGGACAGTATCAGGGAAAGATGCACCGATTAGTTGCGTTGGGAGCAATTGTGGCAACAGTTTTCTCATGGATTGGACTTACGGATCTCGCAATTGAGCACAGAGTTGTTTCTAATTATTTTGGAAATATTGCTTTTGCCTATGAAGATTATGGATTTCCATACTGTTTCCAGGCGAGTCTGTTCAATACAGGTATTTCGGAGCCGGCAGGTTATAACGAAGAGAATTTGAATGAAATTACGAATAATGGTGCACTTAATGTAAGTGAGACAGGAAGAAGCGAAGAAGAACTTCCGAATATTATATTTGTACAGCTTGAAACTTTCGTTGACCCTACAGAGATTGAGTGGCTTCAGTTTTCAGAAGATCCTATTCCAAATATAAGAAAATGGTTTGACGAATATTCGAATGGTTATTTTAAAGTTCCATCGGTAGGTGCCGGAACTGCGAATACAGAGTATGAAGTCGTGACTGGAATGAGTATGCGTTTCTTTGGACCAGGAGAGTATCCATATAAGACTTATGCAAAGAAAAAGACAGTGGAAAGTGCGGCAAGTGCACTTCAGGCACTGGGATATGGAGCGGAAGCACTTCACAATAATGGTGGTAATTTCTACAGTCGTGCACTGGTGTACAATAATATGGGATTTGACCACTATACAAGTAAAGAGTTTATGAATATCCTTCAGACAACACCAAATGGATGGGCAACCGATGATATTCTGATTCCGAATATCATTGATTCTCTGAATACAACAGAGGGTCAGGATTTTGTACTGACTATCAGTGTGCAGGGGCATGGAGAATATCCTACAGAGAAAGTAATCGAAAATCCAAAGATTATTGTCAGCGGTGTGGAAGATGAAGGAGAACGTAATGCCTGGGAATATTATGTAAACCAGGTATACGAAATGGATAAGTTTGCTGGAGATCTCGTGGCTGAGATGGAAAAACGAGGAGAACCGACAGTTATCGTATTTTATGGAGATCATCTGCCTACTATGAATCTTAAGGCAGAAGATATGAAGAGTAAGTATCTTTACAATACAAACTATGTGATCTGGGATAATATCGGTCTGGAAGAAAAAGATGGGAATTATGCTGCATATCAGATTGTAGCAGAAGTTCTTGACCGACTGGATATTCATGCAGGAACAATTTTCAATTATCATCAGCAGAGAATGGACAGCAAAAATTATCTCGCCGACCTGGAACTTCTGCAGTATGATATCATGTATGGTGAACAGTATGCATATGAAACCAATGGTGTTCCGATTACAGAAGGTCATATGAAGATGGGTGTAAATGATACGATTGTTTCTGATTTTGTAGAGCAGCTGAATGGAAGTTACAGCATTTATGGAGAGAACTTCACAAAGCAGAGTAAGGTCTATATTAACGATGAGAAACAGCCAACTTCATTTTTAAATAATACAAGAATCGATTTGAAGGATTCTGAACTGGAAAATGGAGATATTGTCTTTGTTGCACAGGTTGGTTCCAGCAGTACGATTTTTAGAAAATCAAAATCCCATGAATATCAGGACGGAAAGCTGATAGAACTCGAAGTGCAGCAGCCAGAGGAAGTAGTTGGCCGGGATGCGTTTCTGAAAACAAAAGAATAAGGATTTTATAGAGGAGTAATAAATGACTTATCAGGAAGCATCAGAATATATACAGAGCATTCCAAAGTTTATAAAAGGTCATGAGCAGATTCATACAGAACTTTTTCTTGAGTATCTGGGTAATCCACAGGAAGAGATGAAAGTCATTCATGTGGCAGGTACAAATGGAAAGGGTTCTGTATGTGCGTATTTGAGTGCAATGCTTCTTTCAGAAGGGAAGAAGACAGGACTTTTTACCTCGCCTCATCTTGTGAAACTCAATGAGAGAATCGTGGTGAATGGAGAAATGATTTCCGATGAAAATTTTCTGAAGGCGTTTGAAGAAGTACTTTGTGCGTCAGAACAGATGAAGAAAAATGGATTGCCGGGACCAACATTTTTTGAGTTTTTATTTGGAATGGCAGTATGTGTATTTGCAAAAGAGAAGGTAGAGTATGCAGTTTTGGAAACCGGACTTGGAGGAAGGCTGGATGCGACAAATTCTGTAAAGAAACCAGTCTGCACAGTCATCACATCGATTGGATTGGATCACATGGAGATTCTGGGGGATACGGTAGAGAAGATTGCGGCAGAAAAGGCGGGGATTCTGAAAACAGAAGTCCCGCTTGTGTTTGTTGAAAGTTCGCCGGAAAGCGACAAAGTTATTGAAGAATGTGCACGGAAGAAGAATATTTTCTGTAATAAAGTGGGGAAATCTGCGTTCAAAATTCTTGAAACCTCACAGAA
Organism: Schaedlerella sp.; assembly: GCA_036309085.1. Classification (GTDB taxonomy): domain Bacteria; phylum Bacillota; class Clostridia; order Lachnospirales; family Lachnospiraceae; genus Schaedlerella. The sequence continues at coordinate 32,255 of JAXJUL010000039.1, forward strand.
AGATATTGCCTTTTTTTGTGTGAATGCGTATTATAAAAGTGTTATCTGGAAACTTCATAATATTGGATGTTATCAGCCGGAGAACGCGATGCTGGCATTGGAAGCGATGCGGATCTTATTTGCGGAAGAGGGACATCCCGAATTATGGAGGGATGCATTGGAGGATGTGGTCTGGCCTGGAAGGATGGAAGAAGTGCTGCCTGGTGTATACATAGATGGGGCACATAATCCGGACGCTGTCAGAAGATTTGTTCAAAGTATCCCGGAGAGCAAAGATGGCATGGTTATTCTGTTCTCAGCAGTACGGGAAAAGAATTATGAAGAGATGATTGCGTGTCTATGTGAGAATACAAAGGCAGATTGTTATGTGGTCACGAAGCTTTTCAACAGTCGTGCTGCAGAGGCAAAGAAGCTTGCGGATTTATTTGGGAAATATACAGAGAGTCAGATTATAGTGAAAGAAGATTTTCAAAAAGCCTGGGAGTATGTGCTGTCTGTAAAGGGAGAACGGACAGTTTACTGTCTGGGTTCACTGTATCTGGCCGGAATGATAAAAGAGATGAGGGTATAAGGAGGAAGATTCATGCTGGATTTTGAAGAAGAATTAAAAAAATTCAAACCAAGCCTTGAGTTGGAAGATATAGAAGAAGCCATATACAAGGAAGATATGTCTGATGTGACAGATTTCCTGAAGCAGGTAATGGAGCAGGCAAATTAAATACGACAAAATAATGGAGAGTATAAATGGATTACACGAAGAAAATCCACATTCAGTCAGGTTACTGGTATAATGATGGACTTAAAAAAGCACAGATGAAGGATATCTCAGGTGCGATTGTATCACTTCGAAAGAGTCTTCAGTTCGATAAGGAGAATATTCAGGCGAGAAATCTTCTAGGACTGATGTATTATGGAAGGGGTGAAGTTGCAGAAGCGCTGGTAGAATGGATCATCAGCAAGAATCTGAAACCTAAGGATAACCCGGCCAATCGTTATCTTCAGAAGATTCAGGAGACTCCACAGAATCTGGAGACAATCAATCAAGCTGTGAAAAAATACAACCAGAGTCTGGCATACTGTGAACAACAGTCAGAAGATCTTGCAATCATTCAGCTGAAAAGAGCGATCGCAGAGCATCCGACATTTTTAAAAGCATATCAGCTTCTGGCTCTGCTGTATATTCACACAGGACAGCAGGTAAAAGCGAAACAGCTTTTGAGAAAGGCAAAGAAGCTTGATACTACAAATGAAATCACGCTTTGCTATATTCATGCATTGAATCAAGAGGATGCAAAGCAGGAGAAAAAGGAGAAAGAACCGAAAAAGAAAAAGAGAGCTTCAGTAGAATATAATCTTGGCAATGAAACGATCATCCAGCCGGTACATAGTGCGGTGAGAGAGATGGCAGGACGTTCTGTGGCTCTTTGTATTATCATAGGATTATTGGCAGGAGCGGCTCTTGTCGGGTTCTTGTTTGCACCGGCATCTGAGGCAAGAATCATAGCTAGGCATAATAAAGAGGTTCTGGAATATAGCGAAAAGATCAATATGCAGGAAGCACAGATTAGTGCTCTGCAAAGAACTTTGGACAAGTATCGTGATGCAAGCCAGGGTGAAGATGTGCAGACAGTGTCCAGTACGATGGACAGTTATGAAGCATTGTTGGATGCATATTCCAGCTACACAGCAGACGAATTTGTATATGGTTATGGAGCAGATGATATTTTATCATTATTATACAATGTAAGCAGAGACTCACTTGGATCCGGCGGTCAGGTGATTTATGACAGTATGATGGTGGAAGTCGCAGAAGAAGGAAGCGAACTTTTATATCAGTCTGCGCTGGAATACGTAGAAGTAGGCAATTATTCAGCTGCAATCTCTGCATTAGAGGTAGTAGTCTGGTATGATGAATCCTATGAAAATGGAAATGCGCTTTTAAATCTTGGGGTTTCTTATATGCTGTCTGGTGAAACAGAAAAGGCGACAGCATCTCTGGCGAAGGTAAAAGAATTATTCCCAGATACAGAGATGGAAGAAAAGGCGAATGACTATCTGAAAGAAATGGCTGGAGAGAGCGGAGAAGATACAACAGAATAAAAGAGATTTGATTTTACAAAAGAGAGACGTGCTAAGCTGCACGTCTTTTTCTTTTTGATTTATGGAAACAGGGAGGCGTTGTATGAAATATCTGATAGAGGAAAATTGTCTTACGATCTTTCTTCCGCAGGAGGTGGATCATCATCAAGCAGAAGAAATTCGTAAAACAGCAGACAGTGTAATCGGAGATCATCATATAAAGTATGTCATATTTGATTTTTCAGAAACAGAGTTTATGGACAGTTCTGGAATCGGTGCGATTATGGGAAGATACCGCATGATTCAGTTGATCGGAGGAGAAGTGTGGGCAGTACATACGAATAAAAGAATAAAGAAGATCCTGACAATGTCAGGTGTCACAAAAATTATGAAGATTTATGAGGAGGAAGAAAGATGAGAAACACGAATGAAATGGAAGTGATTTTTGACAGTTGTTCTGCAAATGAAAGATTTGCAAGAGTTGCTGTGGCGGCATTTTTGACCCAGTTAAATCCGACAGTGGAAGAAGTTTCAGATGTAAAGACTGCCGTTTCAGAAGCGGTGACAAATTCAATCATACATGGATATGACAATAAGATTCAGAAAATTTCTGTAAAATGTCAGATTATGGACAGAACATTTTGCGTAATCATAAAAGATGAAGGATGTGGAATTGCAAATGTAGAGGCTGCAATGATGCCAATGTTTACGACAAAGCCAGATCAGGACCGGTCTGGAATGGGTTTTTCATTTATGGAAGC